>CAKZON010000001.1 GCA_937136425.1 uncultured Crocinitomix sp.
TGGTGTGCCAGGAGCAATATTGAGTTTGTTATGCTCCAATGCACTCAATCGTGCAGTAGATGTAATGCAATTACGAGACACTGGTGAGATTTTGGATACCGTGCGCGAAATGATTATTAAGCGACTAGGGAAAGGTGAAGGGGCAGATATGAAGGATGGAATGGATATAGCACTTTGTAGACTCAATTTGAAGACGAATAAATTGCAGTTTTCAGGTGCTAATAATCCAATATATGTTTACTCTAAAGAAACGGAGAGTATTTCAATAGCTAAAGCTTGCAAACAACCAGTGGGCTTGTTTGTAAAACAACATCCGTTTGAGTGTAAAAGCTTCAATTTATCTCCTGGAGATATTGTTTATTTGTTTACAGATGGATACGCTGATCAGTTTGGTGGGCCAAATGGTAAAAAGTTTAAATATAAACCATTCAGGGAAATGATATTGAAAGGGGCCAACAGTCCTTTAACCGAACAAAAAAGTCATTTACAAAAAACATTGCGAAATTGGATGCGTGATGTGGAGCAAATTGATGATATTTGCGTTATGGCTGTTAAGGTATAAAAGGTTCTTTCTGCAAAATTTTCTTGACTGTCAGTGCAACAACAAAAGTATAAATAGCGTATGTTTCGCGAATTCATCACTAAAAATAACCGTTCAATTCTTATCATTAGTATTTTGCTAGGTGGATGGATTTTAGTCTATTTTTTGAAAGGTGATGATACCGAGAAGTTGGTTAACGATCCTAAGGTTGGAGTTGTTTATGTTTTTGAGGAAGAGGGGTTATTTGCTCCAATGCGAATTGATAGCGTCTCGGAAGAGCATTTGTTTTTAAGAAATTATCTGTATTTGTTTTCAGATGCAATTCCAAAACGAAATCAAATATTGTCGCATGAGTTTGATCTTAATTTCTTTGCGATCTACGAAAAAAAGGAAATTCAAAGGCTTTATACCGAAGGGAATCTTGTTAAAGCATATCGATAAGAAGTCAATTTTAGAGAGAATAAAAAATCCCGTACACAAATTGCGCACGGGACTTTTTATTTATTACAATTCTATATAAAACTATACAGTAGCTTTTGCTTTAGGAGCTGCAGCTAAAATATCAGCATTTGCGTTGTCAGCAAATTGCTCAAAGTTTTTGTTAAACTCATTTGCTAAATGATTCGCTTTTTCGTCATATCCATTTTTATCTTCCCAAGTGTTTTTTGGGTTTAGAATATTTTCAGGAACATTCTCGCAAGTTGTTGGCATTGCTAATCCAAAAATTTCGTGATTAGTAAATTCAACGTTATCTAATTTTCCTTCTAATGCAGAGGTAATCATTGCACGAGTGTATTTTAAGCTAATTCGCTCACCTACACCATACTCTCCACCAGACCATCCAGTGTTGATTAACCAAACATTTACGTCATTTTCTTCCATTTTGTTCCCTAACATTTCTGCATATTTTGTTGGGTGTAATGGTAAGAATGGAGCTCCAAAACAAGCCGAGAAGACAGTTTGTGGCTCAGTTACTCCTGCTTCAGTTCCTGCAACCTTTGCTGTATAACCAGAAATGAAGTGATACATTGCTTGTCCAGCAGTTAATTTTGAAATTGGAGGTAACACACCAAATGCGTCAGCTGTTAAAAAGAAAATGTTTTTTGGAATTCCACCTTTCGAAGGAACCATGATATTATCAATATGGTGAATTGGGTAAGACACTCTCGTATTTTGAGTAATCTCACAATCAGAATAATCTGGAGTAGAAGTATCATCTTCAAACCCAATATTTTCTAAAATAGCACCAAACTTAATTGCTTTATAAATTTGTGGTTCTTTTTCTGCAGATAAATCAATTGTTTTAGCGTAACATCCTCCTTCAAAGTTGAATACACCATTATCAGACCAACCATGTTCATCATCTCCAATTAAACGTCTGTTTTCGTCAGATGATAAAGTTGTTTTTCCAGTTCCTGATAAACCAAAGAATACTGCTGCATCTCCTGATTCACCAACATTAGCTGAACAGTGCATTGAAAGCACATTTTTTTCATGTGGTAATACAAAGTTCAAAACTGAGAAAATTCCTTTTTTGATTTCACCAGTATAACCAGTTCCACCAATAATGATCATTTTATCTGTAAAGTTGATAATAGCAAAGTTATGTTGTCTTGTACCATCAATTATTGGGTCAGCCATAAATTCAGGAGCACATACAATATGCCACTCTGGATTAAAGTTTTGAACCTCTTCAGCTGTAGGTCTTAAAAACATGTTATAAGCAAACATATTTGACCAAGGCTTTTCAGTAACAACACGAATGTTTAATCTATAATCGTCGTCAGCACATGCGTATGCATCTCTAACGTAAAGATCTCTGCCATTCAAATAAGCTTTCATTCTGTTGTATAACGCCTGAAATTTGTCTGCGTCAAATCGCTTATTAATATCTCCCCACCACACTGCATCTTCTGTTTTAGAATCGCTCACAATAAATCTATCTTGTGGAGATCGTCCTGTGAATTCACCCGTCTCAATTGCAACTGCTCCTGTGTCTGTTAAGATACCTTCGCCTTGTACAATTGTTTCCTCCACTAATTCCGGGGGAGTGAGATTCCAGAAGCAATTTCCTAGATTTGTTAATCCGATTGATTCTAATGATGCATTTTCTGCTCTTGTTCCGTAATTATTCATTCGGTTATATTTTTTCCGTTTTAGACTAACAAAAATACACTATTATACTGGTAAGGCAAAGAAAAAAAGGCAGACTTATTAAGATGTTATTAACGGTTTTAGTGATGTGTAGCATGAATTTTAAGGTTGTTAAAAACATTTATTGCCATTCGTTTTTAACTCTGTGTCCCTTTATTTATAGAGGATTACGTTTTAGTGTTGAGTAAAATTTGTTGAAATGTTTTATTTAAAACAAACCTTTGCAACAACTGTTTTTTATTTCATCTTGTAAGCCTAAAATGTTTGCCGGATTAGAGACTTTTTGTTTAGAATTGACAGATTGTGGTAATTACCCCAACCATTTAATAAAAATACTGCGGTTAATTAGTTGTTATAAGAGTATAAATAATATGAATGCGAGGGGGTTAACTCTCTAATTTTTCGCCGCAATATTTGCAATGAATTGCATCTTTATCGTGTCCTTCTTTAGAGCAACTTTCGCAAGCTTTGGTTGATATGTTCTCATCCTTATCAACCTTAATGAGTTCATTAGTAACAATTCCCGTTGGTACAGCAATTATTGCATAACCCATAATCATTACAATAGATGCGATAAATTGTCCCAAGGCCGTAACAGGATAAATATCGCCATATCCCACCGTTGTTAACGTAACAATTGCCCAATAAATACTGCGCGGAATACTGGTAAACCCATCCTCAGGTGTTTCAACTAAATACATTACTGTTCCTAGGATAGTTACTACGGTAAGAATCGCTCCAAGAAATACAATAATCTTGCTTTTTGAAGCAATTAGTGCTTTTGAAAGAGTTTTGGCCTCCTTTAAATACTTACCAAGTTTCAATATTCTAAAAACACGCAATAGTCTTAATGATCTAATAACTGTGAGTGAACTGGCATCCGTTCCTAGCGGTAGTAGCCCAATATAGGTAGGAACGATTGACAATAAATCAATAATTCCGTAAAATGAAAAAATGTAAGAAAATGGTTTCCGAATACTAATAATTCGTACAATGTATTCAATAGAAAACAAAATCGTAAGTCCCCATTCTATTAAAGTGAATACGGCTCCAAATTTTTCATTGTACTCATCAACACTTTCGAGCATTACAACAATAACACTCAATAAAATTGCACCTAATAAAATAAGGTCAAACAATTTTCCCGAGAGCGTATCTGCCTCAAAAATTACCTCATGCAATTTTTTTTGCCAAGGTCTTAATGGGCGAGCTTTTTTATTGCTTTTACTCATTTAAACAGGATATATTTCCAATTTTTTGTCTTTATGCAATTGCATTTTTATAATGGATTGAAAATCTCTATTACTTTCTTGTTTGGTCAAGAATTTCTTGAAATTTTCAGTGTTGCGTTTAAGCATATACCTGTGAATATAACCATATCCTTCGTATTGCCCCTCTTTTATGGAAACAAAACTATATTCGTTCGATTTGCGGCCTTTATCTATAATTAAAAAACTTTCTCCTTTAAAATTTAAGTTCTCAGTTAATTCAGCAACTTTTAAATTATATGTTTCTACAGATTCTAAACCAATGCAAGCACCATCACATTTTTTTATAGAATAATTGAAGCATGCACTTGTCGATTTGTGTAAGTGACAAAGTTTTTGGCATAAACCAAATTCATCCATCCAAAACTCTAAATATTTTTTTGCACTTGCCAATGAGGTAAAAGTGACTAAAGGCTTTTCTGTTAATGTATTCTTTTTTACGTGTAAATGATGGTAGCCATTTTGGTCAGTATGCATGTAAAGCCCATGAGAAAACTGTGTGTTTTTTTGCGCTCTATTGTATACGGGTTGATGATTTTTAATTTCTTCAGACTCTCGCAATAATGCAATAAGTTCACTTCCTGTTAAAAAGTGATCTATAAAAGCAATTCGCTCTCGCATTTCAATGGCCTTTGGTGTTTTTGTATTCTTAAAATGCTGTTCAATCCGTTTTTTAACGTGAATACTTTTGCCAATATAAATCAAACTTTTATCAGAATCGTAAAATTTATAAACACCAATTTTGTTCGGAATTTCATCCAAGGCATTGATATCCAGATTAGGATGTAATACCGCCGGGTCAATCTCTCTTTTTATAAATGTAGCGAGATTGCCTTTAGCCTTATCATAAAGTATGTGAAACAATTTAGCTGTTGCTCGTGTGTCATCAATCGCTCGGTGATGATTGCCCAAATCAATATTTAAATCGCGGGTAATGTTTTTCAATCCGTACGATTCATGACCTGGTAACAAAATTCTAGCGGATTGAATGGTACACATATGGTCCAGACGATAATCATATCCTAGGCGTCTATACTCTCTCCGCATCACACTGTAATCAAAGCTTACATTATGTGCAACAAATATGGTGTCCTTTGTAAATTCAACAATGTCTTTAGCAACTTCGTAAAACTTGGGTGCTTCATAAACATCAGCATCTGTAATGCCAGTTAATCTTGATATAAAGGGGGAAATTTTTTGCTCAGGATTTACAAATGTATGATAAGTGTCTAGTTCCTTTTCACCGTCATGAAGAATGATAGCAATTTCAATTATTTTGAAATTTACAGGTTTATCTCCAGTGGTTTCTATGTCTACAATTGCAAATATCAAATTCTTATTTAAGCTGGACAAAACTATGGTTTTTCAATTAAACCTTGAATAAATTGGTAGTTTTTTTCATTATTGAGCCCACCAGATCCGCTATGTTTAAAGATTAATTTTCCTTCTGAATCAACAATACAAAGGGTGGGGTAGGTTGTTATGTTAAAGAACCCAGGATATAAATTAGTGGAATACAAAAAGTCGTAAGAATCGTTTAGCCCCGATTTTTTAATTGTTTCAATCGACTCTTCACTAACAGATATGATTCTCACTGCATCACCATATTTTTCACTCAGTTTATTGAGCTCTTTTAGTTCTGATCGACAAGGTGGGCACCATGTAGCCCAAAAGGATAGGATAATTGGACGGTCAATTAATTGACCAAATAGTTTTGATTGTCCATTGATTTCTTGAATTTCCCAATTACTTACTTCATAAGGAATTTCTTCCGCTGTGTTTTCTTCGAAAACCATGTCAGACATAAAAATTCCCTGAAACCATCCTTGAAAACTCACGCGCCAACTAGGTACAAGAAGAATCGCAATAATAACAATCAGTAGAATAGTGGAACCGTGCTTCCAAACTTTCTTCATTACAATCTCAAACTTAATTTAAAGATGTAAATCAGGAAATTCATCCCAAAGGCTATCAAATTCCTTGTTGAATTGGCGCAGTACTTTATTGGAGTCTGTAATCAAAATGTTTTCATGATTGTAACGCTCGGCGCTTCTTGTCCAATTATAGCTTCCTGTTAAAGTAATATCACTATCAAATAATGCAAATTTGTGGTGCATATGGTTGTCAGTTTCATCTACTCTAATAGGTATTCCTGCTCGGTGAAGTTTTTCAATGTCAGATCCTCTGTCAAACATCTTATCATTATCGGTAATGATTTTGATGCTAACGCCTTGGCGCTTTTTAGATATGAGTTCTTCAGCAATTCTATCGTCACTTATTGTAAATAAACAAATTCTAATTTTATTGCGGGCTTGACGAATATTACTTAAAATAGCTTGTAAGCATTCTTCTCCTGGAGAAAAGTAAACACTTTCTTGTTGTACTTCAACTTTATTAGCAGAAAGAATGAGTTTGTTAACCTTTTCAGTCCAAACCAAAACTTCCATATAGTTTTCGGCGTTTATTTGATTACGGGCAATTTTAAAAAGCTCACTTCTCAATAAGTCGCTAATTCTTTTGTCAGGCGATAAAGATTGCAAGGCCGCCTTAATTTGATTTTTTTCAGCCTTAGTTAAAAAATTATCTTCGGCCGAATCATCAATTAGGCCAATTACTTCTTCTTTTAAATTCATTTATTCTTGTCTTTGCTGAATTGGCTCAATTTTTTGTCAATTAAATCAATTCTTCGGTAAATGCTGTCTACTTTATCATTCAAATTACTAATATCATTAGTATCAACAGCAGGTAATTCAAATCCAGCTATCTTGTTTACTGTTAATTCTCCTTTAACAATATCATCAATTGTTAAATCAAAATAATTGGAAATTTTAATCAAAGCCTCTAGTTTAGGCTCTGCGCGCCCTTCTTCATAGGCTCCTATGCTTGATCTCTTCAAATCAAACAACTCTGCAAATTCCGTTTGATTCATGCTTTTAAAAAGCCTCAATTTCTTAATGTTTTTAGCAAGAATTGTCTTTTTCATAAAAATAAAACTAATTTTATTAGCAAATATCTAAATTAAGTAGTATATTAGCCAAACAATTAAATAAAACCAATCTAAATTGTAAACACTTAGGGATAGATTTAAATCCAAATTAATGCGTGTCTCATTTTAGATGAATGATAATTAAACAGTAAATATAAGCAGATGAATTTAACAAAAAATAGCCATTCAGCATTAAATTATTTTCCACCATAATTTAATCTGGATTACGAAAAGAAAAAATTGAAGAAATTGTATATATTTGGTTGAACAAAAAAAAATGAAATTAATAGCAAGTAATTATGAGTCACTTTGATAAAGTAAAAGATTATCTATTAGAATTAGACTATTCAATAGTAAAAGAAGATAAAGAGAATGAAGTGTTTATTATCGAGTCTTTAGAGGACGGAATTCAAAATGTTTTAATTGGAATAGCTGACCCAATTTTGATAATCGAACAGTACCTTTTTGATTTAACAGCTAATGTTGGAGAAGTGGCTAAGGCATTGTTAGTAAAAAATAGAGACATAGTGCATGGTGCATTTGTGATGGATGAAGAAGGAACCAAAGTAATCTTTAGGGATACTTTGCAGGTGGAAAGCTTAGACTTGAACGAATTAGAAGGTTCTTTAACCTCATTAAGTCTTTTATTAAGCGAGTATACAGATGAAATTATCACTTACTCAAAGAACTAACAAATAAATTAAAGAATTAAAAAAATAAAGAAATGAACATATTTAGAAGATTATTTAGAATTGGTTCTGCAGAAGCTAACTCGTTGGTTGATAAGTTAGAGGATCCAATTAAAATGACAGAGCAAGGAATCCGTGATTTAAAAGGAGATTTAGGAAAAGCATTAGAAGCATTGGCAGAAGTTAAGGCTTTAGCTATTAGAGCAAGAAATGATGCTGATGCGGATACTGAGAAAGCAAAAGATTACGAGAAGAAAGCAATCCTTTTATTGAAGCGTGCTGAAAAAGGCGAAATTACAATGGAAGAGGCTGATCGTTTAGCGAGTGAGTGCTTAGTTCAAAAAGAAGCGCTCATGAATAACGCGGCTACAAACAGAAAGAACCAAGAGAAATTTGAAGGAAACGTTGCAAAACTTGACGCTAACATCAAAAACTTACGTTCTAACGTTAAGAAATATGAGGTTGAATTGAAAACATTGAAAGCGAGAGCTAAAGTGTCTAAAGCAACTAAAAATATTAACAAGCAGTTAGCTGATATCGATTCTACTAGTACAGTTTCTATGTTAGAAAGAATGAAGGAGAAAGTTGATCAAGAAGAAGCATTAGCAGAGTCTTATGCTGAGATTGCTGGAGAAAACACTTCAATTGACATGGAGATTGATAAAGCTTTAGATTCAGGTTCGGCAGAAGTAAAAGCTTCAGATAGCCTTGCTGCATTGAAAGCAAAAATGGGAATGGGCGGAGACGCTTAATTAAACCCTATTTCTTTCCCAAAGAGAACCTATAGTATTAGGCTGTCTCAACCTCTTTTTTGAATTCCAAAATAGATAGGAGACAGCCCTTTTTTTACCCATAACCTAACCTACATTAATGTCTGAATTTTTTCATTTTATTTTTAGCTCACCAAACTTAATTGCAACATTTATACTATGCTTTTGTGTCTTGTATTGGTTGATTGTGATGCTCGGAGCAATAGACATGGATTTCATAGATGTGGATATTGATATTGATGTGGAAGCAGATGCTGATATTGACATGACTGGTGGAACTGAAGCGGGGGTTGCATGGATGAACAAGGTGCTGTACTTTTTCAATTTAGGTCGAGTTCCCTTTATGGTATGGTTATCAATCAATGGTTTAATAGCTTGGTTTGGAACAACAACAATCAATTTTTTGTTCGGAATAGAATCCTTTTTAATTGGTTCATTAGTATTTGTTGTTGCTTTAATAGGTGCATTGATAATCGCAAAACCACTCACATATCCTTTGGTTAAAGTATTTGATGCTTTAGAAAAAAGTGAAGGATTAAAGAATGCAATAGGTCAAATTGGAGAAGTACTTTACTCGAATAAGGGGCAAGTCCCAGGAGAAGCCGAAGTGGTGCATGATGGCTCTCACATCAAAATTTTTATTTTACCAGCTACCAAGGATTTAGTACTGGTAAAAGGACAAAAGATATTGATCATTTCTAAATCAGATAATGACAATAAAATATATTTAGTAGAACCTTATAATTAATAATAACAAAACTATGAGCGCAGGAGAATTTTTTAGTAGTCAGGGATTCATCATGATTGGTGTTCCTTTAATCGTTCTTTTTGGGATAATAATTCTAATTTCTAGATTTTATCGCAAAGCAGAACAAGGACAAGCTTTAGTTAAAACCGGTCTAGGTGGAACTAAAGTGAGCTTTAATGGAATGTTTGTCGTTCCTGTAATACACAAACTGGAGATAATGGATATCTCTTTGAAAACGATTGAAATTGCCAGAATTGGTAAGGATGGTTTGATCTGTAACGACAATATGCGTGCAGATATTAAAGTAACTTTTTTCGTTAAAGTCAACAAACAGTCAGAAGATGTTAAAGCAGTGGCCGAAGCTGTTGGTTGTAAAAGAGCATCATCTAAAGAGGCTATGGTACAACTATTTGATGCCAAGTTCTCGGAAGCATTAAAAACTGTCGGTAAACAATTTGATTTTGTTGACTTGTACAATAAACGTGAAGATTTCCGAGATGAAATTAAACGTATGATTGGTCGTGATTTAAATGGCTATTTATTGGATGATGCAGCAATTGATTATTTAGAGCAAACTCCACTGAATTTATTAGATGAAGCAAATATTTTAGATTCGGAAGGTATCAAAAAGATTACTGAATTAACCGCAACACAAAAAATCAAAGCGAATTTTATTAAGCGTGAAGAGCAAAAAACAATTACGCAACAGGATGTTGATGCACGTGAGGCTATTTTAGAGATGGAGCGTCAATTGGCAGAGAAGGAAGAAAAGAAAAAACGTGAGGTTGCTAATATTCAAGCGCGTGAGGCAGCAGAAATTGCTAAGGTGAACGAAGAGGAGTTGAAAAAGTCTGAATATGCCAGAATTGCACGTGAAGAGGAAGTGATGGTTGCTGAGGAAAACAAACAACGCCAAATTATTGTTGCGGCTAAGAATAAAGAAAAGACGGAGGCAATTGAAACGGAGCGTGTAGAGAAAGAGCGTGATTTGGAACGTACAGAGAAGGAAAGAGTAGTGACGTTGGCACAAATTGAGAAAGAAAAATCAATTGAGGTTGAAAAGAAAAACATACAAGAGGTTATTCGTGAGCGTGTGGTAATCGAAAAAACAGTTGTAGATGAAGAAGAGCGAATCAATGATACCAAAGCATTTGCTGAAGCCGACCGTTCTAAGAAAGTAGCAATTACTAAAGCTGAGGAATTAGCAGAAGAGCAATTGGTTCAAAAAATTAAATCAGCTGAGGCTGATAAACACGCTGCTGAATTTAAAGCGAAGCAAATGTTGATTGATGCTGAAGCCGAGCAACAAAGTGCCGCTCAAAAAGCTGAAGCTATTAAAGTGTTGGCAGATGCGCACGCAGCAGAACATGCAGCTACGGGGATTGCTGAAGCTCAAGTGATGGAGGCGAAAGCTGCCGCACATGAGAAAGAAGGAGAAGCTGCAGCTCAAGTAATGGAGATGAAAGCTGAGGCCGAAGCTAAAGCAATTGAAATGAAAGGGCAAGCGCAAGCTTCTGCTGAATTGAAATTGGGAGAGGCAAAAGCAGATGTTGATAAAGGTCAAGGTTTAGCTGAGGCAGATGTAATTGCTGCTAAAGCAGTTTCGGAAGAAGCAAAAGGATTGGCTGAAGCGAAAGTAGCAGCTGAGAAGTTCAAAGTTGAAGCAGAAGGTATCCACCAAAAAGCGGATGCTATGAAGCAATTAGATGGTGTTGGTAAAGATCACGAAGAATTCAAATTGAAGTTAGAAAAAGACATGCAAATTGAATTGGCTGAGATTAGTATTCAAAAGGAAATTGCAGATTCGCAAGCAATGGTATTGGCAGAAGCATTAAAATCTGCAAAAATTGATATTGTTGGTGGTGAGCAAGAATTCTTTGATAAAATTACTGCATCAATTACAAAAGGTAAACGTATTGACCGATTGGTAGATAATTCTGATTTATTGTCAGAGGTGAAAAACCAATTATTGCACGTTGAAGGAGAAACATTCTTAGATAAATTCAAGACTTTATTAAAAGATAGTAATATCAAAAGTGAGGATGTGAAGAATTTGACTATTAGTGCGCTAATTGCTAAAATGATGTCTGGAACGAATGATGGAAATCGTCGTGGAATTTTAGGACAGCTCTTGAAGCTTGCTGAACAAATCGGAATTGCAGATAGCAATGCTGATAGTATTGGACTTTGATAATTCACAAAGAACAATTTACAATTATCAATAGGTTCATATTAGAGCCCGCGATAGTTGAAACTTAATTGTTATCCAACTCCAATTTAAAGGGAGGAAACTTAATTACAGTTAATTGTATGGCTGTATGCTGAGAAAGATATATTCTTTGTTGGAGTTGGATAATCAATTAAGACGACTAGGCGAATTATTCGCGATCACAAATGTCAGTTCAAGGTCTAGTTGAAACTAAGATCTTATCTAGAACGAAGAGGTATTAACTTAAAATAATCGCCAACTTAAATGGCTGAAAAAGAAAATAACATACCAGAAGGAAACGAAGAAGTCCAATTAGAAGGAGGGGCCTATGACATTATTCGTAAACGTTTAACCAAGAACGGTGAAACTTTACGCGATAGAATGTTAAAGTTGAACACCGATCGAAAAGATATTTTTGGTTCGATTGAAACAAAATTGATTTCTACTGAGCGCATTAACACCATAAATAATTGTCAACCACGAGATATTATATCGATTGGTAATAATCGATTCTTATTTGGGTATAACGTGCATATCGGATTAAAATCGGAAACATTTATTCAAGATGTTTTCGCTGTGTATCAATTTGATCAAAAAGAGCATGTCTTTACGGAAGATAATTTAGATGTTTTCCAAGATGAGACCTTCTTAATGGATTTCGCAAACCTTTACAAATATTACCGACACACCGTTTTTGTAAAGTTCATGCAAATTGGACCACATTTACACATGGTTTTCCGAATTGGAAAAAGTGTAACAGATGTAAAGACGTTTAAATGGATTAATCAGGATGGAAAATTCGTTTATGAAGGAAACCGTTCTGAGCATGAATATAAATACCCTAATCAGCATCAGTTTTCTTGGACAAAGGTTGGACGAGAGCATCATGTAACGGGTAAACATCCACACATTTCAATTGAAGATATTGTTTTTGTTGAGACCATTGAAGGCGATTTAACACTAAAGGTTGAAAACAATACAGATACGGGGAAGGGGATTTATGCAGAGGAGGTAAAGAATAAAGACCAAACATTAGATGATGCTGACATTTATTATGCAAGAGTCGGCAATATAATCGTCTTGAAAATTCGTCCTTATCAGGAGGATGATTACCGTTACTTAATTTATAACCACAAGGTTCAAGAGGCTTATCGTGTGGATGCAATTGCAGATGCTTGTATTCTTTTGCCAAATGACCAAGGGATTATTTTCCCGAAAGGATATTATATCAATACAGGAGAATTTAAATTATTTGACAACCAGTTGGAGGGAATGCTTTTTGAAAAGAGGGTTCAAGCCACAAATGGTGAGGATTATTTGTACGTCTTTTATAATCGTGATTCTGGTACTTACTTTTTGCTTTCATACAACATCATTACTCAAAAGGTGGATACACCAATAGTTTGCAATGGGTTTACATTGTTTCAAGATGGAGAATTGGCACTATTCAAGGCCGAGGAAGAGCCTCAGAAGCACCACGTAATTGAAATTTGGCAAACTGCCTACTCTCAAAACATCATGCAGGTTGAAGGAGATAAAAATGGGTATTTGTTTAAAGTTGGTAACAAAGAAATTGTACTAGCGCTTTCTGAGTGTCAAGAGCTAGTGACATTGATTTATAAGGAGGATTCATTTGCGAACCTCTATATTGACATTGTAAAAAAAGCAACAGACGTTAGTGACTCTTATCATTGGTTGTCGCATAAAGAGGCTTCTAATATTCATGAGCCGTTGGAGGAGATTAAAAAAACTGCCTCGAACGCTATTGACGAATTTGATAAAATATTACGCCTTAAAAAAACAGCGAAGGAGGAAACTGAAGAAGTTGAAAAAAGAGCAAAGGCATTGCTAAGCAAAGCTAAAAATACGCGTGTTGCACAAGTAAATGATAGTGTTCATTTATTGGCAGAATTGCGTCACTCAAAAGGAGAAATTGTTGGGTTAGAAAGCTTACGATTTGTAGATATGAATCGTGTAAAAGCGTTGAATGAACAAATTTCTGAAGCGTTTAATCATGCATCAGAAAACTGTGTTACCTTTTTAATGAAGCCAGAGGCTTTGGATCCTTATCGTACTAAAGTTTCAAGTATTGAGAGTGAGTTAGAGGCCTTGCAAAAAGTAATCGTTGCTAACGACTTGGAGAAAGAGATTGAGGATCTATCAAAAGAATTGGAATTGTTGATTGAGATTGTTTCTAACTTGAAAATTTTAGATGCAACCAAAACAACACAAATTATAGACAGTATTACAGCATTGTTTTCTGAGTTTAATCAGATTAATGCTGCATTGCGTAAAAAGCGTAAAGCTTTGTTATTGGTTGAGGGTAAAGCAGAGTTTAATGCTCAAATCCGACTGATTAATCAAGGTTTTATTAATTATATAGACATTGTTGATACGCCTGAAAAAGCTGGAGAGTATTTAAATAAGTTAATTGTACAGCTTGAAGAGTTAGAAGGCAAGTTTTCGGATTTTGAAGAGTATTTAATTCAGGTAGAGGAAAAACGAGAGGAGATATATAATGCATTTGAAAGTAAAAAAACAGCCTTAGTTGAGGCAAGCAATAAAAAGGCACAATCTCTTTATTCATCAGGAGAAAGAATTCTGAATGGAATAAAAAACAGAGCGGCAACGTTTGATAATGTAGTAGACATTAACGGATATTTTGCATCAGATTTAATGGTGGATAAGGTTCGTGATATAATCAAAAGCTTAATAGCGTTAAACGACTCCATTAAGGCTGATGATATTCAAAGCAAGCTAAAAACTGTTAAGGAAGACGCCATACGCCAGTTAAAAGACAAAAATGAACTTTTTGTTGATGGCGGAAATACAATTAAATTTGGAAATCATCAATTTTTGGTAAATACCCAAAAGTTAGATGTTACTACGGTGTTAAAAGGAGATGAGCTTTTCTTTCATTTAACAGGAACCAATTTCTATGAGAAAATTGTAAATGAGAAATTAGAAGAAACGCGTAATGTTTGGACACAAGGAATCATTTCTGAAAATAAAAACGTTTATCGTGGTGAGTTTTTGGCATATGGATTATACCAATATATTCTTTCTTCGGAAATGGGCTTGTTGCATTGGATTCAATTAACTGAAGAAGAGAAATTGGCTGATTTGCAAAAGCAAATTGCAAAGCGATTTAATGAGGGGTATGTAAAGGGTGTGCATGACCATGATGCCATGCTTATTTTAAATGAATTGATTCGGAAGGAAGAAACAATTGGATTGTTGAAATTCTCAGCTAACGAACGTGTAAGTGCCTTGCTGTTTTGGGAATATTGCATTGAAGAGGAGGAGAAAAGTCGTATTCAAAATCAGTTAAAAGCCTTTGGAATGCTGAAAAGTGTATTCCAAGATAAATCAGCAAATGATTTTTTAGAAGAGCAATTGTTAGATCGAATGATGGCAAATTCTGAGAAGTTGCCAATGTCTGCAGATTGGAGCAGAGCGGTAGCTTACATTATGGAAGAGGTAAGCACAAATGAAAAATACATTAACTCACAACAAGCAAAAGAATTAACAGATCAATTCAAATCATTTCTAAAAACACAACGAAAAGACAAAACATTTAGCACCGCAATTTTTCAAAATAAAGGAAATTGGGATGATCGATTTAACCAGATAGAGTTATGGTTAAGTGCGTTTTTAAGAACCAAAGAAAAAATTGTTGCGGATACCGTAATTGCTGAAGCTGCCTTTTATTTATTATTGAATAATGATGAGCGATTTTATCATAGCCCTGCAAACGTCACCGCAACGGTTGAAGGTTTAAGAGGGGAACATGAGGTAATTGCAGAAAGTACTTATCATTTGAACTATAATAATTTTGTAACAAAGCTAATTAGCTTCAATAAAAATGAAGTAGTTTGGTTTAAAGCTTACAATCAGGTTAAAAAGGAGCTCACACAAAACTTCAAAGAAGAAATTAGGCTAACTGAATATATGCCAAGAGTTCTCTCTTCCTTTGTAAGAAATAAGCTAATTGATAAGGTATATTTATCTATCATAGGAGATAATTTGGCTAAACAAATTGGCGCTTCTGGCGCAACTAAGCGGACAGATTTAATGGGGATGTTATTACTCATTTCTCCTCCAGGTTATGGTAAAACAACCTTGATGGAATATATCGCAAGTCGTTTAGGATTGGTATTCATGAAAATAAACGGACCCGCTTTAGGTCATAATGTCGTTTCGCTAGACCCTTTGGACGCAGATAATGCTGCTTCAAGAGAAGAAGTTGAAAAATTGAACTTGGCGCTTGAAATGGGGGATAATGTGATGCTTTATTTAGATGATATTCAGCACTGTAATCCTGAATTTTTGCAGAAGTTCATTTCTTTGAGTGATGGTCAACGTAAAATTGAGGGAGTATATAAAGGAAACACCAAAACTTACGACTTTAGAGGAAAGAAAATTGTTGTAGTAATGGCAGGTAATCCATACACTGAAAGTGGAGATAAGTTCAGAGTTCCTGATATGCTTTCAAACCGTGCAGATATCTATAATCTAGGTGATATATTAGGCGATAGTGCTGATGAATTTAAGTTGTCTTATATTGAAAATAGCTTAACCTCTAATGCCGTATTAGGCGCCTTAACAGATAAAGGAAAAGATGATATTTACAATTTAATTCATGTTGCCGGTGGCATGCCAATCGAACAGGTTGAGCTTAAAGCTTCTTATTCTTCTGAAGAGTTGCAAGACATTAATACCCTACTTAAAATGAGCCTTAAATTACGTGACATACTTTTAACGGTGAATTTAATGTATATAGAATCTGCTGGACAAGAGGATAGTTACCGAACTGAACCTGCATTTAAATTACAAGGATCTTATCGTGATATGAATAAGTTGGTAGAAAAGATCAATCCATTCATGAACGACAAGGAACTAGATACACTCATCATGTCACATTATCAAAATGAAGCACAAACATTAACAACAGGTGCTGAAGCCAACTTATTAAAGCTAAAAGAGCTTATTAATGTTATTACTGATGATGAGGCAAAACGTTGGGGCGTAATAAAGGAAGAATTTGTTGAAATGCAAAAATTGAAAGGATACGGAGATGCGAGTGGAGAGATGGTTCAAGTCATTCGTAAGATGGGAGATATCAATAAATCACTCGCTAATCTTGGAAAAGATGAACCAAATAATGATTATATTGTTCAGTTAAAGTCAATCACCGAAGGCGTAAGAGCGATTTCTAAAGTAATGATTGAAAACCGGAAGAAAACGGACAACTCTCAAGAAGAAGAGTAACCAATAGGTGGTTGAAGACATATATAAGAACAATATTAATAGTGCGGCGTTAAATAATCGAATGATACATAAAACAAGAATCAACCTCAAAGCAAGTATAGCATTTTGCATTTTCTTTATTACTTCTCAGTTTTCAATTGCACAAGAAAGTTCTGGAACAATTGATTTAACGGTTGACACGTTTAAAGAGTTTGAAGTGTTTGGGGATACATTGGATAACTATTCAGTTTACTTTACTGGAGAAAATCATACTTATGCAACATACAATACACAGTTTCAAATGAAATTGCTCAAGTATTTGCATCAAGAGCAAAATGTAAAACATTTCGTGTTTGAGCAAAGTCCTGGTTTAAGTTACATCATTAATAAAATTGTTTTAGAGGACAAAACCACGCATTTACATTATTTGCGTGACATGTTTTTTGATCCATTTTATGACATGGTTAAAGACCTGCGAAAGTATAACGATACTTTATTGCCTGAAAACAAAATTCAAGTGCACGGAATTGATATTGAACGTTTTCCAAGTTTTTCTCTTTATGCACTAAATGAAATGATTGATACGCTTGATAAAAGCATCAAAGGCGGCGAAGTTTTTGAGCAAATTCAAGCCTTAGCAAGTTCTGATTATAAAAATTCTGGACCTGCTGCTTTTTATTCTGATCCTGAGGAAGCTGTTTTTGGTTTTGGACAAGTGAGCGCCTGGGAATCGTTAGAGTCTATTTTAGATGGGGCAAATAAATATAGAGATTCATTAGTAACCGTTTTAGGGGCTGATAGTACAATATTCTATTCAATTATTGAAAGCCTTGAAATTGGCCACGAATGGTATTCAACAGAGAAAAGTGGAGATGTGAAATCACCTATTATTAGAGAGCGTTTTATGGCGGAGGAATTTGAACGTGTCTATTCTTTAGATATGGAGTCAAAATATTATGGTCAGTTTGGAAGATGCCATTTACACAAAGATCAAGATGCAGACCGTTGCTATGACTATTATATGAATTCCATTGCTAACCGTATTAATGATATTCATCCGTCGTTGGAGAATCAAGTATTGGTTATTCCAATTTTTTATGGAGGTTTGAGAGATTTTGACAGAGATGTTATAAATAGTTTAGATTTAGATGAGCGATTTACAGATACTGAAGAATCCTTTATTATTGATTTAGCTTATAAAAATGGGGATCATTCAATTGTTGGTTTTTATAATAATTTGCCATTTGTAATTATTTGTAATGGAAGCAAAGATGAGGTGGATTATTATAGTTATGATTGGGATACTTATATCGAGGAGTTTCACTTAGGAGTGGGGATAGGATATACCTACTTCAATAAAATGTCGAAGTTAAATAATGTATTGTCTGGAGCGGGGTATGGCAATTTTGACACCCAAATGCTCACTTATTCTGCACATGGAGCTTACTTTGCTCCTTACGAGGCTGGAGTGACATACTCTTATACCTATTATCCCGAAATTTCAAATGGAGATCGCTTCCATTTTAGAGGTTATAAATTCGGAATGGGATCAAGTTATCCTATTGGCGGAAGGTTTGTATTAGCGGCAATCGGTTTTGACATGGCTTATGGACAAATGAAGTTGATTGAAACGCAAGATGTCACTGCAACACCTAACATCATTCAAATAGAAGGTTTGAACCAAACCATTTATAAAAATGACGTTTTTACTTTAGAGCCAAATGTTGAATTTCGTTTAACATTACCCGTAATTAGTTTAAATGCTAAAGCCGGGTACGCTATTGACGTTTCTGGAAAATATTGGAAGTTGGACGGAAAAGCGAAAGAATTTACTAAAACTAGTTTTACAGCACCTTATGTTCAGGTTGGTGCAAGTTTCAATATCAAAACATTTTAGTTTTAGAAATTCGTCCTATGCAAATAGCTATTGTTCTCAAAAATTAAGAGTGAATGACTGAAGATGAATTGGTTGACGCAGAACTTGAAAAGGATTTTTTTTCAATATTCTCGCGCTATAAATATGCACTAATAATTTTTGCTTTGCTTGATGGGGTTTCTTTACTAAGATCTTATCAAGAAGTACGATATTACTTTGAGTTTGGCACAGGTTATAGCGAATTCTCAATTTTCAGATTACTCATCATTGCGTCATTTGCAATTTCGGCGGTGCTATTTATTCTTCGTAAAAAAGAAGCTTTTGTCCTCTATTATGTGCAGTTTTCATTGCGCATACTTTTCATGATGTTATCATTTGGCTTTTTAATCGAATTGTTTGGAGGACTTTATGGCTCAACGGCATATTGGACTATGATCGTATTGGTTTTTGTGTTAGAGATTGTAAGGTTGATCCAAACCATAATTATTCACCGTAAAATGAATAAGTTTTCAAATCACTAGGTTTCTAACTACTTTCAGAGACTTAATTTACCGTTCTAAAAGATGAAATTTTGTAGGTGTAAGATTTTTAAACTAACTTGATACCTCGTTAAACTATAAAATGGAAACTAATAGAGGTAAAGGAGCAATGCGCACAGTAATGGTTTCACTATTGGGTGTGGCTATGGGATTCTTTTTCTTTTTTTCGTGCGAAACAGAAAACCTAGTAGTAAATCTTGCGCTTAAAAAGCAAGGCAAAACTTATGTTTTTTCAAAATTGGGTAGCTTCATTACCAAAACAACTCTCGATAATAATGAAAGCCCAAGTGTATTTCCATTTGTTCAAATATTTAATGATGATGGACTCTTTGTTTCTCCAGATCATATCGAGGAAATTGTAAATACTGTTGGCGGTAATTATGAGTTGTTTCCGTTTGAAGAAAAGAGTTATGATGGCTATTTCACTGCCCCAAAAAATAGTTTGTACAGTTCTAATAATGTAAATAGAAGTACAGAAGTAGTGGGAGAGCAAATAAGAGAAACTACCATTACACTTAATAAATTGGAAGGAACCCAAGTTTATGAAATAGTCTATGAGTATAACCCGGCATCTGGCGAGTTTAAAGCAATCAAAAATTGTAAGGAAAAGTCTTTTTGGATAACAAGGTCAATACAGCCTGGAGAAACCACAACTTCGTCAGAAGATTTTATAATGGTTAATCTTAATGAAATCGTAACTTTTTATGATTCTAATTTGGAGCTAAAACTCAATACAGAAGAACAGTTATTATACATAATTGCCAATTAAGTTCGATTTTAGGAGGATATCGTTTAAGAATTATTTCTATCTTGAAAATTCTTAAACCTAAACTTTAACCTATGAAACTTAAGCAATTATCTATATTTATTATTACGGCCTTATTTTTGGCAAGTTGTGGAGGTGCAGAATCTACCTCAGAAGCAGATTCAAGTGACTCAACAGCACTAAACACAGATTTAATCCTAACGGATTCCGTTTTATTGAGCTTTGCATTTGTTGGCTGTAATCGAATAGATAGAAAGGATACTGCTAATTGGGCAGCAACTGACTCTTCTTCAGCTAACCTTAATGTGCTAAAACGTGTGATGCACGAAGTAATGGAATTGGAAAGACAACCAGATCTTTTCTTTTTCCTAGGCGACATTGTTTTAGCAGAAACAAACCTGCTTCGTTTGAACAGCGAACTAGACCATTGGGTGAAACTTTACAATGATACCGCTCAAACTGGTCCAATGAGTGCAACACCAGCTATTGAAGTGGTGGCAGTGCCTGGAAATCACGAAATGTTAACTTATGCACAATATCCAGATGATACCTTGCATTCTGAATTTCCTTTAGCAGGTTCAACCGAACGTTGGATGCATTATATGAAAGACTTTATGCCTACAGATCGTGATTTTATAACAGGGCCTGATAGCATTAACAATCAAATGACCTTTTCTTTTGTTCGTGGCAATGTGGCATTTATTATGATGAATACAGATACATATAATGGTCCAAGTGCTGAATATGCACATGGGCGTGAAGGGTTAATTGCTTATGATTGGATTACGGCAAAAACAGATGAGTATCATAATGACCCTAGGATTGATCATATTTTTGTAATGGGACATAAACCGGCATATACGCGATCTGATTTGGATACTACTTTGCATTTTGATACGATTCATGCAGGGTTTATGCAAAGTGAAAAATTATGGGCACAGTTAATGGAAGATACAGTTATGGCAATGTTGTCAGCGCATGCGCATACTTATAGTAGAAATCAACCTATGGGGCATGGAACTTATCAAGTAATTGCAGGAAATGGAGGAAGCAAAAATCCAGAATTTTATGGATATACTTTAGTAAATATAATGAGTAGTGGAGAGGTTCAGTTGGTTTCAAAAGGGTTTGACAATGATGGAAAGCACTATTATGATCCCTTGTCTGCAGAAGAAGGAAATATGACTATAACTAGAGATAGCACAACTCTTATTTGGGGTGAAAACTCAACCTCTTATAAAGCAACTTATAAAGAATAATCGGTTTCAATTTGAAGAAGAAGGAATTGTTTTTCTAACTATATAGGATTAAAATTTAGCTTATATTTGAACAGATATACCCCGCGTTGATTCAATATTAATATGGCAAAAACTGTTGATGTAAATACCGAAATTAAGATTAATTGTCCTTTTTCTAAGGTTGCTGCCTATGCTTTTAATCCTGATAATGCACCTGAGTGGTATGTTAATATTAATGCAATTGAGTGGAAGTCAGAAAAACCGTTGCAGGTTGGGTCGCTTGTTGCATTCAAAGCTCAGTTTATGGGCAAAAAATTGGAATACACGTATGAATTTGTTGAGCTGACCGAAAGTCGTTTAGTGATGAAAACAGCGCAAGGTCCATTTCCAATGCAAACTACTTATGTTTTAGAAGAGTTGGATGAATCTACTACTTTAATGCGATTGCGTAATAACGGACAACCAAGCGGTTTTTCTAAGTTCATGTCTCCGCTCATGGCAAAAATGATGAAAAAAGCCAATCAAAAAGATTTACTCTCCATTAAGTCAATCCTTGAAAAATAAACGCTTAGAAAACAATCGCTCAAAATAAATGAATACTAGAAAATTAGAAGATTTTGAATTGTTCGGTCCTAATTTAATTGAAGGGCTTGCATTTGATTTTGGTTTTACTTTTCGCGGAAATAATAGGGCAATTCAAAAAGCAGATAAAGAAGCCTTGCATCAAAGTATGGTTGAGAACTTTAAATCAATCGAATTTATTAAAGAAGGGCCAGATTGCGACTTCGTGCTTTTTGGAAGCAAACCTGAGCATGACGAAGTGATTCGTCAAGGCCTTGAAAAGGAGGAAGAGGAGGAGTTG
>CAKZON010000002.1 GCA_937136425.1 uncultured Crocinitomix sp.
ATGTTTTGCAAAGTTAAATATTTTATGTGATGCATCACGCTGTTTCATATAAAACTAATTGCAATTTTTCGACCTAATAATTAAAGTGGTTTTACTAAAAACTCATTCCAGCTTTTTGATAAGGATAAGCATTAAATGTACCAGTAGCAATTGCCACTAATTTACCTGTACTTTCTTGGGTTATTTTTCCTTCAGTAACAATAATTCTTTTTCCTTTAGATATTGCCTTTCCTTCTCCAATTAATACATCCCCAATTCTCACAGGAGAAATGTAGTTAATCTTAAATTCAACTGTTGAAACTAAATTTGAATTTTCAGAGGAGACATATAATGCCGCTAACCCTAAAATTCCATCCATATAACCTGCTACTAACCCTCCATGCGCTGTTGTTGGTGTCGCTAAATGTTCAGGTTTAACAACCATTTTATATGCAATTCCGTCTTCCTCAAACTTTGTCAACTCCATTCCAAGCATTTTTCCATATTGGTTGGTTTGTTGATAGGTTTTTATTAAAAGCTCTCTAAAATTCTCCATAACATACAATTACACCTTTTTATTTGGCATTTATTAATAGGCTACAAAATTAACGAATAAAAAAAAGCTTGCAATTCAATCATAAATAGATTGTGTTTTAAATAAAAAATATATCTTTGCACCGAACATTAATTGTTCAAATTACCAACCAGGATTTATCCTGACAAAATGCGAGAGTAGCTCAGTTGGTAGAGCGTCAGCCTTCCAAGCTGAGGGTCGCGAGTTCGAGTCTCGTCTCTCGCTCTAAAAGCACTACTTATTTTATAAGTGGTGCTTTTTTTATTCCCACAAGTTTCTGTTAAGCATATATTATTATCGGCAATTTTCAAGTCAACTACTGTTAATCCTTATTGTTTTGCCAATCATTTAATTTATTCAACTAAAGTACCTCTCACTTATTTGAAACAAGACTAAAATTCAATTTATAAAAAATCTCCATCCTTTCAGGATCGTATTTCTTATAAATGTCTTGTATCTGCAATCATTCGAGGTGCGGAGGTTTCAAAATTAAAATGAGAGATATGACAAAACAGCAAGAACAAACAACATTTAATGACGTTATCAATGCTTCTGAAATTAATAAAGCAATTGAACGATTGAAAGAATTACTCTATTTGTATCAAAAAAGTGAATTGATAAAAGAAAGTGCTTATGTCGTTCAATATGAATTAACGACTGTATACAGAATAATGGAATGTTTGCAGCATCAAATACAGGATATCATTCTTCAATCTGAACGTTGGGAGATGGAATAGATAAAATTAATGGCTCCCACTGAAGTCATTTGACTCTATCAGCTTACGGTCTTTTTTTTAACTACAAAAAAAGCAACCTTACAATCAGAGGAAACTACCTATAAATCAACAAAATGTACTGTTTACAATTTTATGCACTTTTTTTTAAGGGATAAGTCAACTTGAGATGTAATAACTATAGAGAAGTCAATTAACATTAGCCTCTTAAAAATTATTACTTATAGATTTAATAATTATCGCAAAAGGATGCTGACGAAAGTTAGTGTCCTTTTTTTATACAATTGAGCGAATAAAAAACTTGATTAACCTAATATCAAACTTATTTCTTGTAGATCTTTCACTTTTTGTGTTTCCCCTACTTTTTGATAAGCATAAGACAAATTGCCAATCATTCTTTTTAAAATTTCAGAATTACTACAAGGTTCAAAATAATTATCCTTTAAAGGCAGGTTTAAACTTCGAAGATAATTTTGAATTTCATTTTGATCAAAAATTCGACCTTTACTAAATGGATTAATGTAAAAAAGAATATTTCTTTCATCCTGATCCAAACCTAACATCTTTAATGTTTGAAATTCATCCATAAAACCTAAAACGAAGTGATTGGGCAAATCAATTCCATAAATTGGAATTTGTAATTTTTGAGCAATCACTGAATAAAGTATTGAAAGACTCAATTGGTTTCCTTTTTTAGATTCAAGAACGGTATTGATAAATGAGTTTTGCGGTGTGTAGAAATTATTTTCACTAGACTGAAAGCCACACAAATCAAACAATACGTGATTAAATATTTTAACTATTTCAAACGCCGTGTGTTCTTCATTAATCTCTAACCAAACCATTTGTTTGATTTTTTCAAGCTCAGCATCTACTACCTCATAATCGACATCTGGAAATTGAAATTTACTTATAATCAAAGATCCTTTTAATAAGTCTCGATTGGCTGAACCACGCCATTTTTCTAAATCAGCCTTAATCTCGTTAACTTGTATTTGTCGAATAATCTCTAAAATACGCTCACGGTGATCCGTATCCGTTTCATGATTGCTCCAACTGCGTTCTAACGTTGGCACCACACCATCACCCATTCGTACTAATTCATCTTTCACGTGATGAAACACCCTGGGATCAGGATCTTCCGCCAAACGAATTAACGAAGTTATTTTGGTATTTTGATTTTGATCTACAAATTTCACCGAAACAAAGGTATGCTAGAAGAAGCGGCATAACCTGTTGATTAGCAAAATCTTTTTAACGCTATTTTGTTAATCTATTGAGTACTAGTTGAATTAAATCGGCCATTTTATCCTTGTAATTTGGCTCAAATTTATTGCTATATCGATTTGCTAAAACTAAACAGACAGTAACAGCGTTATGCCCCAATGCATCTGCAAGAGCATATAATCCTGAGGTTTCCATTTCCAAGTTTGTAGCACGAGAACCTTGCCATTTAAATTGGCGTAAATCTTCTTTAAAATCAGGTAGGCTTAAAGGGATACGAATTGCCCTTCCTTGAGGACCATAAAATCCATTTGCGGTGGTTGTAACTCCTTCTTCCATCCCTTCTTTTAGCAAATTTCGAAGCCGATCATTGCTTTTTTTGATATATGGAGGGTTTAATTTTGAATTCCAATTAACTGTTTCATAAAAGTTATTTAATGCATCTTTTTCATCTTGTGAATAAGGCATTTCATAAAAATGCGCCATTCCATCCAAACCAATTGCATATTTCGAAATGATGTGTGCACCGGGCTCTATATCTGCATGAAGGGCTCCACAAGTTCCAATACGAATGAGGTCTAACGATTTTTGCTCGGTCTTTTCAGTTCTTGATTCAAAATCAATATTAACCACGGCATCCAGTTCATTCAACACGATATCAATATTGTCTGTCCCAATACCTGTAGACATTACCGTTAGTTCTTTTCCTTTATATATTCCTGTCAAGGTGCAAAATTCACGATTTTGAGTTTCAAACCTTACGGAATCAAAAAAGGTACCTACAAATTTTACACGATCAGGATCTCCCACTAATATTACAGTATCCGCAACATCTTCGGCTGCAATATTTAAATGATAGATTTTACCTGCTTGATTTAGTGTTAATTCTGACGGTTCAAATTTTTTCATAGATTTTTAAATTTCTAAGACACGAATTAAAGGTTGGTCTTGCGCAGTTAAATTATTCACAATTTTTGAAATAAAGTCGTTATCATTCAAAATATACGGGATAAAATTTTCGTATCGCTCTTGAAAACCTCCGTTAGGATAAATCTTGGCTTGTAATTTTTTGATTTTATTGGCTTTTACTTCGTGTTTGGCTTTTTCTGCCTTGATTAGTTTAGATTCAATTCTCTCGATAGATTTTTCCATTTTAGAAAACTCTGCAGCAATCATTCCAACTAAACCTTTATTAATGGACTCGGCTTTTTCAACCAATTGCGTTTTTATTCCGTTAAGTTGTTGCAGTTCATCTTTCAATTCGATCTCAACTTCGACATCTTCTAGGGCGATTTCTTTTACAAGCTCATGCAAATCACGTTTTAAGTCTGGAACGGAAAGATTCAAACTATCTAATTCTGTCATTTCTTTTTCTTTCAGAAGTAAGATTGAATCTCGCACACGCAACAATGGAAACGTTAAGTCCAGCGCTTTGAAAACTTCATTTAATTGCAACCAGTAGGCAATTTCGCCACCACCACCAACATATGCTAAGTTTGGTAAAATCAATTCTTGATAAACGGGTCGTAATAGGGCATTAGGAGAAAACTGTTCAGGTTTTTCATTCACCATATCAACCAGCTCCTTGGCAGAATACTCTTTTTCATCAATTTGAAAAACATCTCCATTTCTACTAATTCTTTGGCGTACTCCATTGTTGTTAATGAAGAATAAATTACAGTCACGCACAAAGACTTGATTATGGTAACCAGCCAACTCTAACTTTTGATTTGTTTCAGTAACCGCCTTGTGCACAAATGCTTCATTAATTTCACGAACTGCAACTGGTGCAAATGCCTGTTTTAAAGCTATATCATTACCATCAATTATAACCAAGCCATAATCTGCAAAAAGTTTATTCATTAAACCTCTTGTTGCCTCTGCCAGGTTACTGCTATTTTTATAAATAGAAGTGAATTGTGTTAAAAGTTCTTTTAGCGTTTCATCACTATATTTTTCTTCTATTGGGTTTGTAAAGGACTCTATTCCTAAAGGTTCAATTTCTCCAACAATTTTACTTTCTTGTCCTTCTTTGTCCCAAGCAATTTTATTTCCAAACAAATGGATATGATTAATTTCTTCAAAATCATGATCTTCTGTTGCCATCCAAAAAACAGGAACATATTTATTAGAAGGGTCGCGCTCATTCATTGCACGGCTCAATGAAATGACCTGCGCAACTTTATAAATTGAATATAATGGTCCTGTCAATAAGTTTAATTGATGCCCCGTTGTTATTGTATATGAATTATCATCTTTTAGTCGATTTATATTAGCTTTCGACAAATCAGACAATGAAGTGCCTTTGTTTTGATTTACTAAGGCCTCAACTAAAACCTCCCTTTGCGCTGTAGTAAAAGTTTTCACTTTCGTTTGTTCTGCAATCTGAGATAATGAAAAAAATTGAGGTAAAAACTCCGCAATTGTTGATTTATTCTCCACCAAATCTCTGATAATGGAAGATGAAAAACGAAACTCTGTAAAAGAAAATTGATCTTGAATCATAGTACAAAAGTAATGAATATGATTCCACAACAAACCAATATTAATTAAAATATTTGTCGCAACATATAGTTAGAAAGAGAGGGAAATATTATTTGGACAGTTTCGGAATTTTCATGGCATAATATGCAATAAACCCAATTGAGATCAATGCTCCTAACAACGAAGGCAAACTACCATCACTTCCAGAATAAATTAATAGAACCACCCATAATCCATTACCAATTAGGTATAATATAAACCCACGCCGAAGTCCTTTTTTCATTTTTGCTACTCCAATAATACATAACCAACACATACCTATGACTAATGCACTCATAACAGCAAAAACTCCAAGCAAACCGGAAAACAAGCCGTCAAACATTTCCGAATTCTCCATACTTGTCCCATTCGTGATGCAGGCAATCAGCAATACCATGCAAAGTAGCGCACAAATTACATTCCCTAAATAACTGAGAACAGTCATAGTTTTAAAAGCTCCTGATTTTATATTTTGCGCGCTCATAGTTACGGTTTAAGAATTCTTTATTAAGTCTAATTTAAGTGTTTTAATTGCGTTGCAAAAATAATAATGAAAAGAAACGCAATTCCTGCAATGACAAAGCTTGAAATTAACTCTGATGAAATAGTACCATAAGCAGGCATAACTGTAAGCCATAAGATAAAAAAGGTGATTAACCCAACACCTATGGTGTAAAAAACAAATCCCTTTTTACGGCCTTTATGCATTAATGCAGCACCGTAGATTGACATTACCAAAATTCCTATAACTACCAAAAAAGAAATAATTGCCCCTGTAAACCCACTTGCAATAGTTGCGGTTATTGAAAGGTATTGAATTATCATCAAGGTGAAATTAATTACCGCACCAATAAGGATTATACCCAATATAAGGTAATTTAAAATTGCCATTACACTTACCAATCCTGGCACATGCTTTTTCCCTCTTTCTTTCTCCTCTAACACTTCGTTTCGTACTGACATTTAATCATTTTTATTTTTTACAAAAATAAAACTCATTTCAAATATTTTTGTTGCGAACCTAGAGCAAAAACAAGAAAAAGTAATAAAAGTCCTAAAAAAACATTCAATATTTGGGATTGCTGATTCCATGCAAAATAAGTCGCTACAAATGTAATTGCAGCCAATACAACACTACCTAATGCAAAGTAAAAAAAGCCTTTCTTTTTTCCTTTACGCATTGAGATTACACCATTAAACGCAGAAAGAGAAAAGATGCCTATAATAGTTGCAACAACTAAAACGACTGTTCTTTCTGAAGAATGCAAATAACCACTTTCTGAAGAAATAAAAAATAGAACTAAAACGAAACATACTCCCAGTAAAAAAAGACCGTGAATAATGAACGCTACAATTGACAAAACCTTTATCAAAGCAATTGCTTTTTCAGTCGCTTTAAGCTCTTTATCTAATTCCCTTCTCGATTTTGTCATAGCAGTTTTATTACAACCACGTTTTATTTCAAATGCTTTAATTGAGTTCCGAATGCTATAACCATTCCAATTATGATCAAACCTAACACCAAGTTAGTAAACTGCTGTGCCCCACTAAGTAGAAAAAAAACACCCAATAATCCGCTTCCAATTGCAAATAATACAAAACCAATTTTTTTTCCTTTTTGCATTTTTGCAGCACCAATTATTGATATAATTGATAACCCTATAAAAAGGATGAAAATGACAATTATTACACCCAGCATTCCATTCATTTGAGCTCCCATTAATGCCCCCAAACTTGAATTAGATGCTGAAGCGAAAAAAGCCATACCAACTAACATAATGATAATTAAAAAACCATGTCCAATGTAACTAAGTATCGCCAACACTTTAACCAATTCAGGTACTCCTTGAGTAACTTTATCCTCCTCTGTCTCTAATATTTCATCAAAATCACTCATTGTTTAAGCTTTAAAATTTGTTACGGCTAATATATTAATTTAATCCATAGTTGTGCTTCAATTAAATTGAACCTTGGTAGGATCAAAACAGTTTATTAGCTTTGCAATAAAGGAAATTTACCAATAGAATTAAATTTATTAATAATGAAGGCAACAATAACAACAAATAAAGGTGTAATGGTAGCAGAGTTATATGACGAAACTCCAATTGCAACTGGAAACTTTGCGAAACTAGCAAAAGAAGGATTTTATAACGGACTTACATGGCACCGTGTACTTCCAGATTTTGTAATTCAAGGTGGATGCCCTAACGGAACTGGTGCAGGCGGACCTGGTTATACAATTGACTGTGAAGTAACAGCTGAAAAACAATACCACGACAGAGGCGTATTATCTATGGCACATGCTGGAAGAAATACAGGTGGATCACAATTCTTCGTTTGTCACAGCCGTAACAACACTTCACACTTAGATGGAAATCACACTTGTTTTGGAAAGGTGATTGATGGTGTAGACGTTGTAGATGACATTAGAGAAGGTGATTTAATTGAGTCTATTGTTATTGAGGATTAAAAATCTATTCATTAACAAAGACATTACAGTATTAAAACAAAAAAGTCCTGACAAATAAATTGTTAGGACTTTTTTTATGTTTCAAAATTTCATTTATTCCATTTTCTCAGCAACATCTGGACATTTCTCCTCTAGTGCCTCAACCCACGAACCCTCTTCAAATGTCTCGGTTCCATAACTTCCTCTTAATTGTGCGTCACACTCGAAAAAATTAATATCGAAGTCTCCGTAAGGATCACTTTCCATACAATCACACATAGCTTCTGCAGCCTTACCTTGTTCTTCTGTAAATCCTCCGCAAGACGCAAGTCCAATAATCATTCCTACTCCTAAAATTGTCTTTTTCATCTTAAATTCTGATTTAATAATAATCCTTGTATTGTCTTTTAAACTGACAAGTTAAAAATTTATCGTTACACTTTTACGAATCACCTTAAATAAATATCATTGATTAACTCACAACCTGCAGCAGTATTTATTTTTTCTATAATAACTTCTTTGTCATGTTGCAATTCGTCTCGCATAACCGCCGAGTTTATATTCAAGTACAAAATTTTATTTTTAATATACTTCTTCTCTGTTCGTTTATCAACAGCATCTCCCATCAATACTGCCCATTGAGACAGCACGCGCGTTTCATGCATTTTTTCATCAACACCTAATGCTTTAAAATAACCGTCTAACGCCTCGTTAATCGAAATTCCGTCCTGATGATTTCTACCCTTTTTCAACTTGTCCTCCCTTTACTTTAAATAATTTACGGTCAATATCAATGTTTTTAAACACCTTTTCAATTCTATCTCTATCCGTATCTGAAATAAAAACTTGTCCAAAAATGTGTTGCGAAATTAATTGCATCAAATGCGAAACACGGTCATGATCTAACTTATCAAAAACATCATCCAACAATAAAATTGGCTTTGTCTTTAACAAATTACTGACAATTTCGAATTGTGCCAACTTTAAAGCTATTAAAAATGACTTTTGTTGTCCTTGTGATCCAAATTTTTTGATTGGCTGATCATGAATTAAAAAAACCAAATCATCCTTATGCACTCCTACAGTTGTATAACCAACTGCATTATCTTTTCTAACGCTTTTTTCCAACGCTTCAGCAAATGACTCTTCTTCTAATTGAGATTTATACGAAATGTCAATTTCCTCTTTATGATTGGCTATTACATTAAAAAACTTTTGAAAAACAGGGATAAAATCAACCAAAAAATCTTTTCGTTTTTTATGAATCACCTCACCTAGGCTTATCAATTGTATATTCCAAACTTCAATTGATTCTGAATCAAAAATTCTTAATTCTTGAAATTGTTTTAAGAGTGCATTCCTTTGCTTTAGTACTTTGTTATAACGGATTAACGTCTCTAAGTAATTTCTATCAAATTGAGAAATGATACTATCAATAAATTTTCGCCGAGTCTCACTTCCTTCAATAATTAAATTAGTATCATAAGGAGAGATAACAACAGCTGGAAAACGACCAATATGATCTGCCAATTTTTCGTATTCTTTTTTATTTCTTTTAACTGTTTTCTTTTGTCCTTCCTTTATTGAACAAGTAATTCCTATATCTTTTTCATCTTTAAAATAGGTACCTTGAAGCAAAAAAAACTTTTCATTTAACCGAATACATTGTTTGTCCACGGGATTTAAGAACGACCGACAAAAAGATAAAAAATGAACGGCATCTAAAATATTCGTTTTACCTGCCCCATTTTCACCAATAAACACATTAATATCGGCCGACAATTCAATTGAGGCGTCTGTATAATTTTTAAAATTGACGAGGGCAAGCGTTTTTAGATGCATTAACTATTTCCATTTAGCGTTGAAAATCAAAGCAAATTCAACGGGATTCCAAAGATATAAATAACCATTAGAAAATACTATTGGAAAGTTTTTTTCACTTAATTTTGAGACATGTTTCCAGACCTCAACCTTCCGAAAGCCGAAATTCAAATCAAAGGAGATCAAATTTGGGATCGATTGCGAAAAAAATATTTAAAGAGCACTCCTGAGGAATGGGTAAGACAAAATTTCATTTTTTATTTAATTGATCATCTTAATTTCCCAGAAGGGCGAATGGTATCTGAATACAAGGTTGTTTATAATGGATTAAATAAAAGATGTGATATTGCCGTTTTTGACTCTTACAGCAAATGCCAAGTAATTGTAGAATGTAAAGCCCCTAAAATTAAAATTACGGAAGATACCTTTTATCAAATTGCAAAATACGCTAATGTGTTAAAAGCCCAATTACTCATTCTATCTAACGGTTTGGAACATTATTGTGCATTAATCAACCCAGAACAGGGCACTATTTCATACTTACAGGATATTCCTACTTACGATCAAATAGCTGAATTTATTGGCTAAGCTGATAACGCCCAGTTCCGATTCCTTGAATAAATTCACTCCAAGCAGCAGGATTCAATAAATTATTTACAGGCGACTGCCCTCTTGTATAAAACTCTTGCTGTTGTTGTACTCGATAATTACTGTAAGATGTGCTTGCATCTGCTGTTAATAAGGCACCAACAAATGCCATTTCCTGCGGTGAAAGTCGTTTTTGCGCTCTTTTTAAATCATCATCAGGAATATCCATATTTACAAATGCATCTGCAAATTGCTCACGCGAAGGCCACGGGTAAACATCTACTGGATCCATTACTATAGTATCCGCAGTCATTAATTGAACTAAAGAAATTGATTTTGATTTTGTTGAATCAGGTACAACATAGGTTTTCTTTTCATAGCCCAATGATGAAAATTGTATGGTATCACCTGGGTGTACTACTAAAGCAAAATAGCCGTAATAATCTGCTATAGTACCTCGCATTGTTGTCATATCACCCACTCTAGCAAATGGCACACGGTATAAACTATCAGTAATTATAATTCCAGTTAATTGTATAAACAATAAGGAATCATCCTTTGGTTGACTAGTAGTTTGTCCGTAGCCTGTTGAGCTAAGAGCAAAAAGAAATATGATCAATAATTTTTTCATTGAGTTTCTGTCTCTTACAAATATCTAGATAATGCTTAACTATTCAAAACTATTTAACATAAATTAAGCTCATATTTTGCTTAACGAGATAACCATTTACGCTTTAAATCAGGTCATTTTGTAGGTTTTCAACCTCAAATGTTAATAAAAGACTAAGAATAAAACGATAAAGGCGGCTATCAAATTCATTTTTATTAACTTTGCGGGAATTTATAAATGAAATAAATTCGATTCTATGCCTGTAGCTGATATAAACAATGTCAAAGAAGGTTTGACCTATGATGACGTTTTACTTGTCCCAAGATATTCTGAAATTTTACCTAGAGAAGTTAAACTACAAACGAGGTTAACTAAAAACATTACGTTGAACTCCCCTATTGTATCCGCTGCAATGGATACAGTAACAGAATCTGCTTTAGCAGTTGCAATTGCGCAGCAAGGTGGTATTGGAGTTATTCACAAAAACATGTCTATTGAACAACAGGCATTGGAAGTACGTAAGGTTAAGCGATCTGAAAGTGGTATGATTTTAGATCCTATTACTTTAGGATTAGATGCTAAAATTGGAGACGCGCTTCGTTTAATGAAGGAAAACAAAATTGGAGGGATTCCTGTAATTGATGAAAGTAGAACATTAAAAGGTATTATAACCAATCGCGATTTAAGATTTGAAAAAGATGTTGAAAAAGCGGTAAAAGATGTTATGACTTCTGAACGTATAATTACAACAACAGAAGGAACAAGTTTAGAACAAGCAGAAGAAATTTTACAACAGCATAAAATTGAAAAATTACCTGTTGTATCTTCAGACAATAAACTATTAGGATTAATTACCTACAGAGATATTATTAAAGTTAAAGAACACCCAAATTCTTGTAAAGATAAATTTGGACGTTTGCGCGTTGCTGCTGCTGTTGGTGTTACACACGATACATTATTGCGTGTAAATGCGTTGGTGGATGCAGGTGTTGATGCAATTGTAATTGATACTGCTCACGGACATACAAAAACGTTTGTTGAGAAACTAAAAGAAGTTAAGGCTAATTACCCTGAACTTGACGTAATTGCTGGAAACATTGCCACTGCTGAAGCAGCTAGATTTTTAGTTGAAGCAGGTGCAGATGCTGTAAAAGTAGGAATTGGTCCTGGATCAATTTGTACAACTAGAATTATTGCTGGTGTAGGTGTTCCCCAACTTTCTGCAGTAAATGAAGTTGCCATTGCTTTAGAAGGAACTGGTGTTCCGGTAATTGCAGATGGAGGTATTAGATATACCGGTGATTTTGTAAAAGCAATTGCTGCTGGTGCTGATTCAATTATGGTTGGTTCTATGTTTGCAGGTGTTAAAGAATCACCAGGAGAAACAATTATCTACCAAGGAAGAAAATTCAAAGCCTATAGAGGTATGGGATCTGTTGAAGCTATGCAAAAAGGTTCAAAAGACAGATATTTTCAAGATGTTGAGGATGATGTAAAAAAATTAGTACCAGAAGGAATTTCTGGCCGAGTACCCTATAAAGGCAATTTAGAAGAAGTAATGCATCAAATTATTGGTGGGCTTCGTGCTGGTATGGGATACTGTGGAGCTAACGATATTGAGAACTTAAAAGGTGCACCTTTTGTGAAAATTTCAACTGCTGGTGTTCAAGAAAGTCATCCGCATGATATTGCAATTACGAGAGAAGCACCAAACTATAGTAAGAAATAGTACGTCAAGTACTGTGTACTTAGAATATTTGAATAACAAAAACTTAAAGAAAACATGAAAAAATTACATTTATTATTAATTGGGCTTCTTTTATCAGTAGGGTCTATTGCACAGGAGAAAGATCCTGTTGTTTTAACAATTGATGGTGATGACATTCACGCATCCGAGTTTTTATACATCTATTCTAAGAATAATGATGAACCTTCTTTCTCAAAAGATTCTTTGGCGGATTATATGGAGTTGTTCATTAACTATAAGTTAAAGGTAAAAGAAGCGCAAGCAAAGCAATACGACACTATTCCACGTCTAATAAATGAATTAGCACAATACCGCAAGCAGCTTTCTTTACCATACATGACGGATAAAAAGAAAAATGAAAAACTGGTTGAGGAGGCATATGAAAGAACAGCTAATGAAGTTAGAGCTAGTCATATCCTTATTCGTGTAAAAGCAGATCCTAGTCCTGCAGATACTGCTGAAGCTTATTCGCGAGCAATGGCTTTACGTGCTCGTATTTTAGGAGGAGAAACTTTTGAGGCGGTTGCTAAAGGTAAAGGAGGATCAGAAGATCCTTCAGTAAAAAGTAACGGCGGTGATCTAGGTTATTTTTCTGCATTGCAAATGGTTTATCCTTTTGAGGATGCAGCATTTACAACTCCAGTTGGAGAAGTATCAATGCCTGTTCGTACAAGGTTTGGATATCATTTAATTAAAGTTGTAGACAAGCGTCCTGCGCAAGGAATGATTGAAACAGCTCATATTTTAATTTTAGCTGACGACAAGGATGCTGATGCAGATAAAATGAAAGCCGAGAAAAAAATCAACGAAATATATAAATTGTTGCAAGCAGGCGAAAAATTTGAAGACTTAGCTATTAAATATTCTGATGATCAATCATCAAAAACTAAAGGTGGTTTATTACCGCTATTTGGATCTGGAGCAAAACAGCGTATGGTTCCGGAATTTGAACAAGCTGCTTTTGCACTTGAAAATGATGGCGATTATTCTGCACCTGTTAAAACAATGTTTGGATACCACATTATTAGAAGAATGCAAGTAATTCCAATTCCTTCATATGAAAACATGAAGCGTGAATTGAAATTAAGAGTTGAGCGTGACATGCGTGCTGAAACAACAAAAGAAGCGTTTATTGAAGATTTGAAAAAGCAATATAATTTCCAGAGTTATGGTCAAAAATTATTACCTTATATCTACAACACAATGGGAGATGAAATTTTCCAAGGTAAGTGGGAAGGGATGGAAAGTCCTGCTCATGATGATGATGTATTGTTCAACTTTAAAGACAACATGGCTACTTTAAAAGACTTAGAAACATACATTATTGAACATCAATCAAAAATGAGACGTGTAGACAAGCAAGTTTTAGTCGAAGGTCATTACGACGCAATGATTAAAGAATGGATTGTTAAATATGAAGACAGCCAATTAGAAACTAAATATCCTGAATTCAAATCATTGATTCAAGAGTATGGTGATGGTATTTTAGTTTTTGAAATTATGCAGGATGAAATTTGGAAAAAAGCATCAAAAGATACGGTAGGAATTCAAAACTATTACAACACGCACAAAGATGACTTTACGTATGATGTAAGATATAAAGGAGACTTATACACAGCTAAAGACAAGGCAACTGCAAAAGCTATTGTTGGGTTAATCAAAGAAGGGAAATTGGATTCAAAACAAATTTCAGAGCAATTAAATAAAGACTCGGAGTTAAATGTTAAAGTAAGAAACCAAGTTTACAACTCTGAAACAACTGAAGCCTTTAAAATTAGAAAGCCGTTAAAAGATATTCCGAAAGTAGATGACCCTACAGATGAAAAAGCAATGGCTAAATACAAAGCTAAGGTTAAAAAGGCTAAAGCAAAACACGCTAAATTCAAGCTTAAAACTTTCAAAAACGGATTAAACAAACCATACAAAAATGGAGGAGTTTATTATGTATTTGATGTTGAAGAAACAATGCAACCGCGTAAACGCGAATTCTCTGAAGCAAGAGGTTTGGTAACTGCTGCTTACCAAAACCAATTAGAAAAAGAATGGTTAGAAGCTTTACGTAAAAAATATACAATTACAATTCACGAAGATGCCCTTTACGGACTTGGAGGTGAATAAACCTAATTATTGTTAAATAAAAAACCAACGCTATGCAGGAAGCAAAGTGTTGGTTTTTTTTATGATTACATTTGTTAACTAATCTTTATCCTTGCGGATGCGCGCTTTAAAAAAGATACTAAGACCGACTGTTCCCCATACAATTTTGGGGATATTAGTGTTAGTTATGTTTGGCATCCACTCGTGTGATGACGGGAAAGATAAAGGCAAATTATTAGCAAAGGTTGGTGAGCGGGAGCTTTATGAAGCGGACATTACGTTTTTAGCTTATACTCAATTGGACAGTGCCGAAGTGGTTTCAAATTATGTGGACCAATGGGTTGCAGAACAAATTTTAGTGACTGAAGCGGAGAAGGATGAGACAATTGATCGACAAAGCATTGATCGACGGATTGAAGAATTTAGAAATGAATTATTGATTCATCAATTAGAAAACAAAAGAATTGAGGAGCAATTAGACACAAACGTAAGTACGAAAGAAATTGAGGCTTATTATAAAGATCATCAGGCAGATTTTCAGCTGAATGATTATTTAGTGAAAGTACTCTACCTCAAAATTCCGCTGGATGCACCTGACATTGACAAGATTGGTGGAGCATATAAATTGCGAAAAGATGAGGACATTGAAACCATAGAAATCTATGCGAAAATGTATGCCTCTAATTTTTATTATGACATTGACAACTGGATCTACTTTGATGATATATTAAAAGAGATACCTTTGCATGACATTAACAAAGATCGATTTATACTTAAACGATCGAAATTACGTTTTGAAGAGAGTGGATTTTACTACTTTTTAAACATTGTTGATTATAAATTAAAGAACAGTACTTCGCCCATTAGTTTTGAGCGAGAAAACATAAAAGCAAGAATCATTAATTTAAGAATTAAAGATTTGCGACAGAATATTAAGAATGATATTATTAAAAATGCATATGAGAACGGTAACGTCACAGTTTATTAAGAGCAGTATTTTGCTAGCAGGTTTTCTTCTGTTAGGATCTAGCGCGATTTTTGCACAAGGAGCAGAGCCAAAAGTGATTGACAAAATAGTTGCTCAAATTGGAGATGAAATCATTTTATTATCTGACATCCAAAATCAACGTTTGCAATTATTACAAAATGGATCAGACGGAGACAAACAAACTGATTGCGCTATTTTGGAAGAGTTCATGTATGAAAAGCTATTGGTAAATCAAGCAAAGATAGATAGTGTTGTTGTGAATGATGTGGACGTAAACCGCGAAATGGAGGAAAGACTGCGTTATATTGCTGGGCAAATTGGAAGTATTGAGAAGCTGGAGGAGTTCTATGGTAAATCTGTTGCAAAAATAAAAGCCGAGTTCTTTGAACTGATTAAGAAAAGACTATTGGCGGATGAAATGAAAAGAACCATTACTGAAAATGTAAAAGTAACGCCGAAAGAAGTAGAAAAGTTTTTCAAAAGTTTACCGAAAGACAGTATTCCTTACATTAACTCTAAAGTGACCGTGGCGCATATTGTACTTTATCCAAAAATTACGCAAAGTGATAAAGACAAAGCTTTTAACGAACTATCTGGATATAAGAAACAAATTGAAAGCGGTACACAAAGGTTTGCAACCATTGCAACCTTACATTCTGATGATCCAGGAAGTAAAATTAGTGGTGGAGATTTAGGTTGGCAAACACGTGGAACAATGGTTCCTGAGTTTGAAACGGCTCTTTTTAATCTTAAAAACAATGAAATTTCTGAGGTAATTGAAACGCAATACGGTTTCCATATCATTCAATTATTAGATCGTAAAGGAGATAATTTCCATTGCCGACACATTTTAATATCGCCTGCTGTAAGTGATCAAGCTTTGGTTAAAGCCGCAACTTCAATTGACAGCATTCACCAAGCAATTTCAAAAGGTACAATTACGTTTGAAGAAGCTGCACGGCGTTATAGTGATGATGAAAACTCTAAGTTTAATGGTGGACAGATTGTAAATCCATATTCTGGTGACTATTTATGGGATATCCAAAATATCAATGATATCGATCCACAAATGTCACGTATTATTGAACGTATGAATCCTGGAAAGTTCTCTACACCTTCTTTATACGACAATTATCAAGAGCAAAAGCAAGGAATTAGAATTGTGAAATTAATATCTAAAACGGAACCGCACATTGCTAGCTTAGCAACTGATAGACAATTAATAGAAATGGCTGCATTGAACGAAAAGAGACAGATTGTTATCGATGCCTGGATTACTTCTAAAATTTCAGGAAACTACGTTCAAATAGACAAGAGCTATATGAAAGATTGTAAATTCAAGTACGCTTGGATTAAAGGTGACAGCTAAACTTTATTCTGAAGCTTTAGTTTTCTAAATAAATAAACCGTAAGAAGTACCATTTCAGCGAAGATTGCATAAATAAATGCGATAATTGTTTTTTCTAATCCTTCCCATCCGGAATAGAATTGTGCCGTAATGAAAGCTACTAAATAAGGTATGGTAATTGAAATTGCAAGTATTATTAAAACCTCATACCACCTTAATTGCTTTTTCACTGTTCCCACAATCAAATAAACTATGTTCACAAGGATTAAGCAACATGTTATTATCCAAACAAGGTCGTGAATTTCCATTTGGTTAATTGACTATTTAGAATCCAGCCTTCCAGTTGATGGAATCATAATTAGGAAGCTCCCGCAATTTAGATGATTTACCTTTGGCAAAAACCATATTTAAAAAATGATGTGAATAAGTGATCGGTTCTAGTTTAACTAAATCATTTCCATTTCTAACGTACACTTCTTTAACTCCTGTACTTTCAGTAGACGATTTATAAGCTAAAAACAGCGTGTCCCCTATTTCATAATATGTTCCGTCAATCACGTTTCCAAAATCATCTCCTAGTAAAGAATCCTGAACACTGAAATAAACATACTCAACAAATGTTCCATTAGACTTTAATTGGAGTTCCGTATATGTTTCGTTTTCTGACTCATTGTAAAAAAATGAAGTTGATTGACATGAGGTTATGAAAATGAATAAAAATAAGATGCTGGCTGAAAGAAAATGTCTCATAAAAAAGTTTAATAGTCTAACACTAGAAGTTATTCCATGTTAGAATCTATACAAAGTAAGCGTTTTTTATGAATATGCTTTCACAGAAAAAAACCTTTAGCCAGTGATTATTAATATTTATAACCATTAGCTTCTTGCTTTGTCATTGATAGTCCAAGTGACAAAACAATTCGGTTAACGAAGTTAAAATAAGAAATAACTAAAGTGGCATCCAATATAGCACTATCACTTAACCCAGCATCCTTCAAAGGTTGCGTCAAATTTTCATTATTCGCTTTACCCGGATCAATGGTAAGCAATTTAGCATAATGGCACAATGCCTGATCAACAGTATCTAAATTGGCTAATTCATAATTTGCTTTTAATTGCTCTAATTTGGATTCATTTTTCCAATAATGATTTAGCGCAATTGCATGGTGCACCTGACAATATTCACAATTGTTATTAACAGAAACTATTACAGCTATCATTTCACGCCTAGCACGTGAAAGCTCTGACTTTGTAAACATTATCTCTAAATACAAATCAATATGTTTGACAATACTTTCAGGACGCAAACTTTGAATAGTATGCACTGAAGCCAACTTGCCACGCTTAGCAATTAAGTCGTCATAAATTTCTCTCAACCTACCAGTAGATTCTTCGTAGTCAATTACGTCAATATTTGCCATTAAATTGTTTCTTTAATTTTGAATTAGATCTTCTAAATTTATAGAAATCAATTCAAGAATTAAGATATATTCATTGAAACTGCTTTTAATAAAAACAACAGCAATCAAATCTTTTGCATAGTATTAATTAAGACGTTTTTTTGTAAAGACCATCAAATACAACATTCCAAGTTGCTCCTTTATCAATCGTATTTTCCCATAATTGACGAACGGTTCCATCTTCATTTTTGGTCCAAATAATTCTGTTTTGATAATGTTTATCCATTTTTTCGCTATAAAGTTCTTCACTTAACAGGATCATTTGATTATTACTAAAAGTGCCAGAGAGGTTAAGGATCGCACCTGATTGATCAATCCAAACTTGATTCCATTTTTTTGTTTTAGCATTATAAAAGTTTAAGCTTGTGCCAGTAAAGCCAGATGCTCCCGTCCAATTTTCTTGCAAGGCACATCCTGATTGAATTTTAGCGATTTCATTATGGCCAACCACTGCTCCACTGGTATCAACAACCTCCCAATTACCTATCCAAAAATCAAATTCTTGATGGCTAGGCGTACAACAGTTGCACGGCTTTTTTTCTGGTTGATTTTGTGTTTGCGGAGTGAAATTGGAGAGTGAGAATAATAAAATTAATGCTTGTATCATTTTAAAAATTGTTTTGATTGATGGCAAATAAAACAATTCTAAACGCTAAAAAATTGTAAAAAACGCGCTTATCTATTCACTATTTGCTGCAAATACTTTTTTGGTGAAATACCAACAACCGTTTTAAAGTCTTTAATAAAATGAGATTGATCAAAATAGTCAAACTGATATGCTAACTCTGTTAACTTGGGTGCTTGATTCAATCTAATTACTTGTTGAATGGCATTAACTCTAATGATGCGGCAATAGGCTTTAGGTGACATTCCTACTTCAACTAAAAATCGTTTTCGTAATTGTGAATTACCTAAACCTACTTGAGACGCTAATTCTGATATTGAAATGCATCCATTATTTTTTTTGATAATTTTTAAAGCCACATCAATAGCGGAAACAGACCTAGAAAAAAATATAGAGTCTAAAAACGTCTCAATATTTTTTAGTTTATATGCCATTTGTTCATCTTCTTGTGTAGCTTCTATATTACTGAGTTGATTAGAACTATAAATTGCACCTAAAGAAACAATTTGATTCCTGAGGAGGCTTAAATCTTCTGGAATAAAAAATTTAGCGCCATTTGCTTTAAATGAGATACTAATAAGAGAAGATGCAGGCTTGTTAGGTTTTATAGAAAATGATTGATCATGCAATCCTCCAATAAAAGAAGCAGGGCGATTAACCCAATTATTATGTGCTGTCCCAGCCTGAGCAAACGCTCCATCTTGTATTATTAATTCAATACAACCTGTTGGATTAAGCATAACGGGTTTTTCATTATGAAAACTATAATGCTGCACATTAGCGACTAGATGTTCATATTTCGGAATTATAAATTTATTCGTATGGTAGCTTAATTCAGGCATCTATTCATCTAAATATACGAATAAATAAAGGACAAAAAAATCATTCGAATCTTCAATAAATTAGTCAATTCATAGTATCTTGTAGATCATCAATCGAGCATATGAAATATAGAAATTTAGGAAAATCAGGATTACAATTGAGTGAATTATCATTAGGAAGCTGGTTAACATTTGGAAAACAAATTGGAAATAATATAGCAAAGGACTTGATGCACTTAGCTTATGACAATGGTGTTAACTTTTTCGACAATGCAGAAATATACGCTAATGGCGAATCTGAAATTGTAATGGGTGAAATTCTTAAAAATGCTGGTTGGGCCAGAGACAGCTATGTTGTTTCAAGCAAAGTTTTCTTTGGAACACGTGGATTAATAGATTCTAAACCTACACAAAAAGGGTTAAATCGCAAACATATTACTGAAGCGTGCAACGCTGCGCTAAAAAGATTACAAGTTGATTATTTGGACTTATTCTTTTGTCACCGCCCTGACAAAACTACACCAATTGAGGAAACCGTTTGGACCATGCACAACTTAATTACGCAAGGCAAAATTTTATATTGGGGCACCTCTGAATGGAGCGCCCAAGAATATATGGAAGCTCATATGGTTGCTAAACAATATAATTTAATTGGCCCAACAATGGAGCAACCGCAATACAATATGCTACACCGCGATAAGTTTGAGGTTGAATTTGACCAACTATACAAAACTGTTGGAATGGGGACAACAATTTGGTCTCCCTTAGCGTCTGGCGTTTTAACTGGAAAATACAATTCGGACAACATTCCAACTGACACCCGTATGGGGATTGAAGGATTAGAATGGTTAAAAGAAAAAACGGTAACAGGACAAAATCTGAATCGCATAGACGTTTTACAGAACTTGGCCGCCGAACTTGGAATTTCAATGCCAATTTTAGCAATTGCGTGGTGTTTAAAAAATAAAAATGTAAGTACAGTTATGTTAGGAGCTTCAAAGGTATCTCAATTAGAGGAAACCCTAAAAGCTGGCGAAGCCGTGCATTTGTTAACAGCTGAAGTTATGCAACAAATTGATGAGGCACTTGGAAATGTACCAGTAAGACCTAATTTTTAAGGGATAGCTTATTTATTCAAAAAACTCACATCATTTATAAAAAAATTGCCTTCAGCTGTGCGAATATTTATTAGAGTACCATTGTATTGAACCATTTGATCTTGAATTTTAGTGGCGTCAATTTCACCAATAGTTGTTAGAATACTGCATTCTTTATATAGAGATCGGTTCGAATCTGTAAGATCGCACGATCCATTCAACGGATGTCCAGGTGTAAATTGAACGAACATACCAATTGATTGAAAAGCATCTATACTTACCAAATCTTCTGGTATATACAACTGCATCAATGAATCAGTTACATTAAAATGATATTCTATAGCTGTTACTGCGCTTTCGACCATGCGTTGTGCACTATCAATTGCTCGTACTTTATCTCCTAAACGAATTTCATCAATTCTTCGTTCTTCATTATTCTCAATACTCACCTTGGAGTTTGACGGAAAACAATATCCGTGATATTCCAAATTGGGATACGTTTTTTTTAATAAAGGCAAGGTATTCTCATTAGAATAATATACCCCTAAATATGTCAGTTGATTTGGACATTTTAAAAAGTCATAATTCATGGAGTGTCCATAAATTACAAGACTATCTAATGATCCTAAGGTGATATTCTCACATTTCAATTCAATCGTATCACATATTAACATCAGCATTTCCATTTCCCCGAAACTGGCATCCAACTCAATATTCTCTTCATACAAAGATAAATCGAGTCGTAAGGAGCGAATATACCCACTCTGTTTAGCTAACAACTTCAAATGACTTGATGTTTTTACGTTAAAATATCCATGGTTAACAAAATTAAAATCATGCTTTCTAATGGGTACATTTGAGAATAACCAGTTAATAGAGTCAGATTGGGTTAACAGGTCTACATATCGCAATGTTGAATCTGCATTAATTATTACATTTAAGTATCCCGGAACTGAAAAATCAATCGTCTTTTTATCTGTTACAATCTCTATTCTCTTTGCATTAGGATATTTTGTCCAATCCAACTTTTCGAAATTATTTACACTACCTACTATTGTGGAAATACTCTCTGGTTTAATAAAATTATGAGGTTGATCTAAATTAACTGTTAAGTCATCCCTCCAACCGTACTCCCATGTTATGAGTCTAATCTCCTTGAAATGTTCCATATTGTAGCCTTCAAAATCTTCAATGTTTTCAAGCGTCCAATAATCATCTGGATGTTTCACCAACTTGATACGTTCAAAGTAAAGAGGAAAACCTTCTTTAGAAATGCGCTTAGGAGGTTCAATGGCTGTAAAATATTGTTCTATGGAAACTGCTTGTGAGTCTTTTTTCAATTCAATCTTCTCCCAAATTTGATTCGTTAAAATTGAATCTGGGAGTACCGTTAAGTTACCTATTGATTCTCCGTATTTAACCATTTCATAATTTGCACCATCCAGTGAATAGTAATTCTCCATTGAAAGAGTAGTTCCAAAGTATTCCCAACAATAATGACTAATATTTATTGAAGGTTTCTTCGCTTTTGCGTATTCCAAATATGTTTCAATATGCACTTCATATCTGGGGGTATCAAGCTTTCCAATTGGACGATAAAATAAGATACTATCTTCGTACCTCTCCACCGAAATACCTCTTACAGTATTTCCTAACTGATAACTTGTACCTCTTTTTTTACCGCGTCCATATATATATTCAAAACTACAAATACTATCATTGTTCATAGAAATTTTCAAGCGTGTACCTTCAATCTCAAACCAAGTCCCCAAATCTTGATCATTACTCCACACTTGCGCTTGAGTATTTGCACTAATTAAAATAAATAAGAGACCTAAAAAGTTTTGAATAAGGTGGAGATTTTGCATAGCTACTCGCATAATTCAAAATTAATTAAATGTTACAAGTCTTAACTCTTGACAACTGTAAACACATCTAAAAATCAATTGAAAGGATCTATGGAAAACAATCAGCACCTATCAATTTGCATCACTAAATTCAATTTTTTGTTGATTTGACTTCTTGAATCGTTGTAATACAAGAACGGCAAAAAAGATAATCCCAGAAACAGTGACCATTGCGCCAGTTATACTTACGTTTAACCAAACCGCCAAATAGTATCCTGAAACAACTGAAACAACTCCAAAGATGCATGTTAGCAACAACATTTCTTTTAGCTTAGTTGAAACTAATTGCGCAGTTGCTGGTGGAATAATTAGAAAGCCAACAACAAGTACAGCTCCAACGACCTCAAATGCGACAACTGTTGTTAACGACACTAAAGTCATTAAAGCATAATGCCATTTTCCCGTATTAATTCCTAATGAACGGGCATAATCAGCATTAAAGGACAATAGTTTAAAGCCTTTAAATCCGAAAAACAAGCTTACACCGATAATTATAAAAGCAATAATTTCAACAAAAAAGGCGCGAGGTCCTAAATACAAGTTGCCATCAACAATAATCTTGTCCATATGGATCATGGCAATGTCGCCGTAAAGCACACATTCCATATCAATATCAACATTTCCTTGCATCCAAGTTGATATCATTATCATTCCTAATGCAAAAAGTAATGTATAAGTGATTCCAATAGATGCATCTCCTTGGATTTTTGCTTTACGAGATAAAAAATCAATAATGAAAGACGCCAACACACCCGTTAAAGTAGCTCCTAATAATAATAGTCCTGAAGTTTTATCACCACTGAAATAATAAGCCACTACAATACCAGGAAGCACCGCATGAGAAATAGCATCACCAACCATTGCCATTTTTCGTAACAACAAAAAGCACCCTAACAAACCTGCGTTTATTGCTACTATTGATGCGGTTAATATGACCCAAAAATCACTCATTCTTAAAAATCTTCTTTTGGAATTCCGCTAATACCTAATTCTTTCTCCAATTCTTTCTCAATTTCCGGCGATAAGATATGCTCAATTGCCTCTGCACCTGAATGCACGTGAAATGCATCTATTGAGGTACGTTTTAATAAATATTGCTCCCACAAACGGTGCAACCTTACAATACGTTTACTTTCAATCATACCTTCAGATGTAAGAAAGTAGTTGTTATTATTGCGCCCAATAAATCCACGGCGTATAAGTTGATTTAATCCCCGCTGTAATTCTGCTGTATCAAAAAGTCGCACTTTTAATATTTCAGCAGAGGCCATAGATAGATTCAATTCATTTTCTAAATTCTGTCTTTCATGATAATGATAAATTGCTTTAAGGATATTTTCTAACAGAATTTTAGATTTGTTCTTACGCGCTTTTAAATACCGCGCCAAAATTCCTCTTTTAGTAGAGCCTATAAAGGAAATTAAAGTAATTATTGACAGCACCATTACTACCCACGGACCAGTTGGTGTATTTGCATTAGCATAAGAAACATAAGCACCTACTAAACCTGAAAAAACCGAAAACACAACTGCTATTAAAAGCATGCGACCCAATTTATGGGTCCAAAAACGAGCCGCCGCCGCTGGAGTCACTATTAATGCAGACATTAGCACAACACCTAAAGCTTGAATCCCAGCAGCAATTGCTAATACTGTTAAAGAGGTCATTAAAAATTCAATCGTTCGCACTGGCATCCCAATTGACCTTGCATAATCAGCATTAAATGAAACGATAATAAAGGAGCGATAAAAAATAAGAATAGAAACAATTATTACCGCCAGAATTGTGGCAAACAAGATTAATTCGTCTTTATTAATAGCTGCAGCTTGCCCAAACAAAAAGTGATTTAACCCACCTTGATCAGTATAACCTCCATTTTGAATGAATGTGAGCAAAACAATGCCTAAAGCGAAAAAACTAGACAGCACAATTCCAATTGCTGCATCTTGTTTAATTTTTGAACGATTAACTATATAATCTACCAAATAGGTTGACAGCCATCCTGTAAAAAAGGCTCCAAAAAAGAGGTAAATCATATTCTTTTCACCTGCCAAAATAAACCCTAGGCAAATACCTGGCAATAACGAATGTGCCACCGCATCTCCAATTAATGAACGCTTGCGTAAATAAGCAAAACTCCCGATTAAAGCCGAGGAAGAGTTGATACATATCATACCTATAACAACGTAAAATACGTTAGGATCTTTGAATGATATGAAGTCTATAAAGGTTTGCACGGCTTTGTTTAATTATTAGTACTTAGTATTCAGTACTTGGTACTTAGTATTCATTGTTGCTATATCTGAATTTGGTATTTATCCTTAGTTAATATTTGATCATTGCCAATTGAAATCTACAGGTCAACGTCTTTTTCTCGAATTGGGAATTCATTTTCTTTTATAAGATTCGCAACTTTAGCCAATAATGTTAATTGCCCTCCATATGCGTTTGATAGATTCTCTTTAGTCAATACATCTTGAGGAGCTCCCTTAGCAATTAGGCGTGTGTTCAACAACACCAAATAATCAAAGTAATCTGAAACCGTTTGTAAATCATGATGAATAATAAGAACTGTTTTACCAGTGTTTCGCATCTCTTCTAACAGGCTTAGAATTGAATTTTCTGTTGCAGCATCTACACCAACAAATGGTTCGTCCATTAAATATATTTCAGCTTTTTGAGCTAATGCTCGTGCAATAAAAACACGTTGCTGTTGCCCTCCTGACAGCTGCGCAATTTGCCGATCTTTAAATTCAGTTAAACCAACCTTTTCAATACATTCCTCTACTATTTCAATATCAGTTGTGTTAGTTCGTTTAAACAGATTATTCTTACGGTAGCGCCCCATCATAACAACATCAAATACGCTTGCAGGAAAATCCCAATCCACGCTTTCTCTTTGCGGAACATAGGCAATTTTCTCTCGCATTTTTGACAAATCTTTATTGAAGATTTTTACGTAACCGCTTGAAGGCTCAAGCAAGCCCATAATAGTTTTCAATAAGGTTGTTTTTCCAGATCCATTTGGTCCGATAACGCCAATAATTTTACCTGCTGGCAATTCAAAATCGACATCCCATAAAACGGGAGCACCGCCATATGTAGTTGTTAAGTTATGAACCTCTATTGCACAAATTTCATTCATTCCAACCGCTATTTAAGTCCATCCACAATTACTTGCACATTTGCTTTAATCATTCCAATATAATTTCCTCCGTCAGAATCCGGTTCTCCTAAAGCATCTGAATATAAAGGTCCGTCAAGGCTTAATTCATAACCTTTATCCTTTGCTCCATCAACAATTGATTGCGCAGTTTTGTCTGACGTTGATGTTTCAACGAAGATTGATTTAATTTTACGATCAATTACAAAATCAACCATGTTAGAAATGTCCTTCAATCCCACTTCTGACAACGTTGAAACTCCTTGAATTCCTTTGACTTCAATTCCGTACCTGCGACCGAAATACGAAAAAGCATCATGTGACGTAATCAACACTCGAGAAGAATCTGAAATGCTAGCTAAAGAACTTCTAATTGATTGATCCAACTCTTCAACTTGTTCTTTATATGCTTCAAAATTGTTGACAAAATAACCAGACGTATCTCCTTCAATTCTTGCCAATTCCTTTGCTACATATTCCATTCCATTCATCCAAATTTGAGTATCAAACCAGATATGCGGATCAAAAGAATCATCAAAATCTGCGGATTTTATTAACTCGGCTTTCTCAATACCATCAGAAACTTTAATAACTGGTTTTTCCAAACCATATTTTTCTAGCATATCTGCCATTTTCCCTTCCAGATGTAGACCATTTGATATAATAACATCAGCTTCATCTAACAATTCAATATCTCCTGGCGTAGGTTTGTACAAATGCGGATCTGTTCCAGGCCCCATTAAAGTTGAAACTTCGGCGCTATCTCCAACAATATTCTCCACTACATCTTCAATTATGCCCGTTGTTGTCACAATGTTTAATGGTCCTTTACGTTCTGTTTCTTCTAGGCGGCAACTTACTGCAACAAGAAGAATTGCTGCAATTACTGTAATTTTTTTGATCATAATTTTGATATAAATTTTACGCCAATATTCTCTGTTACTTTTTTTGAAAGATTAATCTCCAACAATTCTCCTACACGTACAGACATAGAGTCATCAAATGGAAATTTTTCCAATACATCCAACTCAGTTCCAAGTGTAAGTTGATGACGTTCTAAAAACTTAAGCAATGCTAATGAATCTTCATTAACTCGAACAATCTCTACACGAGAATTAGTAGCAGCATCTAAGAGTTTTATTTTTGACTTACGGTAAACTATTTTTCCATCTTTATCTGGAATTGGGTCTCCATGTGGATCAAATTTAGGATAGTTTAAAAATCGATCTAATGAGTCTATTAATTTTTCAGAATCAATATGCTCTAACTGCTCTGCCACGTCATGCACTTCTTCCCAACCAAAACTTAATTTGTTCACCAAAAATGTTTCCCACAAACGGTGCTTTCTAATAATCTGAATCGCTATTCGCTCTCCTTCTTCAGTTAAAAAACAGCCTTTATATTTAACATACTCTACCAGTTTTTTATCAGACAATTTTTGCAACATATCTGTAATTGAAGATGCTTTGGTATTTAACCTAGATGCTAAACCGTTAGTAGAGACTCTCTTTTCTGTTAATCCAGAAAGATGGAAGATTTCTTTTAGATAGTTTTCTTCGCTATGACTGAGTGATTTCATTTGTTATTTTTTTTCAAAAAGAAAACTTACACCTAACGCTTGATAGTTCATTCGATTATTGATTCCTATTCCAAATGAATAATCAAACTGAAGGTTATCATTTAATAAATAGGTAAAACCAGCATTGGCATTTGTAATAAACGTTTCAAAATTATTGTAAGTTCCATAAGATTCGATATAAGCACCAACACTTGCAGAAACAGGAAACGCCAATCCTAGCGTATAAGTTAAACTCTGATTATCTTCTCCGAAAAAATCATATCCTATATTATACCCTAAACAAACTCCGTTAGAAAAGTTATTAGACACCAAAATCTTATTAATTAAACCATAAGGTGTATTTACTTGACTTCCGGTAGGTACTACAACATGAGACATTAAAGCTATCTGTGGGCGCCAAGTTTCACCACCTGTAATTTTCCATTTAAAACCTGCTTGCAAATCATCAATTTGCCATCTTCCATCTTCGTCATCAAAAAATGATTCAGACTTATTAAAACGCAAGGTATTAGCCACTCTTAATTCTAGTTTATTCGCTATTGGAATACGAAATAACGAAGTTGGTAATACAAATGATCGGTGATTTAATCCGCTCACAACCTGAGGTGTTAATTCAACTCCCATTCCCGTCTCAATCTGAAACGCACCTAGAGGAACAACCTCAGAAGAAACACCTTGTGTTGGTCGATCAGTTACAATTGATTGGCTTATTCCTACAGAAGAAACCAACATTAAAACAAACGAATTAATTACTTTTTTCATCATCCTTAATTACTTTTTCTATTTATACCAAACCTCAATCCTAAATAGAACCTTCTTACTTGCAGTGGTCCATAGGCATATGAAGTATCAAAACTATCTCCAAATGGATTTTGTGGATCAATTAATGGAGATTCTTGCGTATAGTTAAACAAATTTTTAACACCAACAAAACACTCAAATAGATTTTGTTTGAAAGACTTTGTTATTTGAACATTTTGCAATGTAAACCAATTAGAATAATCAGCCTTACCAAATTCTTCACCAAATGCTGGTAATCGTTGGCGTCCCATAACTTTTCCGGTATAATTTAATTTTAGCCCCATTTTCTTTAAGTCATAAGACACTGCAAAAACTCCTGAAAATTTTGGAGCAAAGACTTGTTGCTCTCTTTCGACCTCTCCAGTTACACTATTCTCCGTTTGTTCAAAAACATCCATAAATGTTGTTCCTAATTTAATTCTTAACGGGATACTAAATTTATGATTTACAGCAAAGGAAACCCCTCTTGTAATTCCAAAACCTGATAGGTTTTCATATATAATTAAGTTAGGGTCTGTATCAAAATCGGGAACAATTTTATTGGAAAAATAAGTGTAAAACAAATCCAAATCTAAGTTTCCATAACCTCCAAAAGTATAGGTGTGATTTAAATTTAAAGTAACGTTATGTGAGCGCTCAGGATTGAGTTCGCCATTAATTACAACATCTCTTGCACCAGATACAAACGCATGATCTTCAGTAAATAAATAAACTTGTCTGAAGCCCGTTCCATAATTAAATCTGATATTTGTGTAATCTTTAATCGTTTGTTTTAGACTTACACGAGGCGAAAATATAAGACCGTGACGTTGGTGATAATCTAATCGAGTACCTATTAGCAACACTCTGTTTTCCGTCCAATTGAATTCATTTTGAGCGAATATTCCAGGGACATAAGTTGCTTCATTCGTATTGGACGGTGTATTATCTTCATAAACCTGATATTTATTAGACACCCCAGACACTAAATAGTTTCTCGGCGTTAATTTTTTTTCATAAATCAAATTGGCAAATAAAACATCTTGCAAGGCGGTGTAACTTACATCTCCATAATAAGAATCCTGAAAATGTCGATTAGCTGAAAAATCAAGCTTCAAATTTCTATTCTTTACTGGAAAAATATAAGAACCTATTAATTCAAACCTTTCAGTAAGAATGCTCTCTCCATAAACAACGTCACTCCCTCGATCAGAAGGTTGCCAATCTAACTGCCCCCCAAAACGATCTTCATTTAAATAACGGATTCCTAAACTAAAACTCTTGCGACCTTCCTTATTGTTTATTTGCCATTTGTTAAAGACAGACAATCGCTGATTTAACGGAATATCTGTAAAGCCATCATCATTAAAATCCATTCGATATTGATTATAATAGAAGTCACCGCTCAAACTCATAAAAACGCGTTTTCCTAATTTGGGCGATATCGATAATTCCGTTTTCAACTCATTATGAGAGCTATAACGCGTCTCAACATTTAGTAATTCACTTTTTTGAGGCGTTTTAGTGATTATATTTACAACTCCGCCAACTGCTTCTGTTCCATATAATGTTGAAGATGGTCCTTTTACAATTTCAACTCGATCAATCAATGAAGTTGGGATACCGTTAAATCCATAAACTGAAGAAAGCCCACTAACAATTGGCATACCGTCAATCAAAACTAACGTATAAGGACCTTCCATCCCATTAATATGAATATCATTTGTTCCACAAACTCCACAATTAACTTGTTCTTGCACTCCGTTTACGGTTTCCAAGGCCTCAATAACACTATTAACAGGGTTACTTTTAAAAAAGCTTTTATTTAACACTTCTATTTTTACTGGTGAGTTAGAAATCATTGTCTCACGCATTGTACCTGTTACAACCACTGTATTCAGCTCCAAATCATTGTCGCTTAGGTCTAAGTTTACTGTTATTGTATCTCCAGCAATTACATTAATGGATAGCGAATAAGGCTCAAATCCAACAACCTCTGTAGAAAGTTGATAATGTCCTACCGGAATTTGATCGAAAGAAAATCTCCCATCTGCATCAGTTACAGTACCTTTAGACAATTCTTTCAGATATACTTTAACAAATGGTAGCGGTCCATCTTTTGAAAAAACTTGACCTTCTACCCCTCCGTTTTGTGCAAAAGAAAAAATGGAGAAAGTACTAATAATCAATATAATTAAGTGACGCATTTTTATCTATAAAAACATTTTGTTATGCAAATATAAAAATATTTTTAGACTTGCCTAAAAATTTATTTTTAGCAGTTTTGTTTTTCTTTAAAAAAGTGGTGTATCTTTGCCCAAAATTTTAAAACGATTGCAATGGCAACAAACAGAACATTTACAATGATAAAACCTGAGGCAGTAGCTAAAGGATATACTGGGAAAATCACTGATATGATTATTGAAGCTGGTTTCACTATTAAAGCAATGAAATTGAAACAATTGTCTAAAGAGGCAGCTGGAGAATTTTATGCAGTACACAGTGAGCGTCCATTTTATGGTGAATTAGTTGATTACATGTCTGGTGGACCAATTGTTGCTATGATTTTAGAAAAAGATAACGCAGTTGCTGATTTCCGTGCTTTAATTGGTGCTACTGATCCTGCTGAAGCAGCTGAAGGAACAATCAGAAAAGCATATGCTACTTCTAAAGGAGAAAATGCAGTTCATGGTTCTGATTCAGACGAAAATGCTGAAATCGAATCTAACTTCCATTTTTCTGCTGAAGAAATCGTTGGATAAACTATTCCAAACCATTATAAAATTAAAAGCCCCAGACATTTATTTGTCTGGGGCTTTTTTTTGCATTCAAATGAATTGATTTGATTGATTCAAGTTACAATACTCAGCAACCGAATTATCTTTTACATGACCGATCAACTTGTTACCAATAACTAATTCGGAATACTAATACCATTAATAATTCTTCAACTAAGATACCTATCGATAACTTGAGACAAGACTAAAATGAAATTCATCAAAAATCTCCATCCTTGTTGGATTGTATTTTTAATAAATGTCTTGTCTCCGCGCGCTCTCACGGTACGATTGTTTCAAAATTAAAAATGGTATTATTATGACAGAAAAACAGGAACAAACCGAACTAGGAGAAATCATCAAAACTTCAGACATCAATTTGTCAATTGAACAACTGAAGAAACTACTTTATTCTTATCAACACAGTAAATTGGTTATTGGAAACAAATACACTATTCAACTTGAATTTATAGAAGTACTGAAAATATTGAATAATTTAGAAAACCAATTAGAAGAAATAATTCATTTATCAGAAATCTGGGAATTAAAATAAAACATGCTCACGTTTCTAATATTGAAAATTCATTAACAAAAAAAGCCGAGATGGCCCTACTCTTCCATCTCGGCTTATCGTTAACCGATTTCTGTTTTAAAGAAATAAAACAAATCGTGTGCTTACTCTATTTGGGATTTTCAGCTAGCTCCCTGCGTTAAATCTAATAGTACAAATATGAGGGTAAAAAAAACTTTCAAAAACAGTTAAAAGGCTGAATTTTCAAAAAAATATGACCGTATTAAAACCGACTTTTATCCATTATTCGAGAAAATGTTGAAAAATGATGATCAAAATGGTTACTCCATGCGATCTAATTCTCGAGCTCTTTTCATAGCATAAAATGAAAATCTATATCCAATTTTTAGAGAAACCCATGCATAATTGATTTTATTACCGATACCATATGCAATTTCGGATTGGTTAAATTGACGTTTTAAAAGAGGACCTGCATCTAATTCAAGATTAATTCGGCCCAAAGTAAAATAAGAGAGGCCTATTGGCGCCGAGTAAAACATATAATTAGTGCCATCAAATGGTAGCACGGCGTTAGCCCTAAGCCCAACATTCATAACAAGTTTATCTCGCTTAACTCCCCAAGGATAAAATTTAACATCTGCTCCAGCCCCAGAATATCCGCCACCAATGCCCACTCGCCATTTTCTAGATAACAATAAGTCATAGGAAATTCCTGCAAAACCAGATTTACCTCCTCCTTCTAAACTTATTGAACTTTTAAAAACACCAGCAAACTCCATTTTCTTTTGCTCCTCCTTGCTCATATCAACAACATGAACCAACACAGAGTCTTGTGCATAAGAAATGCTGGAAATTAGGAATGTTATTACAACTAATAATTTCATTTATTTTGAATCGATTCAAGTTTAATTTCAGTACTCCATGCTTCTGGTTTTGCAGCGAACCAAGCTTTAACCTTTGGCCAAACCTCACCAAATAATGGAGTGTAACGATAAGCATTTAAAGATTCTTCGTTATCCCAAACGCTATAAGTGAAAAATACACCAGAATCTGTAATATCCTTTAATAGTTTAACGCCATAACACCCTGGTTGATTGCCCACTTGATTCTTTATTTCGTTAAAATAGTCTTCAAAATCAGCGCAGCGCTCTGCTTTAAACGTCATTTTTACAATTCGTTGTATCGCCATATTGTTCTCCATTTATTATTCTGTTGGAAATAATGAATCTATATTGTCTTTTGAGCCTTTAGGATGGAATTCCATTCGAATTGTATCTCCAACATTTAAGCCTAGTAAAGATCCTGCTCCACCTCCATTACCACTTACTCCTTTATTAATGGCAATTTCTAAAAAACCTGCCTCATTAAATAACGCTAATTTTTCGGCCGTTGGAACTTCGTAATAGTTTTTAGAAATGTTTTCAATAAAATATTGAGAGTTTTTGAAATAAATTGTAAAAGGATTTCCTACTCCGATTTCATTAAACAACTTCTCAGTTATGTTAACAATTACATTTCCATATTTATCAACATGGATAACTGAACCTTTGATTAGATTTTGTTCTAAAATTGGCTGAGTTGTAAAGACCTTTTTGACGTGATCTATTGGTTCTCCAAATTCTGACAACTGTTCTCCTTGAATTAATTTCAATATTGTTGGAATATAAATGTATCGAGTTGGAAAACGCAATGCAAACTTTGAACTAAAATCATCAATACGTACAATTTCCTCCGCCTTTCTATAACCATTCAACAAAGAAAAGATTCCATTATCACATCCGACAAAATAATGTCCATCCAATTTCATTACAATTGGATATAAATTCGACTCTGGATTACCAATACTTATTTGCGGTAAAGCGTCCACCCCTAAAAAGTGAATTGTACCCTTAGGAAAATCGCGAATAATATTATTTACGAAATAAGCCGCTTGTGCAATATTAAATGGTTGAATATTATGTGATACATCAACAATATTAATTTCTGTTGAAGCACCATACAATTGTCCTTTCAACGAAGCTACATAATGGTCCGTTAAACCTAAATCAGTTGTTAATGTAATTATTTGCATGCTAATGCGTTCTTTATATACACGAAATTGCTATTCAAGGCTGTTGTGTACACAGAAATTTTTAATTTTACCCAAAATTAATTTTAATTTTAAGTAAAAACGTTTAATACACTATAATTAATTAACATTTTGCAAGAGAAAACTATTGAAATCGTAGGAATATCTCCCATGGATTTATTCGGAGTTAACGATCAAAAACTAAAACTCATCCGCGCTTATTTCCCTAAGCTAAAAATAATTTCACGTGGAAACACTATTAAAGTTGTAGGTGAATCAGAAGTTATTGAACAATTTGAAAAAAAATTGGAGCTTTTGACGCGTCATATTAGTGAATACAATTCATTGACGGAGAACAATATTGAAACCTTGATGTTGAAAGAAACGGAAGCAATACCTTTTAAAGATTATGGTGATACTATTGTTCATGGAAACGGGGGGAATTTAATAAAAGCCCGAACAGCTAACCAACGCAAATTGGTTAAAGCATCTATGGAGAATGACATGGTATTTGCTGTTGGACCTGCAGGAACAGGAAAAACATACACAGCAGTTGCAATGGCTGTTAGAGCTTTAAAAAACAAGGAAGTAAAACGTATTATATTAACTCGTCCCGCAGTTGAAGCAGGCGAAAATCTAGGTTTTTTACCTGGAGATATGAATGAAAAATTGGATCCTTATTTACAACCACTCTTTGATGGCTTAAGAGATATGGTTCCTGCTGAAAAAGTATTAGAATATATTGAAACTGGTGTTATTCAAATTGCTCCATTAGCATTTATGCGTGGACGAACACTAGATAAGGCTTTTGTTATTTTGGATGAAGCGCAAAACACAACCGTTAATCAAATGAAGATGTTTTTAACGCGTATGGGTAGAAACGCCAAGTTTATTATTACTGGAGATCCTTCTCAAATTGACTTACCTCGAAATCAAAAATCTGGATTAAGTATTGCCATCAATAGGTTGCAAGATGTTGAAGGCATTCAAATAGTAGAACTAACAGCCAATGATGTGGTAAGACATAAATTGGTTAAGAAAATAATTGAAGCATTTAAAGAAGATTAATCGCTACTTAAAACATTGAAATTAAAACGTAATGAACGCTATTAAAGAATCAAAATTCGAATTCCCCAACCAAACAGCTGTTTATAATGGCAAAGTAAGAGACGTGTATACGATCAATAACGATCATATTGTGATTGTTGCTTCTGATCGCATCTCGGCCTTTGATTATATTTTACCGAAGGCAATACCTTATAAAGGACAAGTATTAAATCAACTTGCTGCTAAGTTTTTAAAAGCAACGGAAGATATTGTGCAAAACTGGTTAGTTGATACTCCTGATCCAAGTGTGGCGGTTGGACATAAATGTGAGCCATTTAAAATTGAAATGGTTATTCGCGGATACATGGCAGGGCACGCTGCGCGTGAATATAAAGCAGGGCGCAGAATTTTATGTGGAGTTGCATTACCTGAAGGTTTAAAAGAGAATGATAAGTTTGCAGAACCAATTATCACCCCTGCAACCAAAGCAGAAGAAGGACATGATGAAGACATTTCTCGAGAAGAAATTATTGCCCAAGGCATTGTTTCAGAAGAGGATTACTTACTGTTAGAAAAATATACTCGTGAATTATTTCAGCGTGGAACTGAGATTGCTGCTGAGCGCGGTCTTATCTTAGTGGATACAAAATATGAATTTGGTAAAAAGAATGGCCAAATTTATTTGATTGATGAAATTCATACGCCAGATTCATCTCGCTATTTTTATGCTGATGGGTATGCCGAGCGACAAGCTGCTGATGAGAAACAAAAGCAACTCTCAAAAGAATTTGTGCGCGAATGGCTAATTGCGAATGATTTCCAAGGGCTTGATGGACAAACGATTCCTGATATGCCAAATGATTTTGTTGAATTAGTGAGCAATCGTTATATTGAATTATACGAGAAGATTACTGGAGAAAACTTTGTGAAAGCTGATGTAAGCGATATTCATGCGCGCATTGAAGAGAATGTAAAAGGATTTTTACAAAGCGTTTAGAAATATGCTTAGAGCTAGTTTTATTTTAATATTATTCTTGAGCATTCCGCTAGTGAATGCTCAAGATAAAAAAGCAGTAAAACGGGCTGAGAAATATGCTAAAAAAGGAGCGAAATCAATTGAGAAAAAAGATTTTGAAGCTAGCTTGGAATGGTACACTTTTGCAATCAATGAGGACCCGAGTATTGATGCGTATTACAATCGAAAAGGCTGGGTTAATACTATGTTAAAGAATGACTCAGCCGCAATTGCTGATTATTCTGCCGGGATAAAACGAAACCCTAGTACTACTCAATGTCATCTTTACCGTGGTTTAGTTTTTAAAAATGTTGGATTGTTTCAAGCCGCATATGATGATTTTAGTAAACATGCTAATATCCATGGTGAAACGAGACAAACCCTGGAATGCAAAGTGAATGCTTTATTATTTTTAAAAGCTTATGACGAAGCAATCCCTTATCTTGATCAACTCATAACCATTGTCCCTAAAATAGAATATAAATATATTCAACGTGCCTTATGTTTAATTGAAACCAACCAACTTGAGGCGGCTAAACTGGATCTTAATACGGTAACGGATAAATTTAATCAACTTTTTACACCCTACTATTATGTTGAGGGCCTGTGGTATTTAAGGAAAAAAGATTTCAAAAATTCAATTAACGCTTTTAATAAGCTCATGTCAAACGCAGGTGGAGGTGCATATGGCCCAGATAACTATTGGTATTTATCTAACGCATTTCACGGAAATGGACAATTGGATTCAGCAATAATTCAAATAAACAAAGCTATAGCACTTCAAGAAAAACCAGAGTACTTTCTTGACCGTGGCAACTACTATGCTGAGCTAGGGGATTTAGACAAAGCGTTAATAGATTATTCTAAAACAATTGAATTAGATTCAACCATTACAGGAGCATATAATAATCGTACATTTTATATTTGGTTTACCCAAAAAGAATATCAAAACGCCGTGCAAGATTTAACGCAAGTTATTAACCTTGACCCTGACAATGCTTTTGCATACAGCAATAGAAGCTATGCCTATTACGGATTAAAAGATTTTGAACATGCTTTTATAGATGCTTTTAAATCTGTTGAGCTAGAACATAGAAACCCATACGTATATAAGAACCTGGCTTTAATGTACTTTGCCATTGGTGAAGAAGGAGAAGCTAAAAATGCCGTTGAAGGTGCTCTCAATTGGGGATTTCCTGTTGATACTGATCCCGAGTTTCAAGACCTACTAATCAAACTAGGTTTCACTAAATAAAGTAATTATTGTAAAGTAACTTTTCTTGTTACAACTCCTTTATCAGAACTTAATTGAACCATGTAAATTCCGCGTGGTTGATTACTTAAATCAATTTGTTTAGTATTTGTTGCTGTTAGAATTTTTTCTCCAACCACATTGTATACAACAATATTAACAGGAACTGAGCTTTGAATATTTACGAGGCCGTTTGTAGGATTTGGATATACAGAAATTTCGAATGGAGTTTCCTCGTCAATTGACGAGTGATTTCCATTAGTTACCTCAACCTCTAATGTTGCAGTACCGCAATATTGATCAGTTACCGTTACTATATATGTTCCGGCTTCCAAACCAGTCAAATCTTCATCTGTTGAAGTAAACCCTCCTGGACCAGTCCAATTATACACAAAAGGAGATGCACCACCTGTAACATCTAAATTAATTTCACCCGTACTTTCTCCAGGGTCAGAATCAACAACCGCAGCTTCTAAATCTGCCGCATAACTCATTCCTGTAAAAAGAAAAATTCCTAAAACTCCGAGTAATACTTTTTTCATAATTCTATTTTTAATCACTTCTACTTTCATAAGCGGAAGCTGGGTTTATTTATCTATTGTTACTTTAATTGCCATATCAACAATCATGTCTTTCATAGACTTGTCATAGTTAAATTGGCTCCTTTTCATGTAAGACAACGTATTATTATCTCTATTATCTATTAAGACAACATCTTTTAAATTAAATGTTGCATCTGCACTAAAGGTAACCTCTTTGGCACCACCATCAATCGAAATTTGATACGCTTCTCCTTTTGTTGTCAGCAGATAAATTGATTCATTAAATGTTATTAAACTAAATGGTCCGTCTACCTTAAAATCTGCTATCACTTCACTGTGATACCATTCTCCATTAATATAATTCCAAATTGATAATTCTTCATTATTTGTTACGGCCATCCAATAATTTCCTTTCAACACTACTCCATCAAAATAAAAATGATTCAGATAATCTGATCTATTTTTTATAAAGTAATAAGGTTCATTAAAGACATACATTGGAGCATCAACGCTTTCCATAATAACCTCATCAACACTGAGATTAGCGCCCCACATTTTTAAACCGTCTATTGAAAATTTCTTTATTGACTCAAAACGATCATTTAAAGAATGATCCATGAAGTTAACGGCATACATATCTTTACCATCAATATCCCAAGCCAAAGGGTTTGTTTGGGCACTAATTCCTCTACCTGCAGGAATTGCAAATGCTTTTGCCTCTTTTAGCAAATCATTCATTGCTCCTTTATATAGCGTAGCAATTTGCAAATTATCATCCACACTCACATAATGAAACAAACCGTCTTGTATAATGACTTTTCGTTCAAAATCTTGAGCAATAGAATTAAAGCCAATTCCAATTAGTAATATGAATATTAATCTCTTCATTCTTATTTTAGAAGGTAGTAATTGATTGAGACAATTCTGTTGCTTCCATATCATTTGTGAATCTTGCATGTGTTACGCCACCTCCATTATAACGATAGCCCCATCCGTCAAATGCATCAAACGGTATATCCTCTAAACTATCAAAAGTCACGCCATAACAAGCATCATAATAAACCCCATCAATCAACGCGATTTGATGATTATTAAAATAAGAACTTGGATTTGTTGAACACTGTCCTGGCAGTCCTTCTTGATCCGATACATTTTCAATTATAAAATTATAATCTGTATATGGATAAGGCAATAACGTAGTATACGTGTTTTCATAAGGATAATCAGCACAACCAGCACCAGTTGGAGTTCCAAAGTCCCAATTTTTAACTAAAAATCTATTTACGGAATAACCACAAGCAACAGAATATTCTGGAGTGATGTATACATAATTATTTGTACGCACTACCCCTTGAATTTTGATAGAAGCCAAAAACAATTGAGCAAAAGTATAACATTGCGCATTTTTATAATTCAATAAAGCACCAAGGTTTGTATTTGAAGTATTTTTTGGGCTATAATAATGTAAACTATCTCCTTTATAATTATAGACTATATGATCTGTAAACTCTGTCCAAATTGCTGCTATTACATCTTCATCAGAACTTTCTCCATCCGCATTTCTGCAACTAATATCATATACACTATGGTAAAATTTGAAATGCCCTGCCTCAGACATAGGTTCTGAACGAGTAACATACATGGTATTTCTAGTAGTGTCAGCTGCACGCCAAGTATCTCCTTCATCAAAAGAAACATCCCACCCAATTTTAAATGGCTTAAAGAAACGAGCTTCGTCCGCCTCAAACTCTATATCTGCAGTAGTTGATGGATAATAGAAAGAATGAAGATCTCCTCCATCTGCCTCTAAAGCTATTTTTCTAGGTTGAAAATTAAATCCTTCAGGGCCAATTCCTCGAACCCAAATAGAATCAGGTGCATTGGCACATTCAAAATTAAAATTGACATTGACTCTTGGTGCGTTTCCGCTAACATAAGCCACCGGAACCTGCATAGCTTCTCCTGCAATCCAATGGGGTGTTCCGTAAAAACTTGCTCCCTCATCTCTTCTTATAGGTAAATTTCCGCCGGTAAACGTAGCATTTTCAACTGTTACACTTCCATAAGAGAAGTCTTGTGCAATTGTGTCAACAGATAGAAAAGTGAGAGCTGTTCCTATCGCCCAAGTCAATTTTGTAAACTTAAAAACCTTCATAGTGCTCTAATATAATTATTTTATGGCAGCATTCATAGCTTAATTGTCATGAAAAAAAGCTTTTATTTTAAGAGCACTTATCTCTAAAAGAACACTTTATGAAAAGATTATTGAACGAAATTAAAGGTTGCGATATATGCAAGGATCATTTGGCATTAGGGCCAAGACCAGTTTTAAGCGCTCATAAAAACAGTAAAGTTCTAATAATTGGACAAGCTCCAGGAACAAGAGTTCATAAAAGTGGAATTCCGTGGGATGACCAAAGCGGAAAACGCTTGAGGATTTGGCTAGGAGTTGATGACGTAGCGTTCTACAATCCTGAAAAATTTGGAATTGTGCCAATGGGATTTTGTTATCCCGGCAAAGGGAAATCGGGCGATCTTCCACCGCGAAAAGAATGTGCTCCACAATGGCACGATCAATTGTTTGAAAAAATGAAAGGTGTTGAATTAATATTACTCATTGGGCAATATGCTCAAAAGTATTATTTGAAAGACACGGCAAAAAAAAATCTAACAGAAACTGTTTGGAATTATGGAGAATATTTGCCCAAGTATTTTGTGCTTCCTCATCCATCACCAAGAAATGGAATTTGGCTAAAAAAGCATGATTGGTTTGAAAAAGAGGTTGTTCCAGCATTGCAGGATCGCATTCTGGAAATTTTCAACAAATAAAATTAGTACGCTTTACGTCCTATCACGTTACCGTGCGGATCATAATTACATACCCAAATTTGTCCGCCGTGTTTGCAATTAGCAACGGCACCTCCAACCTGTGTTGTTTCTTTCCAAATTACCTGTGAATAATGCCCCGATTTGAGACCAGAACCTTTTTTATAGGTTCTATTACGGTGATTAAAAAACTTTTCTTCACTCGCCCAATAGTCCACAACTTCGGCCTCTGTTGCAGTACTACTTGTCCAGTAAATATTTTCCCCATACTTACCTGAACTGTGATACATATTGCATTTACGAGCCAATTTATTAGCCCAATTCTGTGCATACTCTGCCAATTCATCCGACCATTCTAAATGCGGCACACCAACTTGATCTCTATAATAATTGTGTTGGGCTAAAAGAGCTTCTTTATCAACCACAGTTTGATTTTGACCAGTGGTTATGGTAAAACTACTCACCATTATAATAGTGAGCGCAGCAATAATAATTTTATAGTTCCTCGTAATACTCATACGCATCTATTATATCCAAATACGTGCCATCATATCCTAAATTTAAAAGTGAATTTAAATAAGAGTCTTCGTTTCCATAAATAATGTTTTTCCAAGATTCCATCCAATAAAACACTTTATAGTTACCCCTCCACTTTTTATTTTCTCTATACAACCAATCTGGACTAGTTTTAAATTTTTTCCATTCTTTTTGCCAATACGATCTATAATCCTCAGCTTCACCAACACTCATATAACATATTACCAAGCGCCGTGCGCCATTATTCTTCCATTTTAGCGACTCGATTTCAAGCGGAGTATATTTCTCCTCATTAAAATCTCTATCCAATATCAATAAATCGTAATTTGTTTCCTTTAAAGCATTGATAAATGTTTGCTTATCACTAAACTCTTCAGTAGGATTAATGAGGTATAAAAAATTCTTTGCAAGATCCAAACTCACAATTTCTTCTTCATTCTCATTGTGCACGTTAACCATATAATCAGGGATATTAGTTAAGTTACGTTCAGTAGCTGCAAAACTGATATAATTTTTCTCTTCATTTTTGGTATATGAATCTAATACTTTTTCCTGTGTTGAGCAATAATCTGTTGCCAACACCTCAACGCCATTTGTCTCTAAAAGATCCAAATAATATAAATAGTGTCCGTTTGCATCTGCAGGTGTTAATTTGTCATCTTTATCATAACCATAAAACAAGTCCTCTTGCCCTTGTCCATCAATTGCGGCTAAATAATCCGTTGCTAACACTCCGTCTTTATCACGAGAAATTGTCGTTAGTGGCGCTCCATTTTGAGGAATAATTAAAAAATCAGGATCAACAGTTTTTGCTGCTTCCGAAATTTCAATGACAAAATTTCGCATTTCTACAGCATAGTCAACCTTTGGTACATCCTTTTTACGACAAGCAATTAGCACTAAGCTTAATACTGTCAAAATTGATAGGGTGTTAATTATTCTCATTTGTCGTGGGTGGTTAATCAATATTACTTTTACAAATCTATCTTTTATTCGCACCAAATAAAAATAAATTCGACCAATACGTCAATTCATGAAACAAGAAAAGAAATCTCTAAAATTAGAGAGAAGAATTTCACTATTGCAGCGGTAATAATTACATTTGCCATAGACAAGGATTGCAAGAAAAATGAAGATATCGTATAATTGGTTAAAAACCTATATTGACACTGACTTACCAGCACAACGAGTTGCTGAGATTTTAACAGATACTGGACTAGAAGTTGAAGGGCTAGAAAAGATTGAAACCATTAAAGGTGGATTAGAAGGTGTTGTAATTGGACATGTATTAACAAAAGATGTGCATCCAGACGCAGATCGACTAAACATTACAACTGTTGATGTGGGTACAGGCGAGCCGTTACAAATTGTTTGTGGCGCGCCAAATGTTGATACCGGTCAGAAAGTAGTAGTTGCTACAGTGGGATCAACCTTATACCCTTCTCCTGAAGAGCCGCCATTAAAAATTAAAAAATCTAAAATTAGAGGTGTTGAATCGTTTGGAATGATTTGCGCTGAAGATGAACTAGGTCTCGGTAAATCTCATGACGGAATCATGGTGTTAGATGCCGCTACAACTGTTGGAGTAACTGCAAGAGATTTTTTCAATATTGAAGATGATTATTTAATTGAAATAGGATTAACACCTAATCGTGCTGATGCTATGGGACACATTGGTGTTGCTAGAGATCTAAAAGCATACTTAAACTACCATGAAAATGCTGGTTTAAGCTTAAATATACCTGCAATTGCTGATTTGAGTGAGGGAACTGAAGCAGTTTCGGTTACAGTGGAAGACACGAATGCTTGCCCACGTTATGCCGGAGCTGTTATTACTGGTGTTGAAGTTAAAGATTCGCCAGATTGGTTGCAAAACAGGCTAAGATCAATAGGCTTGGTGCCTATCAATAATATTGTAGATATAACCAACTTTGTAATGCACGAAATTGGAAACCCTTTGCATGCATTTGATGGTGGAAATGTAAAAGGAAACATTATTGTAAAAGGAGCTGAGCATCAACAGAAATTTGTCACTCTTGACGGAGTAGAGCGTGAATTAAACAAAGATGATCTCATGATTTCAAATGCAAATGAACCCATGTGCATTGCAGGAGTTCTTGGAGGTTTAGATTCTGGTGTAAAACCAGAGACTACTAGCATATTCCTTGAAGCTGCTTATTTCAATCCAGTATCTGTTCGTAAAACAGCTAAAAGACATGGACTAAATACAGATGCCTCGTTCCGCTTTGAACGTGGAATAGATCCGAATTCACTGCTTTTGTCACGCGACCGCGCCATTAGTTTAATCTTGGAGATTGCAGGAGGAACGTTAGGTAAATTATATGATCACTATCCTACAAAAATTGAAGACTTTGAAGTTGTTTTTAGCTTTGATCGTTGCCGCGGTTTATGTGGAATAGAAATTCCTGATGAGGATATCATTAAAATATTAGAGGAGTTAGATATTAAAGTTGTTTCAGATTCAGAAGAGGAGGTTGTACTGAAAGTTCCGGCTTATAGAGTTGATGTGCAACGTGAAGTTGATGTAATTGAAGAGGTGTTAAGAATTTATGGATTTAATAATGTTCCATTACCTGAAAAACTAAACACATCTCTATCATTTCAGCAGAAACCGAATAAAGAAAAAATATATAACGTCAGTGCCGATTTATTAGCCAATAACGGGTTTGCTGAAATCATGAACAATTCATTAACGAGTTCGGCTAATTGGAATTTGGCGCCATCAGAAGTTTTAAAAGCTGAGCATGATGTTACTTTATTAAACCCACTTAGTAATGAGCTGGATGTAATGAGACAAACCATGCTCTTTGGAGGTTTAAAAAGCATTGAATTCAACCAAAACAGACAGCACCCAGATTTACGATTATTTGAATTTGGAAGTGTCTACAATAAAATAGAAGGAAAGTATTCAGAGTCTAAAAAAATGGGGCTTTGGATTACTGGTGCTAAAGAAGCCGAGAATTGGTCAACGAATAGTCAAAAATCATCTTTCCACACTTTAAAAGGTGCTACTGAGGCAATTTTGAAACGCCTAGGAATTTTTAAAGCACCACGCACTAGTGAGTTAACCAATGATTTTATGGAGGATGGTTATGCCTTAACCATTGCCAACAAACCAATTGTTGAACTAGGTTGGATTAAACCAGAAATACTAAAGGCCTTTGGAATTAAACAAGCGGTGTATTATGCCGAGTTTAATTGGGATGCAGTGATTGATATTTCAGTGATGAACAAAATCAATTTCAAACCCATTCCTAAAACGCAATTTGCAAGAAGAGACTTCTCTTTATTAATTGATAAGTCAGTACAGTTTGGACAGATTTTATCAATAGCGCAAAAAGCAGATAGAAAAATTTTGAAAGAAATTGGTTTGTTTGATGTGTATGAAGGAAAGAACTTAGATAAAGGAAAAAAATCTTATGCCGTTTCATTCATTTTTCAAGATGATGAAAAAACCCTTAAAGACAAACAGATTGATGCTATTATGGCTAAAATCCGTAAACACCTTGAAGGTCAATTGGGAGCCGAATTAAGATAAAATGATATTGAATAAATTAATAATAGCGTGTTTAGTAGTGAGCACGCTATTCTCTTGTTCGGAAGATTCGAAACCAATACAGACAGAACTTACACAAGATGCGGTAAAAAAAATTGATACCGTAGAGGTACAAGAGGAAGAAGAAAAATCCAGTTTCAAAGACTGGACAGATGAGTCAGGTGCTTGGCTAAACTCTCCATTAGATACTGCACAACTTTTAGCAGATATGAATTTAGTTGACAAGGTTAACCGCGTAGATTTAATGAAAACGGATCCTGAAAAATCATTGCTTTCTGAAAAAATAGACACTTTCGAAATGTATCGTGTAACATACGGTTGTGTTTGCGCTGATTGGAATGTTATTAATTGTGATAACACTAGTGAGGATAGTTATAGCGGACCTTGTCAATATTATATGGAGCCTGCGCATAAGAATTTGGAAATAAAAATCCCTTACGATCAACTTAATTCTCACGTTCGTTTTATTGGTAAAAAATATTTAAAAAACGCTGAAGATGGCGATTATGGAGAAAGCAGCCATGCAGGACAAAGGTTCAAATATTATAGTTTTGAATTTATTAAACCATATATGGTTTTCGGTCCAAGAAAAAACGACACGGTTTTTCAAAATAATGGTAGAGATACCATTTTACAAACTTTCTCTACCTATCTGACTGTTGACTAAACTAGTTTTAAAATCATTGATTTTTTGCTCAACCACTTTCTCCCAAACAAATTGCTCAGCAATTAGATCTAACGATTTTTGTTTTAGCGCGGTTAAAAACTCATCTTCCAAATTAGCAAAGGTTGAAATTGCTTCCTCAATAGCATTTACGTCAGGCTTATCCAGCAAGAGACCGTTTCCTTGAATTTGGCGTTCGACTGCCCCTACATTAGTTCCAATAATAGCCAATCCGCAAGCCATGGCTTCTAAAATAACAGTTGGCATCCCTTCGGAGTGGCTTGGGCAAACCAAACAATCTTGTTGCGCGAGTATTGCTTTAATTCTATCTGTGTCTCTTATCTCACCTAAATAACTGACACGGTCATCTTTTATGTATTTATTTTCAGGAATTGGCCCAATAAATGTAAACTCAAAATCAGTTTCCATTTGAATCAATAATTGAATGGCTTTATTGAGCTCTTCAATTCCTTTTCGGCGCTCAGCTCTGCCAATAAAAATAAACTTTCTAACCGTATTGTTCGGTGTAGGGTGTTCGGCTAACCAATGTGCAGATATTCCGTTGGATTGTTGTAAAATCTCATGTTGCTTTAAACCCAAGTCCATTAATATCTTGTCAATCTTTCCTCCGAAAGAATAAGCATAATCTGCATTTCTCAAATTCCATTTCACTGCATTTTTAAACAATGTATACTCGGCCATCACTCTTAAACTCGGCGGTGTTTGATACATCTCTAATCCATGAAAATTCACAAAAATTGGCAATATCCATTTTCTTTTGTGTTTTTCGCGAATAAAGCGCCAGCCTGAAAATCCCTGCGCGTAAACCAAATCAAATTCATCCATTTGATCTTCTAATTCTAAAAAGGCATTTTTAGAATAGGCTTTATTTTCTCTAATGTAATGTCCAGGAAAAGGATCAGTCTTAGGAAACTTAATCACCGTTTCACTTATGAAGTCAAATTCAGAAGCAGTGAATTGTTCTTTAAATTTATCTTGGCTATAATTTGTTCCTCCGCAATGTAATAAGTGAACTTGGATTTTAGAACCAGCCAATAGTTTTGCTAAAATCAAAGAATGCTTTTGCATTCCTCCAATCTGGAATGGATATATTCCATCCGTTAAAAACAAAACTTTCATACGTGGTAAAATTAATGAAATTCTACCACGTAAAAGCTTTTTTAGTTCGGGTAATTCTGCTCCAAGAAGCAGTTCATTGGTTGGTTGTGGTATATGACCTAATAACGTTTAAACGCTATTGTGAAATAACTTTTAGCATGGATCCGTCTGTATATATGTAGACTTTTAATCCCTTATAATCTTCGTCCACCTCATGTCCCATAAGGTTGATAATTCTTTCAATTTCCTTATCTGATTCATTTTGTACGGAAATTGTTCCTAGTTTTTTCTTTTTACCATCAAAATCTGTTTGTGTAAGGCGGTAATAAGTAATATCATTTTGTACGTTATAGTCAGTATATTCATAGGATAATTCACTGGAAGAGTTTCCTGCCCCAGGAATTTCTGCCATATTCTCCCAATTCACGCCATCAGCACTTACCTCTAATGAATAGTGAGAATTATTCAATTCAGATTTTGTTCTCCATTCTATTAAATTGCCATGTCCAACCTGCCCAGCCTTAAATAAAACAAGATCAATTGGTAAAAGTGTGCAATCAAATGTTGCACCACCACCTAAATCCCAAACTAAATTAAAAGAGCTTCCGTCAGCCGTAAAGTTATCGATACAAATTATATAAATATCATCTTCACTTGCCGAAATAGGATCTACTACAGCATCTCCCCCAGCGCCTTCAGTGGCATCACCAGCTCCTGCTTCTAAGCCTGTATCTCCAAGTGTCCCAGAATATGAACAACGCAATGGTGCTCCAACTGGTGGACACTCAATAGCTGCTAAAGGTCCCCAAACAGCAAAATCATAATCAACTGCAGTTTCTATAGTAAAAGCATAATCTCCGTCTGAAGCCGCTTGAAAATAATACCATGATGATTGATGTTCCCCAGAAAGACAGCCATCATTTGAAGCATCAAGGTCATCATAATTTCCGTCTCCCGCGCTATTTCCTGTAAAAGTTTCATCCGTACATACTGTTGTCCCTCCTCCGCAATCGGCAGTGGTTGGTTCTATACAAGTTGCATCTGATGAAAATGTGATACTCCAACTATTTAATGTCCCAACATCCCCACCTGCATCATCCGTAACATTTAAGGTCCAGGTTCCATCAGCATCTTGCCCATTATTAATTAAAGCCATATCACTTTCTGGTATAAAAGAACCATTAAATGGAGCTGTTCCTGCAGTCACATTTGTTCCTGCTCCCATATTAAAGCAAGTAACGATATAATTATTCCCACTTCCACCGTTATCAGATGTTAACAGATAAGTATCCCCATTAGGGTCCTCAAGAAATATATCTAAATCAGCATCATAGGTATGATTTATGTCAATACAAACCTCTTCAACACCATAGTCACAATCAATTATTCCAACACCAGTTACAGAAAGAGAACTTGTTGTTGTTGTATTAGATGGAATAAAGGTGCCAGGAGACGTGGTAAACGTTTGTCCCCAACCTAATGCTAAATAAAAACTTAAGAGTAAGGTAAATAATTGCTTCATCCAATATCGATTTTAACAATTTCACCGTCTATATCCAATCCGTTAGACTCAAGTTTCAGAAGTAACTCAGTTGGATCAAAATCTAAATGTGTTAATACAATAAAAAGGTTAGACGCATCATTAAATTTTACAACACGAACCCCCATTAAATCTCTTATCTCTTCAATTTCCATTTTAGCTGGACCACTTTCAGTAATTCCAGTTAAGGCAAATTCATATTGAAAGTTATAATTAGGATCCTGAGCGTAGATAAACATGCCCATCAATAAAGCAATGGTCAGCGAGAGAGTTTTTAGCATTTCTTGGTTACATTTAACCGTAATGTAAAACGACTTTAGTTAATTTCCTAACAGATTTCGACCAATCCTGCTCTATTAACGACAAATTATTGAATAAACCCTAGTCAAAAAAAAATATTTATCGAAAAACACCGTATTTATACCTATTTAACGGTTTTAGATAAAGACTAGGAATAATGCATGCATAGTTTTAGTTTATTAAAACAATAAAAAAGTCCTGACAATTATGCCAGAACTTTCATAAAACTCTATTACTTCAGTAGAAAATTAATCCAATAAACTACCAAATACTTTCTTTAGTAAGTCTGTTACTTGAGCAACAGGATCTTTTCTAATTTTCTTTTCTTCTTGTTTCACTAAATAGAATAAACCAGATATTCCTTTTTCAGTTACATAAGCATCTAAATCAGACGTTACTTTTTCTTTTCCGAACAAAGGTGCCCAATTATTATAGCGCGTTGCTACTGGATTCCAATAACTTGTCAACTTAACCGTTTCAATTGCATTGTGCACCACTGGTTTAAACGCCGCTGTTAATGGAGATGTTGTTTTATCCATTAAATAAGTTGTTGCTGCTGAATCAGATCCTCTTAAAATTGCAAATCCATCAGAAATACTCATATTGGTAATAGCATCTACAAAAATTGGAGCTGCTTTTTTAGAAGCCTCTTCAGCTGCACGGTTAAGTGTTAATGTAATCTCATCTACTTTACCTTGTAACCCCCATTTAATTGCTTGCTCTTTCATTTTGGCAGCATCTTCTGGAAAAGGCAACTTTATAATGTCATTTTTAAAAAAACCGTCTGTTAAACTGGCTTTATTCGCTCCGTTTTTAATTCCTATAGACAATGCTTCTTTTAATCCAGCTATTACTTCTTCATTAGTAAGGGATGGCGCAGTAGTACCTCCATCTCCTCCTCCATTGACAACTTCTCCTGCAACACTTTCTAAAATATCACACTGTGTAAATGTTAACATACTGAGGAGCCCTAATACTATACTTAATTTTCTCATCTTGATCCTTTCTTTATATTTGGTCAAACTTAATAATTTCTTTAAGTTTATCAAAAAGAATACCACGAATAAATTCAACTGAATTATAATACCTTAATGGACGCAATAATTATTACAATCGGCGACGAAATCTTAGTAGGACAAACCGTTGATACCAACTCGGCTCACATTGCTAAAAAGCTAAACCTTCTTGGAATTTCAATTAAAGAAATAGTCAGTATTTCTGACACGGCTGAGCACATTATAAAAACCGTGGATAAAGCCATAAAAAATTGTGACTTTTTAATTTTAACAGGTGGACTTGGCCCTACAAATGATGACATTACGAAAAATGTACTAACCGATTATTTTGAGGATGAATTGGTGATGTACCCAAGCGTTTTGGAAAAAATTAAAACTTATTTTGAGAAATTTAATAAGCCTTTTTTAGAAGTAAACGCCTTACAAGCCATGCTTCCGAAAAGAGCAACTATTTTAGAAAATGAGCTTGGTACTGCAAGCGGAATGTGGTTTAAAGAAAAAGGCTGCAATGTTTTATCTATGCCAGGTGTCCCTTATGAGATGAAGGGGCTATTGGAAAAATTTACAGAAGCAATATCTAAAGAATATACTGTCGGCAATTTTTATCATAGAACAGTTCAGGTTATTGGAATTGGTGAATCGTATTTAGCTCAAATGCTTGAAAACTGGGAGGCAAAGAATAGAAATGAAGGTATAAGTGTTTCATACTTACCTTCAGTAGGTACCTTAAAATTGAGGTTAACTGGAAAGTTAGATCAAAAAGAAACAATTGACCATAGAATTCAATATTTAATTGATAATTACAGCAAGTATGTAATTGGCGGTGAGTTTGACACGATAGAAAAAGTAATTGGAAGCATTTTAGTCAGAAAAAAAATGACTTTAGGAACCATTGAAAGTTGCACAGGTGGAAGTATTGCAAAAAAAATCGTCTCTATTTCAGGTTCTAGTTCTTTTTATTTAGGGTCAATAGTATCCTACACTAATAAGTTAAAAGAAGAACTAGTTGGTGTTAAAAACGAGACGCTAGAAGCCAATGGGGCGGTTTCTGGTCCTGTGGTAAAGGAAATGGCTGAAAATGGACGTAAAAAACTAGGGATAGATTATTGCATTAGCGTTTCAGGAATTGCCGGACCAACGGGCGGAACAGAGGAGAAACCTGTAGGAACAGTATGGGTTGGAATAGCTACACCAGAAGCAACATATACAAAACGATTTAATTTTGGATTAAACCGAGAACGCAATATACAAGCCACTGTTTTAGCTTCACTTAATTTTTTAAGATTAATTATTACTGATAAGTTCGAAGTTGAGTAGATTTTTACAAAAAAAGATGCCGCAATTCAACCTCATTCAAAATTAAAGAATTATTTTTGCCTTTTATTTGTAAAACCAGAAAATAATAAGTTACTTTGCACTCCATTTTTGGAAGTAGTGCAGTAAATAATATAGAAAATGTCAAAAATTTGTCAATTAACAGGAAAGAAGGTAATGACTGGGAACAATGTTTCTCACTCTAAAAGAAGAACGAAAAGAAAGTTCTTGCCGAACCTTATTACCAAGAAGTTTTATATCCCTGAAGAAGATCGTTACGTAACACTTAAAATTAGTGCTTCGTCGTTAAGAACGATTAATAAAATTGGAATCTCTGCTGCTATGAAAAAAGCAAAAGAACAAGGGTTTTTAAAATAATCTTTTTTAAAGAAATTAGAAATGGCTAAAAGTAAAGGAAATAGAATTCAAGTTATTTTAGAGTGCACTGAGCACAAAGAATCTGGAAAACCAGGTACATCTAGATACGTAACTACGAAGAACAGAAAAAACACTCCAGACAGAATGGAATTGAAGAAATTCAACCCAATCTTAAAGAGAATGACTGTTCACAAGGAAATTAAATAAAATTAAGAATAACGATTAAAGATAAAGTCTAGAAACTTTTTGGGAGTATTCCTTAAATTGTTTTTCTTCTTTACTCTTTTTTCCTAAATCGACACAACATGGCTAAGAAAACAGTAGCATCATTACAAACCGGAGGTGGAAAAGAGCACACTAAGTGTATCAAAATGGTCAAAAATGAAAAAGGATCATACAACTTCAAATCCGAGATTGTTCACAACGATAGAGTGAAAGATTGGTTCGCAAAATAACCGATTTGAATTATATATTATAATCGTAACAGCTTCTTCCTACATAGGGAGGAGCTTTTGTTATATTTGACTATGGGAATTTTTGATTTTTTTTCAAAGGACAAAAAAGAGAGTCTTGATAAAGGACTTGAAAAAACGAAAAAGAGCTTTTTATCTAAGCTTACGCGCACAGTGGTTGGAAAATCACGAGTGGATGATGAAGTATTAGATGAGCTTGAGGAAGTATTAATTACGTCTGACGTTGGTGTTGAAACGACACTTAAAATAATTGAACGCATTGAAGCTCGTGTTGCAAAAGACAAATATGTTGGAACGGACGAGCTAAACGGAATATTGAAGCAAGAGATTGCGGCACTCCTCGAAGAAAACAACACAAACGACTTAAAAGATTTTGTTACTCCATCTGTTGATGATGGACCATATGTAATTATGGTTGTAGGTGTTAACGGCGTTGGGAAAACCACGACTATTGGTAAATTGTCTCATCAATTAAAAAGTGCGGGCAAAAATGTAGTACTTGGTGCAGCTGATACATTTAGAGCAGCAGCCGTGGATCAATTAATAATTTGGTCAGAGCGTGTAGGTGTACCAATTGTACAACAAGGGATGGGAGCTGATCCAGCATCAGTAGCATTTGACACATTGCAATCAGCCAAAGCACAAGGAGCTGATGTTGCCATTATTGATACTGCCGGTAGATTACATAATAAGGTAAACTTGATGAACGAGTTAACTAAAATTAAAAATGTAATGGGTAAAATTGTACCTGGCGCTCCGCATGAAATTTTATTGGTTCTTGATGGATCAACAGGACAAAATGCTTTCGAACAAGCCAAACAATTTTCTTTAGCCACAGAAATTAATGCATTAGCCATTACCAAATTGGACGGTACAGCTAAGGGAGGTGTTGTTATTGGAATTTCAGATCAAATGAAAGTTCCAGTTAAATACATTGGTGTTGGCGAAGGAATTGAAGATTTACAAGTCTTTAATAAGACAGCATTTGTAGATTCGCTTTTCGATTGATATGCGCCTATCCATTTTTTTAATTACGTCATTTTTGGCGCTAACTAGCTTCGGTCAAAGTACTGACTCTACTGATTGTCGCAATTTCAAAACGGGATCTTTCTATGTTATTAATGGAGAAGACACTTGTTATATAAATCGCACAGAAACTAGACAAACAGAAAAGTGTAATAATAGCGACACTGAATACGAATTGATCGTCATTTGGATAAAAGCCCGAACATACATTCTAAGAGACATCCATTACAACCCCAGCACAAAACCGCGAGTAATGCGCAATGATATTGTGATGACCGTAATGGAAGTAAGAGAAAATTATCACGTGGTTCACGTCAAATCAAAAGGAACCAGAAACAGAACAATGACCGTTTATTGCAACAAGCAAGGATAATGAAGACAAAGACTTTAAAAAAGAACAAAGTAAACGTAGTAACACTTGGATGCTCAAAAAACATTTTTGACTCTGAGGTTATGATGGCACAATTACAAGCCAACAAATTTACAGTTGAACACGAGGCACAACAAGACGATTCAGAAATTGTAATCATTAATACTTGCGGGTTTATTGATAATGCAAAACAGGAATCAATTGACACTATTATTCGTTATGCTGATGCAAAAGCAGAAGGATTAGTTGAAAAAGTATATGTTACTGGTTGCCTTTCTGAGCGCTATAAAGAAGAATTAAAAACCGACATTCCTGAGATTGACGGTTATTTTGGAACAAGGGAATTACCTCGTTTATTAAAGACATTAAAAGCCGATTATAAAAAAGAGTTAGTTGGAGAACGATTATTAACCACTCCCTCTCACTACGCTTATTTTAAAATTGCAGAAGGCTGCGATCGTCCATGTTCTTTTTGTGCAATTCCGCTTATGCGCGGCAAGCATGTCTCCACTCCTATTGATCAATTGGTGAATAATGCCAAGTCTTTAGCCGAGCAAGGCGTGAAAGAACTAATGCTTATTGCACAAGACCTTACCTATTACGGGTTGGATATTTACAAAAAACGAAACTTAGCCGAATTATTAGATAAACTTTCTGATGTTAACGGCATTGATTGGATTCGTTTGCATTACGCATTCCCATCTGGTTTTCCAATGGATGTATTAGATGTAATGAAAGGGCGTGAAAATATTTGCAATTATTTGGATATGCCATTGCAACACGGTTCTACGGCTATGCTAAAAGCAATGAAGCGTGGAATAACTAGAGAAAAAACAGAAGATCTTATTGCCAAAATAAGAGAAAAAGTTCCTGGTATTGCTTTGCGTACAACGCTTATTTCGGGCTTTCCTGGCGAAACTGATGCTGACTTTCAAGAAATGTATGACTGGGTTGAAAAGTCTCGTTTTGAACGCCTTGGAATCTTTACCTATTCTCATGAGGAAAATACATCTGCATATGCTTTAGAAGATAATGTGCCAGCCGAACTTAAACAAGAACGTGCTGATATCATTATGGACCTGCAAGCGGGAATTTCGCATGAGCTTAATCAAGCTAAAATTGGGAAAACCTTTAAAGTGCTTTTCGATAAAGCCGAAGGGGACTATTTTATTGGACGAACTGAATTTGATTCTCCAGAGGTAGACAACGAAGTATTGGTTAAAATTTCAGAAGAAAATCATATTCGAATTGGTGATTTTGCTAATGTTAAAATTGAATCTGCCGATCATTACGATTTATTTGGAAACGTAATCGTTTAAAAGAATTACGGCTTAGCTAAATCTATTTTATAAACACCATCTCCCCATGTAAACACATGAAGGATACTGTTATCTTGTATCAATAAGTCTGTAATTGCATCAAACTTTATTGCATCCATCTTCCTCCATTTATAATCGTTGCTCATGAGATAGCAACCGTTATTCCAACTTCCTATAACAACTAACTCTAACTCTTCTAAAACTACAACCTCATTCAAAGCAATTTTAGGTAAGTTATTCATTGGAAGCCAATGTTGCCCTTGATTAAAACTAAAGTAAAAAACACCCGTACTATCATTTGCTCCAGCTGCCCATAGTTTGTCTGAATTTACCGTTGAGATTGCAACATCATAAAACATTATCCCATCATGTTTTAAAGAAGGGCTCCAAGAACAACCTTGATCAATTGATTTTAATATTTCGCCACTAAAAGACGTAACATAAACAATAGAATCATTTTCAGGATCAATCTCGATAGACCAAGCGCTCGTGTTTCCAATCAATGTGTCTTGCGTACACCCAATCCAATTTTCACCATTATCCACCGATTTTAAAATGCCATATTCAGTTGTGGTGGCATATATGAGTTGAGATTGCTGACTAACTTGAATGCAACGAATGTCTTTAGATGGAAAGGTGGCGTGTTTTTTCCAAGATTTGCCTTTATTCTCACTTATAAACAAGCCATTTTTCCATGTTCCGGCTAAATAAATATCTTCAGTCACAATAGCAACTGTCTGAACGTCCTCAACTTCAGAGCTCAGAGCTTCTCCTTGATTTAAAACCGTCCAAATTCCATTGTTCAGTCCATAAACTAATCCAGTTCCCTTTTTATCTCCTTTAGTTCCTAATAAACCTTTTTCTCCTTGAATAATGCTTGACCGAATGGTTATTCCTTTCAGTTGATGATTCACTTCAACCTCCTGCCCTATTGCAAGCCCTAAAAACAATAAATAACATACAAGACTTGCTAATAACTTCATTAATTTATTTTTTTATCATCACTATCCGTTACATCTTCAACATCTGTCACATCTTCATAATCAACAAAACCTTCATCAGTTTGTTGCTGTTGTCTAAACTGCTCAAACGGATTTGACCCCATTTGCTGCCCACCAAATTTAAATGTTCCGCCAGTCCTTGGCTTATTAATCGGTTGTCCAGTTACTAAACTGCCAATTACATTTGCCGCACGAATAAGCATGTTAATTAAGAAGAAAAATGCTATTGCAGAAAAAATCCATCCAAAAATTGGCGCTTCATATACACTACTAATACTCATTGTAAACCAGTTCACAATAGGATTTCCTATAATCACGGGAAATTGTAGGCAAAAAATAAATAGTATAATAGAACCGCTAAATAAATAGCCTTCTGTTTTAGGATCAATTGGCGGAGCCAACAATGCTAATAATTTATGCTGCGCAAATTGATTAAAAATTGTTCTTTTTTGCAATTTCCCCATAAAATAAAGTGCCATTACAGCCACACCAACAATCATATTTGAGGTTGTAACGCTAGTAGTATCTCCAGATTCTTGATTAAGGAGAATATAATTTGCTACTACAGAAACTAGCAACACATATTTAATTACACGTAATACTAAAAAATGAATTTGTTTCAGGTTAACATCTAACCGATTCGTGATAAAATTTAACAAAATCATTATCAATGCCCAGATAAAGCCAAAAATTGAAAAGGCGATTCCCAAACCAAATATAAAATTCAATACTTCCATAATTATAAAGGGCAAAATTTTACGCCCACTTTAAATAGAATCAATTAGCATGCAAAACCAATTTTGGACGTATAAAACTGCCAAAATTCAACATTTTATGACATGCTGACATTTATAATTTCGTTTTTACTTTACTCCAAAGCTTAATCTGCCAATTCGTATATCCTGTTGCCACATGGTTTCCTTTTGTATCATGCAATAGTATTTCACATCTTACTAAAATTGAATCACTCCCTTCTAAAGGATCAAGAATATTACTTTTCATCCATTCCTCACCGGCCTTAAATTCCGCATGAATGTCAGTTTTAGCTTGATAATGGAACTTCATTTCTAAAGATTCCATAATAAGACGATACTTTTTACTTCCCAATTTTGTAAGCAACATAAAACCTGAAGAAAACTCGGCAGCTGTTGCTAACCCACATGCATGTACCCCTTTAATATGATTAAAGTTTTTACGTTTATAAGGTATAATCGTTTTTACCGAATCATCATTAATCTCCAAAATTTTAATTTTGTGAGGGCGGTTAAACGGGATTACGTAACCCAATCCTAAGTTTAATTTGAAGAGTCCAAACTTAGAAGTCTTTGCTGCATTTACATATTTCTCAAAATCCATGTGTGTTTAGCTTTATAATTCTCACTAATTTCTAAAAACCTAAATTTCGACATTCTTCTTCATAAAACAATATTATCTTTGCTTACATATCAAAAAATCATCTTTTTAATGAAAAATTTTCTTCTAGTAATCGTTGCTTGTTTTAGCTTTCAATTTGGGTCATATGCAGTTGAAGGCATGTGGATACCTTCTCTTATAGACATGTTCCATTCTGATATGAAGACTTATGGTATTAACCTTTCTCCAGAAGATATTTATGCCACCAATCAGGCAAGTTTAAAAGATGCAATAGTGCAATTTAACGGAGGGTGTACTGCCGAACTAGTTTCGGACCAAGGATTACTTTTAACAAATCATCATTGTGGATTTGGCGCAATACAGTCTCATTCATCTTTAGAGCATGATTATTTGAAAAACGGATTTTGGTCTAAAAACCAATCAGAGGAATTGGCGTGTCCAGGAATGTACGTGACATTTGTAAAAGAAATTAAAGATGTTACAGAATCTGTGCTTACGGGTGATGCAAGTGGAATTAAAGATCGAATTAAAGCCTTAGAAGCCGAGTATACTAAAAACTCTGTAGTTGCTAAAATCAAACCCTTTAATGAAGGTAACCAGTATTACATGCTGATTACTGAAAATTTTAATGATATTCGTTTAGTGGGTGCTCCCCCATCTGCCATTGGTAAATTTGGTGGAGATACAGACAATTGGTTATGGCCAAGACATACAGGTGATTTTTCTGTTTTCAGAATATATGCTGACCAAAACAATCAATCTGCTCAATTTGGAGCAAACAATGTTCCCTATAAGCCAATTAAATCTTTACCAATTAGTTTAAAACCTAAAAATGTTGGTGACTTTACAATGGTATACGGCTTTCCAGGGTCAACCTACCAACACACGGTGTCTGGTAAATTAGATTTTTACATGAATGAAGAACGCCCAGCTAGAATTGACATGCGCCAAAAAACTTTGGATTTAATGGGGCCAGCAATGAACTCTGATGATAAAACTAGAATTCAGTATGCCTCTAAACAAGCAAGAATTGCCAATGCATGGAAAAAATGGATAGGACAAATTGGCGGCTTAAAAGAAACGCATGCCATGGACAAAAAGAAAGCTTTTGAAGAAGAATACATGGCTAAGGCTGCTGAAAAAACAGAATGGAAAACAAAATATTACGGCGTTATTAAAGAATTGAATGACCTACAAAAGGAACATGGGAAATATGAATTTGGACGTTCAATGTTTATCGAATATTTTTATGTTGGACCTGAGTTTTTAGGCTTTGCAATGAACTTTGCAAATATTGTAAACAACTATGAAAAACTAAAAGCCGAGGACAAATTACAAGCTGAAGTTGACCTATTAATGAAAAAACAGAAAGGCTTTTTCAAAAACTACAATAAAGAGTTGGATCAAAAAATATTTAATGCGCTTACCCCTCTTTATCTTTCTCACGTTGATAATGAACTATTACCTGCTAATTTAGAAAACTCATGGCAAAGAAGTGGTGATAGAATTTATGAAAAATCACTGTTATTAAATCAAGAAAAATTAGAATCAGCTTTAACTAAATTCAGTAAAAAAACAGTGAAGAAGATTCTAAAGGATCCCGCTTATAATTATGCTGTTTCTATCTACAAATCATACCGAACAAATATTAGCCCAGGATATGCTGAATACTCTAAAAAAGAAGACGAGTTAATGCAACGCTATGTAGAAGGAATGTTAGTGATGTTTCCAGAAAGAAAAATGTGGGCTGATGCCAATTCAACGTTAAGAATTGCTTACGGAAAAGTAGATGGTTCTGCTCCTCGTGACGGAATGGAATATATTCATTACACTACCATTGATGGAATTATGCAAAAGTATGATCCGGAGAACCCAGATTTTCAGTTAACTGATCGATTTATAGAACTATACAATAAAGGAAATTGGGGTGATTATGCTCAAGATGGAGAGCTTTGGGTTTGTTTCACTGCATCTAACCACACAACTGGAGGTAACTCTGGTAGTCCTGTAATTGATGCTGATGGAAATTTAATGGGAATTAACTTTGACCGAAGTTGGGAAAGTACCATGAGTGACTTCATGTTTGACGAGTCTCGTTGTCGTAACATTGTTGTTGACATTCGTTATGTACTTTGGGTGATTGACGAATATGGCGGAGCATCACATTTAATTGATGAAATGAATTTCATAAAATAATTGGGTTGAAACTATTTATAACAAGTACTCTATTGGTGCTACTTTTTGCAGCACAATCTTGTAAAAAAGAAGATCCTGCTCCATTGCCTTTGGCTAATTTCTATGTAGAGGGAAATGGGTCTATCAGTCCTTGCTATTTATATTTTCACAATCAATCTCAAAACAGCATTTCTTGGGAATGGGATTTTGGCAATGGAAAGTCCTCTGTCTTAGAAAATGATTCATGCTTATTTGACGCAGCAGGAACATATGAAGTTTGGTTATTTGCTACCAATGTTGACATGGTGAAAGATTCAGTGCGAAAAAACGTAAACATCAATTAACCAACCCCAAGAGTAATCAACAATATATACAACAAAAAAAGAGCCCTAAACGTTGCGATTCATTCAGAGCTCTTAATTCTTTATCACATAATATAATTAAGTGATCACAGTAGATAGGTGTAGTATCCGACTATCACAAACATAAACTAAACTCATGCGTAATAAAAGAAGTTTAATCCCACAAAATCACTTTTTTATACGCGTCTAGTCATTACCTTTAAAATTCAATTATTATACATTTCTGATTTTAACTGTAAGGTAGAAAAATAACCCTCGTCTATTTTGGCATGAAGACATATATTGACATGATTAAGTCATTACTTGAAGAAAATAAAACAACTGGTGAAAATCATTCAGAAGCCATGTTGCATTATACAAAAATGAACGTTAAACGACTAGAGCGTTGGTTAGCTAAAGGAATCTTATTAGAAGATACAATTAGTGCAATAAAAGAAATCAATACAAAACAAAATTGGACTGTATTGACAGAAGCCTGGTGTGGAGATGCAGCTCATTCGTTGGGTTTTATTCAAAAAATGGCTGATTTAAACGAGAACATCAGTTTAGAGTGGAAGTTGAGAGATGAAAATCTTGATTTAATGGATCAGTTTTTAACAAACGGAGGGCGCTCTATCCCAAAACTAATTGCTAGGGATGAAGCTGAAAACGACTTATTTGATTGGGGTCCACGCCCAAGTCATATACAAACCATTTATTTAGATTTAAGGCAAAAAGAAGTTCCCTACAGTGAAATTAGTGTAGAGTTACAGAAACTGTACAATAAAGACAAAGGCGTTTCCATTCAGGAAGAAATTATCGCTAAAATAAAAGGAATTAAATAAAAAACTTGCGTCGAGTTAGCCCCCTACTTGCTCTGTACTAGTAGGTTCATCTTGGTCTTGCTCGGCGCTTTCTTCATCTCCTATCTGAGATAAAAGAATTGCTACCAAAGCAATTAAAAGCAACACTAAAAACATTTTTTTATCCCTATACAATGGCACTTTCGGACGCTTCACCATTTTGTCATACTCATGGGAAAGCGCTGAAAAGTCCTTGTATTTCTCAATCGATTCTTTCGACGGGACTTTAGGTGTTTTAGCTCTATTTACTTTATAGGTTCTCATTTAGTTTTCCAACCTTTCTTTAATCGATCCAAAATGCGATATACTCTCATTTTCGCATTTGCTTCAGTAATATTATAAAATTCTGCTATTTCTTTAAAAGAATAGCGCATAAAAAATCGCAAATCAATAATTTCAGAATGTTCAGGATTTAAAGAATTCAGAGCTTTAATCAATTTTTCCTGTTCATCAATGTCCTCTATTTTTTGCAAAGAAATTTCCGACATGATTTCCTTTAAATCCTTTTCCTGAATTTCAACGGAAATCATTTTTTTTGATTTTCTAAAAAACAAATTCACCTCGTTAGAGGCTATTCGATACAACCATGCAGAAAAAGGTGCTCCTCTATTTTCATACTTATCAATATTGAACATGGCTTTCAACATTGCTTCCTGACAAATATCTCCAGCTTTAGCCTCATCTTGCACGCGCTTATAAATAAAAAGATAAATGCGCTCAAAATACTTCTCATAAAGCAAACCAAAGGCACTACGATCTTTTTGAGCCAACAAAACTAATTGTTGGTCATCCTTATATATTTCGGGCGTTACTTTCAAGGTTCAATACACGGTTTATAAGCTTAAATACACCTCATAAGAAAAGTAACAGCTTTTTTTAATTTATTTTTTTTAATGCCTCAACCACTTCTATAATTGAAAGATAAGTGTTAGACAATATAGGGCCCAATTCAGACATTTTGAAATAAGCCACTGCTGTTATTCCTTCCTCGGCTTGAGGAACCAATTCAGTCTTTTCGCTTCCTTCATCTAACCAGTACCAATACGTGCGTTTTAAAACATTTTTGCCTTTATGTTCGTACGTGTGCCAAGTATCAATTAAATGGTGTTTAATAATTGGAGCAATTAAACCGCACTCCTCTTCTATCTCTCGCACGGCAGCAATTTCAGGTGTTTCTCCAGGATCCAATTTTCCTTTTGGAATATCCCATAAGTCATTTCGCTTAATAAACAAATAAGAATCATCTCTTTGTACCAAGCCTCCTGCAGCCTCTATATATTTATGTTTTTTAAAAAACTTCCAAAAATCTTTTTCTTTACGAATTGAGACCATCATCTCCGTTTCATTTGAATTCAAAAATGAAGTTATATCACTCCACAAGTCAGCAATATTCAAATCGGTTAAAACTTCTGGATTAATTTGAAATATTATAGGTTTATTTTCAATAAAAACTTTATACATTTGTCGTCTATGATTCTAAATAAGGATAAAGCCTTAAAAATAGCTGATTTTTTGTTACAAATCAAAGCTGTTAAATTAAATCCGTCAGACCCATTTACATGGTCAAGTGGAATGAAGTCGCCAATCTATTGTGATAATAGAAAAACACTTTCATTTCCGTCTATCCGAACGGCAATTCGTCAGACTTTTTCTGAGCAAATAAAAAATCAATACGAAACTGTTGATGTAATTGCAGGGGTTGCCACTGGAGGAATTGCTATTGGAGCTTTAGTTGCTGAAGAAATGGGACTACCATTTATATATGTGCGCTCTTCTGCAAAAGGACACGGATTGCAAAATATGATTGAAGGTGAATATCATTCAGGACAACGAGTTGTTGTTATTGAAGATTTAATATCGACTGGAGGCAGTAGCTTAAAAGCTGTTGAAGCATTGCGTGAAGCAAAATGTAATGTACTTGGATTAACGGCTATTTTCTCTTACGGTTTTAAAATTGCAGAAGAAAACTTTGAAAATGCTAAATGTCCTTATTTTACGTTGAGTAATTATGACATGCTTATTGAGCAAGCTGCAAAGGAAAACTATGTTTCTGAAAAGGATTTAGCATCATTAAAAGACTGGAAAAATAACCCCCAAAACTGGAATCAATAATGGCTACTAATATTGAGAGCAACAAAGTTACAATTAATGCTTCGCAAGAAGTTGTATACACTTTCTTAACCGATTTTAATAACATAAAAGAATTACTACCGCAGGATAAAATTTCTGATTGGAATGCCACTGTTGATCAATGTTCTTTTAAAATTCAAAACGCTGCTATTATCCCTTTGGTGAAAGATAGCGTTGAACCTAACAACAAAATCAATATTAAGTCTGGCGACAAAGCCCCGTTTCCATTTACACTTGAGGTGTTTATTAATGAATTAGGTGGCGGTGAAGGATGCGAGGCTTATATGCATTTTGAAGGAGAAATTAATGCCTTTTTGAAAATGATGGTTGTAAAACCATTAACAAACCTTTTCAACTATATGGCAAAGCGCATGCAAGAAGTGCACGCCTAGTTCTTTCTCCCTTTTCTTAAAGACAAAATTGAACCTCTTTTAAGTCGTATTTACGCAACCCTTTTTGGGTTAATATTTGTAGTTTACCTACGGCGTCTATACCTGTTATTCGGCCTTCAAAATTGCCTGTTACATCCTTAAATTTGTATAACTCGTTGTAGCGATAAAGAACTGAATAGTATTTCTTAAGTAATAAATCAAAATTAGATTGCATAAGCATGTCAATGTAAAAATCAAGATTGACAAAGTACTTTTCAAACACATCCGTTATTTCCATATCAATCCCCTTTTCCATTGCAATTGAGGTAGCATTAATTTCTGGAGGAAAAATTAATTGATTAACATTTAGACCTAAACCTATAATTGAACTGTGAATTTGTTTTCCTTGAATTTGATTTTCAATTAAAATACCCGCAATTTTATTTCCATCCACATAAATATCATTTGGCCACTTCACTTTAGATTCGATTCCTAACTCTTTAAGTGTTCTATTTACAGCCAAAGAAACAGCGATATTTAAATAAAATGCGCGCTCATTTTTTAACATTGGAAAAATTATGGTGGACAAAATCAAATTTTTTCCTGGCGCAGTATGCCAAGTCGTCCCTAATTGACCCCGTCCATTCTCCTGCCGTTTTGTCAGAATTGTCGTGCCATTGACCACATTTGTCGTCTTTAATAAATTGGCAGCATAATTGCTCGTAGAATCAATGGTGCTCAATTGAATTAGATTTGATTTAAATCTTTTAAAATTCATAAAAACAAAAGTGCCAATTTTACAAGGTAAATAAAACAAAAAACTTAATTTTGTTCATCAAATAACTACAAATGCTAAAAACCCTCGAGGAAAAGGAATTAGATGCAAAAATTTTGATCGATTCCATCATTGACGGAATTCAAGATGTAAAAGGAAAAGACATTGTTGTCTTGAACTTATCTGAACTTCCTAATGCTGTCACAGATTTCTTTATTATTTGCAGCGGAGAGTCCAGCACTCAAGTTGAGTCACTGGCACAATCAATTGTTCGCAAAACAAGAGAAGATGTGAAAGAGAAACCGTGGCACCAAGAGGGGACGCGAAACGCCGAATGGGTCTTATTGGATTATGTCAACATAGTTGTACATATTTTTTATAAGGATGTTCGCGAATTCTATAACTTGGAAAACCTGTGGGCAGATGCTGAACGAATTGACATTCCAAACATTGATTAAAACGTAATATGAGTAATAATACACCGAAAGGAAAAAAGAAAAATAGCTTTAATGCCTATTGGATATACGCAGGAATAGCTGTTCTATTGATAGGGTTTAGCTTAATGTCTAAGCAATCTGTTTCAATTGAAATTAGCAAAGCTAACTTTTACGAATTGGCTAGCAACGGATACATTGAAAAGGTAGATGTATTTAAAAACACTGAGGTTGCAGAGGTTTATGTGGATCAAGAAGATATTGATGCAATAAAAGCATTGGACTCTACTTTATACAAAACTTTAAAAGAAAACACTACAGGAATGTCTGGAAGATCTGCGGATTTGACATTCAATACACCACCAATGGAATCTTTCTCTGATGAGTTAAATGGTTTCCACGAAAAATTGTTGGATGCAAAAGGACCGAAATATGATTTTACAGTAAACTATACTGACGCCCCTGACTGGTTAGGAGGTTTAAGTTGGTTGTTGTTCCCAGTACTACTATTGGTATTCTGGATATTCATTATGCGACGTATGTCTGGCGGAGGCGCTGGCGGCGGAGGCGGAAATATCTTTAGCATTGGTAAATCAAAAGCTACTGTCTTTGAAAAAGGAAAAGGGACTAATACAACTTTCCAAGATGTTGCAGGTTTAGAAGGAGCTAAAGAAGAGATTGAAGAAATTGTAGATTTCTTAAAAAATCCAAAAAAATATACTGAACTAGGTGCAAAAATTCCTAAAGGAGCATTACTAGTTGGCCCTCCAGGTACGGGTAAAACTTTGTTGGCAAAAGCTGTTGCTGGTGAGGCTAAAGTTCCTTTCTTTTCACTTTCAGGGTCTGACTTTGTTGAAATGTTTGTTGGTGTTGGTGCATCAAGAGTAAGAGACTTATTCAAACAAGCGAAAGAAAAATCTCCATCAATTATTTTCATTGATGAAATTGATGCAATTGGTAGAGCTCGTGGTAAAAATGCCAATATGGGATCTAATGATGAACGTGAAAACACGTTGAATCAGTTATTGACAGAGATGGATGGATTTGGCACCAATAGTGGGGTTATTATTTTAGCTGCAACCAATAGAGCGGATGTTTTAGACTCGGCTTTAATGCGTGCAGGACGATTTGACCGTCAAATCTATGTTGACATGCCTGACATTAATGAGCGTAAAGAAATTTTCCAAGTTCATTTAAAACCATTAAAACTTGCAAAAGACTTAGATGTAAGCTTTTTAGCAAAACAAACACCAGGTTTTTCTGGTGCTGATATTGCTAACATTTGTAATGAAGCTGCATTAATTGCTGCACGTAAAAAGAAAAAACATGTTGAAAAACAAGACTTTTTAGATGCGGTTGATAGAATTGTTGGTGGATTAGAAAAGAAAAATAAAATCATAACCTTAGGCGAGAAAAAAACAATAGCCTTCCATGAAGCCGGACACGCTACAACCTCTTGGTTGTTAGAACATGCATCTCCATTGGTTAAGGTAACAATAGTGCCTCGTGGTAGATCTTTAGGTGCTGCATGGTATTTGCCAGAAGAACGTCAAATTACAACAACGGAACAATTACTAGACGAAATGTGCTCTGCTCTTGGTGGAAGAGCTGCTGAACAAATTATGTTTGGTAAAATTTCTACAGGCGCATTGAGTGACTTAGAAAAAGTTACCAAGCAAGCTTATGCTATGGTTTCAATCTATGGTTTAAGCAGCAAACTTGGTAATATCAGTTATTACGATTCTCAAGGACAAGGAAGTTTTACAAAACCTTATTCTGAAGATCGCGCAAAAATAATTGATGATGAAGTAACACGAATTATTGAAGAACAATATGACCGTGCATTGAAAATTTTGACAGAAAATAAAGAAAAGTTAATCCTATTAGCTGAAAAATTATTGGAAAAAGAAGTTATCTTTAAAGATAACCTAGTTGAAATTTTCGGAAAACGCGAATGGGAAAGCGAGCAGGAAATTGAAGAAGCTAAATTATTAGAAAACGAAGGGAATACTGAGGATAACGCTGAAACAACAGCTGAAACCTCTGAAACAGTAGAAGATTCTCAAGAGACAGAAAAACCAGCGACAGATGCTGCTGAAGAATCGTCAACAGAGGAAGACCTACCTAAAAAAGAAGAAGATGGAGAATAAAAAATTAGTTTACACAACGACCCAAGATCATATGGCGTCGTTAATTAAAGGGGCTCTAGAAGCAGAAGGAATTGAAGTTTTGGTTTTAAACCAAAAAGATTCTGCTTACACTGTTTTTGGAGATATCGAATTATACGTACCAACAGAAGATGAGGATCGTGCAAAGAAGGTAATTGCTGACGGTAAGGAATGAGCAATTTATTGCAACGCGCAATTACCGGAGCGATTTTTGTCGCTGTAATTATTTGTGCGATTATTTTCAAAAGCTGGATTTTTCATAGTGTATTCGGCCTGATTGCCTTGGTTGGTTTAAATGAGTTTTATGGCTTATTTAAAAAATCAGGTAATTATCCGCATGCAACTTTAGGTGTTATCTTTGGCTTTTTAATTTACACAAGCGGTATAGCGCTGCTTTATGTGCCAGAATCTGCACAAAAATTTTTAGTCGGATTTTCATTTTTTGCCTTTACAATAATTGCATTGGCTGAACTTTATCGGAAAAAGAAAACGCCATTTGAAAATATTGGAATTACATTATTAGGGATTTTCTATGTTGTGCTTCCTATGCTTCTATTAAACTTCATTATTGAGTTTAATCATGAAACTTTTGAAATCACCCATTTCTGGCCAGTTCTTACCATATTCATATTAGTTTGGTGTAGTGATACTTTTGCCTACCTTGTTGGAAGAAAGATTGGTAAACACAAACTGTTTGAACGTATTTCTCCAAAAAAATCGTGGGAAGGCTTTTTTGGAGGTATGCTTTTTAGTATTCTTGGAGGAATCACTATTGCTTATTTTACAGAACAACCCTATTTACAATATATTATATACGGAATTATAATTAGCTCATTCGGTACTATTGGCGATTTAATAGAATCTATGCTTAAACGCAGCCTTGGTATTAAAGACTCGGGAAATATATTGCCAGGTCATGGAGGCATATTAGATCGATTTGATGCGGTCTTATTTGTAATTCCAATCATTTACTTTTTACACACATACATTTTCATATGAAAATTCATAAGGAAGGATACACAATTATTCTTGTAAGCATTTTAATTGCTGGAGGTATTTACACGTTAAATCACTTATTTCTATGTCAATATCCTATTTTTTATTGGCTAGTTAATGCATTCATTATTGTAATGCTTTATTTAGTAATACAGTTTTTTCGTGTTCCAACGAGAACCAGCCCAACAGGAGACGACTTAATTATTTGCCCCGCAGATGGAAAAGTGGTTGTTATTGAGGAAGTAGAAGAAACAGAATATTTTAATGACAAACGAATACAAGTTTCAATATTCATGTCTCCATTAAATGTACACGCTAACTGGAACCCAATAAGTGGGATTACGAAATACTATAAATATCATCCTGGTAAATTTTTGGTTGCTTGGCATCCAAAATCATCTACTGAAAATGAACGTTCCACTGTCGTTACTGAACATAAAAATGGACAAGAGGTATTGTTTAGACAAATCGCAGGAGCAGTTGCACGACGTATTGTTTGTTATGCAAAAGAAAACCAACAAGTAAATGCAGGTTCAGAGTTTGGATTTATAAAGTTTGGCTCGCGTATTGACGTTTTTTTACCACTTGGAACAGAATTAAACATCAACATTGATGATGTTGTACAAGGAAAAACCACCGTTATTGGAAAGCTCAAATAACCCTGTTAACGAAATGTTAAAATGTACCTTTTAGTTGATAATTGCTCTGTTAATTTGTAGATTAGGACTAAATTAAAAACGATCCAAATGAAAAAAATAGTTGCAATGGTAGCGTTAACAGCATTCTTAGGTGGAATGTCGTTTAGTTCTTACGCTCAAGATGGTGAAAAGAAGAACAACACTACTAAAACAGAAAAGAAAAAATGCGACAAGAAAAAGTGTTGCGAAAAAAAATGTGATAAAAAGAAGAAAAAAGGCTAGTCCTTTTTAGACACAAATCATAATAAAAAACCGCTAAGCAATAATTGCTTGAGCGGTTTTTTATTTTATATCAATCTAAGTCCTCAAAAGTCGTTACCCTGTAATTTTGTTAAATAATTATCAAATCAACAGATTTCAACCAATTTTTAACGTTTGAGTCGCCAGTGTTTACTAGGCTTTCGAAAAAAAACACATTTTTTTTAATTTTAAGTTCTTTTCATGCAACTAGCTAGTACAGTAGGTTTCAAAGAGTAGCTTCTAAAAAAATTTTAACTCGTCGATAAAAATCGTAATTTTATACATCCCTATAGGCAACTAGTCAAAAAAAAACGAGTCTATAGACAAACAAATTATATCTACACATGAAACTATTAAAAATGTTAGTATTGGCTTTAGGACTATCTGCAGTTGGTTCTTATGCCCAAGACATTGTTGTTGAGGATCTTCCTGTAGCAACTATT
>CAKZON010000003.1 GCA_937136425.1 uncultured Crocinitomix sp.
ACCCTTTTATCTCCTCCTTTTTTCATATTAAGAAGGTCATCAAATTTATTTACAGCGTCATTTAGTTCATTTAATTTAATTGGCTTTAATAGGTAGTCTACAGCACTAAATTTGAAAGCCTCAATGGCGTGTTGATTATAAGCAGTAATGAATATTACTTCAAAGTTTATCTTGTCAAACTCCTTAAGTAGATCAAACCCAGTTCCTTTTTTCATTTGAATATCTAGGAAGACTAAATCAGGATTGCAAGATTTAATTAACTCTACTCCAGGCGCAACATCATCAGCTTCTCCAACAACTTCTATTCGAGAATGGAATTTCTTTTCTACTAAATTGCGTAAAAGAAATCTTGCGTCTTTTTCATCATCAATAATTACTGCTTTTATCATAATTAGATTTGAACTGTTAAAACAACCTTTGTTCCCGTTTCGGAAGAAGATGTTATATGCACATTTTTATAACCTCCGAGCCTTCTTGCTGTAATTCCCATGCCGTGTGAGGAATCCTGCTTTTTTTGATCATCATTCTCATTTGGATTAAATCCAACCCCCGTATCTTTAATTTCGCAGGTTAATTGCCTATTTTTTTTCAGTGCAATTGTAATATCAATTCGCCCTTTTTCATTTTTAGGAATGATTCCATGCCATATAGCATTTTCTATATATGGCTGCAGGATTAATGGAGGCACCATTGTGATTAAGGCATTAATTTCATCATCAATATTAATTTTGTAATCAAATAAATTGTTACTTCTCATTCTTTCCAAATCAAGATAGAGTTTCGTAATTTCGATTTCTTCATTCAGCATTATTTTACTTTTTCCACTATTTTCCAATATACCTCTAAGCAAGCGTGAAAAGTCAGCCATATAATCATTTGCCGTATCTTCCTTTCCCTCTATGTACATTCTTTGAATACTGTTAAGGCTGTTGAAAATAAAGTGAGGATTCATTTGTGCACGAAAAGCTTTCTGCTCCAATTCATTTTGTAAAATCTTATTCTTAGAATTTTGATTTCTCAGATATAAGAGAATAGAGAAAACGATTAATAGTAAAGTAAGTATTGAAATTCCTAATGCTGTATAATAAAGTTTATTTTCTCTGGTTGATGCCTCTTGTAATTTTTTGAGCGTTATTATTTCCTGATCTTTTTTCTCAGTTTCATATTTTTCAGTTAATTCCAAAACTTGGTTACTTCTAGTTTCTGAAAAAATACTATCCTTTATTTGATCATAAAAAAGCCTGTATTCATAGGCTAACTGATGCTGTCCATTTTGATAATAATCTTCGGACAAATACCTAATGGTTGTCATAAACCATTGCAGGTCTCCAGCGTCTTTTGCTGTCTTTAAAGCTAATTCATTGTATTCAACAGCTTTTTCATATGCTTCTTTTGCAAAATATACACCTGCAATGTTGGAATAAGATTTTGCCTCCCATAACTGATTGCCTAAAGAGATATCAACTAATAATGATTCATTGAAATAGTACAATGCTGAATCCAAATTTCCCAATTCTTGATGTAAATTCCCAAAACTATTTAATACCTCTGATTTATGCCTAATATCATTTTCTTGATCAAAAATATTAAGAGCATGACGAAGGGATTCGTTAGCTTGTTTATATCTTTTTAAGCTAATTAAGGCCGTCCCCTTGTTGAACATGGCTATTCCTGCATAAATAGGTTCTTCAATAGATTCATAAAGTTCATAGGCCTCCTCACTTAATTTTAATGCCCTTGAATAATCAGACTGAAAAATATAAATGTTAACCATATTTATTTTAATCAATCCAATTCCAGCAGAATACTCAATTTGGTCAAAAATTCTAATAGCAGAATAAAAATGATCTAAAGCCTGCGCATAATCTGCCATATTATCATAAACACAGCCAATGTCATTATGAATTAACCCAATACTTCTTAAGTTATTAGTATTAAATTCAAGTGCCTTTTTTAGATATCTTAAAGCCTCCTCATTTTGTCCATATAAACTATAGGTGCGCCCGGTATAGCGAAAGGCGTCTTGTAATCCAACAGTATAGTTTAGCTTTTCGGCCAACTCAATACTCTGTTGTCCAAATTCTATGCTTTTTATGTCGTCAACAAATGCTAGTTCCCAACAAAGATCATTGAGAAGGATTACCTTGTTAGTGTCCTCGTCAGATATTTCTAATTTCAGTAATAGTTCATTAACAATATTGTCTTGTGAGAACCCTATATTCAAATTAAATACAAGTACATAAATAAAGAATAACTTTATTTTCAGAGCATGGATGACTAATCGTTTTTTTAGCATTTAAAGCCTCATAATAGAATTCCCCATAAATGTACATAATCTTATATAGTATGTTACGATCCAATGTACAATAGGTAGAGATAACATTGTACTACATAAGTTTGAATTATCGGTTGGGACTCATTCAGTGATAGATACTTTATTCTTTTTGATCATTTGTTCAACGATTCAAAACTAAAAACGCCTACGAAGAGCCTATAATCGGTAATAGAAAAAAATTATTATTTAATTGATAAGAAAAATTTGGATTGAGTCTCAAATTGTTGTTAATTAGCCTGATAAATAAAACCATTAACCCAAAATAACATGCCCAAAACATGTATTCTTTCTGTTGGTACTTAGCGTACCACAAGCGAAAAAGATTTATTAAACTAAATGCTACTATTTATAAGTTGGTTTGAATGCACATTTATTGTGTAAATAGAATTCACGAACTTGGATTATAGCTTTTAATTTTCGTTGACAATACTTTTTGGACATACCAATTTATGCAATTTAACTTGCTAAAGGTGGAAGCCGAAAAACCTTTTGTAAGCCCTATAATTTTCAGAGTAGGCAATTATTAAATACATTTTTAAAATGAAAAGAATACTTTTATTTAAAGCGCTTTTGCTCCTCACGATTTTTAATGTAAGAGCCCAACCTTTTCAACAATCATTTACCAATGCGTTTGGTTATAGTTGTGATCACTATTCAATAGAAACTTTCTCGGAAGGTGGGCCAGCCAGTTATGCGGCAGCCGGAACATTTTTTAATGGTGCACAAACGATCATGCATATTTTTACACTTGATCAATTTGGACTTATTGTTTGGGAGAATTATGTCAATCTAGGTGCAACAGATGCACGTGCATTAGATGTTACAATTGGCTCTGATTATCAAGTAGCGATTACAGGATTTTTAGATTTTGGAGGCGGACCTGAACTTTATGCTGCATTATATGACATGGCTGGTAGTTTAGTTAATGATTTTCAGTTTACTGGAGGTATAAACACCTCCGGAAGTAATATTATTTATTCTCGCACAAATGACCAATATATTATTGGTGGTTTTGAGTCTTCTGGTGGTTTAGCAGGTAGTGCTCTTTTAATTGCATTAGACGGTGGTTTTAACTACCAATGGTCTACAAACTATGATGCGCAATGTGATGGATTTGACATGGCAGTTATTAATGAAATTGTTGAAGTAAACGAACATTATTTCATTACAGGAAACTTCTCTGGAGCATCTGCTCCTTATCCAAATGGTCAAAGTCAAGTTTTAGCTGCAATGGTTGAAAACAGCTCAGGAGCTATTATAGATAATGAATCTTTTGTTGCTACAAACACTTTAGGAGGTCAACAAGCAATGGGAATCTCTGCTCATTTTAATGAAGGAAATTCAACACTAGTGCTTATGTATAATGTTTCTGTATCTCCAACTGTTGATGAAAATAGACCTTATATTACAGTGTATGAAGTTTCAGGTGTTGATTTAAATTATGCTTACAGTTACAGAATAGATGATACGTTTGGTGCTAATCCAAGTCCATTTGTTAATAATCCAAATTGGACAGGCTTAAAACTACTTTATAATAGATCGGCAGATACATACCTTATTTTTGGAATGATTGAAGCATATGGAGGTCTTGATGATCGTGTACTTTCTGTTTATCAAGAAATTGACTTAAATAGTGGTGGTTTAGTTGCTGCTGGAAAGTTATGGACTCAAAGTGACATTGCAACTGGATATTTAGCTCAAGGTGGGTTTTATGCTTTGTTTGATGATGCAACATTAAGCACAGAGGTGTATACACCTGAAACTGCTACATTAAATGTTGATGGTGAGAATTTTGTAAATATTGTACCAGTGCCAGGTTCTAGTATTTCTTATGATGTTTTCTCTTCAGCTCTTAATACTGCTTATGCTTCTTCTGCTTGTATTGAAGAGTTTAAACCAGACCTTGTTCCGCATGACATTTACTCTAATTTGTGTCTAAATGTTAATACCGCAGCTGGTACAATTGGTAATCCATTATATGGAGAATCTGCAACGAGTTCTACTCAAAATACAACCTGCATTGTAAATATGTCTCCTTCGCTTGAAAATCCAGAATTTGTAGAAGGGAATTCAATTAAAAATGAGTTGAGTTTAATTGCTAACCCGGCGCAAGATATATTGCGTTTCACAATTACAGAAACAGGAACGTATAGCTTGAAAGTGATAAGTATGGAAGGGCAATTATTAATTTCAAATGAGATTGAAAACATAGCAGGTCAAAATGAAATCAATATTGATCATTTAGCTGCAGGAATTTATCTTTTAGTGGCTGTAGATTCTGATGGACAGACTTTGCAAAAACAATTTGTAAAAAAATAATTTTTTGTAATTAGGAAGCCTAATTAATGAGCAGGTCTTGTAGCTTTTAATGGTTGCAAGGCCTGTTTTTTATTCAATATCTTTTTTCATTTTTTGAAGTGACCTCATTTTTTCTAAGTATATGGACAAGTATAAAATGAATTCGATTTTGTTATAAAGTCAATATATTAAAAATGAAAGTTTGATTATTTTAGCTTGACAAGCTATAGTTATGGGAATTATTACTGGTTTAAACTTAGGATCTGAATTGCGGTTTAAATTGACTTCACAAAATGTAAAGTGGATTTTTGTTTTCTTAAGTGCATTCTCAATCTTTTATGTACTGTACGTTCTAGAAGCATTTGGAATTCAGCAAGGGGTATCATATTCTAATCATTCTTACTTTGAGCGTTGCTTATATTATACACTTGCTAATGGGGTTATATATTACTTCTTTGAGTTTATAGTTTTTACGAAAAAATACCAGCTTACAAATTTAGCAAGGCTTTTTAAGGTGGTGATTTATACGCTATTCGGAAGCTTTATTGTGTTTTTGTTATTCAATTATTTTTGGTGTTGGACAGAATGGACTTTTAGTGCTTATTTTTTGCTCCTTGGCGAATATCTTTCATTAATGCTGCTTCCTTTTATTGAGTGTTTTTTTCTTGAAGCCCACCTCAAAAAAACGGCTGTTAATTCAGATTATCTTACGTTCTCATCAATTAATGGTAAAAGCGAGTTAAAAATTCTTCCGTCTGATTTTCTTTTTTTGAAGTCAGAAGGAAATTATGTCAAGATATTTTACCGGAATAATGGCCTAATTAAAAAAGAGTTGATAAGGAATACTTTAAAAGAGATTAGAAAAAAACACCATGAAAATAGCGCCCTCCTGCAATGTCAAAGAAGCTACTTAATTAATCCTTCTCAAATTCAAAAAAAAGTTCAGAAAAAAGGGAAATGTTCCGTAGAAATTGAATCATTTGAAATACCTGTATCAACTAATTTTAAGAATAATGTATGGCAAGCATAATGATTCATCACGTATAACCTCGTTTCGTCACATACATCCAATATTACTTGAGTTAAATTAAAATTTGAATTTACATTCGTTGATATATGAAGTTATCTCTCTTGCTGTTTTTCCTGAATGTAATTGTATTGTACGGACAAAGTAATAATCAATTGGAATCAGTCGACAAGTTTATTCTGGCAGAGCATAATGAAGGACGCTTTAATGGGGCGATTACAATAGGGAATGGAGATAGTATTGTTTATGAAAATTTTATAGGAATAGCGAATAGAACTTGGGGGCAAGCAATCCAAAAAGAAACTCGGTTTGATATTGCTTCTATAAATAAGTCATTTATAGCTGCACTTGTTTTATTGGCAGTTGAGGAAGGCTATTTTACACTTGAAACTAAGCTTAGCGACTTAATTCAAAAATTCCATCCGCCAAGTAAGTTTGATTGCAGAATAACAATACATCAATTGCTAACACATACCTCTGGATTAGGAGATTATAGTGAAATTGATTCTTCTTTGAAGGTAAATAACTTTCGCAGATTTAAAAGGTTAAATTTTACAAATGATGAATACATTAATTTCATAAGTGAAATTGAACTAGTTGGTGCTCCAAATAACCAGTTTTACTACAGTAATTTTGCGTACCATTTGTTATGTATTCTTTTAGAAGACGTCTACGAACAAGATTTTAATACAATTTTACAATCAAAAATTTGCCTACCATTAGGTCTTGAAAGTACAGTGAATGTTACTGACAATAAGATAATTGTTGACTCTTTAGCATTTGGGTATGAACTCAATAATGGAGAATGGTTGTCAAATGATTTTATAGACTTAAGATTAGGAAGAAGGATCTTTTCAACTAGTGAGGACCTATATAAATGGGGGTATTGGGTTTCAACCAATAAATTACTTAGTAAAAACTCTCGAACTTTGATGTTTGCAAATCATATTGAATCTATAAATAATGCCATATCATATGGTTATGGCTGGGTAACATTTGAAAAAGGAGAAAAATTTAGAATGGGAGATTTGGGAATAGAAAAACCGTACTTTGTCCATGGTGGAAGCACAGGAGGTTATCGTTCTATTCTCGTAAATGTAAATAACAGCGAATATATTATTTCAATTCTTGGAAATATTGGTGATGAAATGAGTGAAATTGAATTAACGAAAGGAATTTTAAAACGATTATTGAAAGATGAAAAGTAAGATTATACTAGTTATATTGAACGTATTTGTCATTTCATTTTCTCTTTATAGTCAAAATATTTTGGGACTTTGGGAGGTTAAAAGCGTAACTGTTGGAGATCAGTCAATGACACCCATTGGGCGCTGGACTCAATTTAATGATGATAGCACGTACTATTCTGGAAATGGATGGCAACAGCATAGTTGTGGAACTTTTGGAATGATTGAGAGTCAGCTTAAGTTGCAGGAAAAGAATGGGATTATTGACCCTTTTGGAGCTTTTGAAGTTCTTAAGCTGAATTCAGATACTATGATTTGGAAAAGAGTTGAAGAAGGAGATGAAATAGAGGTTATTCTTGTTAAGGCGTATAAAAAACCTGAATCATTGTCCAATAAAATTATCGGATTATGGCAAATTAAATCGAACTCAATCAGTAATAATAGTTATTTGCATTTTCGTTGGGATCGTGTATTAATTGATTGTTACGACGGTCTTTCAAAAAAAATAGGGTATTGGCAAATAAATGGGCATAAACCCATTTTAACGCTCATCTTTGAGGAAGAAACTTTTGTGAAATGGGAAATTTATAGTCTTACAGATTCAATGCTGAAACTTAGAGGCATTTCAAAATCAAATCTAGACAAATTCATTAGTTACAATCGCATAAATCAATTTCCTGAATAATAGGGTTGGTGTATTGCTAAATGAAGCATCTAATCAAATTAATTGAAGCCATTTTTCAATTTCATTAGATTGGTATAAATAATAAACTCTATTCCGTTATCATTCTTTTATAAAGAGTGATTTTCCGTTATGTTTGGTGAAATGATTGAGGTGATTTGGTCCAATTAAAGCGAGTACCTCATTCATGAAAATTAAATCCAACAAAACTTTATTATGAACAAATTAATAGTATTGATTGCCGCCTTAACAGTAGTTAACGTAAGTTGTAAAAAAATAAAAGATAAACGCTTAACAATCGGAGACGACAAGAAAATGGAAGTAACCAATTATGGACAAACTGTAAACACATTTTACACTGAAAATCCAGGTTCAGTTGCAGAAAATATATTGGATCTTGATGATGACGGAATTAATGATTTGAAAATTACTACCAATATAGGTTCAGAAATTTGGGTGGAAAACGAAGGAGATGCATTGAGTTGGAGCATTGCAATGGAGATTTTAAATCCAAATTTTTCTATTCGAGAAAGAGTCAACTCTAATAAAGTTTATCAATTAATAACCTCATCTGCTGATGAAGTTGGTGATGTAATGATTGAAGAGCACAATGTTAATATCAATTGTGAAAACTCAGAAGGAGCAACAGAACTACATGGGGCTAGTTTTATAATGCCTGGATCTGCTGAAGGAAAATTTGAAGAAGATAATGGAACATGGTCTGATGATCCGGGATCATATGGATTTATAATTGCTCAATCTGATAACGAGGCAATAACAATCACAGAAGTACATGAGTCTGAAACAAATTCTGTAACGCTAAATACAACGATTGAACGAAACTGCTATAGTGTTGACAAAACGCAGCCAGTATATGTTCAGTTTAAAACAGCTAATGAAGATTATCGATTAGGATGGGTTGAATTTATTTTTGATGAAAAATCATATACCATTAATCGTCATGCAATCAGTAAGAAAATTATAAAAGTTTAGGCAAAATTAGCAGAGTACAATAAATTGTAAAGTCTTGAATCGTAAAGGTTCAGGACTTTTTTGTTTTAAGGTTACTTATTTAGCCAATTCTTTCTTTGAATGTAAAAACAGAGTCAACAAATTGATTATTTTAGTGATACGTTAAGTTTAAAAGTGATTAGTCACTCGTAAATATTAATTCAACCCTATGAAAAAAGTAAAATACACACAGTTTTTATTCGTCTTTAGTTTGATTTGTTTAATCTCTTTGTTTTCATGTCGAAAAAAAGACGAGAGATATGAAGGGAATTATGTGGGGACAGAGCAGCATACTATGCTTGATTCAGGAGCTACTGAATATACTTTAGATACTACGTATGTTCAAGAGGTAGATATTACCTATTCTAAAAAGATTTACACTTTTATAAAGAAGTTTAATAATCCAGGAAATGTCGGGTTTCAACAAGATAAAGGATCAATTGTTGACCACGAGCACGAAGGTGTAGGAGATTTGTATTATGATAGTCAAGGAAATTTGGTAGGAGGTTTCGGATCTTTTAAATTTTCTGGAGATAGTTTATATATCAGTTCAACCTCATATTGGAACGGTGATAGTGAACTGTGGGAGTTTAAAGGAAAAAGAAAATAAAAACAAATGGAAAAATTTAAGGAGAGTTTTAAAATGCAGGAGGGCGCTATTCCTGTTGCTAATGATATTATCGAAGAATATAAAGATAAGGTTCCTGATTTATTAATTGATTTGTGGAAATCTGATGGGTTTGGTAAATACAATAATGGCTTAATCGAAATAGTTAATCCAAAAGATTTTGAGCCTGTTCTTTGGACTTGGTTAGGGCGAGAGGTAGAGAATTATGTTCCATTTGCAATTAGTGGTTTTGGAGAATTATTTTATTATCGAAAATTGACAGAGACGGATGAGGATGTTTGTATGATTGATATTCAATATCGAAAAATAGAGACAATAGTATGGAGCTTAGAATCCTTTTTTGAGCGGTTTCTGACAGAAGAAGAAGATCGAAAACATTGGTTGCGAGAAGATTTGTTTAATGCTGCAATAAGTAATCAAGGAAATTTAAGTACCAATGAGGTATTTACTTTTACTCCAGCATTAGCAATTGGTGGAGCAGAAGAACTTCAATATTTAAAGAAAGGAAATGCGCAGGTCTATCAAGATATTGTTTTTCAAATGACTATGTAATATTGTTTATAGTATTTGAAAAAAAATATGAATAAATTAAGTTCAACTTCAATTAAGAATGCTCTTAACTTTTTTCTTGATAACAAGAAACCTTATTTGATAATTCAGTTTAATAATAGTTATGTACAGTTTCTTTTTGAAGGAGATGATCTAATAATGGAAGCGGCATCTGAATTGAATTTAGGAATCAAAACAGAAAAATATAAAGACCAATTTGCACAAATTGACTTCCTAATTTCAAATGGAGGAAACTATGCTAAAGGTTTTACAAAAAACGAGGTTGATTTGATTACAGCAACAACAATTCACATAATTGAAAAAATTTATAACGTGAATGAAGAACTCATTTTAGATTACATTTTTGGAGATTAAACAAATACTTGTAGATAAACAAAATATGAAACTCATGTTAATAGCGATTATATTGTCAGTTGGACTAATTCAATGCAATTCATCAAGTGATAATAGTACTATTGCTGATGAGAAAAACTATACTGCAAATGATATTGAAGGAAACTGGACTTTGATAAATACTGAAATCATTGAAGAAAAGCAATCTATTGCTCAATACAATGAAACCGCAGAGCCTGAAATAATTCGAGAATGGTCTCCTCCTGTTTATGTAGATGGGGATGGGATTTTGAGACCACATTCAGAGAAATATTATTTATCTTCAATTTATCCAGATATGGATATTCGAGAAGATTCAATTTACAAGTTTAACTATCCAATAGAGCTTGTTCAAAGAAACGCATATGTAATTGATTCGAGTCTGTTAAAAATAGGTGATAATCCTAAAGGAAAAATTATAAACCTTAGTTCAAATAAAGATACGTTGAAAATTTCCTATTTAGATATTTATGGCTTGTATTTGGAAGAAACGTATCAAAAAACGACCTATAATGATAGTATTTTGGATATTTTAAAACTGTATAAAACAAACTTTCCACTACTGGCTGGTACTTGGAAATTAATACGAGAAGAAGATGTGGGGTGGGGGCAAACGTATCGTTTAATTTTTCCATATGAAATTCCAGATTCAATTGTGTTAACAGAAGAGGAGCTTATTACTTCTTTATTTTCAGATAGAAGTTGCCAGATGATGACTGATGATAAAAAACGCAAATATTTTCTGGCTTATGACGGAGCAGAGCTTCAATTAATTCCTGATGATTGGTACGACCCATATACATGGTATCTTTATGGTGAAGGAGATAACCCCTATATTCATTTTAGACGAATAGATGAAGAATAAATTCAATACGCTTTTGATGTTTAGCAGATTAGTGGTGTGTCTTTCAGTAGGCGTACTTTCTGCTTGCGTAGAGCAAACATATGAAATGCCTATTTTAGAGGATCTTACATCTGACTCAATTTATTGGTTAAAACTAGAAGAATCGGAAAAATCTGGTGATTATTTTATACTTGACGAAGAAGTGTATTGTGGAGAAGTAGCTTACAATTCTTATCCACTAAAAAAGATTGATTTTGAATCATTCGAAGTGCTTTCTGGAACTGACTATGCTAAAGATAAAAATCACGTGTTATACCCACTTCAAACTATTTGTGTTGACGGCCGTAATTGGGGTAATTGTCATTGCACTGAATACATTATTGAAGGCGCTGATCCTTTAACCTTTGAATATATTGGTGATGGGTTTGCTAAGGATAAAAAAAATGTATACTCTGGTGGGGTCAAAATTAAAAATGCAATTTCTAACGAATTTGAAAATTTAGGAGAGGGATACGCTAGAGATTTATCGTATGTCTATTTCAGAAGTAAAATATTAAATGAGGTTGACCCTAATTCTTTTGAAGTGCTTGAAAATGGAATGGGGCAAGATTCGTCAAAAACATTTTGTTACGGCACTTTACAAACGGAAGAATAATAAGATCTAAAAAGTGCTTTATGATAGCCCATATCGCTTAATTGGCTAAATTTACTCTTATTGAACCCAAATAGAAAATTCGAATGAAAATGAATCAATTATTATTAGGATTTATAGTTCTAGTATTTACAAACCCAATTTTTGCTCAAAGTGAAGTAATACTGAAAGATAAAGAGGCTTTATCAATAGGAGAAAAGATTATATTTAAGTCTGAAGTTCTGGCAGAAGACAGAAAGTTGAATGTTTATCTCCCAAATGGTTATCATAAGGATTCTGCAAAAACATACCCTGTCATTTATTTATTAGATGGTTCTATTGATGAGGATTTTATTCATATTTCAGGAATTGTACAATTTGGCTCATTCTCATGGATAAATATCATTGAAGAATCAATTGTTGTTGGGGTTTCTAACGTGGATAGAAAAAGAGATTTTACTTTTCCTACAACAATTGAAAAAGATAAAAAGGATTTTCCTACTACTGGTAAGTCCGAGAATTTTATCCGTTTTATTGAAAATGAATTGCAGCCGTTAATTGAAAGTAATTATAAAACCAATTCAAACAAAACAATTATTGGACAATCGCTTGGCGGATTGTTAGCAACTGAAATTTTATTAAAAAAACCAGATATGTTCAGCAATTACATTATTGTAAGCCCTAGTTTGTGGTGGGACAGTCAATCATTACTTAACTACGAACAGGTTCCATTTACATCAAAAAAATCAATTTATATTGCAGTTGGTAAAGAGGGACGAATAATGCAGAGAGATGCAAAAGATTTGTACAAAAAAATAAAGAAAGGAAATAAAGAAAATGTAAAACTCTATTTTCAGTTCTTTAAAAAGCAAAATCATGGAGATGTGCTGCATTTAGCTGTTTATAATGCTTTCGAAAAAATGTTTAAAAGAGAAGAATAACGACTGAATGAGTAAAACAATAATAAACCTCAGAGACATATTTACAAAAGGGAAGTTTGGAGAGGTACAGTTAGGGAATACAATAAATGAAGTTATTGAAATATTGGGTGAGCCTGTCGGTATATCTAACAATGAGGCAGACCCTAATGATAAGTATAACGTCAAGTTTTTGACTTATGACAGTTATGAGTTTTGGTTTATAAAGTATTTTGATTCTAGCAAAACCTATAAACTGTCAGCTTTTCAAAATGATTCATATAGCTACAAAAACACCTTTGAAGGATATTTTGAAAAAGAAGTAATCATAGATACTTGGATTTTTAAGCATGGAATAACATTAAAGGAAATGGAAAAAGCCTTGCAAATTGAGCAACTTCAATATGAAAGATATAAAAAGGTAGAAACCATTTATTTGGAATTTGAAAATAAATCAAAGATGCTTTTTGAGTATTCAGAGCATTTAAATTTATTGATTTGTGTTGGTTGGATGTTTCATCCTGAACTACATTTTAATTAATGATAACCAAAACAATACTAATTTTGTATTAACCGCCGAAAAACCATTTACCGGCGCAATAAAAAAACAAAAATGTCAATTACAAAAGAGTCCGAATTAATAGGAATGCAAGAAATTAGTGAAGTTGTTGGAACAACACTGAAACTAATGAAGGAATATGCCAAAGTTGGTATGTCCACCAAAGAATTGGATGAATATGGAGGAACTCTATTAAAAAGTTATGGAGCTAAATCTGCACCGTTTGAAACGTACGGTTTTCCTGGTTATTCTTGCATAAGTGTAAATGAAGAAGCCGCACACGGAATTCCATCTGAGAAAAAAATATTGAAAGAAGGTGATTTAATTAATATTGATGTTTCGGCTGAACTGAATGGCTTTTGGTCTGATAATGGCGGTTCTTTTGTACTCGGAAAAGATATTCATAATCACCAACCATTGGTAGATGCTTCTAAAAATATTTTACATAAAGCTATTAGTAACATTAGAGGCGGGGTTAAAATAGCAGATATTGGACATTTGATTGAGACACAAGCAAAAAAATCTGGATTTAAAGTCATTAAAAACCTCGCAGGACATGGCGTTGGAAGAAGTTTACACGAAAAGCCTGAGAATATTTTAAACTACCGTGTAAGAACCAACAGAGAAAGGTTTAGAAAAAACACTACAGTAGCTGTAGAAACTTTTATCTCAACAAAATCAACAATTGCATTAGAGTTAAATGATGGATGGACTTTAGTTGGAGACAAAGGAGGTTTTGTAACACAACATGAGCAAACCATTTTAATTACAGATGGAAAACCGATAATTCTGACGGAATCAAACGGAATGTGGAATTAAAATGTTTGAAGGGGCAAACTTTGAGTCAGATAGGTTGATCACAAGAGAATTATTTGATTCGGATGCTGAGGAGCTTTTTCGTATTTATTCTGATAAAGAAGCAATGCAATATCGAGGAGCTGCAGTAATGGTTCGTATTGAGGATGCGTATAAAATGATTGCAAATCAATCCTTAAAAGAGGGAAACCTCTTAAGAAAACGATTAGGAATTATTAGCAAGTCAAATGGTCAACTTATCGGAACATTGTTGTTAACCAGAAATAAAAGTACCATTGAGGAATGTGAGATTGGTTTTTCATTTGGAAAAAGAAATTGGGGGAGAGGTTTGGGAAAAGAAACCCTTGAAATGTTAGAACTGCAATTGAGAAACATTGAGGGAATCGAAATAATTAAAGCCTGGGTTGTTAAAGAGAATGTGGCATCAATCCATATTTTTGAAAAGGCTCAATTTATCGCAATGCAACAAACAGAATATCCAAAAAGTAATTTGTATTGCAAAAGGTTAAAAGAGTAGTTTAATCAATTACTGTATGTTCTCTTTTATAGTGCGAAAGAATGATACCACTGGCCATTGCTACGTTTAAAGACTCTGTTTCTCCAAATTGAGGAATTAAAATCATTTTGGATATATAAGGAACCAATTCGGGTGAAATTCCGTGAGATTCACTCCCCATTACTAAAACCGTTTTTTTCTGAAATGCTGTTTGGTATAAATTTTCACCGCCTAGTGCAGCACCAACCACTTCGTATCCATTGGCTTTTAATTCTTGCACGGCGCCAGTTAAATTCGTTCGGTAAAATCGCACTCTATAAACCGCTCCCATTGAAGCTTGAATAACCTTAGGGTTGAATAAATCTACAGTTGCAACTGAAGCAATAACTTGTTTTATACCAAACCAATCTGCCGTTCTAATTATTGTTCCTAAGTTTCCAGGGTCGTTGACATTATCTAACATCAAAACAAGGTTGTCCTCATCCAAATCAATGGGTGTTTCAGAAGGGTATTTAACTACTGCCAACACCCGATTAGGGTTTTTTAAACCTGAAATTCTTTCCAATTCATTATCCGTTATTTCAAATGAATGGATGTGTGAAGGAATACGTTCATCAAAATCCTTAGTATAAAATATACCATCAATTTTGAAATGAGACTGCTCAATTAATTCACGTACTAATTTTACACCTTCTACAACAAATAGACGATTCAAATCTCTGTATTTTTTTATTCTTATTGGATATAAATGACATGAAATTGGTTTTTGCCATTCTACATCACCTTCATTATACGCCTTCTCAATAGCACATAGCGCAGTTCCGTCATCACCATAAATAACAAAAGCGCACTCCGCATTATTAACTAATGCCGTTTCGTATTCGTTATCCTTTTTATCGTAAACAGAAACACCTTGTTGTTCTACCGCTTCAATTCCTTCCGCCCGCATGTAGGGCTTTACCTTTGGATAGATTGCGTCT
>CAKZON010000004.1 GCA_937136425.1 uncultured Crocinitomix sp.
CAATAAAGACAATAATGTCTGGCTTTACCTCCATTTGGGCTGCAAAGTCCATTCCTTTTAAACATGCCCAACCGTAGCCTGGTTTAGGTTCGTTAACGACAATAGCTCCCGCGGCTTTTGCTACGTTCTCTGTATCATCAGTTGATCCATTATTGCAAACAATTATATCAGAGACGATATCCTGCGGCAATTCAGATACAACTTTTCCGATTGATCCTTCTTCATTGACCGCCGGGATGATTACGACAATTTTTGGTTGATTTTCCAAGTTGGTTTTAAAATTTTGTGGAAATATAAGGCTATTGGTTCAATTTAAAACCATCATTACCTAAAACAATTGGTCCTTCATTTCCAAAACGTCCAGCTTCCGGTCCGTTTTCTAATTTTAGTACTCCACGTGGGCAAACTGCTGAACAAACTCCACATCCAACACATGATGAACGAACAATATTCTGTCCTTTCTGTGCATATGCTCTCACATCAATTCCTTGCTCACAATATGTTGAACAGTTTCCGCAAGAAATACATTGTCCACCATTGGTTGTTATTCTAAATCTTGATTTAAAACGTTGCACTAGTCCCATATAAGCAGCAAGCGGACATCCAAATCGGCACCAAGTTCTATTTCCGAAAAGCGGATAAAATCCTGTACCAATGACTCCAGCAAATACAGCTCCTACCATAAATCCATACCAATCTCTCACATCAAAAGCAGATATCCCCATAATAGTTGAAACACCTTCTCCATCATTTACACCGCTCAAGGAGGTAAATGTGTGAATTCCAACGAAAATGGTCAAAATTCCTGCAAAGACTAATACGCCATGAATTAACCAGCGCTCCAATTTCCACGCCCACATTTTCTTGTTAGATAATTGTCTGTAAGGATCTCCCAATGTTTCGGCCAATCCTCCACAACCACAAACCCAAGAGCAATACCAACGTTTTCCATAGAAATAAACTAAGGTAGGCACTACAATTATGGATAAAACAAATCCCCATATAATTAAGAACATTCCAAATTGACCTGCATCCAATAATTCCTGAATATTATATTTATAAAGGAATGTATAATCCAATGGCATTGCGTTTTTCAAATCTCTTCCTGGCAAACCAAACAATGGTAATATTTCAACCAATAAGAAAGCAAAAATTACTTGAAAAAATAGAACGCTTGTTGTTCTTACAATTTGATATTTATTGTGACGGTATTTAATATACATTCGCACACCCATAACCAACATTGAAATACAATATAACAAGCCATAAAGGAACCACTGAGAAGCTTCAGCCCCTTGTTTAAACAAACCTTTTATTGGATCTGTCAAACTTATTGCATCCGCCATAATATATGGATGGAAGTAGAGCACAATATAGAATGTGACTAACCAAACTGCCGTTAAAATACCAATCCAACCACGATTAGTTGCCGCGTCATGATAAATACCATCATTTTTTATACCAGGAGGTCCTTTTAGTTTGAGATCAACTATGATATACATAAGTGACCCAAAAATTCCTAAACCAAATGTTAGTAAAAAGAAAAGCCATTTATTTTGTGTGACAACACTATTATTTGAAGCACGAGAAAGATTCAGAGCGACCGAAGATGCTTTGGTCCACATTACTTTCCCCCACTCTTCGTTTGCTTTTAACTCTTCATTTTTCGCATTATAAATGGCTATGAATGCTCTAGAAAAACCAAATGTGCTTGAAAATTCTTTATCTATTAATTGTTCTTTCAACGGTTGTTCAAGATTTGCCAATTCTTGCTCATTTAAACTTTCAACCATGATGGTTTCGGTCATCTTAACATTACCAAGGAAGGGTGTTGTCGTAAATATGGCCAGCCCAATAAGGAAAATGACCATTCCAGTATATTTCAAATTCTTCATATAATTAGCTACCTATTAAGTTTCTCCACCACTTCTTTGCTTTCAGCTCCACATTTCTTCCTGTTTCTTTATTAAATTGATCGACTATTGATTTTTCGTAATGGCTATAAAATTCCGGATCGAAATTAACCGTTGATAAATTAGCCATTACTTCATCTACACTTGCTCCTTCACGTAACCACTTGTCAAATAGGTCATGTCTCATTCGGATTCCGAATACATTGAGTCCTTTAAACAAACCAGTTGCTTCATCCCAAACAACATGAATACAAATTTCTCCTTTAGGATGTTCCCAATAATAATCCGCTTCACCCTCTAGTTTATTTGCAAATACCCAACCATAGGTTTGATATTCTATATCAAAAAACTTGGCAGAATTAAACCAGGGACCAGGATTATAGGCTAATCGTTTTCCTGTTACCGTTTGCGCAACAGTTTCTCCCATTATTCTTCCGGTATACCAAACTTGTTCTATGTTTCGTCTACCATTAACGCCTTGATGAAATTGGGCGCAATCTCCAATAGCATATACGTCTTCAATATTTGTCTCTAAAAATTCATTGACTTTTATACCACGTTCTACTTCTATATTAGTATCCTTTACAAAAGCAACATTTGGTGAAACACCCGCAGTTAAACCAACAACTTGACATTCGATAATCTCGCCATCTTTTGTTTTAATTGCTTTTGCACGTCCATTTTCATCAGCTATTATTTCATCTAACTCTGTATTGAAACGTAAGTCAACATGATGTTTTTTGATGTGTCGAGAAATTAATGCGCCTTCTTGATCTGGCAATACATTTCCCCAAAATTTACTTTCTCGAACTAAAAATGTCACCTCAATACCTCTAGAAAGCATCATTTCAGCAAATTCAACACCAATTAATCCCCCGCCAACTATTACAGCTCGCTTGGCATTTTTTGAATTCTCTTCAATCATTTCTAAATCTTGAAAAGAATATAAGCCTTGAACACCTTTAAGATCTTGTCCTGGCCAACCAAACTTATTAGGTTTAGAACCGAGTGCTAAAATCAATTTGTCATAATTGATTGAAGAACCACTTTTCATTACCAATTGCTTTGTCTCGGTTTTAATATCCTCAACTCGATCAAATTTTAAATCAATTCGGTTCTTTTCCCAAAACCAATCTTCATAAGGCTTGATATCTTCAAAACGCATATGTCCCATATAAACATACATGAGTGCTGTTCTTGAAAAAAAATGTTCCGTTTCTGCAGAAATTATTAAAATTTCACTGTCACTATTCTTTCGAATGTGTCTTGCAGCGGTTACCCCAGAAATTCCATTTCCAATGATGACAATTTTATCCATTTATACTAAATTTTTAACGGGTGTTGCTGTAAATTTCCATTAAAGACGCCAATGCCTTTATTAACTTACAAATTAATTATAAAAATTAATTTATTGCCTTTTACTTGAGATTAATAGGAAACTGGAGACAAGAAAACCTCCAAAAACGTACTATTGACGTACTTTTTCTTGTATGAATCTTTCCACTTTACCAAGTGATATACTGTCGATTGCATAAACAGTTACATGTAATAAACCACCCGGATGTATGGATGCATTATTGGTAGCTTGAGGAATTGCCCAAGGGCATTGATGGATCCACTCAGCAACGCTATCTACAACCATATCAGGATCTTTACTCCCAATTTGCAGAATAATTTTAGAAGACATTAATTTTCCTTTTGCCTGACGTTTAACGAAAATATTGTCCGTTATTTTTCTATATGGAATATAAATTAATTCTTCTTCATCTGTTTTAATATGAACACTTGTAATACCTAATTTCTGAAGTTTACCAGAATATTCATCAAAACGCACTAAATCATTCTTTTTAAACTTATTAGAAACACGAAGCAATAATCCTGGAAAAAAATCACGCCAAAAATTAAGCCCTACTAAACCAATAACAACTAATAAGCCTGCAGTAATCGAAATACTTGCTGTAAACAACTGCGTAATGGCTATTAAGGCAAAAAGAAGCCAAACTACTACCTCAATTCTAAAAGCTAATAATTTTGCCTTTTTAATGGCTTTACTAGAATCTAAAAGCGGAAGCATATATTTCTTCAACAGATAGAAAAATCCAAATATGATCAATGAAAAAGCAATCAATACGATTACCATATTCACTCCTAAGCTTGCATCTCCCCATTGACTTACATCAAATGACGGCACAACTGGATTTATGCTATTATTTAATGAATCCAATTTCATCTAACCAATTTTCAATATAAGGTTTTGTTAATTTATTTAATAAGAATTCTCCACGTTCATTTTGTTCAATCAACGCGGCATTTTTCATTGATTGCAATAAACGGTTAATCCAATTTTTATTCTCCTCTCCATAAATTCGATACAACTCTTCACGAGATAAATTGTAATGAATAAACAATTGGAATATGAGGTTTTTCCACTCTACATTTTCAATGTGCGGCACCTCATGCAAAACAGGGCTTTTAATCACTAAATGATTGTCATCTTTCTCAACAATTGAATTAATCCACTGCTGCAAGGCCAAACCAATATTACCGCCGCTTGAAGTATGAAAACGACTTAAATACTTATTTAACTTACTCACAGAAACATGTTGCTCCTTTTCGTTATTTAAGCGAATATGCATGCCACCTGTTTGGTGTCTAGACCAAATAGTGTCTTTAATTTGATTTACGTTTAACGGGGCTAATACAACCGATTCGATTATTGCATTTTGAATATTTGTTGATTGACAAATTAATCCATAAGAATGAATATTTGATGTCAAGACAAAATAATGCTTGCCTCCAAACTTGTTGATTAACTTGGCTAATTCATTAACTATAGCCCCTCCATTTTCGGCTTTGAGCCACCATTGTTCAATATCCTCAAAAATTATGCTTGATTTTGAAGGTAGCTTATTCATGAGCTTTTGTAATGGCTCATTTATACCTGTAGCACGCTGCAAAGCTTTCGTCAAATCTTCTTTCGTCCATGAACGATTAACCGGCGGCAAAATTTTATAAATACTACCAGAAAGAACGTGGCTAGAAACATGTGTAGCCAAATAAGTTTTCCCACTTCCTGCTCCGCCAACAATTACTATTGCTCCTGTTTTACCTTCGTCAATTCGTTGTATGGCATTTGTAATGCGATTAATTTCTGTGCGGCGGTTTTCAATTGTTTTACTATCCGAATAGTGTGTTCCTGTAAATAACTGCTGATAAAAGAACGGTAATTCTGTTCGAGCACCAATAGTCTCAACAAATTCGGCTAATAAAGCCTGTTCACTCACTAATTCTGTATATTTCTCTTTATATTCTGTAGCAGAAAGGTCTTGTTGTTTTTGTGCCAAATAATCTAATAAGTTCCCTACTTTTTTGGAAGCATTTTTATTGACTTTCTGGAACTTATCTAAAATTACATTTCTACGCTTTTGTTGCTTAACGTATTGTCTTAATGTTTCTACTTGCTCAATAATTTGATTAACATCAAGTTCAACTCGCAGCATTTCTTGGCGTGCTTTCAATTCTGCTAAAAATCCTTTTTGTGCCGCATCAAAATCAGATTTGGCACCTTGAACATTTGCTTTTGCGGTTTCTATAATTTCCTTTAAAGCATTTACTTTCCCGTTAGTTGCGTAAGTATCAATTCCTTTTTGAACTAAAATAGTTGTCGTAATCAGTTTACCTGTCAAACGCTTTAGTTGCGCATAGAAAATTTGAACATGCTCGTGCAAAGGATCAACAAAATGTGTACGCACTATATATTCCGTAATATCATTTAGGGCGATCTTCTCTGTTAATATTTGATCTCCTTGCGCTTCTCGAATTCCATTAATTGACTTGGCAGTCATTAATTCAATTTCTTCTGGCACTGCGCTATTCATTTCGCTTACACTTGCCATTAAATGCGAAATAACAAATTCAGAATTAAAAAACAATTCCTCTTCTATTCTAACTGCACTGCCTAAAATTTCTTTCTCTTGATTGTTTTCAATCTTTGCGGTAAGCTCCTCTAATTGCTCCTCTATTCCACCAATATTATATGTTATCTTATTCAAATAATTATCATCAATATGATTTGAAATTTCACTTGCTAGTTTTTGAACTTTGGCTGTGTAAGCAATCAAATAAATATCTGCTTCAAGATGGTAAGTAAATAAAATAAGGTTACGGTACCAATAACTTGGAAAGGCAGTAGTTCCTTTACGAATTGCCTGAAACTCCTTATTTGGAAGCCCATTATATAACGTTTGCAGTTCTTGGCTATATCGTTTTTTCAATAGGCTTTCTGACAGCTTATTCAATTCTACTCTTTCGTTGTTACGGAAACTCTTGTATAAATTAGCAGCCAGGTGTAATGCTTCATCATCAACCTGATGCAACGCCTTATCCAACTCATCTTTACAAGCAGTGATCACCTCTTTATTAACTCCGTTTTGATCGATATTAGTTAATAATTTCCATACCACATCATGCAGTATATTTTTACTTTGATGTAATAATATTAGGTTCTGGTATCCAAATTCAAGCAAACTTGAAAAATCATCCTTTATCCCTTTTCCATACCACACTCTTCTAATTGAATCTCGGTATTGAATTTTTCGTGAAACAGAATTTGATTGTTGCAATTCATCTGACAATAAGACATCAATAGTTATCTTTTTTGGCAAATAAGTAATTAACTCCTCTTTTTCACTGAAGTATTTTTTTATTTCAAGATCAAATTCATCAAAAATCCCAGGTAGTTGATTTTCAAGCGCATCTGCATAAAAATCTTTTACCTCATTCAACACTTGCTGTAATGAGGCTTGTATTTCTTTTGCTGTTTGATCTTCTGAAACGCCGAGTAAATAATCATCCATTCGGCTAGCGACCTTTGAAAATATAGCATGATGATAATTTTCAATAGGTTGGACACCATTTTGCACTAACGCTGTAATTAGCCCATCTAGTCGCATATCTAAATCAACCATAGCGCCGTGCAAACTTTGATCTGCACTTGTAACTAACTCTACTAATTCTGTTTGCTCAACCTTTAAAGGTTCATGCGTTAATGATATTTGCTCTAGTTTTAAATCTGTCTCTTCAAATTGTGAAGATGCCTTTACCAATAAAGTCGTTCCTATTACGCCCACCAAATTATTAGTGCGTTCAACAAACTCTTGGCGTTCATTTGGCAAAATTTCAGGAATACCAACAAAAACCAAATCAGCTTCGCTCGAGTGCATCTTCATTAAGTCATAAATCGGTTTTTGATCCACCTCATTATTAATAACCTTAATTTCTGCCTTTACTCTAAATTGCTCAACAACTGATCGTATTCTATTCTCAACCACCTTAAAATCAACATTGGTATCATTTGCCAATAATATTCTAATATTGGCCTGCGACCAATCAGGTGAACTTGTAATAAACTTAGCTAAAGACAACATTAATTCGGCATTATTACCAAACCCACGCCACCACAAGTCTATTTTTTCTTTTTTACGAAATCCCCAGCGTTCATCATAATCAAGATATAAAACATTATAATCAAGCGAGATGAGCTTTTCAGTCATATCTTTAAACCAAACAGGATCTTTGGTTTGTCCTGGCCAGTCCATTAACACTGTATTTGGTTCAATGCCAGAAAAACCAAATGTGCACGCAATACTTTCTATTCCTTTAAAAATATTTTGAACTTCTAATTTTCGCCCAAAGATTCCATATTTCTCTAGTTCTTCATCCTTTACTGTTTCTTTGCTTTTTGGAAACAGCACAGGTGCCTCAGGATTCTCATGCAAATCAAAATTGGTAATAATACCACCTTGCCCAGAAACCGCCTTGCTAAACTCAATCATTTTTGAGCGTTGCTTGCTATCCGTACTAAATAAAAGTGTGTTAGGTTTCCAGTTTCGTTTATGATCCGTACCGGCCTCCATCCGTTTTAAGCCCTTTTTCACAATTGTAGCCCATACGGACTGCCAAATATCTCCTGTTCCTAAAGCAATTTGTTTTCTTGATAACCAAAAATAGATTCCTCCAATAATTACGAAGGCAGCCAACATGGCCACAAAATTTAATTGCGACATGATAACAAATGTTGCTATAAAGCCTAGTAATCCAAACCACTTGCTTACTCTAAATGTTGGGTTAAAATCTGAACTTGCCCAACTTTCTAAAAAGAAGGATAAGTTTATGAATCCATAGGCTGCCAAATAGAACATTGAAACAACCTCTGCAATAACATTTAAGTCCCCAATTAAAATTCCGAATTCAGCAATAATTACTGTTAAGATTAAGGCATTTCGAGGTTCATTATTTGCCCCAACACCTTTAGCAAATATTTTTGGAGTTAATTTATCTACAGACATTGCCTGCAAAATTCTTGGTCCACCTAATATTCCACCAAGTGCAGAAGAGAGTGTTGCACCCCAAACTCCTAAATAAACAAGAATAGGGAAAACTGCAAAATTGAAAATTGCCTTTGGATCTGTAATTAAAGTAACTTGATCAATTGAAAAATGTAAAAACAATGCCAATCCAACATAAACAACTAAACCTACAGCTATGGCTCCTAAGGTTCCTCTTGGTATTGCTTTTTTAGGATCTTTTAAATCACCTGACATTGCAACACCTGCGGTGAAACCTGTTACGGCGGGGAAAAATATGGCGAAAATGGCGGCAAAACCTGCCAATTCTATAGGACTTTCATTTGCTACCTCGCTTGTAATTTCAGTTGCTATTGCCGCGCCATCTACCGGAGTTCCTAAAAAAATGGAAAACAAAGAAAGCACAATTGCTGTTAGTATTATATACTGCGATTTAATAGCAATAGAAGTACTAATGAATGCGATAATCGTCAAAACTAATAAACCTATACTACCTGTAACACGAAATGTATTGGTTAAATTGACTGTTTCATCAATAATCCATTGCCCTTTTTCCATTACATAACCGTAATGAATTTTTTCGTTAAAAATTTCGGCAAAACCAACCATGTATAGGGCAATACTCAATGCTGTTGCAACAAATAAAGTCATTCCTAAGGCTCCACCAATTGGAAGCCCCAAGCTACGCGAAAGCACATAGTACACCCCTCCTGCTCCTACCTTTTTATCTGTAGCAATTGAAGAAATACTAAGACCTGTTGAAACGGAAATGAAATGAGCTAAAAGAATAATCCCTAGAATAAGCCAAATGCTGCCATTACCGACAACCCACCCCATACGCAAATACATGATCACCCCAAGGATGGTCAATATAGATGGTGTAAACACACCACCAAACGCTCCGAACTTTTTACCTTCAGCCATAGTTTTACTGTTGTTCCAATAAAAATGAAACAACTCCTAGCTATTCTATTACGTTAATGCGCTAGAAATGTTATTTAATTCTTAAAAAGAAACTAAAATAACGGTTATTTTTGATTAATATCTATATTTATACCGTGGATAGTTGCGCATAGAAATGACAGGTGTCAAAATCAAGGACTTGCGAAATTACTTTCACTAAAAAAACAAAATGAAACGAGTACCAGTTCCATTATTAATTAGAAAATTGTCGCGAGTGGTTGATCACTGCGCTGATGAAGTTTCGAATGAGACGGCAACATTGACGCCTACACAATTAAATTGGCAACCCAATGATAGAACTTGGAGTATTGCTCAAGTATTAGCGCACCTTAACGCCTATTACCGTTATTACATCCCTGTATTTAGAGGGAAGATTTCAAATACTCGATTTACAGAACCAACTGAACATTTTTCAAGTAGCCCTTTAGGAATTGCGGTTTATCGCTCTGTTAAATTAGGGAAAGTAAAAAATGTAAAGCGTAAATTAAAATCAACA
>CAKZON010000005.1 GCA_937136425.1 uncultured Crocinitomix sp.
AATAGGAGCTTAGCCATGTTTAGTACTTAATTTTGTATAGCTTAAATATCCGAATAATAATAATAAACACCAAAGGCGTGGATAATGAAATACGTAATTAAGCGTTTGCGAGAAATTGATTTCAGGTATATGATGTGCCTGAATAAAGAACGTGGCTAACAATAAAATAACGAATACGATTAAAGATTGTTTAGCCTTTAAACTCATCAACCATTTAAAAATGGAAACAACCGGAATGAGCAAAAACAAAAAATGATACGAAGCTGAAGCCGGAATTAATGCAAAGGCTCCAAAAATAAAGATGGAGGTATTTATTGCTGTAAATATATACGAATCTTGTTTAAAAACTCTAAAACAAGTCCATCCAATACCTAAAAAAACTACCCCTTTAATAATTGGCTTAAGAATTGGCATATCAACCAAAGCAGCAATGTTTGGAACAAACAAGTTATTCAACAAAGAATCAAGCGATTGAAAACCTATTGCAAACTTACCTTGTCCTGATAAATCTCCTTGCATGTGATTGGAGAAAGTAGAAAAATAAGCGGAATAAGCATTTGGCCAAGCCAAATAAGTTGCGCCTAAAACAATAATCAACGTTCCTCCAAAAAACAGAAGCCACTTTTGCTTTAGGATATAAGACTTTAGTCCACCTTTTAAATCTTCATCATTTTTGAAGAGGTAAAAAATAAACAATAGCGGTAAATATTTTAACAAAGCACAAATTCCGACAATGATTGCGGCTAAGTTTTGTTTGGCCTTTAATTGTGCTAAACCAACTGCTTCAATTAAGAAAAAAGTTAAAAGCAAGTAGGCTTGTCCAAAATTAAAATTAGATGCTAAGGGAACAAAGAATAAACTAATTATTAACGCGCTAACGACAATTGGCAGTTTAAATATACGTTTAATACGAAAAGGTAATAGAAACAGTAAAAAGACATTAAAAAGTAGCCAAATACGCTTTGCTGTCATAAATTCAATTCCAGATAATGGACGGTATAAGAAAGCGGTAATTGGCGGAAATGGAGCAAATTTAGCCCCTTGCTCTACTCCATTTTCTATTGATTTATTAAAGAACCAATCGTTATCATAAAACTGCTCGATACCTTCTCCTTGACTAACAAGAACAGATGAAACATAATAATTATTGAAATCTCCTGCGGTATTATTCCACCCTGGAAAAACGCCTTTATAGAGTACAAATGCTGCTATTAAAAACAACCACAATCCCAACACTATTTTGGCAAAATAAGGATGATTTGTTATGGCGGATTTAAGATTGCCCACAGATCAGTTTTTCTTATTCTTTTTAACAATCCCCTTTAGAACATAAGTTCCTTCAATGGCATGCGTTTTAAATTCTGTCCAGTTAGAAATGTTTGCAAGGCGCTTAAAAATATAAGACGGACGAAAATAAAAAGAACGATAAGCTTTGTTTTTAAGTGCTTGTAATTCGTCTCGAGTAAGTTCACCTGTTCCCATGGTTACTTGTTCACCAGACTGATCCATAACTTGAACAGATGCATCAATCAATCCATCATTAATAGCCTCTTCTCTAAAAGAAGTATTTGACCTTGGAACCGCCACATTAAAAGAAGCGTAATCAGCATCAATTTCAATTGCAAATTTTACAGTACTCAAAATTGATTCCTTTGACTGACCAGGCACGCCAATTAAGAATGTACCCAATCGTTGAATTTTAAGTTCCTTTGCCAATTTAAACGTATGCCTAATTTGATCTACCGTATAATGCTTTTTATAATGCTCTAAACGATCATTCTCTGCCCATTCGACCCCAAACATAATGAGTTTACAACCTGCTTTTTTCATTAAAGTAAGTTCAGCTTTATCCACCACGTCCACACGAGAGAAGCACATCCAATTAATGCCATAATCAACCTCTACCATCCATTCTAACACGGCCTTAGTTATCGCCTTTGATTGATAAAACGTTTGATCTGAAAAATAAATAAATCGATATCCTTCGGCCTTTAAATACTTTAATTCTTCTATAATTGACTCGGCGGTACGCGTTGTATATGGCAATGTTGACATAATACAAAAAGTACAGGGGTATGGACAAGCATAGTTGGTTAAAACCGTTGCAATGGGCTCTGCGTTTGCAAATGGCATGCGATAATTACCTCTAAATAGCTTTTGCTTTGGAACTGGCATATCCAGAGGTTTAGCTCGTTTTGCATGTTGCTCAACCACTACTCCATTTTGCAAATAAACAATTCCTTGCGCATCTGTTGGTCGACCTTCGAACCAACACAAGGCTCCATTGCTATAAAAATTAGTTATAATTAAATCCAACCAACTATAAGATGCTAGTTTTTCTGCAAACTCTTCTAATAAAGCATCTCCAGAACAAGCAATTTTCACACTTGGAATTTTCTCTTTTAACAAAGCATAAAAAGGTGCATCTTCTTCTAAACTTACTGACCCAACCATCCCTATCACCAGTTCTGGTTTAAAGTCAATAACCTCCTTGATTGCTTGCTCAATTGACTTTTTTTCAGCTATTGCATCAATGACTTTTAGATTATAATGCGCTGAATCAAATTGTGCGGTTTGCATCAATAAATCAACAGGCTGCGGCAAGTAATAAGCTTTTGAAACCTTTGAGCAATAATAGTCTCGAATGTAGATTTTATCACCCGGAGGATTAAGAAATAATATGTTCTTTTTTACTGCCATTTATATTAATGCGAATCAATATTAGTTTTTTTAGCTGAAGATTCAACAAAATCTTTGATTTTACCTACCATCTGCTCTGTTTCTTGCATATGAAAACAGGTTAAATCTCCAGCACAAGCCTTTGCAACCTTTGATTTTGGATTTATAAAACAAGGTGAGCAAACTTCTTTTGAAACTAAGTTCAGCATAGTATCAGAATTGGAATACCCCACCATTTCTGCAGATGTTGGTCCCCAAATACCCACTGTTTTTGCACCGAAATAATTTGCAAAGTGAATAGGACCAGAATCATTCGTAATTATTAAGTCAACATTTTGAATGGTATTTAATAATTCATTTAAACTTTGTTGTCCTGATAGGTTGCGAATATTTTCAGAATTGACTCCCTCTTTTTCTAATTGATTAATAAAGCCTTCAACACGATTGATCTCTGATTTAGCCCCTGTCAACAAAAATATCCACGCAGGAAATTCAGCATGTAATTTTGTGACCAATCCAGCATATTTAGACAATGGAAACATACGTTCAGGCAAGTAAGCTCCTGCATTTACATTTATAATGACTTGATTTGAATGCGTCGTTTTAACGTCATGTTTCGCTGCATTTAACGCACCTTTACCAAACATTTCTACAATACTATCAATTGCAGGTTTATCGATTAATGAAACGAAAGATTGATTACCAATTTTCTTATTCATTCCTTTAAAATAAAAGCCTGAAGAAGGCTTTCTAATTGCCAAAATCACTCTAAATATTCCTGAAAAATTGGATGAACGCTCCATGTCCAATACATGTACGCCCTTTTGCTTCCAAACGTGAAAAATGGTTTTAAAATAATCCGTAATAAAATAAAGCGGATTAGCGGAGCGAATATAGATCGCATTGAGTTGCAATTCATCAATAATAGGCTTATTACTTTTTAGCGTTATAAAAGTAACCTTACTTTCATCAACTGCCGAGTTCTTTATAACGTAAGCAATTCGTGTCAAACTTCCCAATCCAAAAAACTTAATGACATAAAATTGATCCGTTTCCTTTACCTTTTTAGGAAGGATACATTTGATCCACTTAATTATAAAATAGAATGGCTGCAATAATCTATCCGCAAATATTAATGTTGCATGCCCCATTAACGCGCCAATAATTTTAACATTAATCCGCTTAAACGCACTTTAAGTATCGTTTTGAGTCGTTTTTTATTCGCTTTTTCTTCTCGTTTTAAACGTACCCTATTATAAATATACCTTACTGCATAAGTATAAAAACGATCACTGTATCTGCGTTTGAAATCAATTTGACGATCAGTACTTGTAAACCAATTTGGTTGTTCAGTTATTGACGCCTCAATTTCGGTATACAAAGCTGTTCCTTTAATAGGATAACTTTTTGTTATTGTAAATTGATCAGGCAAAGCTTTTTCAAGATACGCGGCGGTTTTTAAAATATCTTCATATTCTTCTCCAGGATAACCGACCATTATAAAAGTTCCAGTCTCAATACCTGCTTCACGCGTAGCTATCAATTGGTCGCAAACCAAATTCACATCCACTCTGCGATCCATAGCATCAATCACTTTTTGTGATCCACTTTCCGCACCAATCCAAACACGAACGCAGCCTGTATCTTTTAAAATTCCAATAATTTCTTCATTCATACGCTCAGCACGTGTAATGCACTCGTACTGAATCTTTAATCCTGTTTTTTGAATTTCTTCTGCAAAACCACGCATCCACTTGTGGCTTACGGTAAAAACATCATCAACAAACCAAAATGTATCAGGCTGATATGTTTCCATTAAAATAGATAATTCTTCTACCACCTTTTTAGGAGAACGGCGGCGATAACTTTGCCCGTAAACAGCTGTACTGCACCATTTACAAGTATATGGACAGCCACGTTGCGTACTTACATTCAATGCGCTTTTACCATGTGCGGATTTCCATGTTTCCAGATATTTAGCAATGGGAAAAGCTGCACGATTTGGCAAGGGTAATTCATCTAAATCTTTTACTTTTTGTCGGGGTGGATTCGTTTTCATTTCTTCTCCATCCATATAAACCAACCCTGTAATTTCATTTGTAGGTTCGTCATTTAGCAAGGCTGCAGTCAATTCAAAAAAAGTTTCTTCTCCTTCTCCAATAATCAAATAATCTCCCCCGGCTTTTAAATAATTGGCTTTATTATAAGTTATATCGGGCCCTCCTAATACTATTTTGGTATCTCTTAGGTCAGCTTCAGCTTTAATAAACTGAATGAGCTGTATGATTTTGACCTTGGTCATCAAATTCACATAAAATGCAATTACTTTTGGTTTACTTGCAAGCACTTCTTTTTTCCACGCGGCTTCAGAAGAAAAAGTGGTATCTAATACTTTATGTTGAACACCTTTATCATTCAAATAAGCAGACAAATACAGTATACCCAAAGGTGGATAAGGCCGCATGATTTTTTTCTCAATTGGATCCTCTTCTAAAAAATAGCCGTGTGTTAATAGAATGCTCATTTTTTCTCTCCAATTATAATATAATGATCTGACCAACCTGACAAAAACGATAAACGTCCAGCTAATTTTTCTAGCCTGTTTAAGAAGTTTAATAGGGATAATTTGTTTTTAAAAAATTCTTCTAAATAAGAAGGTGGCAGAAAAAAAGCAACAGGTTTAACCTTCTCAATATGATATGAATTCTTTAAAATGCGTTTTACAAATCGTGGTGAATGATAAAATGTTTCAACCATGGTTCCGTCAACATTTATGGCAACACCTTTGGCAGTATTCCTTCTAAACAGTTGCCTAAACTTAAATTTTGACACTAAATAAAGCCCTTCCATAAAACAAAAACGTGGCATAATTACCCAAACAATTAAATCTCCTTTTTTTTGTTTTTCGCCCACAGTTCTTGCAATAGCTTTTAATTCATCTCCAGATGCGCAATTTAAACCTCCAAAATTTGAGAATAACGCATCTGCATTTATAGTTTGTTCGGCTAGTTTTGAAAAATCTAACTGATAAAAATGAATGTCTTTATTTCTTTTAGTCTGCGCTTCTTCAATCATTTTACCAGACCGATCAGTCGCCGTAACTTTTAACCCTTTTTCATGAAAATAATTGGCATCTGCTCCTGTTCCACAATTAATTTCAAATAACGACTTAGTCCTTTTAAAAAAATCAATTTTTGACAACCAGAAATAAACACGATCACGTTGACGCCTACCAATATGACTATTCGTAAAAGTCGAATCATAGGATGGGGCAGCATTATCAAACAGTTCTTTATCTTCCAGCATTATACCTGATTTAAAAAGCACTACAACATCTACTGCATCCTTGAAATAATCCACCTGCTTTATGCAAGTCTCCTCTTAACTGTTTTAATTTGGCAGACTTCCAGATATCATTTAAATCTTCTTTATAAATATCGCCAATCGTCATATTATAGCAACGCCCATGTGCTGGAATTGCGCTTCCGTCAGACTTAATCATTACGCTATTAAAAACAGCACCACAATGACTTCCAATAACTCTTTCAGGTTCTAAATAATACCTTTTTAGTTCGTCCATCTCTGTTATTTCTGGTGAGAAATAGGTTGTAAATGGATAAGCTGCATTTTTTATCTGATGAATCTCTTTTAGTAATAAATCTAAATCCATATTACTAAAATCTATTATGTCCAGATTTGATTCGGAAGATGGATAAAGAGCTCCCCATTTTGATGCGTTATGAACTTGTGCAGATTTAAGGCTATTAAACTGCGTATGCATAAACGCAAATTCATCTACCCCCAAATGCTTTAAAGACTCAATGAGGTTGACAAGCTCACCAATATTCCACTCTGTAATGGCGCAAATAACTGTTATTTTAGGGCAATTCTCATCTGCTTTTAAAACTTCAATTCCTTCAATTGCTTTTTGAAAAGATTTTTTATGACCTCTAATTTCATTATGGATATCCTGCGGCCCATCTAATGAAACAAATAGCTCATCTAACTTGGCAGCTAATAGATGCGGGGCTTTACTCTTTAATGTTAATGCATTGGTTGTAACAGTTGTCCACAAGTTTTTTTCACGCGCATATAATAATGATGAAGCTAAATGCGGATAAACCAATGGTTCTGTAAATGCATAAGCTAACTTAGCCGAAGGATAATACTTTGCAGTTTGATCAATAATCTTAAAAATCAAATCCTCTGGCATGTTTAAAGGATGTGTTCCAACCAAATTTTGAGCAAAATTACTCTCTAGATTCTGGTTTCCAACATCACACATTTTACAATGCAAATTACAGACGTTATTAACTCCTAGAACTACCCATTCTGGCGCAAAAAAGAAATTTTTTGGAGCAATTTTTTTATTTAGCTTTTTTAAATAGGTCGTCATCAATTTTTTTTCTGAGGTAGAGGAACATGGCTACTAGTTGTGCTACTGAGTTTGCAATTAACACTCCTAAAATCCCTACATCCAAAGATAATAAAACTAATGACAGAATAAAGTTAAAGCATAAACTAACCAAACATATGAGAAGCACAGTGCGTTCTGCCTTCTGTTTAAACAGATAAAAGATGTGCATTACGTAAACGTAAGATGGCCATCCAATAAAGAATCCTGCCAATAATTCGAGTGGAGATAATTCTATTTCAAAAAACAGACTTAAAGCCCAATATATTGCTGCAACAACAATAGCATTAAGTACAAAGCCTACCCATACCATGCGCTGTTTTAACGAACGAATGCTCAATGCTTTCATTCTATAAATATTTTTTAAATAAGGCAAAAGCAAAATCGTTGCAATGGATTGAGAAAAAATAAAAAAGCCTGAAATGATCTGATATTCACCTAAAAGTGCGTCGTTATGAAAAAAGCCGAACAAGTATAAATCTACCTTTGATTGCATAAATCCGGCGCAGCCCATTAAAAAAAAGGGCAGACTTAAAAGCAAAAGCCGTGCATCAAATTGCACCTTAGAAAATCGGAAATAGGAAAGATAAATTAAGGCATACACTGCGGCCTTTAAAACTTGGCTTAATGCATAGTAATAAACTAAACCTGCAACAGTTAATTCTTGCGAAGAACTTAAAATAAGGAAAACAAGCAACGAAAAACCTAAAAGTTCAGTGAGTATAACTTTGCCAAAATCACGCTTATAAGTGTAGACAGGAATAAATGCATTATTGATAAACCCTGCAATTAACCAAAGTATAAAATAAAGTTGAGTTTCTACATCAAAAAAGAACGGTACAACGGCAATAGTAACCAATAACAATGGCACGCGAGCCATAAGGTGAGCCTGCCAAACATTAATCAATTCTTTAGGTTTTTCACTAAACGCACGCGATAAAAAATCTTTGCTTCCCCAGTTGGATATAAGTGTTGCTAAGTAAAAGAACAGCAAATAATCAACAAATCCGCCCCACAATGATTTAGAGTGAAACCGAACTACCAAATAGGAAAAAACTATGAATATGACAGGAGTAAGAATAGTTCGAATACCGTTCAGTAAAATGGGATAAAACCGCCGCACTAATTTTTTCCGATCATGTTTATATACGGTATTTGAATCGCCATTTTGCCCTTCCATTCTCACCAAATATAGTGCTTTTTGTATCAACCAAATTTAGGCTGCTTAGAATTATTCGAATAAATAAATTATCTTAGTCAATTATACTAAATCAACCATTGAATTATGGAAAAAAATGAAATTTCCGAAGAAGTAACGGTCACACCTGTAATTAAGGATTTAGAACGACTGTTTAACCGATTTATTGGCTTTATTTGGTCTATTATTGAGCGCCTTTTCAACGGTTTGCAAAATTTCATTGCATTTGCTCTTAACCATTTTTTGATTCTTGCTGTAGTTGTGATACTTGGCGGATTGCTTGGGATATTCAGCACTAAATTTATTCCGCGCACCTACGAATCTAACATGATTATTAAAATGAATGTCAATGCCAAAGATCAGTTGATGAATGATATTGGTTATTTCAACGCCTTAATTCAGAAAGGCGCCTTAGAAGAGCTTTCAACATTACTTTCAATCACCAAAGAAGAGGCAGCAACCTTAACCTCATGTGACGCATATCCGTACGCCACTTTTGTTGAAAAGACAGAAGCTCTTAATGAGCTATATATGACAACTGATTCAGCCATTTACAATCAACTCAATTTAGGGCAATTATTAGCGGCTGAAAACAGTGAATTAAGTTCAAAGTTTAGAATCTCATTTACAGCAACAGATCAAACTATCTTCTCTAAAATTGAAGCGCCATTTCTTGCTTATTTAGAACGAGTGCCGGAATTGAACCTATTGCTAGAGTCAAGTCAAAAAGCATTAAACTTTCAAAAGCAAACCTATATCAAAGAAATGAACAACTTGGACACTTTGAAGAAGGTTATGAATATGGCTTTACTTGAGCAGGCAAAAAACCCTGGCGACAACGGAAGTAATACATACGTTAATCTTTCTCCTGAAAATCAATCTAACGGAGGAATAGATGCTTTAGACATACAAGATCGATCCATTTTTTATGCATTAAAAATCACGAATATAGATGTTGCCATTCAGGAACATGCAAGTTGTTACTTTGTAAGTTCTCATTTAACACCATTTGGTAAAAAGATAGGTTATGGTAGGCTATCACGAGGAATTGCTACTGCATCAGTCTTCTTTTTGTTTACCATTCTTTTGCTCTTTTTTATCCGCTTAAACAAAAACAAGGCATAAATGAATGCCGAAAATGCTGGAATTTCTGAAAAACTAAAACGAAATGTGTACGGAAGTGCCTTTTATAAAGGAATTGATGTACTGTTCAACTTTTTATTGGTGCGTTATGCTATTCGTTTTTTTGGCGCTGAAGATTACGGTGTTTGGCTTACTATACTCTCCTTTTTCGCATGGTTTTCTGTTATAGAATTTGGAGTTAGCAGTAGTTTTAGAAATCGTTTAACACAATACTTTTCTGACAAAAAGTTTGATTCAATTCGAACGTGGATCGCAATGGGTTATCGGGCCACAACAATCATTTATTTACTGGCTATTATTCTATTTTTAGTGGTTTATAATAGCATTGGCTTTTCATTTGAACAATATGACCAGAACTTCGATTTTGTTTTTCAGGTCAGTTTTGTACTTTACATGGTACATTATATGCTCTTTTTTTTGCAAACCGTACTTTTAGCAACACATCACGCACAATCAACCTATGTGATTAGTGCTATTCAAAAAGCCGTGCTACTATTCGGAATTATTGCTTTTATTCAATTTGAGGTTGCGCCTTCCATGTCTTTTATCTGCTTGTGGTTTTCGTCTATTCCATTAATCGTTTGGGGAATTGCTACTTTCTTTTCATACCGCTCATTTTTAGCGCCAATAAAACCTAGTTTACAAGAAATATCTAGTTCTGAAATCAAGCCGTTTAAACATATCCAAAAAGCATTTTTCATTATTCAAATTAGCACTTTAATTATTTATGCAACTGACAATATTATCATCATTAATGGATTAACAGGAGCAGATGTTACTTACTACAATATTGCCTTTAAATACTTTAACATTTTAATTATCCTTTTTAATATTGTTTTGTTGCCCTATTGGTCTTCATTTACAGAGGCAGCACATAAAAAAGATGTCCACTGGATTAAAAAAAATGTACGCAATTTAATACTGCTTTGGCTAGGAATTACGGCGCTATCTGTCATTATGTTATTTGCCTCTGGCTATGCTTACGAATTGTGGATTGGAGAACCCGTTTCAATTCCAATTGAGCTTTCCATTTTTATGGGAGTTTCTGTTTTAATTACCTGTTGGAATAATATTTTTTCTTATTTCTTAAACAGCATTTCTAAAACAAAAACGCAGATGATTGTTCTAGTAATTTCAGCACTTATCAACGTGCCATTGTCCTTTTATTTGTTAGAGAAAATTGGAATTACAGGTGTAATCATTGCAACAAGTATTGCATTATTACCGCTTGCAATTGCCTTACCAATACAATATCGTTCTGTTATTAAAAATTTTAATTCATAATGGATCAGGTATTAACAAAAAATAATACGATTCATTTACTGTTTTTAGAACTAGTAAGTATTACCCCCATTTTGATCATTTTAGGAAATGTAGTTCCTCCAATGCCTATAAAAATTCATCATATGGGGCTGGGAATTATTTTTTTAATTATGGTTTGGGCATTAATCTCCGATCCTTATAAAAAGTGGATGCTCTATGTTGCTGGGGCATTTACCATCATTCAAATTACACATGAGCAATGGTATTTAAAAGGGCTAATCGACTATTTTTTTGGTCCGTTTGCTTTATTATTGTTGTTGGACATTTTGGTCAATCAAAAATTACCCAAAGCTACGCTTCGCAAATATGAAAGGCGGTTCTATTACCTTTTATGGGTTCCTATTGGTATTGCTGTATTACAGTATTTCAATATTATGCCCATTAAGTTTTGGAATGCTACCTATGTGAACTTTGCTTACTTTGGTTCACTGGCTATCCCCCGCCCTAATGGATTACTTTATCATGGATCTGAGCTTTCTGTTATTATTTGCTTTGTAGCACTTTATCAGTTTTTCAAAAAAGAAAACAATGCAATTTGGATGCTTCTGCTAATTATAGCAGCAGCTTTTATGACTTACTTTAAAGCGTTAATGGGCTGTATAGTTCTTTTATTCCTTTACTATATCATATTTGTTAATCGAGGTGTTTTGTCGCAATTCAAGCTCATTTCTAAAAAAAGGCTCATTTTTATAATTGCTTGCGCTCTTCTTGTTATTATTGGAGTTGCCATTCAATTTTTTTCTGTTGTCTACTATTATAGTGGCTATATTTTTCCAAGAGACATGCTAACAGGCCGTGGTGCTATTTGGAATATTTATTTTGAACGAATTAAAGAGTTTTCATTCTGGAACTATTTGTTTGGAAACGGAATGGGGTCTTCATTTGATATTTTTGCAGACTATGCCACAGCAGATACTTGGTATTTATTGGCGGCTGATCCAAATGCAGATACAGATTATGACACGCATAATGCGGTTTTAAGTATTTTCATCAATAGTGGTATCGTTGGTTTAGGGTTCATCTTTTTTCTTTTTAGAATGGTATGGAACCAAATTAAAAAGTGGGCGCCAGGTACGAGTTGGAATAAGACCGTGTTTTTTGGTATTTTTATAGTTCCACTATTCACAATTGGAATTACAATTCCAATCTATGAGAATGCGATTTTTTGGATTAGTTTAGGCTTTTTAATACACCGCTGGAAATTTTACACAGATGATGAAAAAACAGTTGAAACATAAATTGGTTTCAGTTGCAAATATTGATTTGCTGCTGTTTTCCGCCTTTATAGTTTCCTTTTTCCTGCATTATCGTGTCAATGGTTTCATAGCCATGCTTTTAATAATTTGGGGGCTTATTAAATTATTGATAAAAAAACTCCCCTTTAAGGGTGGATTAGGTTTGCTTTTTTTACCCGGATTGTTTTTCATTTTAGTGATAGGACAAGTCTATACAACTGATTTAAAAGAAGGATGGACGTTAATTGAGCGTAACCTTTCATTACTATTATTGCCCTACTCTATAGCATCCATTATTCGTTTTGATTCTAAAAGGTTATATCAACTCACCTATACAATTGTTGCATCTGCAGTAGGTTTTAGTTTACTCTGCCTAATATATGCGGGAATAGAATCCTACCAAGCTGGAAGCATTTACACCATTCCTAATAACACTCATTTTTTATACAATCGATTTATGCATCACCGCTTAAGTGATCAAATTGATGTACATGCTGTTTATTTTGCGTTAACCGTTGCACTAGCTAATTCAATAGTTTTTCAAAAGATTACATCTTCTAAAACAAACAGAAAAAACAAAATACTATTGGTTGTTTTGTTTCTATATTTCTGTGGACTATTATACCTTTTAAAATCTGCAAATATTACCGTTGGATTTGCGATTTGTATCGTAATAATTTTGGGGTATCAATACGGAAAATCACTATTCAGCTCAACAAAAAAAATAGTATTAATAGTTGCCGGTCTTCTATTACTTGGCATTATCACCTATAAAGGTGTTGCAAGTAAATTAGAAAACTTTCAGCTGACCTATGATATGTCAGATGAGACAATGGGGCCATTAGGTATTCGATTATCCATTTGGGACTGCACGTGGCAAGTAATTCAAGAGAACTGGTTACTTGGAACGGGAACGGGAGATTCTCATCACGAATTAATGAAAAAGTATCATGAAAACAACTTCATAATAGGATATGAAAATGATTTTAATTCGCACAATATGTATTTACAATATTGGATGAGTAACGGTTTGGCAGCAATGGGACTTTTCATTTTAGGATTTATTGTTTTACTGAAAAAAGCCGTGCAAAATAAAAACGCCATATTTCTTTGCTTTATCGTTCTATTTGCGCTCTTTAGTTTGACAGAATCTACTATGCGCACGCAAAAAGGAATGCTTTTCTTTGTGTTTTTTGCTGCCTTATTTTATTGGGCACCACATTATCTTGCTTTAAAAAACAACCAAGAATGAAAGTTGCAATCGTACACAACTATTATAAGATACGTGGAGGCGAAGCAACTGTTGTAACGCTTGAAAGTGAGGTATTGTCAAAAAACAATTTTGACGTTGTTACCTACACAAGACACAATGATGAAATTGATCAATTTTCATTCACTGAAAAGCTAAAACTACTTAAAAACACTGCTTGGTCTAAGGATTCCTACAGCGCATTTCGTGTATTTCTAAAAAAAGAACAACCAGACATTTGCCATGTACATAATTTTATGCCATTAATTTCGCCTTCTATTTTTCAGGCTTGCCAAGATGAAGGTGTACCGGTTGTACAAACTTTGCATAATTACAGACTCATTTGCACCAACGGGTTATTATTACGCAATGGAAAAATTTGTGAATTATGTTTAGGCAAATCGGCCTACCAAGCCGTTACAAAAAAATGCTACAGAAATTCAGCTGCACAAACGTACGCAGTTGCTAGAATGATTGAGAAAAACAAATCTAACCAAACTTGGAGCAAAAATATTGATGCCTATATCTGCCTTACTGAATTTGCCAAATCAAAATTTATAGCACATGGTTTGCCAGCAGATAAAATGTTTGTAAAAGCGAATGCCGTTTCTATTCCAAATTCAATTGCTACGACTCAAAACGAACCGTATTTTCTATTTGTTGGGCGTTTAACGGAAAGTAAAGGTGTACGGTTATTAAAAAAAATTGCATCACAAGTCAAAATTCCAATTTGGATAGTTGGCGAAGGAGAATTGGAAAGTGAACTAAACGGGCAAGAAAATATTATTTTAAAAGGAAAACTTGCATACGACAAAACTCTTGCATTAATAAAAAATGCAAACGCTTTGATACTTCCATCACTTTGGTATGAAGGAATGCCAATGACTATTTTAGAAGCCTTTGCTTTAAAAACACTTGTAATAACTAGTGACCTGGGAGCCATGCAAAGCATTATTCGACATAAAGAAAATGGATTATTATTTCAACCTGGTTCTGCCAAAGACCTAATTGATAATCTTAACTTTGCGCTAAACAATGCAAATGCTTCAGCCTTGATGACAGATAATGGTTATACCGACTATGAGACAAGATATAGTGTTGAATCGTGTGCAGCACAATTATCTGATATATATTTGGCAACAATTGCAGCAAAGAATAAATGAAAGTAATAGGGAGCGATTTATATGAACAAGGTTTAGACACTGCAATTAAAGAAATAATTGCATTATGCTCTGAAGCTCCGAAAAATCGATTAATCAGCCCTTCAGATGCCAACGTTTTGGTTCATGCGCGCCGTAACAAAGATTTTAAAGCTGTTTTAGATCAATACTTTTGGAACCTGCCTGATGGTGTTCCATCCGTATGGATTTTAAAATTAAAAGGCGCCAAACAAGCTACGCGGTGCAGTGGTCCGGATTTATTTGAGCAAGTGATTCGTGCAACCTCGCATTTACCAATTAATCATTATTTGTGCGGCGGTGCAGAAGGTACCGCAAAAGAATTGGCTGATAAATGTCTTTCTTGGGGAAATAAAAACATTGTAGGCTATTATAGCCCGCCGTTTAAAGAATTAACGACTGCCGACTATGAAAAAATGGCAAAAGAGATCAATACAGTTGAAACGACTATATTGTGGGTAGGACTTGGTGCACCAAAGCAAATTTACTTCTCACATCACATTTCCAAATTCACACAAGTGCAGTTCATTATACCAATTGGCGCGGCTTTTGATTTCCATACGGATAAAGTGAAAAAGGCTCCTAAATGGATTCAAAAATGCGGTATGGAATGGTTTTATCGACTTTGTCAAGAACCAAAAAGATTAGCAGGACGTTACTTTAAAGTCGTTCCATTATTTTTATGGTACAATTTTATTGGGATTTTTCAGAAAAGTAGCTCGTAATTAATACTTTGCCTTTACACTCCAATTTTGACAGGAAACGTCTTCTAAATTGTCCATAGTTTTGGATTATGTGGAGAGTCTCATAAAAAAAAACTAGTTTTGTTATACATGAAAAAATCAATCTTCGCTCAATCAACACCTTACCTGCTCTTTCTTGTAGGTATTTTTACAATAGGAACGTTCATTTTAAGTTGCTCTAATAAAGTAAAAAAAGATGAAGTGGTAATTTACTTAGTACGCCACGCAGAAAAAGATCTGAGTGATCCTTTAAACGTTAATCCTCCTTTAACTGAAGCGGGCGAAGCGCGAGCTGAAAAGTTGATAAAAGAAATGAAGGGTGTAAAGTTGGAAGGTGTTTACAGTACAGAATATGACAGAAACATTAATACTGTTAAACCACTTTGCACAGAGCGTGGTATAGAAATTCAGAATTATACAGCATTTGAATTTAATGGAATGCTCGATTATATGAAAACGAATAAAGGGAAAGCTTTTTTAATTTGTGGACATGGAGATAATCTATTACCAATGGTTGATTATTTAGGAGCCACAAGACCTATAGAATCATTAGGACACACGGAGAATGACAAAATCTTTAAAGTAAAAATCACTGATGATACAAGTATTGTTGAAATGCTTGTTTACTAGTTTTTTACAACCATAATTTAACTGCCTTTAATACCTCTTCCCAAGTATCTACAACATCTTCTTTTTTTGTTCCTAATAAATAAGTTGTTTTATCAACAAACTTCATGTTTGCATCAATAGTTGACTCCGTTTTTCGATAAAAACAAAATGTATCAGTTCGACCTTTTATTTCAATGTGTAATTGCCCACGTTTCTTTCTAAAGGAAAATTCATCCTCCTTTAAGCCGTTCTGCATCAATACCTCACTAATAGATTTATGTTCTTCTGGTAAAAATTTCATTCTTATCCTCTAACAACCTATTAATACTTAATGACTTTGGCTTTTTCCAATAACTTTTTGGCCTCTTTCCAATTTGGCAATGTTTCCCCCTCAACAGTAATAGCTCTAATTTCTTTAGCTATTTTTCTACTATCCTTCATAGCGGTCAAATGTGCGCCGCTTCTTGCAAATTCCTTCATTTGTTCTTCATTCTCCCATAATGTCATGGTGTAATGTGTAGTCCAAAATCCTTTTTTCTTAAAAGCTTTATAATTTGTTGCCTTTAATTGCCTTATAATTCTTAGAGCTATTGTAGAAAGTACAAAATATTTAAATGGTCCTTTTAGCTCAATTGATGTTACGGTGACTTTCATAGTCAGTGAGTAATTTATTTTTAAAGATAGATAATAATTGAATAGTAGTTTTTTGCAGGTTCCCTTTTCTTTTATGTCTTGATACAAAACGAAACAAATAGATCAAACCCCTGATATTCTATAAATGACTATGATCCCATTGCAATGTTTTTGCAGTTAAATCTAATGTTCCATGAACATAATCGCTCCATTCTCCAAAATCAAGATATGTGTATTCATGACCTTCTTTTATCCAAGTTCCGTTTTGTCCAACTCTAGCTAAAGAATCAATTATAATTTGATGATTAGAGTCCAAAAGATTGGGATATTGTAAAGAGTGTCCTAAATATTCTGGCAATTGATCAAAATATACGGTTTCTTCCAACTGTTTTTTTACATCCTCAAAACCTTCATCTTCAAATTTAATTGTGACAATTTGCTGATAATCACTCTCAAAACCATTAAACGATATGTCATCATCTTGAATCACCTCATAGTCTGTTGGTAACGTAATACCAAACTCCTCCTCTATTGCTTCAAGTCGCTTATCTAGGTTAGAACAAGAATAAACAAATATTAACGTGATAATAAAATAATAATAGCGCATCCTAATTTTTATTACAATTTCAACTCCATTATGGGTAAAAACCTGTCTTTTATTGAACTTTGATGTTGGCCAACGGTTTTAAAACCAAAACGACTATAGAAATTTTCTGCTTGAGGCTCTGAAAACAACTGAATCATATTGATTCCCCGCTCTTTTATTCTTGCTAAAAAATCTTGCATTAGAATTTTTCCAAAACCTTGTCCGATAAATGGTGGATCAACAAACAGATTATTCAACTCAATTGAACCGTCACTTTGCTTTGACCAAGAATAATAACCGATTATTTTAGTTTCAACGAATAATACATAAACATCATTTTCAACAATATAATTGGCTGTAACGGTTAAATCATCTCTCCATATTTCTAATTGTTCAGAAGAGTATCCCCAATGTGCTTTAGACCTGAACGTAAGATCAGTTAAGTTTTGAGCATCTATTTTTGTTGCTTCCTTAATTAACATTTAAAAATTAATTTGATAGAGGTAAACACCTGGTGGCATTTCTTCCAAAGATCGTTTGAATCCACATTTTTCCAACACTTTTATTGAGCCTATATTATCCTCCTCTACACCGCCCGACAAAGATTTAACCACTTGTTTAGTTTTACACCAAGCTACCAACCCTTTAATCAACTCTGTACCTATTCCTTTTCCCCAATACGTTTCGCCAATTAAATAACCTAACCGTAACGCTTGAGAATCTCCTTCTCTATACAGAAATAAGAATCCGATAATTGTTTCACTATCTTTATTTATAATGGCATAAAAATGACTGTCCGCTTCTCTTTCAGCAATCCATTTTTTGGCCTTTTCAACTGTATTAATTGATTGCCACCCATCTGGCAAAGCCTTTGTCACTTCAGGGCTAAGAATAGTTAATGCAGCAGTTATTCCGGTATCTTTAAAATTGGATTCATTTGCTAAATTTTGCCAACGCATAAGCGACAAACGCTCAGTTGCAAATAATTGCTTGCAATTTAAATATTCAGTTAATGTTATCATTCCAGATAAAAATACAATTCTAATTGACAAATTATGGGATTCGTTTTATTTTTTATTAGGTTTAAGCTGAATGACAAATAAACAACGATATGAAGTTCGTTTAGAACGGAAAATGCGCCGAGTTCCTTTTTTAATTCCGTTGATTTCAATATTGACTGGATCAGCCTTATTTGCAGGAATTCTAATTTGTGGATATTTCTTTGAGCAAGGTTATTATTGGATCTTTTTACCCGCAGGATTAATGGCACATTCTTTTTTTATTGTTGTGGTGCATGATGCGGCTCACAAGTCCATTACACGCACAAAAATGGATCGATATATCATGAATTTAGGTTGCGCCATTATGCTCTTACCATTTTATGGGGAAGGTTTTAGAAAATACCACCTCATTCATCATGCCAACACAAATTCAGATGTAGACCCGTTGTGGCCTTCACAAAAGAAAGCGCTTTACGAGAACTATCGTTGGTTGTATATTTTATGTGAATTGATTCCATTGCTTTATACTGGCTTTTTAGTTTTTAAGCAATCCAAACAAACGGCAAATAAAGCCAAGGAGGTTAAAGCTCCATCTATTAATTACTATCATATTATTTGGGGAGGAGTTATTAGCGCGGCACTCATTTATTGGTTAGAACCTTCCATTTACTTTTTAATTACAACCTTATTAACATTAAACATCTTTAGCACATTAAGACATTGGTGCGAACATTTAGGATATGACCGTAAAAAGACTAGTAATACATTTTGGTTTCCTCTTGGAATGGGAATTGGCAATCATGACACACACCATGAACACCCGCATGTTTCGTGGTTTGTTTTATTCATAGGATTGTTTAAACGAAAAAAAGATACTCGATTGCTGCGAACAGTGCATGGCGTATTTTTTAAAAAATCGTTTCACCATTATGAAGGACATTAATCTTTATTTTTTTGCACGGCGTTGTTCTTTCAACACCCAATACAATCCTTTGACATTTGATTGAGGCTCTTTCAAAATTAAAAGTACAATTACCTCTTCTAACCAAGACAAATATCCTGCCCCAACTGCCATAAAATAAAGCCATGGAACATGGAGCCAAGCAAACAAAACGAAAAAATAAATGCCTTGTACATAACCACCTATTTTACTTGCATACAAATGCAGACTAGGAGATTGACGGAACTTTACAAATGAAACTAACAATCCTAAAATGAATAGGATTAAGAATGGCCAAAGTAAATGAATACTTTCTCCTAATTCATCCTGCTTAAAGGTGAAAATGCCCCAAAACGCACAAATATAGGTTCCGACATCTGCCAAGGAATCTAATTTTGCTCCAAATTTGGTTTCCAATTTAAAAACACGAGCAATAAGTCCATCTAAAATATCAGTAACCAAATTGACACATAAAAAAATGGCAAATAAATCTTCTTTCTCCGTCAAAATCATCCAAACTAAAAACGGGAATGTTAAAAGTCTATAAAAGCTTAGCAAATTAGGTAAATTGATAATTTTTTCTTTCATAACCTAAATTGATTTTTTGACCTTTAATAGCACTAAGACGTAAGAAATTAGAAAATGCGTTGTGCTTGCAAGCAAGAATAAGATTAATGCAGGAATAACGGCTATATAACCCAATAAAAAATAGACGAGAACTACGCCAAAAGCCGAGTCCATTTTATCAATTAAAGTACCTAAAAAAGCATACTTACCTCCTGCCCCGCCAGGTTGAATACCTGCACGGCGTTTAAAATAGGAGTTGGGTAATTCAAATAAAAGATAAGCTAACCCCAAAAGAAACCCTAAAACAAGCGGATTAGACACCAACAGATTTCCAGCTAAGGCAACTAACCATAAAATAAAGGCATTCAATAAAGGAACGATTAAAAAACCTCTCCATGTTTTATTTGCTCCAAATCCTTCTTTCCAAAGTGGTTTAGTTAAGAACGACAGCAGGTTCCACTTTACCACAAACATGTGAACCACGTTTGATAGCAGCAAAGGCAAAACCACAATGAGTATGTGCGTTGTTAAATTATCCATTCATAAATCCTATTTCCAGCTATTGGAAATATAGGATAAATTAAAACAGTAATTTAAGAAAAATTAAAAGGTTTGCATTAGTGTCGCATATAAATATGCTCATTTGCAGGCTTTCGAGATTGTTTATACATTGAATATAAAATTCCCAGAATAAAAAGTCCACCAATTATACTTAAGCCGGCTGGTCCTAGATCCTGTACAAGCCGAAACATTCTTGACCTTACACCAGTTCTTGGGAAGGTTGAAAACCAAACAAAAACACCTATTACTGAAATGACTCCTAGTATTGATAAATACTGTTTATTAAAGTTCTTCTTTTTATTTTGTCTGAACTCGTGATTAGTGAGTTTTGAAACCTCCGCTAATTCTTGTGCGAAAGGTTCTTTGTCTTTTGGGGCAAATGATTCAAGATAATAGCTTTTCTTTTTACCTGATTCATTTGTGAAATAGATGGAGACATTATTGTCCTGATCGTCAAAAACAATTTTCTCGATTTTATTTAATGGAACTGTAGGTGAATACTTTTTGTTACCATTAAGACATTCATTTCTCAATCCGTCAAAATCAGCAAAATACACACTACTTAGATATAGGTTAACCGAATCAAACCCAAGCGATTTACAAAATTGACTCGATATATAAACGACTTTGCTGATTATGACTGATTAAACGAATTGATAAATACCTAATATTGAGAATAATGCTCCCCAAAAAACAATTGGAATAAACATTAGGCTATGTTGCATGAATTTTTCTTTTGTAAATGTTCCTAGAGACATCAACAAAGTAACTATACCTGTGATTAGAAAGATCCATTTTGTAAAATCGGTGTTTCCTAAGGTATAATCTTCATGCCAAAAAGAGGTTATAAATGCTACAAGAAAAAAGGTAACTACTACCCCAATTCCCATTCCTTTCATTATTACGTTCATAGTTCTAAAAATTATAAAATTCAGCTATTTTTTTTCCTTCTTCTTTCGACACCATTGTGAAAGAAATATATTTTAAAGCGCTTTGGCGTGCACTAAAAGTTTTTTTACCTAAAAAGCCTTTTAGCGTAGTTTTTTTATAGTCGGAATAATTGACAACACATGCTTGATTGTTTCCTATCAAGTTCAATAATGTTTCTTTAAGCTCCTCTTCACTGCTGCTTGATTCAATTATTTTTTTTAGCCCTTCAGCTACTGAATCACTTCCAAAACCATACGAAGCTGTAGGATCCATATCAACTCTGAAAGTTGAAGATATTTTCTTTAAAATAAGGTAACAAGAGTCTTTAAAGCAAACAACTGAACTTTCAAAATATTTTCCAGGAGCAGCTGAAGTAAATAACAATGTGTCTTCAATTAATAGTGTATTTATCATTTTTGTTTGTTTTTAGTAGTCTTTTTATTTAATATGATTTGCGTGTTGAAATCTGTGGTTATAACTTACAAGATTCGGGGTAATATCTTGCACTTTATATTTAATTCTTGGTTAAAACAAATGTAAGCACTCATCTGCTGTATAAATATAATTAGGAGGTCAAATTATCAGATGGTATCATCCTGAGTAAACTTGGTATTGTTTCTCTTTTTATTGGTATTGTAAATTAATTATATCGTCATTTTATCATGATAATATCAAAACAATCCACTTATATTTAGGTTTTAAACTGTAAAAAAATAATGACATTTTTAATGGCTAAAAAGTCTACACTGCTTAAGTTTTTTGGAAATAAGTTTATAGTAATTCTTTGTTTTACTTGTGCTTACTCAAGCTATTTTTCAGAATGTCAGACAAACAATCCTGACAGCCTTGCGAGAATTCTTGATCAATTTCCAGAAAGAGATACTACCCGGGTTAATCGTCTCACACAATTATCTTATACCTATAGCGGAATTAATTTAGATTCGGCAAAGCTATTAGCTATCGAGGCTAAGTCAATTGCAGAAGAATTAAATTACAGAAAAGGACTTGGAACAGCTTATAATTGTCTTGGTATTTTTTATTTGCAAAACAGAGAATTTGAAAAAGCGATAGAAACATTTACCCAAACGATTAATATAAGGATTGAACACGGAGATTTAGAAGCTGAAGCAAAAGCGCGGCAGAATATGGCTGGGGTTTACACCACATTGGGAGATATTGAATACTCTAGCCAAGAACTGTATAAGGTAAGAGACATTTTTATCAAACTTAAAGATACCGTAGATCTTGCAGGAGTCCTCAATGACATTGGTCAAATAAAAGCAAAATTAAACCAACACTCTGCGGCATTTAGCAACTACCAACTTGCTTATAAACTTATTAAAGGAAAAAATGATCAAACGGAGGGTATTATATTAACCAATTTGGCGAGTTTATTTCTAATAACAGAGAATTATGAATATGCCATTTATTGCGCTGAAGAAAGTTTAATGTTGTTTGATAAGTTACAATTTATTAGAGGGATGGGAGTGCTTGAAAGCATTTTGGGGAATATCTATTTAACTCAGGAAAAATATGGGCTTGCTGTTGAACATTATGAATTAGGGTTAAAATATGCTGAAGATATAGGAGATAAAATAGGCATGTCACGACGGCTCAACAACCTTGGTGTTGTTTATCATAAAATGGGAGATAATGAAAAATCACTCTATTATTTAAGGCAAACTGTTGCCATTACCAAAAACTCCTATGCGAATTTAGACTACGCCCGTGGCCTAGGTAATATGGGAGGTTTATACTTTGATTTGGGCGACATTGATAGTGCAATTTATGCTGGACTCACAGGGTTAAAAATGCGCAATTTATTGGGTGACACTATTGGTAGTTTATATACCAATCACCTACTTTCTCTTGCCTTTGAGCGCAAAGGTGATTATGCCAATGCTTTACATTACGAAAAAATGGCAGGAATTGCCAAAGACTCTTTAATGTCTATTGAAAAAATGAAGACAATTAAAGAAATGGAGGTGGAATATGAAACACGAAGAATTGAAAAAGAAAATGAGCTTTTATCAATCAAAAACAATTTGGTTGAGATTGATCTTGAAAAATCTCAATTATTAATTTGGTATTCGTCCATAGGATTGATTCTGGTTATTATTATTTTCCTTTTCTATTTTCAATTTAGAAAAAACAACCTCAAAAGAAAGGCCGTTGAATTTGAGCAGATGGCTTTAAGAGCGCAAATGAATCCTCATTTCATTTTCAACAGTTTAAACAGCATACAACGCCTGTATATTGAGCAAAAAATGGATGAAGCCTCAGATTATATGGCAGATTTTTCGCAATTATTGAGGATGATATTAGATAATAGCTCTAAACACTCTATTACTTTAAAAGAAGAATTAAATCACCTAAATCTTTATTGCGAAATAGAGCAATTACGCACGGGTGGCATGCTCGCCATTGAATATGAAATAGATTCAAACATTGACGCTAATCTGATCAAGATTTCGCCAATGATTATTCAACCTTTTGTTGAAAATGCAATATGGCACGGAATTGTTCCAACTAAAAAGAAGGGAACAATTATCATTAAAATAAAGTATTTCAATAGTGATCATATTGAAATTACAATTGAGGATAATGGCGTTGGTTGGAAAATGAGCAAACAAACAACACATGATTCTAAAGGTATTGAACTAATTGAAAAGCGCATTGGTTCAAAAATAGCAATCAAACATTTATCGCCGGGTACACAGGTAACATTTAAAACTAAAACGCTATGATCAAAACTATTTTGATTGATGACGAAAAGGATGCAAGGTTCATTTTAAGAAACATGATAGAGAAGAAATTCGCTAATCAAGTTGAAGTTATAGCAGAGGCTGATGATGTTGAGTCAGGAATTAACGCAATTGAACAATATAAACCTGATTTAATATTTTTAGACATAAAAATGCCACAAGGAACTGGCTTTGATTTACTGTCTAAAATTTCGAATGTTAATTTTGAGGTAATCTTTGTTACGGCCTATGACAATTACGCCATTAAGGCTTTTCAATGCTCTGCTTTTGGTTATTTAATGAAGCCTTTGAAAGAAATTGAGTTGAAAAAATTGATCAGTAAACTAAGTGAACAATACGCCTTAAAAAACAGTAAGTCTACCATTCAAAAAAGGGTAAAAGTTTTAATTGAAAATTATGGAGACGATAAAAAGGTTTTCAAACTTGTACTAAGCAATGTAGAAGGCTTTAAAGTTGTAGCACTAGAAAACATCATTCGTATTGAAGGTGATGGCAATTACACACGGTTTATTTTAGAAAATACAAACGCGATTATTTCTAGTAAAAACTTAGGTGAATATGATGATTTATTGAATGATCATGGTTTTTTTAGAATTCATCAAAGTACAATTGTCAACCTAAGACATGTCACAGGTTTTCGTAAAATTGCAGGTGGACAAGTAGAAATGTCTGATGGTGCACAAGGCAAACTATCGAGACATAGGAAAGCACAATTTATGGAACGTTTTTTCTAAACGTAAAATCTCTAAATGAATTAACAACAGCCTCTTATTGTGCCTAGTTAAAATCAAACACTTATCACCTTTCACTGCTTAAAATAAAAGCACTTTTAATCTATTGTTATTACGCATTTTTATAATAATAATAATTAGAAGCAATGTCACCCTTCAACATTACTATTGCTCCCTTATCCATAGTTTATTAATGACTGTTCTTATAAGCTTCAATTGCTGGATCTACCTCATCCCATCTCCCATCCAGCCATTCATCAAATTGATCCCAATTATCTGTTAAGATGCATAGAGCATAGGCTCTTTCATCATTCGGAGAATCCAGTTCATGCTCTGCCAATGCCCCAATGATTGATTTATCTTGATCCATTAAAAGCGCAATGAAATTATCTTTCATTCTCCAAGGTTGCTCTGGCAACCAATAAGTCATCAATATAGCAGCACGCTCTTCTGTAATTCCATCTCTATAATCATACTCTATAGCTTCTGCATCATCCTCATTAATTGCTTTAATACAACCTTTAATAAATTCGTCATTTACATGCTCTTCTCTAATTTCAATATGATGTTCTTTATACATTGGTTCTGCCTCCACAGGTTCAACAATATTCTCTACCTCATCTGATGTAACCGATAAATCATTTGGCTCATCCACCATAGGTTTAGAATCTTGACATGATGTATTTATTAGAAATAATAATCCCGTAAAAATAATTGATACTGCTTTCATAGTTTAGTAGTCCTTTTAGGTTTAGTTTTCATTCATAAATATATCAATTTTCTGTATTGTTTCTTGCGTTTTTTCTTCCTGAATAAAATGACCACAATCAAAGAGGTGCACTTGTGCATTTGGCAGTTGATTTTTCCATTTTTCGAGATATGGCATGGTAATAAATTCATCCTTTGTTCCCCAAAGAATTAGCCAAGGTATTGATTTTAACTTATCCAACTGTTCCCATTGATTTTGATACCAATTTGATGATCCAACTAACGATTTCCCAATATTTAATAATGATTGTCTTGAGGCTTTATTTGGAAACGGTTTAATATAATGCTTGTGTTCTTTTTTAGATAATTTATTTTTGTCGTAAACACCTTTTTTTAATAAAACTTTAGGAGAAATATTCATTCTTAAATACATGAATTTTCCTAATCCACTATTCAGAATTTTATCAATTTTTTGAGCATTTGGATTGTCCTGTGTTTTCCATAACCAACTATTAAAAAGCACTACCCTTTTTATTCTCTCATTATTTTCAATTGCTGATGAAAGTCCAATTGGTCCTCCAAAATCATGTACAACAAGTGTTATGTTTTGCAAATTAAGTTTTTCAATAAACTCAGTTAAGTTTTTGGAATGAGATTCAGGTTTACCATCAAAGTTATTTGGTTTTTCAGACAATCCGAAACCTATATGATCAACTGCAATGCATCTATATTTCTTAGACAATGATGCGATATAATCTCTATATAGAAATGACCAAGTTGGTGTTCCATGCACAAATAAAATAATTTCACCACCTCCTTCATCAACATAATGCATTTTACCTGCATTTAATTGAATGTATTTATTATTAAAAGGATATAAGGAGGTATCTAACCATTCTTGTGATTGTCCAAGTAAACTCATAATTAATAGTATTGATGCTGTTAATAGCTGTTTCATAAATAATTTTGAAACAAAGGTCATTCAATACAATTAATTAAATCTTGGTCTATACCAAGATCTTAAATTTTCACTCTTCCTAATAATTTACTAAAGTTACTCGGGTCGATTCTTAGATAAGAGGCTAGATCTTTTTGTGCAATCATTTGAAGTAAGTGAGGGCTTCTTGAAGTAAAATTTATGAATCGTGTTTCAATATCATACGCCATTAATTCATAATATCGATTTAAGGTGTCTATTAATAATAACTCGGTTGCTTTCCTAAAAAGCGTTTCAATAGCCCTATGTTTCAACATAAGTTCCTGATGCTTTTCATAGGATATACGCAAGAATTTACTCTGGGTAATTGTTGTTAAATAATATTTAGATGGTGACTGATTAAAAAAGGATTCTGGAATGCCAGAAAAAGAAGGAGAATAAGTAAATGCAATAATGTGCTCTTTATTATTGTTTAGATAATACGATTTTTGAATCCCATCTATTACAAAATACATATAACGCTCGGTGTCTCCTACACTTGTCATAATTGTATTTTTAGGCACGGCATATTCTGTCCAACATGATAAATACTCCTCCAGTATTTCCTCATCAACTTTATGTATTTGAGATAGAAAATTTTTCATATTTATTACCCAATCAATTGTTTTTTCAGTTCTGCCAAATTATTTTGATCCACATAGAAACCTCCATATAGGTCAAAAACCTGAAAACCGTGCTTATTTCTCAATTGATTGATTACTTCTTCTAATTGCTGCCATAAGTTCGGGTGAGTCTCTATATTTTTTGAAGGGATACTTAATCCTAAATAAAACTTCCCATCTCCTTGGTCAATCGGAAACATTTCTATTGCACCAACAGGGTTAAACACATCAGAATGAAGTTCTTTCCAATTTGGTTCTTTTTCTGCAATTCCTATAATATTATACGACATATCACTGTTTTAAATTAGAAATTCTACAATCAAATTATCCTGTTCTAAAAGTTTTGTGTTTTTCTCTTTAATCCCCTTTCCCCACTCTTCTTGAAATTGTAGTTCAAAGGTTACTTCATCTTGACCTCTTATATCCAAAAGCAGTTCATTTTTACAATTTCCTGGAAGATGATTTGAATACCAGTTAACTCTTCCTCCAGCAAAAATTCTTGATAATCTTCTGCTTTCTTCATTTAAAAAGTGATGATTAAAAACATAAAGTGCCTTGTTTTCGTTTGAATTATATCCATCAGGAGTAATCTTACCCCAATCTAATTCAAAAGGCGAATTCTTCTTCTTTTTCTTACTAAATAGTCCCATTCTCGTTCCTAATTTTTTGCTTGCGCCTAATTCAATAGATACGTCAAAAATGTCTTCTCTAATGTAGAGAAAAAGTACTAATAATGAATGACACATTTTCTAAAATAAAGATATAAACCTTTGTTACTCTCCTCTTTTTATTTAATAAACCAGCAACAATTATATGGTATGATTTTTGCTTAAATCACCGCAAAAACACAAGAAAAAAAAATGAAATACTTCCTAACCCTTTTAATGATTGCAAGCTTTTGCTATCAGTCTAATGCCCAATCAAAACGTGTTCAATTTGGAATTACTCCAGAAATCAACTATTCCATAATTGAGAATAAAAACATTAATGACGACAGTTTTAATGTACGACCAAGTGTAGGTTTTGGAGTTACGGCTCCAATTCGGATTAACCTTAATGATAAAAGTGCCATTGTAACTGGAATAAAAATTGGCTTCCATACTTATAATTTTGATTTTGGAACAATCAATCAAGTTTCTCAAAGCATAGGCGCTTCACTACCTATTAGCTTTGAGCATCAAATCTCAAAAAAATGGCTATTGGGGATAGGAAGTGATTTAAGTTGGCGTAGAGAATATCTTAACACGTTTAATGTTTATGTGGCATCAGAAGAACTTTTATCATCCGTTGTTTTTCAAGGACACAATATTGTAACTTCGCCAATTAGACTTTACGCAGGATATTCTTTTTACTCAAAAAAAGGTAGAAAATCAGACTTAATTTTGACTATTCAAAAAGGAATACAAAATCACGAAACTGTAACCATGTTGAATTTTGCGGGACAAGCAGAAACTGTTTCGGCATTTAATTATAAGGCCACACATTTTGCAATTGGTTATCGTTTTAATTTTGGCAAAAATGTAGAATAAAAACATTCTGCCTAAACCTCAACATTAATACCTACTTCCAATAGTTGTTTGCTTTTGCAATGGTTGCAAACTCAGTTGCTACGGTCTGTCCTATAGCAATTAGCATAGCTGCGTCATTCGCATAAGTTGGGCGCATTTTCTCTCTTGCTTCGGCATCTGGTTGTGTTACTTTAATGATTAGTCTAGCCATTTTTATGGCTAAGGCTCTTCCTTCTTCTGCCGTTTTTGTAATTAATGAATTACCTGGAATTAATTGTGTTTGTTCTGACATGATGTATTGATTTTATAAACATCAAAACTACCTACGGCATAAAACAAAATCAGTGACATATGTTACTTCACAAAATTTTAATCTTTCTCCCCTCTTGTTTTACTATATTTTTAAGACTTGTTTTTTTCATTAATCGAGAAATTACTTCCCTTGAAGTTCCCAAATCATTCGCTATTTCTTGATGAGAAATACTAATCAAATTTGTTTGCAGGAGCTTTGCTTTTGTTTCTAAATAATTTATCAACCTCTCTTCAAGGTCATGGCAAATGATTTGTTTTGTTGTATCCAACAAGTCATTATAGTGCTTTTTATAGTTATTCAGTATTATGCTATTTAATGAAGGGTATTTTTTCATCCAAAGCCCCACTTTATCAATAGGGAGTAATAATAAATCGCTATCCATTTCTGTCATTGCAGAAAAATTTGCGTGATCATTATTATCTATATGAGCAAAACTATAGATGCATGATTCGCCCGATTCAATGTAATACAATAAAAAACTAATTTCATCTTCATTACAAAACACCTTAACACACCCAGATTGAATTATCGGTAAATACTTTATGAACTGCCCTTGTTTGACAACATATTGATTTGCTTCAAAAGTTTTTAAGATAGAACATTCTTCTATTTCTTGAATTAAATCGGCTTCAAGATTAGGATAGCATTTGGTTAAAAATTCTGTTTTCATTTTTTGATTGGATACGGTACTTTGAATAAACCAAATGTATTAAAAAGGACCCGTGTTTCATTCATTACAATAAGTATTTAGGTTATTCCAGCACCGTAACTCGAACTTAATTCAGTAACAAAAAGTATTAATATCAACCTAAGTAAAACTGATTAAAGATGTTGGTCATTTGCAAAATATCAGTACAAGTCAACAACAATACTTGGGTCAAGAGTTTTTTTAATCACCTATCAAAACATTATAAAAATCAAGAACTTTTTGTATCCCTGATTTTTCTTTCTCCGTTAATTTTCGAGTATCATAATATTGATTTCCATCAAATTTTATTTCAACCTCCTCACTTTTCGCAATATCCTCATACATACTCAAGTTGTATGAATTTACTTTCTGATCAAAGTTTTCATATATTTTACCACCTCCAAAAACATCACTTTTCAATTCTTCATTTGCAGGTACCAAAGTGTACTTTTCATCATCAGTTAAGATTGTATACTTTTTAATGAATAACCAATCATCCGCAGTATATTGAATTTTTACACGTAAGTTTGGTGTTCCCGAATAATCACCTTCACCTCCACTCAAACCAACATACAAATACATATAATTCTTATTTGAATAATTCGGGGTACTTTTATCATAATACCAAGTATACTCTTCAAATTTATCATATTCGACTCTAAGTGGCTTAATAACATTTAATAACTTTTCATCTTTAATTTTATCTGCTTTTATTTTATAGATCTCAATTGAATCTAGATACATTTTTGATGAATCTGCTTCCGCAGACTGTGGATATTTTTCAATAATGTTATTAAATAAATCAACATTCACATTCCTTTGATCTTCATTAGCAAGTTTTAGTTTACATCTATTAAAGGAGTCTACAGCAAGTTCATAATCAAACTCTACATTATTTACGTCTGCCACCAACGGAGAACTATCATTATCTTCATTTGATCCGCAAGAAACTAACAATAATGTCAGCCCAAAACATATAAGATTGTTCATTTTAGAAATTGTTTTGAATTATCAATGAATTCAAATGTAATTTCATCAGAATCGTAAATCAAAAAAATTTGCTTGATCACACTTATGTATCCCCGAATCCACTGTAGGCACTTCCGAATTGGTTAAAACAAATAATCATTTTGAAACTTCAACTACTTAAGTGATCACCATTTTAAAAGTTCCATGATTTCAGTATGCACAATAAAAACTTGCCTAAAATCATTTAAATTATTTGCTGTATTTTCTAATATAACAAGGTTAAGTTTTGACCGAGGGTAATAATAACTTGCAGAAACAAATCCAGGAGCATAACCAAGCGCACCAATTTGATTGTCTTGTTCCCCCTCTTTAAAGATTAAACCATATCCATATTCTACTGTTCCAAAAATGGGGTGAATTCTAGTAGCATATTTAGTTTTCATTAGTGCTAATGTTTCTTTTTTAACTAGCTTGTTAGAATGGAGTAATGCATTCCACTTTATTAAATCGTGCGCATTTGAAATGAACGAACCTGCAGCGGCATAATTTTCTAAACTATGATCTGTAAATTCTAACGCACCATTTTTACTTTCTTCATAACCCTTTACTAGATTTTTATATTGCTTATTATTAGGATGAAAGGTGTTTTCTAATTCATATTGATCAAATAATTCGGTTGCTAATTCTTCAAACGACTTTCCCGTAATGTTTTCAAGAATTTGTGCTAATAATTCATATCCTAATTGTGAATATTGAAATTTAGAACCTGGTACAAATTGCAACGGTTTATCTAACTCAACAATGCCATGCGTGTGTGTGAGCAGTTGATGAATTGTTATTTCTTTTATCCATGATTGGTTGATCTCTGTCAGATATTTAGCAATCGTATCATTTAACCCAATATTACCTTTATCATATTCTCGCAAAAGTAAAACTGCAGTAATTTGCTTGCTTATAGAACCTATTACAAACTGGTCATTATAATCAAGCTTTGTTTTATTCCCTAGGTCAGAAAACCCTATTGCATTAGAATATATGCTAGTTGTATCAGCAAATAGAGAAACAACACCGTTAAAATTATGCGTGACAAGTATTGAGTCAATTTTGGCAGTCAGTTTTACATAGTTATGCTGCTTTCCTTGTCCAAATATTTGGAACGTCATAAAAAAAGCAAAAATTAGAATGATTAAACTGATTTTCATTAAGCAGAGCGTTATTAATAGACTTAAAGTGAACTTAATAAATCTTTACCTTTTTAAACTTACCACGTTTATTATAAAACTCGGCCTTTACAGTACGCCCATCTTCTTTAAAATAGACAATGTATAATTTCCCATTTTTATGATAATGGTAATATTTCGAATCAAAAAAATCGCTATACTCCACTCCGCCAATTAATCTAGATGAATATATTCCTTCTTCTACTAACTGTTCTTCATCATTATAAATAATATAAAACGTGCTATCCTTAGGATCTTTTAAGTCATAACTAATATGAAACTCAGGTTTACTGCAAGGCCATTGCACAAATGAACCTGTTATGTTAAAAACAGTGGTGTCGTTTTGATAAACAACTAGTGTGTCCACCCCTTGTGATAAAACTGTATTTACAGAAAAAACTAGAATTAAAAGTATTAATTTATTCATTGCAAAAATCTCGTTTCAATTTTTTACTCTCCACTGCTATTACGTTCTGCTGCTACTAGTTCTTTTATTTTATCGTTCAATTCAGTCAAAAATGGGGTGCTTTTTTGATTCACTACAACTCCTTTTGCCTTATTTTTTAATAAGTCACTAAAATAACTTTCTTCTATATTAACTTCTACAATCATTCCTCCTCTTGCCAGTACATTTCTAGCAACCATTTGTGGTAAATTGGTCGCTCCTGAAGTTCCAATTACAAATAAAATTCCTGTTTGTTTTGAAATCCTTAATACACTATCTCTTTTAAAGTATTTCTCATCATAATATTCATCAAACCACAAAACATGAGGTCTTAAATCTTCTTCGCATTTAGGACACCTTAAAGCTTTCCATTCCTGTTCTGTAATTACATCCTTATCTCTATCTGCAAGATTAATATCTTTTGGGAAAGGATATAATTCATTTGAGCATTCATCTCCACATCTTACAAAGTCAAAATCTCCATGAATCAAAAAGGTTCTTTCTTCAGAGCTTCCTGCTTTTCTGTGCAGACTATCAACATTTTGAGAAATTAAAGCAAATTGATTCTCTAACTCATCTTCAATTTCTTTTAGTAAAAAGTGGCTTGGATTTGGCTTAGCTTTCTCAGTTACAGATTTTCTATATAAGAACCATTTCCAAACTTCTTGCGAAGCCAAATTAAACATTCTAAACGTTCCTATTTCCTCGGCTTTATAGTTTTTCGAACCAGAAACCCAATAACCATCTTTCCCTCTAAATGTTGGAATTCCGCTATCTGCAGATAAACCAGCACCAACCAAAAAAGATATTTTTCTACCTTTTTCAAGACAAAGTTTTAGTTGTTCTATTATTTTATTTTCTATCATTATTCTCTATAAACGTTGATGCTAAACTATCCAAATTGGCTTGGTTTTAAGCCTTTGGCCGCCATTTGTGCTATTTCATCAATTCTCTTCTTTCTTGTTTCGGCTCTTTTAGCAACAACTACCCAATGTAACAATCTTTTTTTTATAGAATTTGATTGACTTTGAAAAAACGCCATAGATTTTTCATTTTTATTCAATGCTATTCTTAAATCCTCAGGAATAATCATTTTTTCAACGTCATCCATTAGCGACCAAGTTCCATTATTTTTTGCCGTCTCAACGCTGTCAAATCCCGCTTTTGTCATAAAGTTGTTTTGGATGAGTTTAACAACTTTATCTTTATTTACTTTGGACCAAGTACTACTGGGTTTTCTTTTACTGAAATATTGCATATACCGCTCCTTGTCAATTGTCTTTTTTGTGCTGTCTATCCAACCAAAGCAAAGTGCTTCATCCACGGCTTCGCTCCAACTAAGTGAAGGTTTATTAGTTGATTTCCTATAATATATGAGCCAAACAGCCTGTTTTGACTGATGATTTTTTTCTAGCCATTTTCTCCAATCTGTTGGACTTTTAGGACAATATGTTTCTAATTCTTTTCTAGACATTACAATTGCATTACTTCAATTATATACAAACTTACACTAAGCAAGTGACAACCTTATGTCAATAGAGGGCTAGAAATATTTTAATCGGTATTCAACATTAAGAATTACTTCATATTAAGTCAATTCAATAAATACCTAATTAGAACGTTTATTGAATATCTATATTAAAAATGCATAACCTAAACTCATTGTGAAAAAAAACATATTCAGTTATTGCTTGTTATTACTCTTGTTTTTTTTGAGTTCAAAATCTTATGCTCAAATATTTCATTGGTTAGACGACGGATTTATGCCATACGTTACAGACTATCCTAATATTGATAGTAGTGGAATTGATCTTGAAATTTATAACATGTACACAGGAAGTCCTTCAGGTGGAGAACACTATAAAAACTGGATAATAGTAGGTATAAATAATGGCGCTGATGAAAATATACAACACAACTACATTTTCAAGTTTTCAGAACCTGTAGATGTGGAGTTTCAAATTGAGAATATTAACCGTGACACTGCTGGCGGTTTTCATTATAATGATCAATTAATACTTCATAATGATCCTATTATTGTTGATTCATCTTATGTTAAAATTGTAGGTGATACTGTATTTGGACTATGGGGCTCTGACCCTAGTATTGCAGGATCTCTACACTTAAGATATGAAAGTGTAGATAGTATTGTTATTCAACACGGTAAGGGCGACATACATAATCCAGGGTTTATTAAATTCTCTCCATTGGTCATTAACAATAACGGTTGGAGCATTTCTAAAGAATACGAAAACCGTCCATTTAATGTCCCTAACGTTTTCACTCCTGGAACTGATCATATCAATGATGAATTTACTTTTGAATTAATTCCTTCAGGAGCAGTAAAAACCTTTAATTGCATGATATACAACCGCTGGGGAATATTGGTTTCGGAGTTTTCAGAGGTGACAGACGCTTGGGATGGAACAGATCTAAATGGAAATCCATGCACAGACGGAACATATTTTTATTCTTATAGTTCTATTTCGGCTAAGAATAACGTTTTCAATGGCCAAGGCACTGTTCAATTGGTAAGGGGGCAATAATTTGAAAATACTCTAGAACAAAGTGGCATAGAAAAAAGGGCTATAAATTGTGCTTTTTAGCAATAAATTCGGAAGGTGTAATCCCAGTATAATGTTTAAAAAATCGAGAAAAATGGTTGGGTTCATCAAACCCCATTCTAATCGCCGCATCTGTAACTTTAGCGCCTTCAATCAGCATTAATTTAGAGCTATTAATTAATTCTAATCGTATTAATTGCCCCAAAGTAACATTCATTTTATTATGAACTTTTTGGGATAAAACTTTAATGGAAACGTTCATTTTATTGGCATAAAAGCCAATTGATCTTTCCTCTGTATGATATTTTTTCAAGAGCTCCATAATATTCAAAACGAACTTATCTCTATTTTCAAAGTCAAAATTCTCTCTAAACTGTCTAGGAGTTTGTCCAGTAGATTTTTTAAACACTCGGTTAAAATAGGCGTCATCCTTGTATCCTAGATCATAAGAAACTTCTTGAATACTCTTATCAGACATTGCCACTTCTTTTAAACCTTCTTGAATTCTTTTAGAGTTCATAAGGTTTTTAACAGACAATCCAACCTTATCCTTTATCAAAGCTTGTGCATTGTAACCTCGATCTTTAATCAAATTAACCAAATCATCACTTGTCAAGTTATTAGAAAATTCGGCGTCAATAATTTCCTTGGCGTCAAATATTACTTGGTACTCTTCCTTGTTTGCATTAAAAGGATTTTGCCAGTACCATTGTTTGGAAGAAATGTCAATAATATCTGCTGAAGATTGTGTTAAAATTGACTCAGATAAGAAAGAACTACATTCCGTACATTCTAACAAATCAATATATCCAAGTGAGATTAAATGTTTAAACAATACTCTAACCTCTGAATTTTTAAACTTGTCGACACTTGAAAAATTAATCCAGCGAACCGTAAAATCATCAGCCAAGAATTTAATATACTGTCCCTTTTCTAGAAAAATTGCTTTTTCCTGCCAATCAAAATAATTTTTAAAATCTACTTGAATCCCACCCTTTCCGCTTATAACATGGATTAAAGTATGCCTTTCAATTAAGTAAACTTTATTTATTTCAGGGTTAATTTTTTCAACTTTGTGCATCATTACACGTTTTTTTGTTATTCTTAATTCTCCAGTCTTCGAAAACTTTGTGCCCAGCTTCACATTTAATATGGTGCATTTTAATTTCTTGTGAATCTACTCTTTTCTTTACGAGTTTAAATTTGTCTGGAAATCCAAAATGATATACATCCTCTCTTGAACAAGCAAAATATACCGTTTCAATTTTGGCCCACATTATTGCGGATAAACACATTGAACAAGGTTCACTACTCGAATACATGATACAATCTTTTAAATTACTTGTGCCTAATTTTTTACATGCATCCCTAATAGCTAAAATTTCAGAGTGTGCCGTTGGATCATGCTTAACACGTGTTGCTTCCATTCCAACTCCAACCACTTTATCATCCTTTACCACTATTGACCCAAAAGGATATCGTTTAGCGTCTAAAAGACAATCTTGAGCAAGAGCTATAGCTTGGGAGATGTATTTCTTGTTATCCATAGTAATGATTTTACTCAATTAAACAGGAGGTAGTTTTGCATGCCCCCTGTTTAATTTAAGCTTTTTTTTAAGATAAAGTATTACTACTTAATTTCTGCAATCCCTTTCAATTCTAAGCTATAAGCCTCGAAGTTGAAAAAAACTGACTAATTGTATGTTTTACTTAGTTTAAGCCAATTTTCATTCGCTGTCTTTTGAAGTCTTGCATGATCATTTTCGGCTAACCAAAGTTGCATTGCATCCAATTCAACATTATTTAGAAATAAGTAGTACTTACCGTCCTTAACCAAGAATTTATTTGGATCTACTCTAAACTTTGCACCTGCAAAACATCCGAAAGCGCAATACCCACCATATTGAGGCATATATTTTGCTGGATTTTTGTCAAAAGTTGTTTTTTGTTCTGCTGATGTGAAGTAATAAATTACTTTGTTATACTCTGATTTAAATTCTTTGCTCCCCTTTTGTGCTAAACCTAAATCTAAGTACGATACCGGGCTATATCCTTCTAATGCAATATTACTGTTATCAATGTTATTGGCCATTTTATCTTGAGCAATTACTGCTGATGATAATAGGATTGTTAATGCTAATACTAATGTTTTCATTTTTCTAATATTAAATGTTTCTAATTTTTTTTACTCGGCGTTGAAATATTCTTCATGTGTAACTTTTCCTTCATCATTCCAAATTCTACGAATAATTTCATGCCAGAAGATTTTAGACCCATCTGCCATATCAAAATCAAAAGTAAACTCCGAAGCTGATACGTTTCCATCTACAATTGAATGGTGATGAGTAATTCCGTTTACCTTAGCAATCGATCCAGCAAACCCTTCCATTTTGGTAACCATTGCTTGTTTGCCAGTTGTTCCACCATCTCCATAATCAGATGTATTTGCATTATCTGCAAAAAATTCTTTTACAGCATCTACAATTGCACCTTTTGCGACAACCGCATCCATTTTCTCTACTTGTTCTTTAATATTCATCTTTTTTGTTTTTGTGATTAATACTGGTGCAAATATGGGCAGTATACAAACCCTATATAGTACCAAAAAAAGACTAAAAATTGTACTTTTTAAATAAGCTGCAACATTAGATTGTGAAGCAGCTTTAATCCATGCTATGTGAATTGGTTAAACTTAATAACTCAAATTAAAACTACTTATTAGTTTTGCTGCAAGACACATTATTAGACTAAAATGCTTTTATATATAAGCTATAAGTATTAAATAAACTAAATGGTGTTAGAATTTCATTTTTAATATATTCATGATGAGAATATCCCAGATTTCTGTCCAATATTTCTCCTATCAGCAAGTAATTTGTATTTTAATCGTAACCAAACTTTTTTAGTTTCCCTAACAGGATATATTGTTCTATTTCTGTGAATTCATTGTAGGTTTTACCATGCAGCTCTATTATATGGTTGTCTATTTCCATCATCCAATCATCCCATTTCTTAAGCTCCGTTTCCTTCCAACGCTCCCACCCTATAGTTTCTTTCGTTTTCTTTTGGTTGTCGTCTAACACCCACATGAATTTTTCTCCATTCTCATCATACAAAGGTTGACTATTATTAATATGCTCATTTTGAGCTAAGAAATGCCCATGCTTTTCTTGGATAATCTCTTCAAAAAGGTATTGAAAAATACTATCCTTTCTCTCTTTGCTTAAATCAACACCAAAAACAATACTATTCAAACACCATGATCGCGTAGAATCTATGGCAAAAAATTTAGACTTTAAGTTTAACTCATTTTGGAAAAACAGAAACCTCTCATCCAACACCATAGTCAAACTGTCTTCTATTGTCTTAAGAGAATCTATGAAAGTCTGATCTTTTCCTCTAGCTAATCCAAAAATAGAATTGCGTTTATATGCTTGAATTACCTCTTCTAAAAGACATGTTTCACATGCATACTCTAAATCAACCTTTTCTTTCAATTCATTCTCCAATTGATCGAAATCTTCTTGAGAACTTGAAGTTCTTTTACAGTACATTTTTAATTTTACTGTTTTATTTAAGAAATAATCGGTTATAATTATTTCTTCACAATTTGTTACTTCAAAACCATAATTTCTTCCTCCAAAAGTTAATTCAGATGAACCATTTACATAAGTATATGTTGTTTCGCCATCTCCACCTAATTCCTTTGGATTTATGATTTTCAACACTCCAGAATCTTTAAAATGATATTCAACTTGCTCCATAAGTTGAATACCTTCGAGATATTCGTCATAATCCAGGCCTTCAGACTCTATGAATTCCTCCATTTTATTTTCACTATCCACAAGCTCTACCTTATAGACATCCCAACCACCTTTTATTTTAATATTTTCAATTGTGCAAGACGAACTGCAACTTGTGCACATTAACATTACCATTAAAGTAAATGTTACAGTGATTACTTTCATGTTTTAATAATTTTTTAATGCTAAAAACTTGCGTTTTGGTCGCTGTCTTTGATTGGATTATAAGTTTGAATACTAAAATAGTCAAATATCTATTTTCTTAAGCCCCCTTTGACTCTCTATTCTTAACATTTTTGACAAAAGTATTAACTGCAACCCAATAGAGAGGTAAGATAATAAAGTGGCTTATATTTAACCCTGCCTTTGCTTCGCTGAAACTACTCAAAAGTAAGAAGGAGTATTCGCTACGATCATCATCCTTCCGCATTGCTCTATCCAAGCATAACGCTATTTATGATGTTGAATGAAAAGTAAGAGTTTTATAAAGTAATCAAAGGTTATTCTTGGAAAAGAGATAACATACTCTTGCATAGGATCTAATCATTTGGAGTATGCCAGCAGAGACATCACTATGTTAATTTAACTTTTGTGATTATGCCGTTAAAAAAGTCTTAACCTCTTTTGTCTTTGCATCAATGATGTAATCTTTGTGATTATTGGCATCCATAGATGTTTTGAGGTTCTTTGTGTAGACAACCCAACAAGGATTTGGATATTCATTCGTACCCAAATAATGAAAGTGAGCATATTTAATCTTTATATCCTCTGCTTTATCTCCCAAGTGTTGTTTGATTATATCAATTGATTCTTCCTTTGTTACATTGTTAGTTATTTTATGTGGATATGAAATCTTACCATTATTCAACAGTCCTTCAACTTCCTGTTTGTCGATAGATACTAGCAATTGTATTTCAGGGGCATCTTCTATAGGAAAAGTAAAGAATCGGCCTTGTAAATTGTCAATTTCATCTAATTTTTCAAACTGTTTTGAGCTAATTCTGAATCCTAAACTCATATCTTTCAGGTATGACGTGCCTATTTCGTAAGCTTCAAAATCTGAAATAGGATTATCCTTTTTATAGGCGTTGTAGTATTCTTGAAACCTTTCTATGAATTCGTTTAAATCTCCTTTCACCAATTGAGAACTAATCTTCTTTGGATTCTTTTGTGTTACATATTCTCTGTTCAAAGCCTGTGCAAATTTCTCTTGCCCGTCCTTATTCATAGCTCTGGTGAAGTTGACAAATTCAAAGTGCAATTCTTTTCCAAATTTTGGATGGTCGAATTCTTTCAAGTCTTTGATCTCATCCCAGGTAAAGTACGCGGCATCCCACCCTCTTTCATTGAGTAGAAAACCATCTTTATTTAATCCATATGAAGGATATTTCTTGTTGCGTTGCAGGTAAGATATCAATGGAATAAAAGGCCCTAATAGCATACCAAACAATGCGATTCTAGTTCCCATCTTAGTATATGGAATACTAAATCCCATGTAATTTGTTGAATAGAAATACAGCCCAAAGCATACTAAAAACAGAATGCCAAAGAAAATGTAAGCCTTGACATAACCTTTTAACACCCTTATCAGGGCATACTTTCCAAAATGACTAGGCCAGTGTTTTAATTCAAATTTTTCCATTCGTATAAATTATTGCCCTACTAAAATAGTTAAATATCCAGTTTCTTCAGCATCCACTAAAGGATGATCGAATTTTATAAAATTAGTCATCAAAAACACCTCGAGTAAGTGGTCATATTTGAATAAAATCTCATATTTACCTAATAAAACACCCATTTTTTTCACTTAATTAGCTATAAATCGTTTTCAGAAACTACGCTATAAACCTGGCTAATCCAATCCTCATTTTTTGGATTAATGATCAAAGTTCTAAAGCTACCTTGATCACCTTCCATACCAACTCCTTTTGAGTCATCAATTAATAAGTCAATTCCGAATGAAGGTGGATGTTTTGAAAATCTGATATTTTTTGGCTTGACTATTTGATCATGAGTTTTTTGGGTGACGATTCCGTTCAGCTTAATTCCATGAACAAAAAAAGTTCTTCTTATAAAGTTCTTTGGGCGATAAGAGGAAGTATAAATCCAAATTTCGTGACCATCAGATTTAAGCTTTTTTAAAAGCTCTATAGTTCCAACTCTGAGAGGTTCCGAACGAAAAAGACGGCGAATAAATGTTCTAGGCTCTACTTTGAACTGTTTTCCGTTAGTGAATGGAATTAAGGTGTTGTCTAGATCAAATGCAATTCTCATAGTTGGACATTGGGCTTAAATAAAAGACTATCATTTATGTATTATGATAGACTAAAGTAACCAATTCCTCAAAATCAAATCCTGATATTAAATTCGATTGATTCCAAATTAAGATTATTTAATCCCAGTTGTAACTAACGAATAAAGTACCATTAGCAGTTGTCATAAAAAGTGAGCACACATTTGCTTCGCTGAAGCTCTGCGAAAGCAAGTAGGATTATTCGCTGCGATCATGATCCTGTTAAGCACCGTAGTCTGAAAACAAAAAATTCCCTCCTGAAAATCAGGAAGGAGTTTTGTTTTTTTAAGTGATCCCAAGCGGACAGATTTCGGACTTTTTTTCATGAAGATATTCAAGTTCTATTAATGTGGCAATAATGTTTGGGCACAATTAGCCATTTATGGTGAGCGACTTTAAACGCGAATTTTATTCGTTGTTGTGATAGTTATTTAATTCTAATTACAAAATAAGTTACTTTTCATTTTTGGCTATTAGTTCTAATTGTTTCTGGTAGGTGTCAATTCTGGCGTACGCAGCTCCATCTATTAATAAAATAACGATCATCATTGCAATTGTTGTGATACTAATTGCACGCCAAGTAGGTGAGCTAATAAAAATAATCATCAAGGCTGCTACAATAATAATTATCGGAATAGCCTTGAAAACAACTGTTTTATATTCCTTTAAAGTACTTTTTGTACGTACAATTTCAGAAGCTACAAATGCTGATGCATCCTTATTGTAGGCAGTTTCAAATTCTGTAATTCTTGATTTATTGGTAAAAAATAACCCAAGCCCTATGGTCAAGAGTAAAATACCAGCTACTAAGGTTGGAATGATGTATGCTCTTGCTAAATCCGTTTTTCCCAATTGCCAAAACCCGACACTTGCCGCTATAAACAGGAAGCCAAATAGTATAAAAAAAGGAGTTGAAAAAAGTTCGGCTTTTGCCCAATCGGTAGCTGTTTTTAGTATGTCCATAGGTTTAATTAAATCTGTACATTTCTCTGTATTCCGTTGGACTGATGCCTTCCTTCTTCTTGAATAATTTTGAAAAATATTGTGGATATTCAAATCCTAATTCATAGGCCACTTCCGAAATACTTTTATTGGGCTGTAATAATATATTCTTTGCTGCGTCAATTAATTGCAAGTGCAAGTGTTCGGTTGTCGTTTTACCTGTTTCCTTTTTAAGGGTATCACTTAAGTATCGTTGTGAAACGGACATTTCATGGGCTATTTCCTCAATACTGGGAATCCCTTTTTCTTGGAGATGTCCTGATTCAAAGTATTGGTTTATACTGAAATTAAACTGCGTTAACAAATCATTTGACAGTTCCTTCCTATTTAAAAACTGCCGTTCATAAAAACGATTCGCATATTTTAAAAGTGTACTTAATTGGGAGATAATTATTTCTTTACTAAACTCATCTTGGTTGTTCTGATATTCAATTTCAATATTCTCCACAATTGATTCTATTTGCTTTTCTTCTTTAGGTGAAAGATGCAAAGCTTCATTTACGGTATATGAAAAGAAGCTATATTTTTTTATTTGATGCGCTAATTCTGTACCTTTCAAAAAATCTTTGTGAAAGTTTATCGAAAAACCCTTTTGTTCAAAAACAACTCTTTCATCCCACTCTAAAACTTGTCCTGGTGCTATAAAAATTAAGGCACCATTTGTAAAATCGTATTTTGTTCGTCCGTAATTTAAATCTCCTTTTACAAACTTTTTTAAACTAATGGAATAGCAATCGTTGGTAATAGGTGGTGAACTCTTTTTTGGACAAGGTAGGAAACCTCTTCCAATGGCAGAAAACACACTTAACATTGGATGTTCTGGTGGAGGTAGTTCAAGGTAATTTATATATGCCGATAATGTTTTAAAATGTTGCATGCTGCTAATTTAAATATTCCACTTAACTCCAGTTTCCTTTTCTGATAAATCCCACAATTTTTCCATAGCAACTTTGTCCTTTGCATGTGGCTTTATTTCGTGAGCGCCAACCGGACCAACCCAGTTGCTTCTACCTGTTGGTCCATAAAATCCATTTTCATCAAGATTTGGTTCTGTTGCACACATCAACTCAGGATAAGCACCATTTTCAGCAGGTTGGGTTAGAGGCGTTAATTTCATAATGCCAAAAATCATTTTCATCAAAAAGCTTCCATTAGTCGAAATCAATGAAGTTCTTGAGGAGCCAGGATGGCAAGCATATGCTTTTACATCGGTTTTACCGACTGCTTGCAACCTATTATTTAACTCGTACATTGACATGATTTGAGCTAACTTACTTTGACTGTATGCATCATTTGGCGTATAGTCTTTTTCCCAACTTAAGTCATCAAATTTAATGGCTTTAATTCCCATATCATATCCTAAACTTCCAACCGAAACAATTCGACCTTTTGACTTTTCAATTAGTGGAAATAATAAACCTTGTAAGGTAAAATGCCCAAAGTAATTTACCCCCGTTTGCATTTCCCATCCTTCTTTTGTTAAGCCACGTTTTGGCGTTTGCGCAATGGCTGCATTACAAAGTAGAGCATCTATTTGCGAAACAGAATTAAGCACTTCTTGTGCTGCATTTTTAACAGAAGCCTGATCTCCTAAGTCCATTTTTATAGCTGTTACATCAATATCATTACCTAGCTCTTGTCTAAGTGCTTTAATAGTATTATTCGATTTTTGTGGATTACGATTTAGCATCACCAATTTTGCTCCTTTAGAAAGCAATATTTTTGCTGCTTCAAATCCTGTACCACTTGTTGTGCCAGTTATAACAAATGTTTTGCCTTCTAAATTCCCTATTCTTTCAGGAGTCCATCCCTGCTTTCCATATTGATTTGTTTTCATCTTGCTTATTTTTCTTTCGATTAATAAGACAAAGGTACTGTAGTCGTTGTCTTGACTTCTTATACGGTTTTTCGAATGTTGTATACTTTTTGGTTTGTTCAATCATACACAACAACCGAATAAAGTACATTAATGTGTAACGATCGCTTTATTTATTTCAAAAAAGATAGCAAATGAAGATACTTTTGAAAAGTACCGTACTAAAGAACCTCAAACGGCATTTCGGACAAAAAAAACCAAAAGAATACTGAAATAGCTGATATCATTGAGTTTTGAAAGTAAAAAAGCTATTCCATTTTGGATCGGCTATAAAATTGTGACCCTGGCAGGATTGCTTCGCTGAAGCTCTGCGAAAGCAAGTAGAATTACAGATCCCACCGCATTGCTTTTTACCCAAGCATAAAGTCTAATTCCAATTGCATTGGAATCTTGCCCTTTTTTGATTTTCTATCTTATTCAAATGAGATTTGAAACGTCATAAAAGCAAAAAAGTCCAACATCAAATGATGTTGGACTTTTTTTGTGAGCCCGCTAGGATTCGAACCTAGGACCGCCTCCTTAGAAGGGAGGTGCTCTATCCAGCTGAGCTACGAGCCCTCACTAAACTCTTATAAGGCGAGTTAGTCCTTTTTTTAAAAAACACCAAACAAAGTTTGATGTTTTTTTGTCGGGGTGGCAGGATTCGAACCTGCGACCTCCTCGTCCCAAACGAGGCGCGATAACCGGGCTACGCTACACCCCGA
>CAKZON010000006.1 GCA_937136425.1 uncultured Crocinitomix sp.
TCGACTTGCATGTGTTAAGCCTGCCGCTAGCGTTCATCCTGAGCCAGGATCAAACTCTCCGTTGTATAAATTTTTAAGTGTTTTCTGATTGCTCAGAGTGCTCTTTTGGCTTTGTTATTCTATATTTTCAATATCTCAAAGAACTTTCTTTTGTAGCCTCTTATTGGCCGCTTCTGAAATCCTAATCCGTTGATTAGGGAGCGCAAAGTTAATGCTTTTTTTTTATTCCCAAACTATTTTTGAAAAAAAATAAAAAAACTTTTTTCGAACGCTCAATATGTCAATTTCTAACCCCTCTCCAATTCCTCAATCCTTATCACTCATTCCCCGTTTGGGAGGCGCAAAGGTAATACCTTTTTCTTAATCCCAAAGCTTTTTTATTTTTATTTTAAAAAAACTTTTTTCTCTTGTCAATCCCGCTCCTCGTAACCTCTCTGCTTATTGTCTCATCCCTCATTTGGGAGGCGCAAAGGTACACACTCTTTTCTACCCAATCCTAATTTTTTACAATCTTTTTTTGATTTATTTTCAACCGCTCTGATACTACATTGATTTTGAACACTATGTAGCTCTATTTATTTTTGCCTTTTTTATTTCTTCAGTCATCAAATTTCATCTTTCTACTAAAGAAGATCATCCCCCTCAAATTACCTGATATTTTACCCTACTATATATAAGGTATACCCCACCATCTTTTTATTAATCGATTTCCTCCTTATTTCCTCTAGATAATTCAGGCGAATAAGACTAATAAATACTTAATTTGCGTATCAACTTGAGATAATCCATGTTTTTTGGTGCAGTATCTTCTTCCGAAATCGTAAGTTTTTGGCTTTTTACTTTACCATCTACAATACCAATCATTAAGTTTGACTTACTTTGAAGCAGTAAAACAATTGCTTGTTCACCAAAAAGTGTTGCGTTTAGACGATCTTTAAATGATGGCGAACCGCCTCTTTGCATATGCCCTAAAACTGAAACACGTACTTTTTCTGTCAGTTGTTTTTCTTTTAAATGTTCAAAAACTTCTTTTGCACCTCCAATTTGATCTCCTTCCGCAATAACTATAATACTTGATTTATTAGCAGAGATAGCTCGCCTAATCTTTTCTTCAAACAAAGACAGATCTTCTTGTCGCTCTGGCATAAAAACTTCTTCTGCCCCACTAGCCGCTGCGGCATTAAGTGCTAAAATACCAGAATTATTCCCCATTACCTCAACTAAAAACACACGGTGATGAGAACTTGCTGTATCTCTAATTTTATCAATTGCCTGAACAATATTATTCAATGCTGTGTCAAAACCAATTGTATAATCAGTACCGTTAATATCATTATCAATGGTACCAGGAATACCAATTACTGGCATATTATATTCTTTGCTAAAAACAGACGCCCCTTTAAAAGAACCGTCTCCGCCAATTACTATAAGAGCATCAACATTTAGTTTTTTAAGATTTTCAAATGCTATTTCTCTTTGATCAGGTTGATGAAACTCTTTACAACGTGCTGTCCCCAATATTGTCCCTCCACGCTGAAGAATATTTGAAACATCATGATAAGATAGACTTTTAAATTCATTTTTAATAAGTCCATTAAAACCATCAATAACTCCATAAACACCAATTCCGTGATAAATAGCCGAACGAGTTACGGAACGAATACATGCATTCATACCAGGAGAGTCTCCGCCAGATGTTAATACTGCAATATTTTGTATTTTTAGCATTTAAATAATGATTTATATATGCGGTTAGTTTTAGTTTTAATATTTATGGGTTATGGTTTAAACCTAATGGCCCAAGAAGAAAAAGGCCGTCAACTTTTTTTTGGTGTAAACGTTGGAACAAAAATAGCAAATAAAAATTATGCTAGACGCTATAGTGGGCTATACGGCTATTTTGGAACAAATGCAACTCAGTTAGAAGCTGTGCTTTATAACAATCCTGATAATTACAACAGAATTAAAGAACAATTAGAAGGAGTTGACTTCATCATTCCTTATGACGCTTACTCGACTAACATTAACTACACTCCTGGAATTTTGACAGGTGTAACCCTAGGTTATCAAATAAGTCCGAACTTACAAATGAGTGTAGATGGAAACTTTAATAAATTAAAAGTTAAAACACAATACACTTTGCAAGCTTTGGACGGTAGTATACAAACTACTGAGGGGCAATATAAATTGGGCAATATTTATGCTGAAGAAAGCAGATTTGACGGAAGATTCAATTTTGATTATGTCGCGGATGGAAACAAGGCCAAGTTTATTATAGGCGGTAGCGGATTATACTCTTTCTGGAGAATTGATGAACACTTTGCAGAATTTCGTGGATTAGAATTTCCTTTATTTTCAAAATTTTCCGGTGTGCCGCCTAGTGAAACGAATATTGTTAGAGGATCAGGTTGGGGACTTGGGATGAATATTGGAATTGAATATAGAGTAAATGATAAAATTGTAAGCCAAATCATGTATCAACCCTACCAAAGTTTTGTTGATTATGGTGTCTATATTCAAAAACGTATTCTTTTGCAGCATGACATTACTGTTCGGTTTTTATGGAAATAAATCTACCTTGTGTTAATTTAACTCCTGATGTTGACATTGGAGCAATCTAATTAGCAAAGATTTAATCTACTCGTTCGTTAATTTATTTGCTCATTCATACCCTTTCATCATTTTGCAATATTATTTTTGTGGAATTATAATATGCATTGCATCTATGATTTGAAGACCAATTTAAACTTTGAATAAGATGCTGACATTGACAATATGCTTTTTAGCGCGTTATTTAGAAAAAATATTAGATCCTATAGTGATTTGGACTTAATTGACCTGATCAAAAAAAGTAATGGTAATGCTCAAGGTGAAATATTTAAACGTTATAGTGCATTAGTGATGGGTTTGTGTTTAAAATACATGAAAAATCAAATGGTAGCTGAAGATATGACCATGGAAATATTTGAAAAATTACCTGGTAAGATACAACGCAGTGAGATTCAAAACTTTAAAAACTGGCTGTTTAGTGTAGCAAGAAACAGTTGTTTAATGGAGCTTCGTAAGAAGAAAAAAGACACAGCTGAAATTGATCAAGCTCTATTATATGCGCAGGATGAAAGTGAATCTTTTTTGCAAGCTGCAATAATGAAAGAAGAGGAACTGGAGAATTTGGAGTCAAAACTAGCGACCTTAAAAAAAGAGCAGAAACAGGCTTTAACTTATTTTTATTTAGAGAATAAAAGTTACGACCAAGTATCAGCATTGATGAAGATCCCAGCTAAATCGGTTAAAAGTTTGATACAAAATGGTAAACGAAATTTAAAATTGAAACTGGAACAAAACAAATGAGTTCGAACAACGAACATATTGATGTAGAATTATTAAGACGTTATTATAATAACGAACTTTCTGAACAAGGACGAAACGCTCTTGAAAAACAAGCTTTAGCAGATCCTTTTTTAAAGGACGCTATGGATGGTTTTGATGAAAACCCTGATAGCTTTAATCAATTTTACAATGCGCATAAAAATCAATTAAGAAACAAAAAATCTTATACTTTTTTAATTGCTGTAGGCGTAATCATTGCCATGTTTGCTGTTACCAGTATTCTAAAAATATACCAAGGAGATGGAACTGAATTAACTACTCAAAATGATATTGATTCATTAAGCGTTATTAATGCAGTGGATGTAGATCAAAACTTGTTGGCAGAAGATGTAACTGAATATGAAATGGTACCTGCGGCCATTGAAACTCTAAGTGTTATTCCACAAGCAGATATCGTTACGCCGAACGAAGTTGTAAACCATCAGGAATTAGTTGCTGAAATTATTGAAAAACAAGAAGATCCAATCATTATTGACGAAGACTTTGATCATGAAGATGAATTGAAAATCCAGGATGAATCAGCCCATTGGCATAAACATGGACAAATCTCAACTGAAACAGCTTATTTATTTGAATTGCTTGTCGTTGATTATCGCAAAATTACAAGGGAGAATCAAAAAATAACTTATCAACGATTTGAATTAAGTGGCGTATCTGCAGACCGCGAAGGTGGTATTGAAAATGAGAATGACTTAATTGAGCGAGAAGTAAACGTGCCTTACTATGATTACTTAAGAAAAAGTATGTCCTTTTTTGCAGATGGTCGTTATAAAAAAGCCTTAAACCGCTACTTGCTAATATTAGATCAATATCCAGAAGATTTAAACGCCCTATTTTATGGCGGATTATCTTACCATAACCTTGGGAAAAATGAGGAGGCTATTGTCTTTTTTGACAAAATAATAAATGGTGATGTTTACGTATTTAATGAGGAAGCTCTTTGGTATAAAACCAAAGCATTAATTAAACTCAAAAAGAATACTGAAGCAAAATCTATTCTTGAAGAAATTATTGCTCACGGCGGTTTCTACACTCAAGAAGCTATTGCGCTTCGAGAAAAACTTTAAGCCCTCCAAATCTTTATCGCATCCGTGACAAACCGCCGAATAAAAATTTAGCGAAAAACCTGCATAAATCCACCTCAAAAAAAGCAGCTATATCCGATACAATTAACTAAATTTGTAGCTTGATTTAATACAGATTTTGAGTTAAATGGAAATACCTAAGATATACGAGCCGAATAAAGCTGAAGACAAATGGTACGCGCACTGGATGAAACAAAATTATTTTCACTCAGAGCCAGACGAACGTGAACCATATACAATTGTAATCCCTCCGCCTAATGTAACGGGGGTCTTGCACATGGGACACATGTTAAACAACACCATTCAGGATGTACTAATTCGCCGTGCAAGAATGCAGGGTTATAATGCTTGTTGGGTGCCTGGTACTGACCATGCATCTATTGCTACTGAAGCTAAAGTTGTTCGTAAATTAAGAGATGAAGGGATTAAAAAATCTGATTTATCTCGAGCTGAATTTCTCGATCATGCAATGGCATGGAAAGAGAAATACGGTGGTGTAATTCTTGAGCAGTTGAAAAAATTAGGCGCTTCTTGCGACTGGGAACGTACGGATTTTACCATGAATCCAGAATACTCAAAGAGCGTAATTGATACTTTTTTAGATTTATTTGAAAAAGGAAAGATATACCGTGGTGTAAGAATGATTAACTGGGACCCTGCTGCTCAAACAGCACTTTCAGATGAGGAGGTTTTACATAAAGAGGTAAACTCTAAACTTTACAATGTTCGTTACAAGATTGAAGGAACAGAAGATGAATGGTTAACTATAGCCACTACTCGACCTGAAACTATTTTGGGAGATACCGCTATTTGCGTTAATCCTAATGATGGGCGTTTTTTACACTTACATGGTAAAAAAGCTATTGTTCCTATTGCAAACAGAGTAATTCCAATTATTCAGGATGAGTATGTTGAAATGGAATTTGGTACTGGCTGCCTAAAAGTAACTCCTGCGCATGATGAGAATGATTACAATTTAGGTAAGAAACATGACTTAGAAACAGTTGATATTTTAAATGATGACGGAACCTTAAATGCACATGGTTTGCAATATGAAGGGAAAGACAGATTTGAAGTAAGAGAACTGATTGCAAAAGAATTGGATGAGTTAGGGTACTTAGTAAAAGTTGAGGACCATATCAATAAAGTTGGTTACTCTGAAAGAACAGATGCTGTAATTGAACCTAAATTATCCTTACAATGGTTTGTAGACATGAAAAAATTGTCTAAACCTGCTTTGGATGCGGTAATGGATGGTGAAATTAAGTTTCATCCAGACAATCAAAAGAACACTTACCGTCATTGGATGGAAAACATCAAAGATTGGTGTATTTCAAGACAATTGTGGTGGGGACATCAAATTCCTGCATACTATTACGGTAAAGGTGAGAATGATTTTGTAGTTGCTAAAACAATTGAAGAAGCGGTTGCTAAGGCATCTGAAAAAGCAGGTAAAACTTTAACTGCTGAAGATTTAAAACAAGATGAAGACGTTTTAGATACATGGTTCTCGTCATGGTTATGGCCCATTTCTGTTTTTGACGGATTAACGGACAAAGGAAATAAAGAAATTAAGTATTACTATCCTACAAATGATTTGGTAACTGCTCCTGAAATTATGTTTTTCTGGGTTGCTCGAATGATTATTGCAGGAATTGAATACATGGATGAAATTCCTTTTAAGAACGTTTATTATACAGGAATTGTAAGAGATAAATTAGGCAGAAAGATGTCTAAATCTCTTGGTAACTCACCTGACCCTATTGAGCTTATTAATGAATATGGAGCAGATGGAATTCGTTTAGGAATTTTAATCTCTTCCCCTGCAGGAAATGACTTGCCTTTTGACAGTTCGCAATGTGAGCAAGGAAAAGGATATTTAAATAAGATATGGAATGCTTACCGCCTTATTAGCATGTGGGAGGTTAGAGATATTCCTCAACCAGAGTCGAGCAAACTAGCAATTAAATGGTTTGAAAGTAAAATAAATCAAGCGCTAATATCTATCAACGATAACTTTGACAAGTTCCGTTTATCAGATTCATTGATGACTACTTATAAATTAGTATATGATGATTTTTGTGGATGGTTCTTAGAGATGATCAAACCAGGTTATCAACAGCCTATTGATCCTGATACATTAGAAGCAGCTAAAGATTTATTTGAACGTATTCTTAAAATCACCCATCCATTTACTCCATTTATAGCGGAGGAAGTATGGCATTGGTTAAGAGATCGTGAAGAGGGAGAAGATATCATCATTAGTTCTTGGCCAACTCCAGGAAATATTGATGAAGATTTATTGAATAAATTCGACACTGCCTTTGAGGTAATTTCAAATATTCGTAAAATCAGAAAAGAAAAAAATATTGCAAACAAAATTCAATTAGAATTATTTGTTAAAAACAATACCAATTCAAATGCTGATTTAGATTCTGTAATTCAAAAAATGGGAACTCTTTCTAAATTGGATTATACTGATACAAAAGTCCCTGAAACTTTTTCATTTATTGTGAAAAACAACGAATACTATATTCCATTTGGAGATACAGTAGATGTTGAAGAAGAGATAAAGAAGATTAAAGCCGAGTTAGAATACGCGGAAGGGTCGTTAAATATCGTTCGAAAAAAATTAACTAATGAACGCTTTGTAAACAATGCGCCAGAACAAGTTGTTGCAAGCGAAAGAAAAAAAGAGGCTGACGCCTTAAATAAAATTCAAATATTAACTGAAAAATTAGCTGACTTGGCTTAGCCACAGCTTAACAAAACAAAATAGAACTATTATGAAGTATGATGTTGTTGTTATAGGTTCAGGACCTGGGGGATACGTTGGAGCAATTAGATGCGCACAATTAGGATTGAAAACTGCAATCGTAGAAAAGTACAATACATTAGGAGGAACTTGTTTGAATGTTGGATGTATTCCTTCAAAAGCATTGCTTGATTCATCTGAGCACTTTCATAATGCAGCGCATAATTTTGCTAAACATGGTATTGAGATTGATTCTCCTAAAGTAAATATGGAGCAAATGATTGCTCGTAAAAATGCTGTGGTTAAACAAACGTGTGACGGTGTTCAATACTTAATGGACAAAAATAAAATTGACGTTCATACAGGATTAGGTTCTTTTGTTGACAAGAACACCATTAAAGTTGTAGACAGTGAAGGAAAAGAAACTTTACTAGAAACTAAAAACACAATCATTGCTACAGGATCTAAACCAAACTATTTCCCTGGAATGGAGCCTGACAAGGATCGTATTGTAACCTCAACTGAAATGTTGAACCTTGAAAAGGTAGCCGAGAACTTAATTGTAATTGGTGGTGGAGTTATTGGATTGGAATTAGGTAGTGTTCACGCACGTTTAGGTGCAAAAGTAAATGTGCTTGAATTTGCAGATTCGATTTTGCCTGCAATGGACAAAGCCGTTTCTAAAGAACTAACAAAGGTTCTTAAAAAAGAAGGTTTTAAATTCAATATGAATCACAAGGTTCAAAATGTTGAAAACACAGGTTCAGGAGTAAAAGTGACTGCCCTTAATAAAAAGGATGAAGAGGTTGTTTTTGAAGGAGATTATTGTTTAGTAGCTGTAGGAAGAAAACCATTTACAGAAGGACTTGGATTAGAAAACGCCGGGGTAAAAATGGGCGAAAGAGGAATGATTGATGTAAATGATCATTTAGAAACTAACGTTCCTGGAATTTATGCTATTGGTGACGTGATTAAAGGAGCTATGTTAGCTCATAAAGCGGAAGAAGAAGGTGTATTTGTTGCTGAATTATTAGCTGGACAAAAACCTCATATTAATTACAACTTAATTCCAGGTGTGGTTTACACTTGGCCAGAGGCTGCTGCAGTTGGAAAAACTGAAGAGGAGTTAAAAGCTGCTGGTGTAAATTATAAAGCTGGATCATTCCCAGTTAAAGCATTAGGAAGAGCAAGAGCAAGTATGGACATCATGGGAATGGTGAAGATTTTAGCTGATGCCGAAACGGACGAAGTTTTAGGTGTACATATGGTTTCTGCAAGAGCAGCCGATATGATTATGGAGGCAGTAACTGCAATGGAATACCGCGCATCTGCTGAGGATATGGCTAGAATTTGTCATCCGCATCCAACATATACTGAAGCAACAAAAGAGGCTGCACTTGCTGCAACATCTGATCGAGCTATTCATATTTAATTGATCTAGAACAGAAAGCTTTCTTATTTGTTAAGAAAGAGAACCTAGTGCTTTAAATCATGACTAAAAAGAAAACTTGCGTTTTATTAATTAATTTAGGTACACCTGACAGCCCCAAAACAAGGGATGTTCGAACGTATTTATCAGAATTTTTAAACGACCCCCGAGTAATTGATATCAATGCAATTGGAAGAACTGCACTTGTAAATGGTGTAATTGTTCCATTGCGTGCGCCAAAATCTGCAAAGATTTATAAAGAACTGTGGGATTTATGGGGAGGGGAATCTCCTTTGTTAACCTACGGTAAAAGATTGCAAGAATTAGTACAGGCTAAGTTTGATCCATCTGAAAATGTAACGGTTGAATTTGCCATGCGCTACAAAAACCCTTCTCTTAACGAAGTCTTAAAGAGAGTGCAAGCAGCCGCGTATGATCGAATAGTTATTCTCCCCCTTTTTCCTCATTATGCCAGTTCCTCAACAGGTTCGGCAATTGAAAAAGCCATGAATATTATTCGTAAATGGTGGGTGATTCCTGAAATTAAGATAATTCAAAATTTTTATGATCACCCAGGATATATTGACGCATTTATTGATAGAGCAAATCAGCACGACATAGCAGATTTTGATCATGTACTATTTAGCTATCATGGATTGCCCGAACGGCAAATTGATAAAGTTCATCCAACCATGGCTTGTAATACCTGTGATTGTCATAAAACTTATAAACCTGACCAACGCTCTTGTTATAGAAATGCTTGCTATGAAACAACTCGTTTAATTGCGGCAGGCTTAGGACTTTCAGAATCTGATTACACTGTTGCATTTCAATCAAGACTAGGTAAAACACCTTGGCTTAAACCATATTCAGACAAGGTGGTTGAAGACTTGGCAAAAGAAGGCAAGAAAAAGGTTTTAGCATTTTCTGCAGCATTTGTAGCAGACTGCCTAGAAACATCCATAGAAATTGGAGATGAATACCAAGAAATTTTTGAAGAACATGGCGGAGAAAAAATTCAATTGGTTGAAAGTTTAAATGATTCTGATAAATGGGTTAACACTGTTCATGACCTAATCATTGATATGTTATAATTGTCATCTCGACGCTTAAAAATTGCTCGTTTGTCGATTAAATATTTTCAGAGCATATCAATTACGTAAGTTTGCAATATGAAAATGGTCATCTCCTACATACTAACACCACTTTTCTTCCTGTTTTTCGGACTTAGCTTAGCGGTTTTTCAACCTGTTCAAGTAATTGCTAGAAACTTATTTGGTGCTAAAGCACATGATAAAACTGTAGGCGCTCTCAACTTTTGTTTAACGAGTTGTTTACTTATTTTAGGAACCCGAATTAAGTATAAAAATTTCAGAAAGTTACCGATTGATAAACCTGTACTCGTCATTAGCAATCATCAAAGTATGTGGGACATTTCTCCCGTAATTTGGAAGCTTCGTAAAAAAAGAACTAAATACATTGCCAAGGCCTCGTTAGCTAAATACATTCCGAGCATTTCTTATAACCTGAAATATGGCGGCTCTGTATCTATCGATCGGAATGACCCGGCTGGTTCAATTGAAAAAATTAAGCAGTTTGCTGGATTCATTGCTGAAAATAAATTTGCAATTTGCATTTATCCGGAAGGCACTCGAAGTAGAAGTGGAAAAATCAAACCTTTTAAATCTTCTGGTATTGAAGCTATTCTAAAAGTAATTCCAGATATTAATGTTGTGCCAATTGCAATTAAAAACACCGGACTAATTGACAATGAAGGAAAATTCAATAAGAGAATCGGCATTAAGCCCACATTCACTATGCTGGCAGATCGAACTTTAGATCTTAACAATTTAACAGATGGCTTGGAGGCCATTCGTCAAGAGATTGCACAAACTATTGCAGATTAATCTCGTAATCTTTACCTGATAGTTTTATTGATTACTATAAATTCAATAATAATTACCTTTTATTTATTGTCCTATATCAATGAATTTCGTAATTTGAATTCAATCATTTCTCCTACACCTATGAAACATTTATATTTTTTTGCATTAGCCAGTTTTTTATTTGCGACAAGTGGGCTTGCTCAAACTTCAATCACACCACTCCCCTGTTCGGATACTGAAATCACTAATCGTCATTTGGAAACAAACCCAGATGCACTGTTAGAAAAAGAAGCAAACGAATTATTTATTCGCAATTTTATTCATGAATTAAACTCAGCAGATAACCGCAGTCATGACAGCACGGCACAATATATTATACCTGTAGTATTACATGTTTTTCATAATGGTGATGATGGTTACATTAGTTTAGAGCAAGCACAAGCTGGATTGGATGTTTTAAATGCAGACATGCAAGGATTGAATGCAGATTGGGAGGATGTTAATCCGGATTTTGAGGATATTAAGGCGCCTTTAGATGTTCAATTTTGTCTTGCATCTATTGATCCAGACGGAAACCCAACTACGGGAGTAAATTACTATGATGATTCTTTAAAAATGCTGAATGAAGGAGACCTTTTTGCGCATGCTTGGGACAATTTCAAATATTTAAACTTTTATATTCCTAAATATACAGGAGGAGAATGGTCCCTTTTCACAGCCTATGCCTACTATCCAAGTTTATCAAGAGTTGAAGACAACCTTGATGGCGTTTTTTACTCCTCCATTCGTTGGGGCTATGGCGAACATTCGGAATTAGAAGATGGGCAAGAATGGGCTTCTGTAATTACCCATGAAGTAGGTCATTGGCTAGACTTGAGACATACATTTTTAAATGGCTGCTCAGAACCTGGAGATTTAGTAGATGATACTCCACCCACAACAGGAGGAACAATTGAATTAGAGGGATGCTTTAATTATGATGAAAGTTGCGGTGTAAGCACCAACGGTGAAAATTACATGGATTATAATCATGATTGTAAAAAAATGTTTACCCAAGGACAAGTAGATCGTATGACAGCTGCATTGCATCTCCCTGCACGGAGCAACTTATGGTCAGAAGAAAACCTGGACGCAACAGGGTGCAGCGGAAACTTATCAACTCTGGAAAACAATGCAACAAAGGATATGTTAACGATATATCCCAACCCTGCGACAAGTACTTTATATATTGAATTGAATGAAATTCCAGAGCAGATTGTTATCTATAATAATCTAGGTGAGATTGTACAAACAATTTCAGAGCCTTTGTTGCAATACAACCTAAATATTGAGAAGTATGCTTCTGGAATTTATTTCTACCAAATAGATTTTGAAAACACGAGTCAAAAAGGAAAGTTTATTGTAAAATAAAAAGCCGAATTCAATCCATTTTTTCTGCATTCACGAATTATCCGGAAATCCTGTTGAAACTCGCTTTTATTCATTAGAGATTCTTATTATATTTGGGAATTATCATTATTTACTATGGGAAGAGCATTTGAATTTAGAAAAGCGCGAAAAATGAAAAGGTGGGGCGCAATGTCCAAGACCTTTACGAAAATTGGAAGAGAAATTTCAAAAGCGGTGAAGGATGCAGGGCCAAACCCTGAAACAAATTCAAGACTGCGTGTAATTATACAAAATGCCAAAGCGGCAAACATGCCCAAGGACAATGTTGAAAGAGCAATTAAAAAAGCTTCTGACAAAAACACTGAGAACTGGGAAGAAAGAGTGTATGAAGGTTATGCACAATTTGGAATAGCTATTTGTATTGAAACTTTAACAGATAACCCTACTAGAACTGTAGCTAATGTTAGAGCTTGTTTTAATAAATGTGATGGTACTTTAGGTACAACTGGAAGTTTAGATTTTGCCTTTGAAAGAAAGTGCATGTTCAAAATTGATGCAACAGATATAGATGTTGAAGAATTTGAATTTGAAATGATTGACCATGGTGCTGAGGAAATTGATAAAGATGATGAAGAGAATGTAATTATCATTTACGGTCAATTTGCGGATTTTGGAAATATACAAGGTGCACTTGAGGAAAAAGGGTTAGAAATTAAAGAGGCCAACCTAGAGCGCATTCCTTTAGAAACAAAAGAACTGTCTGAAGAAGAAGAAGAACAAGTGAACAAACTTATTGAACGATTAGAAGATGATGATGATGTTCAGCAAGTTTTCCATACTATGGCGTAAGTCTAATTATATTGAACATAAAAAAGCCCGATTCACACTGTGTGAATCGGGCTTTTCGTTTTCTGAGACTCTTATTTATTTCAAGACTGTCACATGTCCATCAACATAATGTTTTTTATCGCTCATTGTTTCGCCAAACTCCATCTTCCAAATATAAACGCCATCATCCACTAATCCCATATTTCCATAAAACCCATCCCATCCGTAATCTGCATTAAAGGATTCAAAAACCATTTCTCCCCATCTGTTAAAGACCATTAGATGATAATCATAAATATCTAACCCTGATATGAATTGAGGTTTAAAAGATTCATTGTAAGAATCACCGTCAGGTGTAAATGTGTTAGGAATATGATATATCATCACATCTTTAACTTCAATAATTTGCTCCACCATATCTTGACAACCATAATCGCTATATGCAGTTAATTGCACCGTATAATGTACGTCTCCGACTGATGGATAAACATGATCTGGATCCACCTCATTATTTACACCTGATCCATCACCAAACGTCCACTCATATGAATCAGCATAAAGAGATTCATTTACAAAACTCACACGTGTATCCATTACAGTTATCTCATAAGGCGAATACGAGAATGAAGCAATAGGCGGCTCTACAATATCTATATATCCTTCATATGTCATTGTACCTTCGCAACCTTCTGCAGTTGTTATTGTTAATGTCACATCATATAAACCTGCATTTGCAAAAGTGTGACTAACACTACTTGTAGTTCCTTCGGCGCCATCACCAAAGTTCCATTCATAGGTAACTCCATCAATTAATGAAGAAAAGTTAACAGCCATTGGCGCACAACCAATTAATTCATCTGCCATAAAGCTTACATTTGGAAGCGGAATAACAACTACTGTAGCATCATCCGTTCCAACACAACCATTTTCATCTGTTCCTGTTACAGTATAAGTAGTAGTTCCACCTGGCACAAACTCAATACCATCCGAAATACCACCATCCCAAACATAAGAACCGCCAATACCTGCGCCAGATCCCTCAAGCGTTACACCATCTCCTGCACATACTTCTTGATCCAATCCTGCATCAATTATTGGTAAAGGATTAACAGTTACTGTAACTTCATCCGTATTAACACAACCAGACTCATCCGTTCCAGTTACTTCATAGTCATCTGTAATTCCTGGACTAAATGCCACTCCATCTATTCCTCCGCCAGTCCATAAATAATCTGCTCCTGGACCAGCTCCAGAACCAGTCAGTGTCACCCAATCTCCAACGCAAAGCGTTACATCATCCCCCGCATCTACTGCAGGTAAAGGATTAACAGTGACAACAACATCATCTGTATTTTCGCAACCATTAGCATCCGTACCAGTTACGGTATAAGTAGCAGTTGCTGCAGGAATAAATGCTACACCATCCGTAACTCCTCCATCCCAAACATAAACTCCACCAATACCTGCTCCTGAACCATTCAACGTTGTCGCATCTCCAATACATACAGCATGGTCTAGCCCAGCGTCAATAATTGGCAATGGATTTACTGTTACAATTACATCATCTGTATTTTCACAGCCATTTACATCTGTTCCAGTAACGGTATAGGTTGCAGTTGCTCCTGGAGTAAACGCTACACCATCTGTAACTCCACCATCCCAAACATAAACTCCACCAATACCTGCACCTGAACCTATTAAAGTTGTTTCATCACCAATACAAATTGCATGATCTGGCCCCGCATCTACAGCTAAAAGTAGGTTTACAGTTACCGTTACCTCATCTGAATCAACACAACCATTAGCATCTGTTCCAGTAACCGTATAAGTTGCAGTGGCAGCAGGAGTAAATGCTACGCCATCTGTAATTCCTCCATCCCAAATATAGGTTCCACCAATACCTGCACCAGTACCTGCTAAAGTTGTTTCATCACCAATACAAACTGCATGATCTAATCCTGCATCAATTATTGGTAATGGATTTACAGTGACAGTAACGTCATCTGTGTTCTCGCATCCGTTAGCATCTGTTCCAGTAACTGTATATGTTGCAGTTACTGCAGGAATAAACGCTACACCATCTGTAATTCCACCGTCCCAAGTATAAGTCCCATCTATACCTGCTCCAACTCCATTCAGTGTTGTTTCATCACCAAAACATACTGCATGATCTAGTCCTGCATCAATTATTGGCAATGGATTAACTGTAACCGTAACGTCGTCTGTATTTACACATCCATTAGCATCTATTCCTGTTACGATATAAGTTGCAGTTGCAACTGGAGTAAACGCCACACCATCTGTAATTCCGCCGTCCCAAGTATAAGTTCCACCTATACCTGCACCAGAACCGGTCAATGCTGTTTCATCCCCTAAACACACCGCATGATCTAGTCCCGCATCAATTATAGGTAATGGATTAACTGTTACAGTAACATCATCTGTATTTTCACAACCATTAGCATCTGTCCCCGTTACAATATAAGTTGCAGTTGCAGCAGGAGTAAACGCTACACCATCTGTAATTCCACCGTCCCAAGTATAAGTTCCACCTACACCTGCGCCGGAACCACTCAAAGTAGTTTCATCACCTAAACACACCGCATGATCTAGTCCTGCATCAATTATTGGTAAAGGATTGACTGTTATTGTTACATCATCTGTATTTGCACAACCATTAGCATCTGTTCCTGTTACGGTATAAGTTGTCGTTGCAACTGGAGTAAATGCTACGCCATCTGTCACTCCACCATCCCAAACATAAGAACCTCCTATACCTGCACCAGCACCTGTCAATGTCGTTCCATCTCCTAAACACACTGCGTGATCTAACCCTGCATCAATTATCGGTAATGGATTAACCGTTACAATAACATCATCTGTATTTTCGCATCCGTTTACATCTGTTCCAGTAACTGTATATGTCGCTGTTGCTACTGGAGTAAATGCAACACCATCCGTCACTCCTCCATCCCAAACATAAGTTCCTCCAATACCCGCTCCTGATCCTTCTAATGTTACTTCATCACCAATACAAATTGCTACATCTGGACCAGCATCCACTGCTAAGAGTAAATTGACAGTTACTGTTACTTCATCTGAACCAACACAACCATTAGCATCTGTTCCTGTAACTGTATAAGTTGCAGTGGCAGCAGGTATAAACGCTACGCCATCTGTAACACCACCATCCCAAACATAAGTTCCGCCTATTCCGGCTCCTGAGCCTGTCAAAACTGTTGGGCTACCAATACAAACCGCATGATCTAACCCTGCATCAATTATTGGTAATGGATTAACTGTTATAGTTACATCATCTGTATTTACACAGCCATTAGCATCTGTTCCCGTTACGGTATATGTTGCTGTTGCACCTGGCGTAAATACTACGCCATCTGTAACACCACCGTCCCAATCATATGTTCCGCCAATACCTGCTCCAGAACCTGTTAGCGTAACACTTTCACCTGCACAGATGGCATCATCAACACCAGCATCTATTACTGGAAGAGGATTCACGGTTATTGTCACATCATCTGTATTTACACATCCATTCGCATCTGTTCCTGTTACCGTGTAAGTAGCTGTAGCACCTGGCGTAAACTCAATGCCATCAGTAACTCCGCCATCCCATGCATATGTTCCGCCAATTCCAGCTCCTGATCCTGTCAAAGTAATACTTTCACCAACGCAAATTTCATCATCAGCACCTGCATCAATTATTGGTAAAGGGTTTACAGTTATAGTTACATCATCTGTATTTTCACAGCCATTAGCATCTGTTCCTGTTACGGTATAAGTTGCTGTTGCACCAGGTGTGAACGCTACACCATTAGTAACTCCACCATCCCAAGCATATGCTCCCCCAATTCCAGCTCCCGAACCTGTTAGTGTGATACTCTCTCCAACGCAAATTGCATCATCCGCGCCTGCATCAATTATTGGTAAAGGGTTTACAGTTATAGTTATGGCATCAGTATTTACACACCCATTTGCGTCTGTGCCTGTTACGGTATAAGTTGCTGTTGCAGCAGGCGTAAATGCGACACCATTTGTCACACCACCGTCCCAATCGTATGTTCCGCCAATACCTGCTCCTGAACCTGTTAATGTTACACTTTCTCCAATACAAATTGCATCATCAACACCAGCATCTATTACTGGAAGAGGATTCACGGTTATTGTTACATCATCTGTATTTACACAGCCATTCGCATCTGTTCCTGTTACCGTGTAAGTAGCTGTAGCACCTGGCGTAAATGCTACACCATCTGTAACACCACCATCCCATGCATATGTTCCGCCAATTCCAGCTCCTGATCCTGTCAAAGTAATACTTTCACCAACGCAAATTGCATCATCAGCTCCAGCATTTATTATTGGAACAGCATTAACTGTTATTGTAAAATCAGCTGTGTCATTTGGACATGGTAAATTTGAAGCGATATAAATAAAAGTATAATCACCTGCAGGAAGTCCGTCAACATTAAAAACTCCAGTTATTGGATTAAAAGTTCCACTTGCCGTAGTTTCTTCCCAAACTCCACCAGGATCAGCTCCAGAAAGTAATGTATTTAAATCTACTGACGCTCCTAGGGAATTACAAAGCGTTTCAGTATTATCTAGACCTGCATTCGGCGGAATAGTCCAATCAATTGTCAAAAGTTCAACATCAAAACAACCTAAACTAGTATCACCTAACATTACATATACAATATCTCCTGGCAACATGATATCTGAAGGCCAAATTCCATCTACCTGGTCAATACTATCCGGAATTACTGAATAGAATTCGATAATTGGGCTATCAACTCCCCCTAAGTCATTGACGACTAAAGTTGTTAAATCAAACTCTCCACATTGTGGGCCAGGATCAACAATATCGATTATTGGTGATGGCATAATTTCCACAACAATAGATTTTTCAATTGTAGATGACAAACATAAAACACCCGGTGTTCCTGTAACCGTGTAGGTTGTTGTCACTGCGGGTGACGCATTTACAGTTGGACCTATTGTTATATCAAGTCCTCCTGGTGGTGTCCAAGCCCAAGTATAATCATCTGCATTTGGTCCATCCACTGAAATTTCTACTGGAATTCCAGCACAGGTTTCCACCGTATCAATAACAGGATCACATTCATCTATTATACCTCCACCGCCAACATAATCAAAGTAGTATAAACTAGAAATAGCAGCATCAATAGAAGCTTCATTTAATACTACTGTAAACAAAAACGTTTCCGATTCGGAAGCTGGGAGACTTTCCACTCTATATCCTAATGAAATTGCCTGATCAGCAAATACGGTTGCCCCCTCTGCGGACGTCAATCCTCCAAGGCCATTCCAAATATCAGATGCATCTCTATTTGCAAAACCACCGTGAGTTACACGGAAATTTTCACCAATCGCACCTAAGCCTATATAGGAACCCCAAGGTACAGCAGATGTTGCAGTAACTAATGCTTTTTCACAACCTGGATCTGGTTGCTCTACAATTGTATTTTGTGTTGTATAATCGAAACTGAGTGTTACATTATTATCAGGATCCAGATTTCTATAGTAATAAATATCTGTATAGTCTGTCAGACCTGTATTAGTAAGTGTTACTTCAGTAGTATAGTACAGTTCTGTTGTTATTAATCTATAAACAATATGAACATCTATATCACCAATTGTTCCATCCCAAACGACAGACATACAGTCGCCATCCAAGTCATAGCCGGATATTGACCCTGCAATATCTTCTAAACTTCCTGAGGCATTATTATGATAATTAATTCCAGAAATTTCCAATCCGAAACCATTTTCAGGTGATCCTGGTGTAAAAAAGTCTCCGTCATAATTAACCCAGCCATCTAATTGTGGATTTGCGACGAAGCCAAAATAAACGGGGGAACCCACCCAGGCATCTGACCGATTATGAGATGTACCCAACAGAGGTGCCCCTTCGTGTCCGGCATCATTAATTCCAATTTCAACATTATCTCCAATCATGTACGCACTTGTACCGATTATTTGACTTTGGGTAAATGCAGGTAACAATAATAGCAATGCTATTAAAGGTTTAATAAATAGACTTTTCATTTATACTAATTAGTTGGTTGATACTAATTGGTTTCCCTTGCAAGGATTTAGAAAAGTAATAGTAATGGGAGCTGAAATACTTTTAATTTAATCAAGAATTTTGAGTGCAAAATGCCGTCTCAAAATTTATTGCCATTGTCAAATATCTGGCAAAAGTTTTTGAATATTTCTGAAAGGAGTGAATTGCAGATCACAATTCAACTTTTTGGGATTTTTTTGAAATTCGGAAATTCCGAAAGTTAGTAGTTGGTCATTCATTGGTTGGGGTATTAATTGCATTGCAATGTACTAAGAAGTTTTATCCCTACTTGTTCTATTTAACACAATTAGATGAAAAGTGTTTAATTCATGACAAAATACAATTTTTCTCCGACGAATAATTTTATGTAACAACTTGTTTTATATATAGTTTAATATTTTTTGAAAATAAACCAGTACACTTTTGGACATAAAAAAGAGGCAACTAAAATGTATTAGCTGCCTCTTTCACCAAATTAATAATTGTTATTTCAACACGGTCACATGTCCATCAACGTAGTGTTTTTTATCACTCATTGTTTCTCCAAATTCCATTTTCCAAATATAGACTCCGTCATCAACTAATCCTTGGCTTCCGTAGAATCCATCCCATCCAAAATCAGAATTAAAGGACTCAAACACCATTTCACCCCATCTATTAAAAATCATTAAATGATAATCATAGATATCTAATCCCGACATGAACTCTGGTTTGAACGATTCATTAAAAGAATCTCCATCAGGCGTAAATGTATTTGGAATATGATAAATCATTATGTCCTTAATGTTTATCACTTGTTCCACAACATCTTCACATCCATTTGAATTATGTGCGGTTAAGGTTACTAAATAATTTCTGTCACCAATTGGAGGATACATATGCTCGGGGTCAACATCATTACTTGTAGCAGACGCGTCTCCAAAAGTCCATTCATATGAATCTGCATGTAAAGATGAGTTAGAGAAGTACACTCTGGTATCCATTACATCAATCTCATATGGAGAATATGAAAATTGAGCTATTGGCGTATTCGTAATATCGATATAGTTTTCATATGTCACTGTAGACACGCAACCTTCACTTGACGTAATGGTTAGTGTAATATCATATAAGCCTGCATATAAAAATGTATGCCCTGGTCCATCACTTGTTCCTGAAGAGCCATCTCCAAATTCCCATTCGAATTCAGTTCCTGGCTCAAGAGCTGTGAAGTTAACATATAATGGGGCACATCCAATCAATTCATCCGCAGTGAATGTAACTAATGGTAATGGATTAACTGTTACATCAACATCATCCGTGCTTACACATCCATTTGCATCTGTTCCTGTTACGGTATAGGTTGCAGTTATGCCTGGAGTAAATGGCACCCCATCTATTCCTCCGCCAGTCCATAAATATCCAGCTCCAATTCCTGCACCAGAACCTGTTAAAATAACCATTTCACCTGCACAAACTGCAATATCAGGTCCTGCACTAACATCTGGGATTGGGTTCACTGTCACAATTGCTGCATCTGTATTAACACAACCATTTGCATCTGTTCCGGTTACGGTATAAGTTGCGGTTGCTAATGGTGTAAACGAAACTCCATCCGTAATACCACCATCCCACAAATAAACGCCTCCAACACCTGCGCCAGAAGCTATTAATGTAACAGGATCACCGTCGCAAACAGCAACATCAGGCCCTGCATCAATCACAGGTAAAGGATTTACAGTAACCATCACATCATCTGTATTAACACAACCATTAATATCTGTTCCTGTAACTGTATAAGTATCTGTAGCAGCAGGATCAAATGGAACACCATCTACTCCACCGCCAGTCCAAAGATACCCTGCTCCGATTCCTGCTCCGGCACCAGTGAGAGTAACCATGTCTCCAATACAAATTTCAACATCTGGTCCAGCCTCTACAATAGGTAAAGGATTAACTGTTACCTCAATATCATCTGTATTTAAACATCCATTTGCATCTGTTCCGGTTACGGTATAAGTAGCGGTAGCAAGTGGTGTAAATGCAACACCATCTGTAATGCCACCGTCCCACACATAAACTCCTCCAACACCTGCACCTGCACCTGTTAAAGTTGCTAGATCGTCATCACATACTGCAAAATCTGCCCCAGCATCAACAGCAGGTAAAGGATTAACTGTTACCTCAATATCATCTGTATTTTCACAACCATTTGCATCTGTTCCAGTTACAGTATAAGTTGTAGTAGCCAATGGTGTAAATGCAACACCATCTGTAACACCACCATCCCATATATAAACTCCTCCAACACCTGCTCCTGTACCTGTTAAGGTTGCTAGATCACCGTCACAAACAGCAAAATCTACTCCAGCATCTACGACTGGCAAAGGATTTACAGTAACTGTAATATCATCTGTATTAATACATCCATTTGCATCTGTTCCGGTTACGGTATAAGTAGCGGTTGCTCCAGGTGCAAATGCTACACCATCTGTTACGCCACCGTCCCAAATATATGATCCTCCAACTCCAGCACCAGCACCAGTTAATGTACACATATCTCCATCACAAATATCAAAATCTTCACCCGCATCAATTATAGGGTTTGGAAGTATTGTTACTGTAAAATCTGCAACATCTGGCACACATGGTGGATCTGCGTCAACTGTATAAGTGAAAGTATAATCACCAGCTGCAAGCCCACTTCCGTCGAAGATACCAGTTACAGGATTAAATTGTCCACTTGCCGTTGTCTCCAACCAAGTTCCAATTCCATTATTACCATCTAATAAATCATCTAAATCTGTAGTCGTTCCATCCGTATTACAAATGCTTGTAGTACCATCTAATCCAGCCAATGCTTCAAGATTGATTGTTATAACCATCTCAGCAGTATCATCCTCACAAGGATCTAAACCAAGAGCAATGTATTGAAAAGTATAGACTCCAGGGTCTACGCCTCCTGCAGTTAAAACACCAGTTGGATCATCAAATCCTCCAGAAAGTACAACAGAAATTTCAGACCAAATCCCATCAGGATCCGCTCCAACTAATAAGGTATTTAAATCTAAGGCAGAACCTGCATCATTACACAATATTTCTGCATTATCAGGACCAGCGACTGCACCTCCACTAAAATCAATCACAACTGGCTCAACGTCATAGCAGCCCGTAATTGGATTTGCCATTAAAACATAAACTACATCTCCGGGCCCCATAAAATCTCCAACCCATAATCCATCCACCTGATCAACACTATCAGGAATGACATCATAAAAACTAATATCAACGGGGCTTCCCTCAAGATTATTAAGAACTAATGTTGTCAAATCAAAATCGCCACATTGTGGCCCAGGGTCTATTATTTCTATTATAGGTGAAGGCGTTATTTCTACAATAATTGTTTTTTCAATTGTTGCGGATAAACAAATAGGTGCAGGAGTTCCTGTAACCGTATATTCTGTTGTTACTAATGGTGATGCGTTTACAGTTGGACCGTCAACAATATCTAATCCAGTTGGTGGAGACCATGTCCAAACATAATCTTCAGCACTTGGACCATCAACTGTAAGTTCTACTGGAATTCCAGCACAAGTATATGCTGTATCAACAACGGGCGCACATTCATCAATGACACCTCCACCACCAACATAATCAAAGTAATAAAGACTGGCAATTGCTGCATCAATTTGAGAGGCATCTAATACCACAGTAAATAGAAAAGTTTCTGGCACGCCAACATCTAAATCCGTTCTATAGCTTAATGAGATTGCTTGATCAGCAAAAACTGTTGCTCCAGTTGTTCCTGTTAAACCTCCTATTCCGTTCCAAATATTAGAAGCATCTCTATTGGCAAAACCACCATAAGATACTCTAAAATCTTCACCGATTGCACCTAATCCAATGTATGAATCCCATGGGCCAGTTTGAGTAGCTGTTACCAATGCTTTTTCACAGGTTGGAGTTGGTTGTGCAACAACAGTATTTTGAGTTCCATATCCTCCTCCAATTGTTACATTATTGTCAGGATCTAAATTTCTATAATAATATACATCCGTCAAATCCCCTCCACCAGTATTAGTAAGGGTAACTTCAGTTGTATAATATAGTTCTGTCGTAATTAAACGATATACAATATGAACTTCAACGTTTGCAATTTCTCCATCCCACTCAACAAAAATACAGTCTCCTTCAACATTATAACTTGAAATAGAACCTGGAATTTGCTCCAATGATCCTGAGGCATTATTAGAATAGTTAATACCTCCAATTTCTAATCCGAATCCATTTTCAGGTGAACCTGGTGTAAAAAAATCGCCGTCATAATTTCCCCATCCATCTAATTGCGGGTTTGCTACGAATCCAAAGTAAACAGGAGAACCAAGAGCTTGATTTGAGCGATTATTGGAAGCAATTTGGCGGGGAGCACCTTCGTGTCCGGCATCATTGATTCCAATCTCTACATTATCGCCATAAATATAAGCACTTGTTCCTACTAGTTGACCAAAGACTGAGGAGTCTCCGATCCACGCGACCAGCAGCAGAAATAAAATTTTAATGTAATGTTCTTTCATAGTTTTCATTTGATAGTTGGTAATACTCTTATTCTATAGATTTAATAGATAAATGTCATTGAGGTGCCCAAAAGCTCCTTAATTAAAATTTATACTAAAGTCCGCAAAGGCTGTTCACGTAATCATTCCACCAAACAATGTCTTTTGGTGAAGATGTACGATCTAAATGGACATGGAGAAAAGCTGTTTGAGCAGCATAGTCCACGGAGTAGGTTAAAAGATTGTTGGAAATAAATCCGAATTTGTTTACTGCTTCCAGTTCAGTCAAAAGATTCAAGTGACTAATATCAATAGAATAGTATTCGGAAATTGGTGAATCGACGTCCAAACTAACGCAGTATTCTTCCGACACTGTGGCAGTTCCATAATCGATTTCATCTTGAGCTAAAACACTCGCTGGAGCTAGCATAAATGCCCAAAAAATGGGAGTCATTAAAAGGTATTTCATTGGTTAGGGTATCAGTTGGTTACACTAACTTACAAAAAATCTTTTGTTAAACATGAATCATTTCGACGAAATGTTTGTTAAGAAATCAACCGAACAGGCGTTAACCCCTTCATTCAATCGGTTTAGACACAGTTTATTAAAATAAAAAAAAACTATGCTAGCCTAGTAATTTTCGATAAATGGTAGCAAAAAAATGATTAACTGATTATTTCGTTTAATTCATTTTTGAGAAAATTGACAGCTTGTTCGGTAGGTTGATCCTTTAATTGGGCTGTAATTTCAAAAACGCCCTTACTTAAATCATTTGCTAATGCAGTAGGTTCCATTTTGGTAGCTGCCATGTTAATTATTTTAAGAATTTCTTCTTTACTTGACTGAACACGCGCCCAAGCTTCAGGAGAAATGAAAATTTGCTGCGCGAGATTATGTTCATACTCTTGACGAACATTATCAATCAATTTTTGCTGAAATGCACGAGCTGGCAACCCTGGATTATTCAACCGCATGATCATATTATTTGGAGCAATTCGCTCTAAGAATAATACCATACGCTGATATGCTTCTACTTGCAACGGAAAAAAGTGCTTTTTCAAATCTGCCGGAGGTGCCTTTTTAACATCCTTATTACCTACAAAGGCTAACTTATTTTTTTCGCGCTGAACCTCAACCCATTTATTAGTAAAATAGTAGACCGCACCGAAGAAAACGATTGAAGGAACGATATATAATGCGAACTGAAATATTAACTCGGTGGTTGACATAATTTAATTTTTTACAATGATAACTATTCTAATGATTAAATACAATGAGATGAAAAAGTAACAGATGGATGTTTTTAATAGGCTATTGTTAGCACCGAAGAATTAAGAAATATTATTTCATTTGATACTGCCAAACACCTCTACCGAACAGTCCTATCGTAACAATTTTTTCTTTTTCATTATAATCGAGTCCATAAACTTTACAATGCGGCAACCCTTTGCCCAATTCATTCCAACGTGATTTCCCTCTGAGCAAACGCCCATTTCCATAATAAACGCCTGTTGAAGTACCAACCAATAACATACCGCCGTTGGTTCTACTATACACCAAATTATAACGCCCACCTGTAGCTTTAGGCATATTTTTAGTAATGTCAATTTCTCTTTTCAATGAATGCCTGTGATTATCAGAATAACGCAGCATATATACTAACCCTTTATCACCAAAAATTGACTCCGGATTTTGTTTCCCTCGGGTATATGTCATATAAATTTTATTTCTGTTCACTCCATCAATTGCTACATCACCAATCCATGAATTATTTGGATGCTTAATTTCATACCAAGATGAAATGATCTCTTCAGGTGTTTCATTTAACTTATCAGTCCGGAAAAGGCGGTGATTTGTTTTTTTATTGCCTTTCGCATCATTGGTATACTCAAGGACATAGGCAATTAGAACATTAGGATGGTATTGCGAATTAAAAAGTCCATAAACTTTATAGGATTTCAACTGATGACTTAGGTTGAAATCTGAAATAATTTCAACACTCTTTCTTTCCAAAGGATTTTTAGTTCTACAAACATTTATGTTTCCCTTATTAATACCTGCTTTTTGTATGAAATTAAAATAAACGGTTGTCGAATTAAATGGGTCAAGTACGGCCGCATTTTCCCACCCGGCAGACTTAATATTGTTTAAACTATGTAGGTTTCGTTTTTGCTTTTTAGAAGTGTCACTCGAAAAATACAACCCTCCTCCCACAAATTGATTTGAGGTGTAAACCACACCTTGATCCGTTGGGTCGATAAGTGGAATTAATCCATCTCCCCCATTTATTGTTCTCCAATAATATTGCCCGTTTTGATCAAAGTCTGCCAAAACCATACTACCATCATGATAACAGCCAATAGCAATTTGATTAGCATCTTGAGCAGAAACAGCAAGCCCCATTACTTCTGCTACGCCCAAATTATCGCTTTTATTTTCCCAATCTTGTCCCCCGTTTTCAGATATAAAAACGCCACCATGCGTAGCAAAATATATTTTGAAAGGATTAAAAGGGTCATAGGCTATAAACTCAACATCAACATGATATCCAGAACCAAGTGATCCCATTTTATCATAAGGTGGAACCCATTTCCTTACCTTTGTTGAGTAACCAAAATAAAAATCATCAGGCTGATGAGGAGAGACAGCAAAAGTGTGCCCACTACCAAAACCAATACGTTGATTTTTTAGTAAAACAAAAATTGAATCTTGTTTTATATCTAAAACGCATAATTCATCTTTTCCTTTTACGAAATCTTTTGCCACCAATAATCTGTCATTCTGAGGTTCAATGGTTAGATTTCTCATTGGGCGAGTTTCTGATGCCATTGATTTCATTTTCTCAAATTTTGAAAAATCATCTTGATCAAATCGTAAAATATTCCATTTCCCTTTAAAGAAATTAGTCAAGTACATTTCTCCATCTATAAAATCTAGATCATAAACCCAACCATTTACATTTGGCACACGCTTCCACTTTACGTAATCCTCCATGCAATCTTCAGTATAATAAAATCCTTCAGATGTTATTACAAGTAAAAGGTTTGGATTATCAGGATGAAATCGGGTACCGTAAATTTTCAATTGAGGATATCCAGCAAAATCTTTGTAATCTCCAATTACTTCCCATTTTTCTCCTTTATTTTTAGAACGTAATAGTCCTCCAGATTTTCCGATTTTTCCAGGTTTACCATTATCTCCTTTTTCATTGGAACAGGCAAACCAAACGTTTTCATCTGTTGGGTAAAAATCAGCCCAAGCACATCCCGTAAAAGGCCAAGCATCTGACCCTGAATTAACCCAAGAGTCTCCTCCATTTTCAGAGAAAAACAAACCACCATGTAATGAACCTGCTAGTAAATACCCTTCCTTTTTTTGATAAACTCTTATAAATTCTATTGGACCAACTCCTGCATCTCCTCTGAACTTTGGATTTGTAGGATATTTATTTGGTCCGATTGAAACCCATTCATTATTAAATCCTGTTAATTGACCAAAGGATAAGAAGGAGAAAAGAAGGAGGAGCAAAGTGATTATTTTCCTAAAATCTATGTACATAAGCACATAAATTTACTGCTTTTAAATGAAATGTGAATTAATGAAGCACAGTGATGTGTCCAAAATCTTTATATTTTTTATCTGAGCCGTTTTCTCGAAATGTCAAATGCCAAATATACACCCCATCCTCAACTAAAACCTCTCCATAGGTTCCATTCCAACCAGCAGTATAATCATACGATTCCCAAACCATTTCTCCCCAACGATTATAGATGACAAAATGATAATCCTGAGGAATAAATACGGAAGAAAATATTGGGGTGAAATCTTCATTAAATTGATCTCCGTCTGGCGTAAATGAATTTGGAATAAAATACTGTATTACTTCGTCAATCAAAACATACTGATACGCTGTATCTCTACAACCTTTATCTGTAATGGCAATTAATTGAACCCGATATAATCCATTCCCAATTTCAGGATAAACATGATTAGGCTCAAATTCATTGCCTGTAGTTCCATCTCCAAAATCCCATTCATAACTCACTGCCAATTCCGACAAGTTTTCAAATTGAACTTCATTGTCTACTACATCAGGTTCTTCAGGTGTAAAATCAAATTCAGCAATTGGTAATTCCCATACACAAATAAAATCCTCAAATGTAGCTTCAGTCGTGCATCCATCAAACGTAGTAATCACCACATGAATATCATAGCACCCGGCATACTCATAGGTATGACTAATTACGTCACCTTCAACAATAGTTCCGTCACCCAAATCCCAAACTGTAATATCTGTTAATGTAGGATCAGAAATATTGGTAATATTTACTTCTAGTGGACGACATCCCTCTGTATAATCTACACTTAAAAGAACATCTGGTACATTAGATACATTTACTAGAACTACATTGTCATTTATAGTACATCCTTGCGCATCTCGTACAATAATGCTATATGAACCTGGCGCTAAATCTGTAAAATTGGGTAGTGCACTAAATGACCCACCTCCATCTATACTATATTCATATGGTAATGTACCCCCTGTTGCCTCTATAGTAATTTGACCATTATTGACACCACAACTTGCATCAATTGCCACAATTGAACTAATTAAAAGTTCAGCTGGTTCTGTAATTGTAACTGTAGCCGTACCTGAACACCCAATGGCATCATGTGTTACAATTACAGTATAAGTTCCAGGAGCCAAACCTGTTGCTGTAGGAGTAGTTTGTGCTAAAGGATCATCCCACAAGAATGAACATGGACCTACTCCAAATTCTGGTGCTGCTGTAGCAGTTCCATTATCAAATCCAAAACAGGTAACATCAATTTTTGTCGTTTCAACAATCAAATCATTAGCACCTATGGTAGCTGTCCCTGTCAATAAACATCCGTTCCCATCTCTTATCTGATAATCAATATCTCCACTTGGTAAACCAATAAAGGCCGCTCCAATTTCAAATGTTACTCCACCATCAATACTAAATTCATAAGGCGGTGTACCTCCCATAGCATTAATTGTTAATTCACCATCATCCAATCCACAAGTTGCATCTACAATAATTAAATCGTCAAGCAATAATTCGTCAGGTTCGGTAATTGCAATTGTGCGCCAAAGTTCGCAACCAACAGCGTCCGTAACCAAAACTGTATAAGTCCCAGGAGATAAATCTAATGCCGTGGCCGTTGTTTGCGCCAAGGGGTCATCCCACAAATAAGAGTAAGGATCATCCCCGGTTGTTGGATCAGCTGTTGCAGTGCCATCATCAAAACCGAAACATGTTATATCAGTCGCTGTTATATCAACATCAATACTATCAACCGTAATACTTAAAGTACTGACATCTGTACACCCAATCATATTGGTTACGGTTAGTGTTACCGTTTTCGAACCAATAGTTGCGTATGTATAACTTGGGTTTTCTAAATCAGAAACATCCCCCCCTCCAAAAGTCCATGCCCAATCTGTTACTCCAATTCCATCATAGATTAAACCACTTATAGATTCATCTGTAAAAAACAACTCTTGTCCAGGACATGCCGTAATATCATCCACATCAATATCAGACTCTAATTCTATACAAACAGTTTGCACATTTGAAGCTCCTCCTGTTCCTCCCGACCAACCGAAACGGACATTGGGGTTTCCGCCAAAAATTGTTGTGACAATATCCTCAACGTGATTAAAAATAAGATCTCCATCTAAATAAGTTCTCATTTGCATAGCAACAGGATCCCAAATTACCTGAAAATCATGTTCAGCACCATCTTCAATATTTGCAATGGCAAATGCAGGTTCCATATTGTGAGTAATCAATCCATTTTTATTCATGGCTAAGTGATCAGAAACAATTTCTGTTGGTCCTCCGTTATTCCACGTATCAACTTCAATCGCTATGGAATTCATAATTCCTCCATAACCCAAATCTCCACCACCTGTTCCGGTTGTTGTACCTAATGAACGAAGCACAAAAGCCATACCGTCAGCTCCGCCATCAGAAAATCCTAAATTTATTTGAAAAGTAAAATCGAAAGGATTGGTTAAATCAATAAAATCGGGACTCCAAATACTCCCTGCCTGACTGGTTGTTGTTGTTAATGTATAACAGTCACAAGAGCCAGTAGCAGTACCACTCAACAACATTTGCCCAAAAGATGTGGACCAAAGCATTACGCTAAATAGGATTAGTACTTGTTTCATTATGGCTAGGTTTCAAGTCAAATGTATGACTAAAAATGTTATTTTCCTAACTTTAAACGGTTTAGGAGACAAAACGTTGACTTATTTAAATGTGGAAAGCCGCGTAATTATTGAACAACAACGATATGTCCAAAATCTCTGTGCTTTTTATCGCTTTTATTTTCGCGGAAGGTTAATTCCCAAACATATACGCCATCTTGCACGAAGGCACCATCATATGTACCATTCCATCCTTCTGAAATATCGTATGATTCCCACATAATTTCTCCCCAACGATTTAGGACTCTAATGTGATAATCATTTGGATTAAACCCAGGAATAAAGACTGGATTAAATGTTTGGTTGAACGGATCAGAGTTTGGCGTAATTGCATTTGGTATGAAATACAAAACAATTTCATCAATCGTCACTAAATGATTTGTAGTATCTGTACATCCTTTATCCGTTGCAGCGACCAATTGCACATCATAGGTCACATTACCGAGAGAAGGATATGTATGATCAGGGTTAACATCAGTTGAAGAACCTCCATCTCCAAACGTCCACTCAAAAGTACTTGCAAATTCAGATTCGTTTTCAAAAACAACTGTTGTATTATACAAGTCCGGTTCGGTTGGATTATAACTAAACTCAGCAACAGGAAGTTGCCATACACAAATATAATCTGTAAATGTAGCTGATGATTCACAACCATCAATTGTGGTTAGATCAATATTTACATCAAAACAATCCGCATATGTATAAGTATGATCAACTGCATCTCCAGCTGCTATACTTCCATCACCTAACTCCCAAATAAAAGACTCAACCAATGACGCATCTGTTAAACTTTCAAAACTCACCTCTAAGTCCTCACAACCCTCATACTTGTCTGCAGAAATAATTATGTTTGGAATATCGAAAGTCGTAATTGTTACAGTTGTTGTAGCCGTATTTTCACACCCACTGCTTACTGTTAAAGTATAAACTGTGGTAGATCCTGGATTTACAGTTTGAACAGGTCCAAATAATACAGATCCATCCATGTCATTTGTCCATTCATAAGTATAACCCGCAGGACCTTCACCTGCTGCCTCACCAGCAATAACAACATCATCTCCAGGACAAACTGAAATTGCATCAGATCCAAACACAGATAACGGTGTATATTGATTAACCGTTTGTTCTAAAATATCTGTCGTACATCCATTAATATCTTCAATCTCTAAGGTATGAACACCAACAATTGTTGTTATTAAGCATTCAGTATCTGGAGCTCCATCCCAAATGTATGTGTAAGGAGCAGTTCCACCAGTAACTGTTGGACAAAGTTCAGCCGCACCACCTAAACATATTGTAGTATCTGGTCCCATTGTTAAAACAATTGGATCTGCTTCATCCAAAAATGCATCAGCTGTAGCCGTGCAACCATTTGCGTCCATAATATTAACAGTAATTGGACCACCGCCCAAACCAGTAAAGGTTGGTGAAACTTGAAAAGCACCTCCATCCACATTATATTGGTAAGCCACCGTTCCACCACTTGCGACAACTGTTACTTCACCATCCATTAATCCGTTACAAGTTACATCTGTCACTAATACATCATCAATAACTAAAGGGGTAGGCTCAACAACATCTGCAGTACCAGTAATTGTACATCCATTAGCATCTTCAATTACCAAATCATAAGAACCAGCCGTCATACCTGTAAATGTTGGACTAACCTGAAATGAAGCTCCTGCATCATTACTATATGTATAACCAGGCGTACCACCAGAAACAACTAATTCAAATTCACCATCTGCCAACCCTGTACAAGAAACATCTGTTGATAAAACGGCATCAATAGTAATTAAAGTTGGTTCACCTATAACAGCAACATCTGTAATTACACAACCTGCTGCATCTTCTATTTCAACATCATACGAACCAGCAGTTAACCCCGTAAACAAAGGAGTTGGACCAAAAGAAACTCCTGCATCAATGCTATACGTATATGCAGGTGTACCACCAGAAACATCAATATCAATTGAGCCATCAGACGCACCGTTACAAGTTGCATCAACTACAGTAATTAAATCAATAACTATATTAGGTAATGATCCCACTACAATATCTGCAGTTACAGTACATCCAACATCATCCATTACCGTAACAGTATAAGGACCCGGCGCTAATAAATCAAAGAAATTTGAAGGTTGATAAGTAACACCTCCATCTATACTATATTGGAAAGGCGCTACTCCAGCAGAAGCCGTAACTGTAATTGTACCATCATCTGTCGGTAGGCAAGAATCATCTGTCGCCACAACATCATCTATAATCAACGGTGAATCTAAATCTACAACAGTTGTAATAGTAGCTGTACATCCATTTGCATCTCTCACAACAACATCATAAGATCCATTCGTTAGACCTGTAAAATTTCCTGTAGGCTGATAAGTTACTCCACCATCAACACTATATTCTAACGCAGGGGTTCCTCCCGAAGCAACAACTGTAATTGTTCCATTAGCTAATCCACAACTTGCATTTGTTGGTACTGAAGAATCAATAACTAACTCTGTTGGTTCAAGAATAGTAACTGAACCTGTCCCTGTGCAGCCCAAATTATCTGTAACGATTACGTCATAGGTATTTGGAGATAAACCTGTTGATGTTCCGGTTGTTTGCGCTAAAGGGTCATCCCAAAGATAAGTATATGGCCCCACACCTGTAGTAGGCATTGCTGTTCCAGTACCGTCATCTAAACCAAAACACGTTACATCTGTATGTGTCATTGTAACATCAAGTCCGGCGGTAATATCAATATCAAAAGTTTCTGTAGAACTACATCCAGAAATATCAGTAATGGTAAGTGTTATAGTATATGTACCTATCGCAGTATAAGCATGTGTAGGATTTTGCACAGCAGATGTTGAACCATCACCAAAATCCCAATCCCATGTTACTGCCTCCTCTGAATTGTGAATTAAATCACTTGTAGATTCATCTGTAAAAGTTACTGTTTGATCTACACAAGCCGTAATGACATCTGTACTAAAATCTGCATCACGGTACATGCATACTGATTGAATATTATCAACCCCTCCTGTACCTCCGGTCCAACCAAAATAAACATCAGGTGTTCCTCCAAAAAATAAGGTTACCATATCTCCATTATAGGTGAACATGCTAACTCCATCCAAGAAAATTTCAAGATCAAATGCTACAGGATCCCATGTTGCTCTAAAAGTATGATACAAACCATCTTCAATGTTAGCAATGGTTATTGGTGCAATAAGGTCATGATTGACAGTTCCGTTAGAACTCATTGCAACATGATCTTCCGGAATATCAGAAGGAACTGCTGGGGAACTATTCCATGTATCAATCTCAACTCCAACAGAGTTTGTGATACCGCTATATCCCATTCCATTTCCAATTCCACCAGGAGATGTTCCTGTTTGTCTCAATGCAAAAATCATCCCATCCGCTCCCCACACATCATCAGCCCCAAGATTAACCTCAAAAGACATGTCAAAAGTGTTCGTTAAATCAATCGTTCCAGGACTCCAAATTGACCCTGATTGATTGGTAAAATCTGTTAGCTCATAACAATCGCATGAACCAGTAGCTACTCCGCTCAAAATCATTTGAGAAGAACCAGTAATTGAAGCAAAACTGATGACGATTAAAATTAATAATGCACGCATACAATCTAATAGACGGATAAAAAAGGGTTTAGTTGGCTTTTTTCGACAAAATCACACTATATATCGACGAGACTATAGCCAGCCCAATTAAGCCAACAATTATCCTGATAATTTATTGATTTTTGAAAAATATTTTTTAAGTGTTTTTTCATTCGATATCCCACTCGTATTCACCTCTAATAAAACAGGTTGATCACTCTCTTTAATTGCATAAAAATCTTGAAAAATAGCCGCCAATTCTTCGATAGATTTCGCCTCCAAATGCTGCACATTAAAAGCTTCACAAATTGACTTGATTTTAGCATCAAAATTGGCGACAAAATGATGCGATTGTGCCGAGTTATTTGGCCCATCAATTATTTTGAAAATCCCCCCTCCTCCATTATTGATTACAATTATTCTCAAATTGGAAGTCAAATGACTATTCCATAAGGCATTAGAATCATAAAAAAATGAGGTATCACCGCTAATTAAAATATTTAGTTTTTCTTTACTAACATTAGCTATACCGGCTGCTGTACTTGTAGACCCGTCAATACCGCTAACCCCACGATTACTGTAATAAGACATGCCAGCAACGGGATTAAATAGTTGGCAATAGCGCACCACAGAACTATTTGCCATATGGATATTCGAATTATCGGGTATCGCATCTAAAATTAGTTCAAACGCCTTCAAATCTGAATATGGTGCTTCTGCCAAAAAGTCATTATGAATTTCATTTGCTAAAAAATCCTTTTGCTTCCATTTTCCACCAAAATTACTACTCACATTTTGTTCTAATGTTCCTATAAAGTTGAAAAATGTCTGCGGCTTTATTTCAAATGATCGTGACAAAGATTGAAAAGTATCTTCCTCAAATTGATATTGACCTACCCGCCAATTTACCTGAGGTTTATTGGATCTGAAAAATGCTTTAATTTTCTTAGATATAATTGCGCCACCAAGCGTTATTAATAGATCTGGAGCAAAATCGCTCACCTCATCTTCGTTAATAATAGCAAGTGTTCTGTCAATTGAATGACAGATGCGTTGGAAATGCTGCAAATTAGAAGTGTTTTCAACCAAAATAGCAACAGATGAATCTCCAATTACTGAAGCAAATGCTTGAATATCTAAATCATTGGGAGCTAACTGTCCTATTAAGATCAATTTCTTTTCTGCTTGCTGCCAATTTGTGCTAATCTCAGCCTTGTCGGCATCAGAAAACACAGGTTCAATTGCCTGGCTGATTATAAGCTCAGGCTTGGTATGAAGTTCTTGAGTCTCATAAAGAGGCTCACTTAATGGAATATTAATATGTACTGGACCTTTAGGCACTTGAACGGCCAAATTCAAGGCTTCATTAGCGATAGTATCGCTTATAGTTCGCTCCGATTTTGAAGGAAAATTTGGTAATTCAAAACTTCCTTTAATAAAGTTTTGATAAAGATTTTTTTGTCGAATTGTTTGCCCATCTCCTTGATCAATTAATTCAACAGGGCGATCGGCAGTTAAAACCACCAATGGAATATTTCGATAATACGCCTCAGAAATTGCTGGAGCATAATTGATTGGAGCGCTTCCAGAAGTACAAGTAATTGCAACAGGTGAATTTGATTCCTCGGCCATTCCCATGGCAAAGAAAGCAGCACTTCGTTCATCATGAACAAGAAATACTTCTATTTTAGGATGTGCATCCAACCCAATAATTAAAGGCGCATTTCGAGAACCTGGAGAAATAACAACCTTGGTAACTCCGTGCTGAACACAAATTTCAATTAAATGTGCAACATGACTAATTTTGGTGGTATTCATTAGTACAAAATTAGTGGAAACGCGGAATATTTGATTGGTTTTTTAGTTTTTTATCAAAAGTCTAAAGCCCTTGCCGTGCACGTTCATTATTTCAACTTTACTTGAGCCGTTTACATACTTTCTTAATTTGGTGATATAAACATCCATGCTTCTACCATTAAAGTAGTTATCATCTCCCCAAACTTGTTTTAAAGCTTCATTCCTATCTAATATTCCATCTTGATTTTTAACCAATAAATAGAACAGTTCGTTTTCTTTAGTTGTTAACTTTTTGCTTTCGTTAGCAATTACAACAGTTTGTTGCAAATAATCATACTCAATGTCCCCAACTTCAAACGTTGTTTCTTTTTTCCCTTCTTTATAAGATCTTTTTAAAATTGCATTGATTCTTGCTAACAACTCCTCCATTGAAAATGGCTTGGTCATATAATCGTCTCCTCCAACATCAAATCCTTGCAACTTATCATCTTTCATAGATTTTGCAGTCAAAAACAAAATTGGAATTTCAGAATCTGTTTTTCTAATTTCAGTTGCTACTGCGAAACCATCTTTTACGGGCATCATAACATCTAAAACAATAAAATCAAACAGTTGTTCTTGAAAGCGAGTTAATGCTATTTCGCCATTAACACACAATGTAACATCAAATGATTTTGCTTTTAAATAATTTGATAAAAGGGTCCCTAAATTGGTATCATCCTCAGCTAATAGTATTTTTACTTTATCACTCATTTTCAATATTTATTTTAAAAGTTGACCCCTTCCCTAAACTACTTTCAACAGTAATTTCTCCCTGATGCAATTTCACGATTGAATCGACATAATTAAGACCTAATCCAAACCCTTTAACATTATGCACATCCCCAGTAGGAACACGGTACAATTTGTCAAAAATTCTTTTTTGATCATCTTTTTTTATACCAATTCCATTGTCTTTGAAATACAATTCGTATCCCTTGGTGGTTTTCTTTAGTTTCACATATACTTCTGGAGAAACTGCACAATATTTTAGTGCATTGTCCAACAGGTTGTAAATAATATTACCAAAATGAATTTTGTCCAAATCAGTTTTTACCTCATCCAAATGCTCAATATGAATTTTCCCAGCTTGATTTTTAAAGCGAATTTGAAATGCTTGAACGATTTCACGCACTAAATTATCCACCCTTACCTCACTTAGTTTCAAACTCATTTTACCCTTTTCAAGCAAGGCGGTTTGCAATACATTTTCAACTAATTTTGCTAATCGCTTATTTTCCTGTTCAATCATTGAGACAAACCCTATCAATGATTCTTGATCATTTCCTACATCAGGATCTTGAATTGCTTCGCAAGCCAATGATATAGTTGAAATTGGCGTTTTCAACTCATGCGTCATATTACTGATGAAATCGTTTTTAATTTCAGATAATTGCTTTTGCTTATAAATTGTTGACACAGATAAATAGAATGCAAAAACAATAATAAAGACCAGAAATACAGATGCAACTAATGTGCCTGCCATTTCCTTCCATAAAAATGATTTCTGATTGGGAAATGACACAACTAATTCATAGTCATTTTCCAACATATCCTCTGGATAGAGCAATGTACTAAAGCCTGACTCAATATTATTGTCGCTATAATGGGCTGGAGTTTTAGCAAAAGCAATATCAGAATTTTGAGCATTTACAATATTAAAAATGAAGCTTGTATCTAAATCATGTTCAATCAGATTTTTAGCTAAAATTGAATCTAGGACAAAAACATTTAACCGGAAAGAAATGTCGTCAAAGTAATTTCCAGAATACAATTTCACCATTATTTTACTCAGCGATTGCGACTTGCGCATAATTTGCCGATTAAAAGAGTTACTTACCTGAATAGCATAGGAATTAGAGTCTTGAAATTGAAGGAAATCTCCTTCCAATTCAGAAGGAATTACATCTCCCAATTTTTTTGTTAAAATTCGACTCTCAGCAGTTAACCCAGTTGTAGAGTCCATGATTGAGCCTCTAACCATCAAAAACTGATACTTTTCTCCATCTTTTGTGATTGTGGTATCTCGAATTTCAATTGACTCATCAACACGCATTACATCACCAAATTGCGCATTTACAAAATCTTTATAATTGTCCTGGAGATCGCGTTGAGACATCCCTTGATCAAAAAGTGGCATCATTTCAATCATTTCTAAATCGGCGGCAGTGCTTTCCAAGGCGCTATTCACTTCCTCTTCAAACCTGTCTTCTGCCATTTGATGCACATTCCTAATCCAATAAAATTGCAATAGCAACAACCCGAATAGGGCGATAGACATGATGCTTAGTAATATTTTAAATCGGTTTTTCTTCAAGGGTGATAAATGTGTAAATCTCAAATTTAACGCAACTAAGTCAATTATAGTTTTGGCTTAACTTTTTTTAACAGAAATTAGTACTTTTATCGGCTATATGAGACCACTGTATTTATTATTGAGATTTCTGCTACCCTATGTCATGGTTATTTTCTACAGAAAATCTCGTTCAATTAACGGACAACGTCGTTTCAATGCGCAAACAATTTTTGTTTGCAACCACCCAAGTGCGTTTATAGATCCTTTGGTTGCAGGTAACTATCAAATGCCCGTTTTATATTTTGTGACGCGCGGTGACATTTTCAAGTGGTGGCTAAAACCCGTTACATGGGCATCTCATATGGTTCCTATCTTCAGAAAAGCTGAGGATGGCGCAGACTCATTAGAAAAAAACAAAGATTCTTTCCGTTATTTACGTAAAGTACTCATGCGTAAAAAGTCCTTAATTCTTTTTGGAGAAGGTTATACGGACAATACCTTTATTAGGAGTTTAAAAATTGTCAAGAAAGGGCCTGCTAGAATAGGTTTTGACACTATGGTTGAATGTGATTGGTCAGACGATATTAAAGTCCAAGCTATTGGTCTCAATTATTCTCATCCGAAACATTTCAGGTCAGACGTTTTGGTCTCTTTTGGAGAACCTATTCACCTAAAGGATTATAAAGAAATTTACGAAAAAAGTCCAAGTCAAGCTATTACACAATTAACTCGTGCGGTGCAAACTTCAATGCAGGAACAAATCACCTATGTTGACCAAAAAGATTTAGCTCCATTTGTTGAAAACCTTATGATTTTAACCCGTAAAGGAATGAATCACTTTCATCACAACACAAAACTTCCTTTATTAGATAGATATAATTACTCAAAAGAATTAGCCAATAAGGTTAATCAGTCATACGACGATCAAGCTGAAAACTGGACAAAACTGAAAGAAACAGTAACAAACTATTTTGAAAAGTTAAAGAAGGCTCGAATTAATGAAAATTGGGTACATGATTTTGCTAAAAATAAGACTAAAAAAACAGCTGGAACTTTGCTTGTTTTCTTGTTGTGCTTGCCAATTACTATTCTTGGATTGATTCACCAATTCATTCCATATATCATAATTAAAAAGTTTGTTGAAGGCAGATTTAAACGAGATGTATTTTGGAGTGGCGTTAAATTACTTGTTGGAGCAGCTTTATCCACCATTTACAATTTTGCTTTTATCTTTCTTTTTTATTCTTACGTCTACCCAAGCTATTGGTTAGCTATAGCATATTTCCTTATCGTACCTGCAGTATCAGGAATATTTGCTTACGTACAAGTGAACAAACTTAAAGACGCTATAGCCTATAAGAATGCGAATGAAAAACAACTGGCTGAATTGGTTATTGAGCGCAAAGAAATTTTATCTGAAATGGAGAAAATGAACTTAACTTAATCTATTCGCTATAAAGCAAATATTTTGATCTCATTTCTTTAAAAACAGCAAGTCCTTCACTCCATTCTTTCTCCATCTCTTCTAGAGAGACGCCATTAATAATTCCTTTTCTAAGGTCAGAAGATCCCGCTAATAGGTCAATAAAATTATTTGGCAAGAAAAAAGCCTTCCCCATTTCGAGGTTTTGATAAAAATCAAATAGGTAAGTGAAATCTAATTCGCCTTTTGCTCTAAATTCTCCTAAATCAATTTCTGCAAGATTAACTCCGTAACAAGTTTCGTTTTCTAATTTTGGATGCTTAGATCCGCCATTTCGTTCTGGCGCAAATTCAAAATCAGCCTGAGTCGAATCAATCTTATAATCAGGATGTCCAATCAACTGGAAGGGTGAATCAGTTCCTCGCCCAATACTCACAACAGTGCCTTCGAAAAAGCACAAACTTGGATACAGATAAACAGAAGCCATATTAGGCAAATTAGGAGACGGTGCTATTGGAAGCTCATAAAACTTTGTATGATCCCAACCTTCGCATGGAATAACCTCTAATTCACAGCTTATCCCTTTTGACAACCACTTCTCTCCATTAATCATTTGCGCATATTCCCCTACTGTCATTCCATGTACAACTGGCACTTCATGCATTCCTACAAATGATGAAAAATCAGATTTTAAGATAGGCCCATCAACGTAATGCCCATTAGGATTAGGCCGATCTAGAACTATAAGTTTAACTTCCTCCTCGGCAACAGCCTCCATCACATAGTGCAATGTTGATATATAAGTGTAAAAACGCACACCTACATCCTGAATATCGAACAGTACAACGTCAACATCTTTTAATTGAGCCGCAGTTGGCTTGCGATTATTACCATATAATGAAACAATTGGAACACCAGTTTTTTCATCAATTTCATTATTAACCTTTTCCCCTGCGTCTGCAGTCCCTCTAAACCCATGTTCAGGCGAAAACACTCTCACAACATCTAATCCTGCACTAATCAACGTATCCACCAAATGCGTATCTCCAACCATTGAAGACTGATTTCCGACTACAGCGATTTTCAACCCTTCCAATTTAGAAAAATAAGCTTCTGTAACTTCAGCTCCAACTGCCACATCATCATTGCAATAGAATTTTTCTTCTACAATAACTGAATCAACAATTTCGGGAGCATTTTCCGTAATCTCATTATCCGTATTGTTTTGACTACCAGCAGAACAACTAATTAAAGCGAACGCGAAAAGGCAAATATTAAATTTTATCATCATTATAAATCTTACATTTGTGTCGTAAATGTAGTCATTTTGAAAACCGAATTATTCATAGCCAAGCGAATAATGAGCGGTGGGAAAGATAAAAGCAAGCTTTCAAGGCCTATTGTTGTTATCTCTCTTGCCAGTATCATTTTAGGAGTAGCCATCATGCTAATTACTGTTTCAGTAATTAGTGGATTCCAAGAAGGAATTAGAAATAAGGTAATTGGTTTTGGCTCACATATACAAATTACAGAGACTGGTTTGAGTAACAGTATGGAGTCTGCTCCAATTTTAATTGAGCAAGACTTCTACCCCTCATTAGAAGAAAAACCGTCTATTAAAAAAATTCAAATATTTGGGTACAAACCTGCCATCTTACAAGCTTATAGAGATTCCGTTTCTTTCAATATTCAAGATCGTGACACGAGTCGTTCAAGCTTAGATATTTTAGGTGTTCTTTTCAAAGGAATAGATCAGAATTACGATTGGTCTTTTTTTGACGACAAAATAGTTGAAGGGCGCATTATAAATTTTGACACCATCAATAAAGAGGTTATGATTTCGCAATACATAGCGACTTTAATGGGCTATGAGGTTGGGGACAAATGCGACGCTTTTTTCATAAGAGACAATTCGGGACCAAAAAAGCAAAAATTTGAAATTGTCGGTATTTACAATTCAGGCTTTGCTGACTTTGACAAGAAGTTAATCTTCACTCAGATTCACCACATTCAAAAACTTAACGATTGGGGAGTTCAAACTTTCGTAACACTTGCCGACACATGTATTAATGACCAATTTGTTTTAAAAGGAATAACTTCCGGAGGTTCTAAATCATACGAATATGATTGGGGTCGTGGTTTCTTTCCTAGTAGATATTATCCTATCCTTAATAAATCTGGAAAACTTCGATTAATTTCAACCGATTTTTCACTCAACCCATTAGCATCTCGTCAAAGTCCTCAATCCATCCCTGACACTGCGTATATTGACATTAAAATTGACTCTATTTGCCCATGCAATGAAAAGAACTTGGCATTAATTGAATATGTTAATGCGAATGAAATCAAAACACCTTTTGGCTCCGTACAAATAAAAAATGGTAAGGGCACTCATCATTTATACACAGGCGGTTTTGAAGTTTTAATTAATGAATGGAAGGATCTAGAAAACATGAATGACCTTATCATTGACGAAATTCCTTATAACCTAAAGACAACTGAAATAACTGAAATGCACCGAGACATTTTTGCTTGGTTGGATTTATTAGACATGAATATCTTAATCATTATTATACTCATTCTGGTGGTTTCTTTAATCAATATGATAACCTCCTTACTTGTTCTTATTCTTGAAAAAACAAACATGATTGGTATTCTCAAATCAATGGGAGGTTATAATTCAAGCATTCAAACAATATTTATTTTCAATGCCCTTTTCCTATTGTCTCGTGGGCTTTTATGGGGCAATGTACTTGGTCTCGGGCTATTAGCTTTCCAATATTTTACAGGATTCTTTTCTTTAGACGCCCAAGTTTACTCGCTCGATACAGTGCCAGTTGACTTTAACATATTACACATTCTTTACATCAACATATTGACAATATTGGTTTGTTTCCTAATCCTGATCATTCCAAGTTATTTGGTAACTAAAATAGACCCAGTCAAAGCAATTCGCTTTGATTAGTTTTTTCAATATCAATACATTATTGTTTTTGATTTAATTCTCGACGTAAATCAAGGTAAAACAGAAAATTTCGATTAAATTTGTCACTTAAATTATTAAGAATTAGAAATGGCTGAAATCGAAATCAGACTCCCTAAAATGGGGGAAAGTGTTACAGAAGCAACCATAACCAATTGGTTGAAAGAAGTTGGCGATACTATAGAAATGGATGAGCCTCTAGTAGAGGTTGCAACCGATAAAGTAGATAACGAATTACCATCAGAAGCAGAAGGCGTGTTGGTAAAACGTCTTTTTGAAAAAGATGACGTAGTGCAAGTTGGTGACGTTATAGCGGTCATTTCAACTGATGGAGAGAGCGTTCCAGAAGTCTCTTCTGGCGGATCTGAACCAGTTGCAGCACAAGTTGTTACTGAAGCTGCCGTTGCAGCACCAGTAGTAACTAACGGAGCAGCAACTGCTGAATTGAGTAAATCTGGACCATCTGGTCGTTTTTACTCTCCTCTTGTAAGAAGCATTGCAAAAGAAGAAGGTATTTCAATGGAACAATTGGAAGCTTTAGAAGGTTCTGGCGAAAATAACCGAGTAACCAAAAAGGACATGTTGAATTTCATTAAAAATGGAGGTGTAGCAGCTGTTAAATCTGCTCCTGCAACCGCTCCTGTTGAAACTAAAACAACTGCACCTGCTGCAGCTCCAGTCGCTAAAGTTGAAACTCCGAACGTACCAGTACATGAAGGAGATGAAATCATTGAAATGGACAGGATGCGTAAGCTAATTGCTGACCATATGGTGATGTCTGTTCAAACTTCGCCGCACGTAACTTCATATGTTGAAGCTGATGTGACGAACATTGTGATGTGGCGTAATAAAGTGAAAAATGATTTCCTTAAAAATGAAGGAGAAAAAATCACCTTTACACCAATATTTATGGAAGCTATTATTAAAGCCATTAAGGATTTCCCTATGGTGAATGTTTCTGTAAGTGGTAACAATATTATTAAGCGAAAAGATATTAATATTGGAATGGCAACTGCTCTTCCTTCTGGAAACTTAATTGTACCGGTTATTAAACAAGCAGACAATCTTAATTTAACTGGACTTACTAAGCAAGTTAACTCTTTAGCGAACAAAGCAAGAAATAATAAATTAAATTCTGACGATATTCAAGGCGGTACTTATACTGTTACTAACGTGGGTACTTTTGGTAACGTAATGGGAACTCCTATTATTAATCAACCTCAAGTAGCAATTATGGCTGTAGGTGCAATTCGTAAAGTTCCGGCTGTTATTGAAACACCTCAGGGTGATGCAATTGCAATAAGACATAAGATGTTTTTATCTCATTCTTATGATCATAGAGTTGTTGATGGAGCCTTAGGTGGAATGTTTGTAAGAAGAGTAGCAGATTATTTAGAACAATTTGATATAAATCGCGAGTTATAAACAATTGAGCGTAAAAAAGTTTAAAAGCCACACCCAATAAGGTGTGGCTTTTCTTTTTTCCTTTGATGTTGATTATGTCTAGATTCGTGAAATTAACGTTCCTGCTTGCTGTACTTACAGCATTTAGTACAGCGTATGCCCAACCAGAGAAGGAGGCTCTTAGAGAAAAACTCAAAGATGCCAACTTTAGTCAGAAGTTTGAGGTGGGTGTAAATCTATTTTACGACAAAGTATACATTGATGCACTTTATGTTTGGGAAATTCTTTTAGAAGAGGATCCGAAAAATGCCAACATTTTATACAAAGCTGGAATGTGTTACATTTCATTAAATAAAGAAGCTCAAGCGCTACCTTATTTTGAAAAAGCACAATATTCTGTAGATAAAAACTACAATCCGTCATCATACCTTGAGCGAAACGCTCCTCCTGAAGTACTTTATTACCTTGCTAAATCTAACCATGTTAATGGGCGCATTGATTCTGCAACAGCTCAGTACAACTTTTTTGTAGAAAACACACATAGAAAACACGACAAATATAACCGCGGGGTTTTAGGACAAAAGCAATGCGCTAATGCAAGACGCCTAATCGCAGCACCTCGTCCTTATGTTATTAAAAACGTTGGTTCAATTGTTAACACAGTTTCTCCTGAATATAGTCCCGTTATTTCTGTTGATGGAACAACGCTATTCTTCACATCAAAGAGGCTTAGATCTGACAGTACCAACTTCGAGCAAATTAGCTATGAAAATGGAATGTATTATGAAGACATTTATGTTTGCTACAGAGACAGAAACGGCAACTGGACTGAACCAGAATATTTAGGCTTTTGCCGCCCAAGAAGAAATGATGCATCAATCTCCTCTTCAGCCGACGGACAAACTGTTTTCGTTTATCAAGATGTAAATGGAGGAGATATTTATTACTCTGAAAACAAAGATACATCATTCAACAATCTGCAATCATTTCCTGCTGAAGAGTTAAACACTGAGTACTGGGAAAGCCATGCAACAATGAGTAACGATCAAAATTATTTATACTTCGTTTCTGATAGACCCGGCGGAATGGGTGGCAGAGATATTTACCGATTAAAAAAATTACCGAATGGAGAATGGAGCAAGGCCTTTAATTTAGGACCTACTATTAATTCTGAATTTGATGAGGAATCGCCGTTTTTAGGTGTAGACAATAAAACAATGTACTACAGTTCTAACGGACCTAGAAGTATGGGTGGATTTGACATTTTTGTTACGCAAATTGATGAAGAAGACCATTGGAGCGAGCCAATCAACATGGGGTATCCTTTGAATACTGTAGATGATGATATCTTTTACACCACTACCGCAGATGGCCGAACAGGATATTATAGCTCTGAAAAACTAGATGGACAAGGAGACAAAGATATTTACTCGGTTTATGGAGACAATGACTATATTCAAAACGTAGCTGTATTAACAGGATTCATTTTAACCTCTGATGGTTCAAGGATTCCTCCTGGAATTTCAATCGAAGTAGAAGATTTATCTGAAAACTCTGGGGTAAAAAAATATTCACCTAGAAGACGTGACGGAGGATATGTACTAACCTTATTACCTTGCCACACTTATCATATTGATTACATCCTAGACGACACCAATAAGTTTCATGAAACGGAACTTTATGTACCATGTAATTCATCCTATCAAGAAATTAAGCACGAATTGCTGTTAGACATGGTAGACCTTACCGCCCAACAAGTATTAACAGAAGAGGATTCTGTAATTGCTGAACGTAAAGAAGAAGGAATGAGATGTAACCTAGTCTATAAAATTCAAGTGGGTGCGTTCAAAAAAGATTTACCTGTTTCTTATTATAAAAAATACAACCCTATTACAACCGAACTGCTAGGGAAGAATATTACACGATACATGCTTGGCGCATTTGACGAATATATTTTGGCCGAAAAGGTAAGGCAAGAAGTATTAGACAAATATTCTGACGCATTTGTTGTAGCATATTTGAACGCTGTAAGAATTCCAACATCCACTGCTAGAGACCTAGAAAATGGTGTGATTGAATGTGACGAAAGTTTATACCCTAAAGTTGAATTCCACCAAGATTCTATTCAAAACTATACCGACTTAATTAAAGGTCCATATTACCAACATTTCTTTGGATATAACAAGGACAAATTTGATTACAAGAATGACAACTTCAGAGTTTTTGTTCAAGGACTCAAAGAAATTATTGAAAAGGATATGCCAGTAACGGTTTATATAACCTCTAGCGCATCACATGTTCCTACGAGAGCATATAAGGACAATCAAGACTTAGCTGTACACCGTTTAAACAATGGAAAAAGTACACTTACAAAACTATTGGTAGAGTTCGGTGTTGACTTGTCTAAAATTAACATTGTACTAAAAGAGGCATCAGTTAATGGGCCAGAATATAAAAATGACGCCGAGGAAAACCGTTACGTCTACCAAAAATTTCAGTACATCAAATTTGATCTAGAATTTTAATGCAATTACGTTTCCTTAAAATATTACTGAGTGTTATCTGTCTCCTCTTTATTGCGGTTCCAAATGCTAATGCACAAGAATTAAGCAAAAGGAAAATCAAAAAATTTGTAAAAAAAGGACGTAAAGCCTATCGTAAAGAAGAATACTGGAAAGCAAAATCTTATTACGACAAGGTTACTGATGCAAATACGGACAAAGCACAGTATTGGTTTGAAGCTGGTTTGGCATATTATGACTCTCAAGTAAAACGTGAAGACGCTTCTGTTTTCTTCGAAAAAGCACTTGAATTATCTGTTGAAGATACTATTCCAGAAATTTTCTACTACGCTGCAAAAACTTATCACTTTAAAGGTGAGTTTGAGAAAGCAATTGAATACTACAACATGTTTTTGGGCAGTACTGTTGAAAACAAAAAAGGACAAGAAACACGTAGTGATGTAATTCGTGAAATAGAAATTTGCAATAATGGTATTGACCTTAGAGGTGTTCATTTATATGAGGTACAAGAAATTGTAAAATTGGATGAGAATGTCAATTCAGAATACATGGATTACTCCCCTGTAATTTCAATTGAAGAAGAACTTTTATTGTTTTGCTCTCGTCGCCCACCTGGACAAAAAAAGCATGTAGACGGGCTTTATTTTGAAGATATATTCTATGCCACAAGTCAGGTTGGAGAAAACCAATGGTCAGAAGCTAAAATCATTGACAAATCATCTGGATATGTCGCTAAAGAAATCAACGGAGGAAAAGCGCACGAAGCTCCAGTAAGCATATCTCCTGATGGAAACACATTATACATTTATAAAGAAAATAGCATTTGGAAAAGTGTGAAAGACAGAGATGGTAAATGGGCTATTCCTATCAGAATGAACCAAAACGTTAATATAGGAGATGCCAACCCAAGCATTTTTATTACCCCTGATGAGACTGAAATGTTTATTGTTTCAACGGGAGTAAAAGATGGCTTTGGCGAGCGTGACTTATACTACTCTGAACGTGATGAAAACGGTAACTGGAAAAAACCAGTGAACATGGGACCAAAAATCAACACACCTTATAAGGAAGATGCTCCATACCTTTCAAAAGACGGTAAATCACTCTATTTTGCTTCACAAGGCCACAACTCAATGGGAGGGTTTGACATTTTTAGAGTAACAAGAGATGAAAGCGGTGAATGGGGAGAACCTAGAAACATTGGAACACCTGTAAACTCTGCCGGAGATGATATTTATTATGTAGAAAATGAAGAAGGTACATTGGCTTATTATTCTTCAATGCGTCCAGGATCATACGGCTACTTAGATATTTACACCGCTAAATATGACTGTAAAAATATTCCAACAACAGAAGTTAAAGGATATGCGATATATAGTGAAAATCACCGCCCTGTAAATGGAGTAATCAAAGTAATCAATGTTACAACTGGCGAAGCCATGGGCACGTTTAATATTGATCCTCAAACTGGAAAGTATCAAATGGTTTTACCACCGGATAACACGTATCAGTTAGAACTTGTTACTCTTACTCCTGGTTATACGCAAGAACGCCCTCACCTAGAAGAGTTTTATATTCCTAGACAATGTGAAGCTTTTAATCTGTTTCAACAAATTAACATTACCGTTCAGAAAGACGAAAAAGGAATACCTGTAACACAAGAAGCATCTTTCAAAAATGCTTTGTTTGATATGAGTGATTTAATTAAGGAAGAGTTTGATCTTGATTTCACTTACCAAGAAGACACCAGTGCAAATATTGGAGGGATTTCAGGAAACGTGGCGCATAGCTCTACTTGGGATGGTAAAAACATTGAAATGCTCCTTTTAAATGAAAGTGATCAAATTGTACGAGTAACACGTACTGATAGAATGGGCGATTTTGTATTTGAAAAACTAGACACTTCAATTGCATACAAAATCATGATTAATGAAGACGACGCTATTGTATCATACAATAATTGGGATCAAAGCCATCCTTCACAATTTTATATGCAAGGTGTTTTATATGATTATACGGAAACAGATAATATTCCAAGACCAGAAACAACAATTTATTTAGCCAAAACAGATAAGATTTTAACGGACATGTCTATCACTGATGTGGAAGGTGAATTCGAATTTCTAAACCCTACTACTCCGCTTGCAGTAATTGAGGAACTAAATGACAACACAACAATTACTTATAATTTAGATCAAACAGATGGTGAGATTCTTTACTCGGCGCTATTAACAACTATAGATCCTAATGATGAAAGCATCTCATACACAGAGCATATAGATTTGGTTTCATTACAAAAAATGACAGAAACGGATGCTCAAATGCGTGAGTTTGCCAACATTTTATTTGATTTTGACAAGTTCTTTTTACGTCAAAAAAGTGAAGATATTTTACAATCTCTATATCAATTCATGAATGAAAACCCCTCTGTACAAGTTAAATTAGATGGGTATACTGACTGGATTGGAACAGATCAATATAATGAAGCATTATCTGAAAAAAGAGCTTTAAAAGCACATAAATATTTAATTGATGCTGGCATTGATCCTGACCGAATTGACAATGCATGGTTTGGTGAAAAATCACCTGCAGTTTCCAATACAAATCCTGATGGATCTGACAATGCTGCCAACAGACAATTGAACCGCCGAGTAGAAATTAAAGTAGAGATACCTGAATTGGCAGACTTATATTTATCTTTGTAGTTCACACAGATAAATAAGCTGAATGAATCTTAACCTAACTAAGCCAATCGTATTCTTCGATCTAGAAGCTACAGGATTGAATATTTCTAAAGATAAAATCATAGAAATTGCAATTATTAAAATAAATCCTGATCAATCAGAAAGTACCTTTGTTGAAAAAATCAACCCTGGTTTTCCAATTCCCGCAGAATCTACAGAAATTCATGGAATAACTGATGAGGATGTAAAAGACTGCGAACAATTTGCTGCTTTTGCTCAACCCATAATTGATTTTATTGGCGAAGCTGATTTAGCAGGATACAATTCTAATCGATTTGATATTCCTTTTCTCTTAGAAGAATTGCTTAATGCAGGATTGGAATTAGACATGGAGAACAGAAGATTTATTGATGTGCAAACCGTCTTTCATAAAATGGAACAACGAACATTAGTTGCTGCTTACAAATTTTACTGTGATAAAGACATTGTAAACGCGCATAGCGCCGAAGCAGATACTCGTGCTACTTATGAAGTCTTAAAAGCGCAAATTGATCGTTATCCTGAAATTGAAAACGACATGGATTTTTTGTTTGAGTTTACACAAACTGGAAAGAACAGAAAAATTGACTTTGTTGGACGCCTTGCACTAAATGATGATGGTGTAGTAATGTACAATTTTGGTAAACATAGCGGTAAAACAATTCAAGAGGTTTATGAAAAAGAACCTGGATATCACCGTTGGATTCTTGACAATGATTTTCCTCGTATTACAAAAAGCATTTTGAAAAAAACAGTTGATGAATTAATTAAAAAGGACCGTGCTAAACGTGCCGCTTTAAAAGAGCAAAAAGCCAATGAAATGTCTAATAAATTGGATCAACTAAAAAATAAATTTAGCTAAACAACATCATGAAAATAATTTGCATTGGACGTAATTATAGCGATCACGCCAAGGAAATGAATTCACCAATTCCTGAAGAACCTCTTTTCTTTTTGAAACCAGACACGGCCTTATTTCGAGAAAAGAATTTTTACTATCCTGAATTTACGTCCGACTTACATCATGAAATAGAGCTAGTTGTTAAAATAGCCAAAGTAGGAAAACACATTTCTGTTGAAAATGCTCCTAAATATTACAACGAAATAGGCTTAGGTATTGACTTTACTGCTAGAGACATTCAAAAACAATGTAAAGCAAAAGGATTACCCTGGGAAAAGGCCAAGGCTTTTGATAATAGTGCAGTAATATCACAGCAATTTATCCAAAAAGAGGACTTAGACTTGACCAATATAAATTTTAGCCTTGAAATAAACAGCACAACTGTACAATCTGGAAATTCAACTGATATGTTATTCCATATTAATCAATTAATTAGCCACGTTTCTAAGTACATTACTCTTAAAACCGGTGATCTTATTTATACAGGAACACCACAAGGAGTTGGACCTGTTAAAATTGGAGATAAATTAATTGGATACTTGAACGAGAAACCAATGTTTACTGTTCATATTAAATAAAGTTTTTCAAGTAATAATCGGCTTGAATCCTCCATAAACCCTTGATATTAGACAAATAAACTAGGATAATAAAAAAATTTACCTATTTTTGCTCCGTTGTGAAGCAATTCAAACATTATATCAATTGTTAATTTTAAAAAATCAGATTATGAAAAAGACTTTTCTTAATTTAAGAAAAATGGGATTCGTTCTTGTTGCTGCAAGTGGAATGCTTGCATTTAGTTGTGGTGGCGAAGAGGCTGCTGAAGATGCAACTGACGCAATCGAAAACCTAGGAGATCAATTAAACGACGCATTAGATGATGCTGCTGACGCTGCATGTGATGCTGCTGACGGATGTGACGGTGCTGAAGGATGCGACGGTGCTGAAGGATGTGACGGTGCAGAAGCTGACACTACTGAAATGGCATGTGACGGTTCTTGCGACGGTGCAGGATGCGAAGGTGGTGAAGATCACGCTTGCGATCACGGAGAGTAATCTTCAAAAAAATATTAAAACCGTCCAGACGATAAGTTCGGACGGTTTTTTTGTGCGCAAATTTTTCTAAAATCTGCATAGCGTTTACTTTCCTTTTAAGTAACTTTACAAGACACATCTATGGAAGATTCTAAACGTATTCGAAAAAAAAGTATTCCTAGTGCTTTTCAAAACATTGAAAATTGGGAAACTAATCGAAGAACTTTTTTAAGAGGAGCCCTTATTGCTGGAGCCCTAACACAAATCACCGTATTCACTTCTTGCTCTAAGCAATTACGCGAAGCGAATGATATATTGACTGCGGAACAATCAACAATTCTATATGATGTTTTAAACATCTTTTTTCCAGACGACGGAAATGGACCAAGTATTGAAGACATAAATGCCTTTGGTTACATCATGTGGGTATTGCATGATACACTTAACCGAAAAACATCAGAGAACGAATATATTATTGAAGGAATTGATTGGGCAAATGAAACTGCCGAAGAAATTTATTTCATGCCATTTACAGAACTTGATCAGGAACAAAAAGAAGCCTTAGTTGGTAAATTTACAGAACTAAATTGGGGTAAAAACTGGTCTTCGGTATTGATTACTTTAATCTGCGAAGCCGTTGTGCTCGACCCTATTTATGGTGGAAATACAAACGAAGTTGGATGGGAATGGTTAAACCACACTCCAGGTTTTCCAAGGCCTACTCAAGAATTGCGCTATGAAAGAATAATGGAAAAACAAATGAAGATTGTTACTGGTGAATAGTGTTTTAGTACTTGGTATTTAGAAAAAAAATTAATATTTACCCATTGATAATTGAACTTAGAAAACCGCCTAGAATTTAATGAGTGAAAATAAATACGATATTTGCATAGTTGGTAGTGGCGCAGGAGCTGGACCAATAATCTATGAACTTTCTAAGGCAGGTTATAAAGTACTAGTGCTTGAAAAAGGACCATGGTTAAAAACAGCCGACTTTACAAAAGATGAAATGACGGTAACTCGTCGAGATGCTTATCGTCCTAATTTAAAAGATGAGCGACATGTTATTGATCGTCCCCGATCAAATGGCAATTGGTCTGCTAAATCAACCTACGAATCTGGCAATCTATGGAATGGTAACTGCGTGGGTGGGTCATCTAATTTCATGAGTGCCTATTTTCACCGTTTAAAACCTAAAGACTTTCGATTAAAAACAGAATACGGAGAAATTAAAGGAGCAAACATTGTTGATTGGCCAATCAATTATGACGATTTAGAACCTTATTATACAAAAGTTGAAGAAGTTATTGGAGTTTCTGGAAAGGTTGTGCCGCACAAACATGCAGAACCACGCTCTACTCCAGACTACCCTTTTCCACCTTTAAACACAAACCCTATTGCAGATTGGTTTGTTGAAGGCGGAAAAAAAGAAGGTTATAACATTGTACCTGCTGCACGTGGTATTATCTCTCAACCTAAAGGAAAAAGAGGAGCATGCTACCATTCTAACTATTGCGGAAGTTTCGGTTGTTCATCCGACGGAAAAGGAAGTTCAAGAGCTGCATTAATCAATATAGCGCTGGAAACAGGCAATTGCGAAATAAGACCTGATTCTAAAGTTTACCTCTTAGAAACAGACGACAATAAAGTAATTACTAAAGCTTGGTATTACGACAAAGATGAAAAAAAACAAAGTGTTACAGCCAATCTATTTGTAGTTGCAGCACAAGCCGTGGAAACCTCAAGGCTATTACTAATGAGCAAAGGCCCTAAATTTCCTAATGGAATCGCTAACAACAATGGTGAGGTTGGAAAAAACTTTTTGTTTGCTGGAGGCGGCGCAGGGTCAGGAATCATTCGATTTGATAACATTTCTGAAGAAGATCGAAAAAAAATAGATACACCTCTTACTTTCGTTAACCAAGCCCTACTCGATTTTTACGAAATAGATGATGAAGAATTTGGAGGAAAGGCTAAAGGTGGAACAATTGATTTTTTAATAGAGCATTCAGCCCCAATGCCAAAAGTAGGCCGCGCAAAATATAAAGACGGAACATTGCTTTATGGCTCTGCCTTAAAGGAGAATTTAAAAGATTATTTTACCAATCAAAAACGTTTGCGTTTTGAAATTTTTTGCGATTGGCTACCCAATGACAACTGCAATGTAACTTTGGATGACGAAGTCACAGACAAATGGGGAGACCCCGTAGGCAGAGTAAAATTTGGTTTTCATGAGCAAGATATTAAGGTTGGAAATTACTTGGCCGAAAAAGCTATGAAAGTAATGGAAAACATTGGTGCCGTTAGTGTAAAATCTTCAATAAATGGAAGCCCTCCAACAAATTTAATGGCAGGTGGTTGTCGCTTTGGAAATGACCCCGAAACAAGTGTTTTAGATGCTAATTGTAAGGCGCATGAAGTTGATAATTTATATGTTACTGACGGAAGTTTTATGCCAACTGGTGGTAGTGTACCTTATACTTTTACAATTTATGCCAACTCTTTCCGCGTAGCAGATAAGATTATTGAGCGTCTCAAAAGTGAATAAATTCACTTCAATTCTTTTCCTGTAATCAACAAAAAACTGATCTGATTAATGAATCATTTTTGATCGTTTACTGTCAGAAATTTTCATATAGTATTCTCATTTTTTCTCCTTTTTAAGGAAAACACTCATCCGTTCCACTATTTTTTCTTGAATATTTACGCAAGCTTCAGAACCACCATAAAACCCACAAAAACAACACATTAAACACCATCACACTCTACCCAAACACTTGGTCAATAAAAAAATATATAGTACTTTGTATTGCATAGTACTATATAAATTACATATATTTGTCCCATCAATATAAATTATTGAAGCAATAAGCAAATGAAAGTAGAAAATACAAAAGCGCAAATGCGTAAAGGAATTTTGGAGTATTGCATCCTTACAATTCTTTCAAATAAAGAGGCTTATCCATCTGAGATAATATCTGAAATGAAAGAAGCAAAATTAATTGTTGTAGAAGGAACGCTTTATCCATTACTAACGCGACTCAAAAATGCAGAACTTTTGCATTATAAATGGGTTGAATCAGTATCAGGGCCACCCAGAAAATATTACTCGCTCACCGAGGACGGTGCAAAATTCTTAGACGAACTTAAAAATACTTGGACGGAACTACACACAGCTGTTCAACAAATATCCAAAACACACCAAAAATGAATAAAACGATATCTATAAATATTTCAGGCTTTGTATTCAATATTGAAGAGCAAGCTTATGAGCATTTGAAGCAATATCTTGATAAAATTCGTAACAACTTCAGTAATGAAGATGAACGAGACGAAATTATGGCGGACATTGAGCTTCGTATTGCAGAATTATTTCAAGAAAAAATTGCTCCAAATAAAGAAGTTATTGTTGAGGAGGATATTGTTCAAATTCAAGAAATACTTGGATTGCCTGAAGATTTTGCTTCTGCAGATGATGATGAAAATTATCAGGATGATAAAACCGAAACTTCGTCAAATGACAACAATCAAGAACCTAAAACGAAAAGACTATATCGCGACACGGACAATGCTTCTATCGCAGGAATTTGTAGTGGATTAGGCTATTATTTTGATGTTGATCGTGTTGTATTTAGAATAATTTTTGTTTTACTTTTCATTCTTTTCGGTTCAGGAATCTTGCTTTATTTAATACTTTGGTTAGTTGTTCCAGAAGCAAAAACAACGTCTGAAAAAATTGAAATGAAAGGTGGAGCTGTTAATGTTGAAAGCATTAAAGAGCATGTCTCCAATATCAAGCAAACTTTAACAGAAAAAGGAAATGCAGCGAATGTTGGAGAAAAAGTTCGAGGTGCAGTTGACAAAGGGGTTGTTGTTGGTCTTTCTGTTTTTCAAGCAGTCTCTAAAATATTTGGAGTAGGGTTTACAATTGGTGGTATTTTTATGTTTGTATTCTTAATGATTCTTCTTTTTGGAAACACTGGAATTCTACCTTTTATTGGCCCAGACCGAATTGATGGAATCCCTATGCTTATAGAAATTATCTACCCAGGTGAAGAACCCAGCTCTTTAATATTTTTTTCTGTGGTCTTGGTATTAACCATTCCTATCATTTCATTGATCACACTCGGAGTGAGAATACTATTCAATTACCGTCAAAACATAAAAATTGTCGCATGGACCTTTGCCATAGTTTGGTCAGTGGCAGTTGGAATTCTATTCGTTTACAGCACAGAACTAGCCAGCAACTTCAAAAGCGATAAAGAAATTCGATATTCCATTCCATTAGAGGATGCCAACACAGATGAACTAATCATTAGTGTAATGGATGATGACCAATTCTCTAATCATATTGACCCTTATGACGATTGGGGAGCATCTGAATTAGTAAAAGTTGATGAAGAATTTATATACTTCGGTCTACCAAAACTAAAAGTTATCTCATTGTATGACACAGGGAGTTTTAGAGTATCAATTATTAAAGAAAGTCATGGTGCTACTACTCGAGAAGCAATTGGAAATATTGAACGGATAGACTACCCTATAATTAGCAAAGGAAATCAGCTATTCATTAGCCCTTATCTTAAAATGCCTAAGGAAGATAAATTGCGAGCACAATATGTTCGGGTAGAAATTCTTGTTCCACGTGGGAAAATGGTTAAATTCGGAAAAAATATAGATCGAGTTTTAAGACATCTTGGTGACGAATCTGTTCCTTACGCCTCACACTACGAAGGTACTGAATGGATTAACTTAAGAAGCAGTTTTCACCCTAAAGGTTCTGTAGACTATGATCAATACGAGAGAATTTTCGACAATGGTCAAGAGCAAACAGATGAACAATCAACCCAAGAACAGGAAGACTAGTATATTAGTTTTGCCTAGATGGTATCCTAATAAAACGGATATTCAATTGGGTATCTTCATTCAACGCCAAGTGGCACTACTCAAGGATGAATTTCAAATGCAGGTTGTATACGCTCAAGCCATTGTTGACTTAAACCAAGATTATGAACTGGTTTCAAATAATGACAATGGATTTGCCGAGCACATTGTTTACTTTAAAAGCGGTACAGGAATTTTAAAAAAACTCATCAACCTTAAACGCTATAAAAAAGCACAACAAATAGGATTAAAACAAGTTCAGGTCGATATAGATTTATGTCACGTACATGTTCCGTATCGACCTGCTCTTTTAGCAATTAATTTTTACAAAAAAGGAGTTCCATTCGTAGTGACCGAACATTGGTCAGGCCATCTAAATGGAATTTATCAAAACAAAAATATTTTAGACAAACTCATTTATAAACGGGTTTTGAAAAAGGCAAAAAAAATTAGCACCGTAAGTGAGGCATTAAAAACAGCTTTCAAAAAAAACACGGGGTTTAATTCTGTAGTCATTCCTAACATCATAGAAAAGGCTGAACCTAACAATGAAACAAATTCAGAGGTTATTCAATTTTTATCTGTTGGCGATTTTCACAACGAGACGAAAAATTTTAGTGGTTTATTGCATGCCTTCAAAGCTGTGAATACAATCAACCCTAAAACCCAATTAACACTAATTGGTGGTGGCCCCGATTATGACGAAATAGTGAATTTAGCCAATGAATTAAATTTTCCTGAAAATGCGTTAACATTTACCAATAGACAACGACATGAATTTGTACTAAAAAGCATGAATGCATGCCATGTTTATATTTGTAATTCGCGATTTGAAACTTTTGGAATGACAGTGGCAGAAGCCTTGCGTTGCGGAAAACCTGTTATATCAACAAAGTGCGGTGGTCCAGAAGAGTTTTTACACGAAAACAACAGTATTCTTATTACTCCTAGTCCACCTCAAAACAATAATGAGCATCAAGAATTAGCAGATGCTATGTTAAAAATGATTGAGGATTATAAAAATTACGACTCCGCAAAAATAAGCACAGAACTAAACACCAAATTTGGTAGAGAAGCCGTGCAAACTAAATGGCGCGAATTTTATCTTTCCTAATTATGTTCTGCTAATACCATTCCATATTTCTCATGCAGTAAATCATCATATTCATCTGCTTTTTGAAACAATTCAGACAAGATAACCTTACCAGATTCTGGATTAAGATCATGATCATAAATTATAGTTCCCAAAATAATATTCTGCCTATCAATGCTAAAGGTTAAACATTCCAAATCAAAGTTTTCTTTTAAAAGATAAGTATACAATTCACCAATATTCTCTTTCGGCAAAGCACCCAAAGTAGCATCCGCATATATAAACCCGCTTTTGGTATTATGGGTAATTTTCACAAGTGCACTCCCCTCTTCAATATCCCAACTTACTTTACCTACACGTGCCAAGCGCACATCTTTCCCTATTTCTTTTAAAATACTTTCTATCGTTTTGGAAACACCCTCTGGCTCATAATCTTGTGCATCAAACTCTGCTAAATCAAACTTGTTTCCGCAATGCGCACAATACCCATCTTGCAAACTACTTTTAACAATTATATTGGTACAAGAAGAACACATAGAAGCTCGTTCATTAACCTCTTTATCAGCAAACTCAGTAATGATTGAATGCAACTTGGTAGAAGGCAATGCAAACCCCAAACTTTCGCCATCACGATATATAAAGGTGTTTACACCAACCACTTCACCATTTTCATTAATCAAAGGTCCACCGCTATTCCCTGGATTAATCGCTGCATCAACTTGGATATAATCCACATTATTGAATCGGCGCTCGGCTTTTGACACAATTCCTTTCGTTGCTGTAAAACGTAAACCTAACGGATGCCCAATTGCGATAATAGATTCCCCGGCCTCAACAGTTGCTTCAGAAATCTCTACTTGCTCTGCAGAACTATAACCATCAGGCATTCTTAAAAAAGCAATATCATTAAGCGCATCCGTATACAACACGTCTGTAATCGTTTTTGTAAAGTTCTCTCCTCTAACAATCACCTCGTCAGTGCCAAAAACAACATGTCTATTGGTAACAATAATGTTTTTATCCTTGACAATTAATCCACTTCCTGAACCATTTGGCGTATGAATCTGAACAACAATATCTTTATAGGTTGAAATAATCTCTTTCATCTTTAATTGTTTAGGTTGGGTTTATTTTTTTCTTAAATCTACTTTATCTAACACCAATAAAAGTGAATCAATAAAATTAGAAGGAGTAGTAAAATTCAACGTACTTGTATTCATTGCTATAAACGGATAGTCTTTTTTAGAACGAGCCATAATTTCATTGATTGAACTAACAATTCTTTTTCCGTTCAAAACCCCATTAGCACCTACAAAGTCATTATTATCTCCCATTTCTCGATAGTAATCAGGATTTAAAATATGCATTGCAATGTTTAAAATATCTGTTACAGGATACACCATTCCATAATTAAAAAAGGCATAACTAACCATATATCCATACACGGCCTGTTGTATCTGCGGATATCTATTATCTCTATACCACCCCACTTTTTCACGCTCCTTAAACATCATGTCCATTACCGTTTTATGATTTGCTGCATTGGCAATTGCAAATGTACACGTCACATCATACAACCCTTCAGAAACCTTCTCTTTGGGTTGCGACATTATTATGTCAAATTCTTTAATGATTTTTGCATTGCGTTGAGCTGTAGTTGCGTCACTCTTTTTGAAAAATTCCATATGGATTAACTCCAATGAATTGGTCAAAACTCCTTGAGGAACAATTAAGTGATCAATTTTATAAGACAAGTCTAAAAGTAAAAAAGCAATCCCTCCAGACATTTTTTGAGGATCCAATTTAGCAATCTCCGCTTTTGTTTCATTCACCCATTTATTGAGATACTTATATTTGATCTCCACATGTGATGGATCCGTTTCCTGAACATGGTCATCACCTAGTTCCTTAAGTGATGAAAATTCACTGATTAATAAATCATCTTGCTGATCAGCTTTCTTCGCCAATTCTTTAAGCCCTGCATACAATTTGTTAGGTGAAGCATCCAACGCATGAGAGCTAAACTTCATGCAAATGGCAGTTCCATCTAATGCAAACTTAGAGTATTTCAACCCATAATTAATTGCCATTAACTTTCGCATTACTGGAATACTCGGACTTGACATTTCTGCCAGGTTTGTGGAGGCTATAAAATCTTTATTATTGCCTATTCCATGAATAACATTAGATCCTTGAATTAATTTAAATTCAATTTGATCTCCACTTCTTGTAATCGTTACATTGTCTAATTCATGATCCTTCACATAATTCAAAAAAGCCTCAAAAGAATCAACATACCTTTTTTCTTTAAATGCTTTTATAGAAAGATCCCACTGCTCCATTTGATAGGAATTCTTATTGCGGTCAGTATATCTTCCAAATTTGACGGTCTTATATTTTGTAGACGATTTGCTCGTCGTTTTTGGAGAAGTTGTATTTACTTGAGACTCCTCTGAACCTCCTCCAAATAATCTTTTAAAAAATGACATAAACTAGGTTATTGAGAATCGAATATAAGCATTAATGTGCTAATTTTCTATAAATTAATATGGAAAACATTTGGTATGAATTAGTGCGTCTTTATCATGCTCATCTGGATTAAAATTGTAGATTTGATTAAATATTCAACCTGTTTTATTAATAAAAATCGGGATGATGATGAGGAAATTAGCAGTTATAATATTATTAGTGTTTGTTGGAATGAGTGCACTAGCTCAGCAATTCCATTTCAAACAATACTCTTTAGAAGAAGGTCTTTCACGATCGGGAGTTTACGACATTCTTCAGGATAACACAGGCTTTTTATGGGTAGCAACAGAAGGTGGCGGCGTTTGTAAATTTGATGGGAAGACTTTTAAACCCTACACGCGATTCAATGATTTAGCATCAGAAAAAATAAGAATTATTTTTCAAGACGAAGATGGCGTCATATGGCTTGGCACCACTAATGGACTAACCTATTTTGATGGTGAAAACTTCCATAGTTTAACCGAAAATGATGGAATTGCAGATAATTATGTCCGCTCAATAGCTCAAGATCATGAAGGTAACATATGGATTGGCGGTAATCGTGGAATTTCTATAATAGATTCTGATGAAAAAGATGTCTCCCGTAAATTGAAATTCAACTTCAGTTTGCCGCATAAAAAAGTTCGTTCCTTACAAACGCAAGATGACATTATGTGGGTTGGGACAGATGGAGGACTTTGCAAATATCAGAATGATAATGTTAGTATCGTTACCACCGCTGAAGGATTGAGCGACAATACAATCTTAACTCTTTTTGTAGACTCTAAAAACAACCTTTGGGTTGGTACTGAAAATGGCATAAACAAAATATCTTCTGATACTATAGAATTTTGGACAGAAGAAAACGGACTCATAAACAATAGAGTTAGAAGTATAACTGAAGATTTTAAAGGAAATTTCTGGATTGGAACCAGCGAAGGAATTAGTGTCTTTAACGGCAATAGCTTCGTGAATTTAAATAGCGAAAATGGGCTTTCTAACGAACGTATAAGATGCATTACTTCTGACAATTTTAATAATATCTGGGTCGGTACTTATTTTGGAGGAATTATGCGATTCAACCATCAAGATTTTATTGCATACACACCGGCAGAAGGACTGGTTAGCAGTCAAATCCACTCCATCACTGAAGATGAAAAGGGCGATATTATTATTGGTACCTATGATGGTGTTTCCAAATTGAAAATTTATAACGAAAAGCTTTTACGCACAAAAACCGTCACAACGGATCAGGGATTATTAGACAATGATGTGCGCTCTATTTTTAAAGATGAAAACGATTGCTATTGGTATGGCACATCAACAGGAATAACCCTTATTCAAAATAACAAAGTCACTTATTTAAATGAGAAAGTGGGCTTAAAGAATTCCGAAATTACTGTGATCAAAAAAATTGAGGACACATATTGGGTTGGAACCAACGACGGAATTGCAAAAATTAAAACGGATGACTATGTTGCCTTTCAGTTTGAAACTTATCAAAATAGTGATGGATTAGCAGGACATGTAGTTTCTCAAATAGAAGCGGATAAAAACGGAAACGTTTGGGTAAGTTTCTCGGATGGAACATTCAGTTTCTTTGAAGAAAACAGAGTAATCACCCCAACAGTTGATGAATCACTAAAAGAAATAACATCTTTTAGTATTAATTCATCTGGTCAGTTCTGGATTGGAACCAATGGTAACGGCTTGTTTTATGGAGAGTATGATTATCAAGAACATACAATGAAACTGAACAAATTATCAACTCTTGATAATTTAAGTTCCAACTATATATTTTCAATACTAATTAACGACAATTCAATTTGGGCAGGGCATGAAAACGGATTGGATCTTATCACTCCAGAAACAGACTCAACTTTTGATATTCAATCTTATGGTCCCGAACGTGGCTTTTTTGGCTTGCAAAATAATCAAAATGCTTCCTTTAAAGATTCTAAAGGAAACCTCTGGTTTGGCACTGTTAACGGTTTGTTTTGTCTAAAAAATAACGTACTTGAAAAATTCACAGAAGGCAAGCCCTCCATTAACTACATCCAATCCATTAAAATAAATGGGAAATTTATTGATTGGGCTAATACAGAAGAATGGTGTGACAGCACTGAAGGAGTGTTTGGATTACCGGTTAATCTATCATTACCTTATGACGAAAACAATATCTCTTTTGAATTTATTGGTCTCAACTTTATTTCACCAAAAAATGTAAAATACAGTTGGATGCTTGAAGGCTTTGATGATGACTGGAAATCTGTCACCAAAAACAATTTTACCACTTACACCAATCTTGACCCAGGTAAATATTCATTTTTATTACGTTCTTCTAATGAGCACGGCCGAATAACAGGAGACCCAATTCGTTTTGATTTTAGAATCGAGAAACCATGGTGGTCTACTTGGCTTGTTAGAATTTTGGTAGCAATTTTAGCCCTTGCTCTAATTAGTTTTATCATTAGCATAAGAACGCGTCAACTTCGATCCAAACAACGTGCATTAGAACACACCATCAAGGATCGAACTTCTGAAATTCGTAGACAAAAAGAAGAATTGGAAAATAAGAACAGTGAAATCACCGACTCTATTTTATACTCAAGAAGAATTCAACAATCAATCCTTCCTGGAATAGAGAAATTAAACAAGGCTCTCAATCATTATTTTGTTTTCTATAAACCAAAAGACATTGTTTCTGGAGACTTCTATTGGGCGGAACGCTCTCTAAACGAGAAAAACTTAACTTTTGTGGCAGTAGCAGATTGTACTGGCCATGGAGTTCCTGGCGCAATGGTAAGCTTAGTGGGCACTCGAGCTTTAAACAGTGCGGTTAGAGAACACGGGTTAACTAAACCAAGTGATATTCTTAATCAAACAAATGAAATAGTACTTGAAGCATTTACGGATGCAGAATCTGGTACTATCATTAAAGATGGGATGGACATTGCTTTATTAGCGCTAAACCAATCAACTGACAAAACATCCTTTCAATATGCTGGTGCACATAACCCTCTTTGGGTCGTTCGAAATAAATCAAATGGAAATTTAGTGGCTAATGGATTGGAGATTGAGCCCAATATTGAGTTAGGCGATTTTAATTTGTTTGAAATAAAAGGTGACAAACAACCTATTGGTTATTTTGAAAATCAAGCCCCATTTAAAAACCACCACGGAGATCTTGAAAAAGGTGATCGCATCTATTTAATCAGTGATGGATATGCTGATCAATTTGGAGGGCCAAAAGGCAAAAAATTCAAGTATAAAGCGCTCAAAAATCTTATTCTTGCAAATCAAAACAAAAATATTGAAGCACAAAGGGCTGAACTAAAACGTGCCTTCTTTGACTGGATGGGAGAACTCGAGCAACTAGATGACGTTTGTTTAATGGGAATTGAAGTTTAACTTATTGCGTCAATAAAACGCTGAATTTCGGCTTCATTTTCAGCAATATAATCCAATGCGTCTTTTCTTAATGCTATGATATTTTTAGCACTTGTATTTTGCATAGAATCAACTGCAGCAACTAACTTTGGATTAAAACGGAAATAGTTCAATTCTCCTTGAGACTGCAACCCTTTCATATGCTTATGCACATTCTTCACTTCCTCTTCCACAGCATCTATTTCGCGCATTATTCCAGTTCCCAAACTTAAGTAGGTTATCTTACCTGAATGAGAAGTTTGGCTTCGTTGCGCTAATTGAGTTGGGTTTTTCGCATTAAAAAAACCATCTACATATAATTCATTATTAATCTTCACTGCTGGAAAAACACCAGGAAAAGCACAACTAGCTGCTATTGCTTCATCCAACGGACAACTATTTTGAGCATTAAATATTACTGGAGATAAATCATTTGCATTTGAAACTACAATATTCAAGTTAGGAAACTGATTTAAATGTAGATTCGAAAAATTGGCCTGAATTAGTTGATTTAAAGCCCTTGTAGGAATTGACACTCCATGCGGATGAACAGCCGCCGAGGATCTAAATTCATACATGTTTAAAACATTTTGTACTGCCAACTCAAACGCACTTCCAGCCTGAATAGACATAGCACCTGAAATCAATGCGCCTGTCGAGGTTCCCCACCACGAAATGTTTTTTGAAAAAAGATCATCAGACAATCGCCTCTGAATCTGTTTTAGAATAATTAACGGAATAATACCGCGAATTCCTCCACCGTCAATTGAAATGACAAGATGGTTTTTCTGCATCATTTTAAACGAATCACTTGACCAATATGAATTACTGAAGTTTCTGTTAAACTGTTCAACTTGCAAAGCGAATTAACAGTTGTACCATATTTTCTTGCAATAATCCATAAGTTCTCTCCACTTCTAACACGGTGTGTCTTCGCATTCTTATTTACTGAAGAACTGGAAGAACTAGAGCTAGATGAAGAACTACTTCTTGACGATCCACTATTTGGATGAAAAACACCGCTATGAACCAATAAATTATCTTTTACAGCTTTCTTTTTAAAATCGAAAATTAACTCTGGATTAATTGGATTATCATAAAAACGAACCTCAAAATGCAAATGAGAACCAGAAGAGTGCCCTGTATTTCCACCAAGCCCTATAGGATCCCCGGCCTTCACATCTTGATTAGGAGCAACCATCAATTTTGAGCAGTGTGCATAATACGTTTCTAACCCGTTGTAATGTCTTATCACAATTAAATTTCCAAAACCGTTCTCATGATATTTTGCATAACGTATTTTCCCATCAAATGCCGCATAAATTGTATCACCCGTCTCCAAATCTATATCAACACCGTTATGTCTTCTTCCTCTTCTATAACCATACTTCGAAGTCATAACCCCGTCAAATGGTATAGCATAATTATTATGCAGTGAATCTAATACGCACATCCATAAAGTGTCTTTCAATAAAGATACATCATTAGTCGTGCAAGTAATAACATCCTCGTTTGTCCATTTAGATTTATAAGAATAAGTTGTGTCGCCACAAACCATTTCATGAATTCTTGCATTCATGATTCCTTCAAAATTCTCTTCCCCCAAATAAGCCCACGTTCTATCTCCATAAATTAACATGGTTCCAGTTGGAGTCTCAACGGTATCTATAGGGTCAAAAAATGAATCTTGGGCTGCAGCATTATATACTGTAGTGATTAACAAAGAGATGAATACGAAACTTTTCATGGTATTTTTTTCAGTATTGGTGCAAAAGTACGTATTTATCACTAAATGGCTGATTCGCTACACCTCTTTAATCATTATTTAACAGAAATTAACGCTTAAAACCCTTTAATTCACTTGAAAAACTACCGATTAAAAAAAATGATGTATCTTTGCACAAAATTTTGCGTAATAAGCAAATGCTTGGTATGAGGTTCATTGTCGTTACAATTGAGAATTTAGTTCGAACCTAGACTAAGCGAAAGGTAAAAACTAAATTAAGAGAAAATGAAGTTCAATGAGCTAGGACTGAAAGAATCAATTCTTTCAGCAATTACAGAAATGGGGTACGAATCACCTACACCTATTCAACAACAATCAATTCCATATTTATTAGACAATCAGGGAGACCTTATTGGTTTAGCATCTACAGGTACAGGTAAAACTGCTGCTTTTGGATTGCCTCTTTTAAATCAAATTGAAACTGATTCTAAAAACACACAAGGGTTGGTTATTTGTCCAACACGTGAATTATGTATTCAAATCTCAAGAGATTTGGTGGCATACTCTAAAAACATCAGAGGATTAAGTGTTGTTCCTGTTTATGGTGGTACAGATATCGTTAAGCAAATTCGACAAATCGAGCGTGGAGCACAAATTATTGTAGCAACTCCAGGTCGTTTATTAGATTTGATTAATAGAAAGAAAATAAGATTAGGAGAAGTAGAAGCAGTAATCCTTGATGAGGCAGACGAAATGCTTAACATGGGATTCAAAGAAGATATTGATTCTATTCTTGAAAAAACACCAGACTACAAAAACGTTTGGTTATTCTCTGCAACAATGCCTAAAGAAGTGGCAAGAATTGCTAAGAACTATATGGAAGATCCGTTTGAAATCACTGTGGGTGGTAAAAACGAAACTAATAAAAACATTGAGCATCACTATTACGTAGTGAAAGAACGTGACCGTTTTCAAGCTCTTAAAAGTGTAATTGATTTTAATCCTAATATTTACGGATTGATTTTTTGCAGAACTAGAAGAGATACAGCAGCTGTTGCTGATAAACTAATGGCTGGAGGTTACAACGCAGAACCGTTACATGGTGATTTATCACAAGCACAACGTGACCGCGTAATGCAAAAATTCAGAACAAAAACACTTCAAATTCTTGTAGCTACAGATGTAGCCGCACGTGGAATTGATGTTGATGATATTACACACGTAATTCATTATCAATTACCTGAAGATGTTGAGAATTATACGCACCGAAGTGGACGTACTGCACGTGCTGGTAAAAAAGGAACTTCTATTGCGTTAATCAATACAAAAGAAGGTCGTAAAATCAAAAGCATTGAACGAATTATCAAATCTCAATTTGATTTGAAAAAAGTGCCTTCATCTTCTCAAATTGTTGAAACGCAATTAATGAGCATGATCAGCGGAATCACAGAAGCTGAAGTTGATGCTAGCCGTATTGAAAAATACATGCCAATGTTAATGGAAAAGTTGGAAGACTATTCTAAAGAAGATTTAATCAAACGCTTTGTAGCAACAGAATTCAATAAATTTTTAAGCTACTATGAAAACTCTAGAGATTTAAATGCCAATGAAAGATCTGGCAAAAATGATCGAGATGATTATGGTTCAAGAAAAAGAGGTGGAAGAGATCGTGATCGCCGTGACAGAAATGATTCGAATAAACAACGTTTCTTCGTTGGGTTAGGAAGAAAAGACGGTTTCAACCATGGAGCATTATTACGTTTACTTTGCGACAATACAGGTGTAAGTAAAGGCGATATTGGTAAAATTGACATTTTAGATTCATTCTCATTCTTTGATGCCGATAAAAAAGAAACGGAAACAATTCTTCGAAAAATGCAAGGCGTTGATTTTGAAGGAAACGTAATGAATGTTGAAAAAACCAAAAACCGTGATGAGAACAAGGGCGGTAATAGCGGTGGAAACAAAAAATCATACGCTCGCAGAAGTGGCGGCGGAGATCGCTCAAAAAGAAATGATGGCAACAGAAGTAGCCGAAGAAGATCATATAGAAATTAGAATAATAAGATTACACGTTTATAATGGAAATAAGAAATATAGCAATTATCGCACACGTTGACCACGGTAAAACAACCTTGGTAGATAGAATGATTGAATCAGGTGCAGCGCCAATTAAAAGTGATGGTGAATTGATAATGGATAGTAATGACCTTGAAAAAGAAAGAGGAATTACCATTACTTCAAAAAACGTATCTGTTTCCTATAAGGGAACTAAGATTAACATCATTGATACTCCTGGTCACTCCGACTTCGGTGGAGAGGTTGAGCGTGTATTAAACATGGCTGATGGTGTTTGTCTATTAGTAGATGCATTTGAAGGCCCAATGCCTCAAACTCGATTCGTATTGCAAAAAGCACTAGAACTTGGCTTAAAACCACTTTTAGTTGTCAATAAAGTAGATAAAGAAAACTGTACTCCTGACGAAGTTCATGAGAAAGTGTTTGATTTAATGTTTGAATTGGATGCAACAGAAGATCAATTAGACTTTGCAACTATTTATGGTTCTGCTAAAAATGGCTGGATGAGTACTGATTGGCAAAAACCAACGGACTCTGTAACGCCATTACTAGATGAAATTTTAAACTATTTCCCACCAAAGAAATTTGATGAAGGAACAACTCAAATGTTAATTACTTCATTGGATTATTCTTCTTTCGTTGGACGAATCGCTATTGGTAGACTAACTAGAGGTAGCATTGTGCCTAACCAACAAGTTAGCCTAGGAAAACGAGACGGCTCAATAGTTAAATCGCGTGTAAAAGAAGTTTTTGTATTTGAAGGAATTGAAAAACGTAAAGTTGATTCTGTTCAAACAGGTGACATTTGCGCCATAACAGGAATTGATGGTTTCGAAATTGGAGATACAATTTGTGATTTTGAAAATCCTGAGCCGTTAGAGGCAATTTCTATTGATGAGCCAACAATGAGCATGCTTTTCAGTATTAACGATTCACCTTTCTTTGGTAAAGAAGGTAAATTTGTAACTTCTCGTCATATTCATGACCGTTTACAAAAAGAATTAGAGAAAAACTTAGCTTTAAAAGTTGACACAACAGGGTCGGCTGATAAATGGAATGTATACGGACGTGGTGTAATGCACTTGTCTGTATTATTAGAAACCATGAGAAGAGAAGGATTCGAAGTTCAAGTTGGACAACCTCGTGTAATTATTAAAGAAATTGACGGAGTTAAAAGTGAACCAATCGAAGACTTAACTATTGACCTTCCTGAAACGTATTCTGGAACAGCTATTGATGCCGTGACGAAACGTAAAGGAGAAATGGTTAGTATGGAACCTAAAGGAGAGAGAATGATTTGTAAATTCTCAATCCCTTCAAGAGGGCTAATTGGCTTGCGTACACAACTTATGACACAAACTGCTGGTGAAGCCATTGTGACACACCGATTTGTTGAATACGCTCCATATAAAGGTGAGATCCCTGGAAGACAAAATGGTTCTTTAATTTCTATGGAGAAAGGAACAAGTATCCCTTATTCATTATCGAACCTACAAGAACGTGGTAAATTCTTCATTCATCCAAATGTAGATATTTATGAAGGACAAGTAATTGGAGAAAATACAAGAGCAGGTGACTTGGTAATTAACGTTACTAAAACCAAAAAAATGTCAAATATGCGTTCTTCTGGAGCGGATGACAAAGTGAAAATTGCTCCACCAGTTACATTCTCTTTAGAAGAAGCTTTAGAATATATTCAAGAAGATGAATACGTAGAGCTTACTCCTGAAAACATCAGAATTAGAAAAACAATCTTGAAAGAGAACGAAAGAAAACGCGCTGGAAAATAATAAATTGTTCAAAAGCTTGTTAATAACATTACCCCATTAATGAGATTGCAGCCTAGGATAATTTTATTTTTGTTTAACGCGTAAATAGATTTCTATGTTTGATGAAGAGGATAATGAAGATAATGATGGATTGTTTGATGATCAGTTCAATACGGAGCTAAAACGCTTCGAAGAAATGATCGAAACGCAAAACGCGTACTATTTTGACAGTGAAATTCTGGAGCAAATAATTGAGCATTTCATTATTAATAATCAACTAAAGAAAGGATTAAAAGCAGCTGATTTTGCAAAAAAACAGCATCCTTCTAATATTGTATTTGATTTAAGGAAGGCGCAAATATTGTCCACAACCGGTCAATTGAAAGAAAGTTTACTTATTCTACAGGAATTAGAAAAACTGGAGCCGTATAATCCTGAAATTTTCATAACGAAAGCGAGCGTATTTAGCCAGCTCCGTGATCATGCAAAAGCCGTAAAGTACTTTGAAAAGGCTATTGAGATTGCTCAAGAACTCAATTACGCCGAAGAACTTGAAGAAATTCGTTTCGACTTGGCAATGGAGCATGAAAGCATGCATAACTATTCTAAAGCCATTAAAGTTTTAGAAGACATATTGAAAAAAAGCCCCGACAATGAGGCAGCCATTTATGAAATTGCCTATTGCTACGAGCGTACTGGCAATTTTGATAAGTGTATTGAATATTATAACAAGTACATTAATAATAATCCATACTCCTTCACCGCCTGGTATAATTTAGGAAACATTTACTTCCTCAAAAACAATATCGAAAAGGCACTGTGGGCATATGATTACTCTACCATCATTAATGACGATTTTGCATCTGCGCACTTTAACATGGGCAATGTTTATATGCAAATTCAAGATTATGAAAAAGCATTAACGTCATACCAAAAATGTGCCGTAATTGATGCTAATGACGCTTTAACACTAAGTTATTTAGGCGAAGCCTACGAACGCTTAGAGCGTTACGAACAAGCTATAGAGTGCTATCAAAAAAGTAGAGAAATTAATCCTGACCTAGCAGAACCTTGGTTGGGCACTGGAATAATTTTAGAATTAAAAGGAGAAACAACTGAAGCGATTAACTTCATTCAGCAAGCAGTTCAATTACAGCCAGAAAATTCTAATTATAGATTAGTGCTTGGAGAAGCTTTGTATAAAGCTGATCGCTTCACCGAAGCTGAAACAGAATTAGAAAGAGCTGTTCAACTTGATCCTAATTATAGTGACGCTATCGTTCTGCTGGCCAGAATCAAATCTGAATTTAGCTTAAATGAAGCACTCGAGTTTTTGCTGAGTTTAGAGAATTTAGCACAGCTAGAACCTCAAGTAAGAATAATGCTTACAACCGTATTTTGGAAACTTGGCCAAAAGACAGAAGCCTTGCTCCATTTTAAGAAAGAATATTTAATCGACAAAGGTTCAACAAAAACCTTATTTTTGTACCTACCTGAAGCAGAATTCATACCTGAATTTTTGCAGATAATTGAAACCGACAATGAGTAGAAATTTTGAACTATCCCACATTCCGGAACGACCGGAAAAACCCAGAGAAGCTGGAGTTACAATGATGATGGACAAAGGCATGAGCCTTAGAGAGGTTGAAAATTTTATAGATGCAAGTGGCGAATTTACTGATATAGCTAAATTCGGATTCGGAACGGCATTTGTGACAAAAAACCTCGAAGAAAAAATAAAATTATACAAAAGTGCTGGCATCCGCCCGTATTTTGGAGGTACATTATTCGAACTTTTTATTGCTAGAAACTCTTTTGATGAGTTCAGAAGAGTAATTGACAAGTATGATCTTGACCTTTGTGAAGTATCAGATGGTTCAATCATAATACCGCATGCTGAAAAATTGAAATACATTTCTGAATTGGCTAAAGATCGTACAGTAATGTCTGAGGTTGGGTCAAAAGACGAAGGGATAATTATTAGTCCTGCGAAATGGATAAAAATGATGAGCACTGAGCTTGAAGCAGGTTCGTGGAAGGTTATTGCTGAAGGACGTGAAAGTGGAACCGTTGGAGTGTTCAGACCAAACGGAACAGCACACACCTACCTCATTAACAAAATCATTGCAAAAATAGACCCGAATCAAATTCTTTGGGAAGCTCCTAAAAAAACACAGCAGGTTTGGTTTATTAGGTTATTTGGACCAAACGTGAACTTAGGAAATATTGCACCCAATGAAATGATTCCTCTAGAATGCTTAAGATTAGGATTAAGAGGAGATACATTTTTTGAATTTTTACCTGAAGAAGTTGAAAAACAGCTCAAGCAAACTGCTGAGTAATCATGGATAAAAAGGATAAAAAAAACTTTATAGGAATTGCACTCCGCGGTATCGGTATGGGTGCTGCAGATGTTGTCCCGGGAGTTTCGGGCGGAACTATTGCTTTTATAACTGGAATTTACGAAGAACTTCTTGAAACCATAAGTGGTCTTAAATTAAGCTTGCTTAAAACCTGGAAAAAAGAAGGGTTTATGGCTATGTGGCGTGAAGGCAATTTCAGCTTTTTGTTCGCCCTATTTACTGGAATCATTATTAGTATTGCATCTCTTTCTATACTAATTAAGCACCTTTTAGCAACTTATCCAATTCACTTATGGGCCTTCTTTTTTGGGCTGATTATTGCCTCAGTCTGGCTAGTCGGAAAAAGTGTAAAGCAATGGAATGTTAAAAATATTCTAGGAGTTGTAATTGGTACAATTGCGGCTTATTTCATAACCACAATTAGTCCTTCGCAAGAAAGTAACAACCTTTTTTATATATTCATTTGCGGTTCTATCGCAATATGCGCAATGATTCTACCAGGAATTTCGGGAAGTTTCATTTTATTATTATTGGGTGCCTACACAACCGTTTTAGGCGCAGTAAGTGGTTTAATTGAGGCATTAAAAGCGTCCAATTGGGACTTAGTTTTCAGTAATGGAATAATGCTCTGCGTATTCGTTCTCGGTTGTCTAGTTGGATTAATTAGTTTTTCTCGTATCCTTAATTGGCTATTTAAAAAAGCTCATGATTTTACAGTAGCCATCTTAACTGGTTTCTTAATAGGCTCTTTAAATAAAATCTGGCCTTGGAAAAGAATCATTGAACCTCATTTTAAACATCAAGGAGAACCTGATGAAGTACTTGTACCATTAGTAGAACAAAATATATCTCCTGGTTCATACCCTGAAGCAGCAAGCGCTTTTAATGCAAAATACAACTGGACTCTACCTGAAGAGCATTTCTTATGGGTTAGTATTGCATTGGCATTGATCGGTATTGCCATAATTATCGTTTTAGACAAGGTTGGAAAACCTAAAAAATCCGCATAATATAAGCTCAATATTGGAAGCCTAATTTCATGTCTAAATCCTTTTAGCCCCAATTTCTGGGTGTTTGTCGAAATTACCCTACATTTTAAGCAACCACGGTCAAATCACTGCGTTTATTAAATTGTTAAGATTCGGTTAATCGAATGTAAATTTTAACTTTTAAAAGAGTAAATTTGATTTTTAGGCATATTAAGACAATGAAGATGAGATCTATATTTAAATTAATTGCAGTTATAGGGTTAATAACTGCGGCCCCATTTAATTCTCAAGCACAAGTATGCATACCCACTTATGGAACGGTTTGTTTCACTGGTGGCGGTGCAATCACAGAAGATTTAATTGATAACTTTTGGACAGTCGGTGGAATTACTGACATTACGAATATGGATACTGACTGTTGTCTACTTCCTAACAACTATTGGTACACAGGTTTAGAAGTACACGGTTGTGCTGGTGAAACAATTGAAACAAATGTACAATGTGAAGTTGCCTCATTTGATCAAGGTTTTGCCATTTGGATTGATTGGAATCAAGATGATGTCTTTGCTGCCTTAGAAAAAGTTTATGCCTCTCCTGATTTTGGAGATGGTGTTTATACAGGTTCCTTCACAATTCCTTTAGATGCAGCACCTGGCTCTTACAACATGCGTGTTAGATGTAAATATGCATCTGCTGGTGCAGGAATTAACCCATGCGACAATCAGACTTATGGAGAAACAGAAGATTATATTGTAGTTGTTGGAACTTGCGACCCTACAATTTGCGAGGGAGATTCGGTTGAAATTGATTTAGGAACAATGCCTCCAGGACCAATTACTTATAGTTGGACACCAGATATTGATATCGCTGATGCTACTGCTGGACCAACTGTTGAAGTTTGGCCGACTGTTACAACTGAATATATTTGCGAAATTACATCTCCTGATAGTACTTGGTTTGTTCCAATCAACGTTTATGTAGTACATCCTGCAAATCCTTTTGCTGGTTTAGATGATACAACTTGCCACGATCTTGGGGAACCTTACGTTTTCCCTGCCACATTAGACATTCCAGAAATAGATGTGACATTAGATTGGGAAATGGATGACTTTGATGGAGTAGGAACTCCATTAATTGCTTACGCACCTGATGATGATGAATTAATTACAGGAGTTATTGTAAGCATGCCTGGAACATATGATTTTGTTTTATACACTGAAGATGTTACTGGTTACTGTCCTGATCAAAGTGACACAATTACACTACTATTCTCTGAAGCTGAACATGAATTGGCAGCAACAGATCCTTTATGCTTTGGTGCTGCAGACGGAACCATTACGGTAACTGGCATAGGAACGCTACCAACGGCAGAATACAGTATTGACGGTGGAGTAACATGGCAGCTATCAGATACATTTACAGGCTTAACTGCTGGCACATATACAGTTATTTCTAAAGACGAATATGGCTGTGAATTTACAAGTGACATAGAATTAATTGACCCAGAAGAAGTGGTTATTACAGTATCTTCCGACACATTGATTTGTCAAAACGGTACTGCAACTGTTACGGCTTCTGCAACTGGAGGAACATCATTCACATACGATTGGAGTATCCCTGGCGCAGATGATACAGGTACACAAACTGTCTCTCCTGTGGATTCACCATATTTAGTTACAGTAACAGCAACAAATGAATTTGATTGCGTATCTATCATGGAAACTATTGAAATCACTCTTCGCGATCCAATTACCTTGGTAATTTCTGAAAATGATTCAATATGTCCAACATTTGGTTCTGGAGCAACAGTAGTTGCAACGGGAGGTGATGGAGCATACACTTACACATGGACGGAAAATGGAACAGCAATGGTTGATCTGGCTAGTAGCATTTCAACAACACCTGAAGTAAACACTGTTTATTGCGTTACAGTTGATGATGGTTGTGAAACTACACCTGTTACAATTTGTACTCAAACAATTATTCACCCTGTTCCAGTTCCAATATTTACTTCTGATATTACAGCTGGATGTAACCCTTCCACTGCACTATTTGAAGCCACAGTTGTACCATCAGATATTCCTGTTTGGACAATTAACGGATCTACATATACAGATTTAGATGATGTAGCATATGAATTTACAGAAGTTGGATTTTATGATATTACTCTAGAAGTGACCAACGAGTGGGGATGTGTAAATGAAGTAACTGCAGTTGATTATTTCGAAATCGTTGATGTACCACATTTTGATTTCTTTATTAACCCTAATCCAACTACAATTTTTAATACTAAAATCAAGTTAACACCTTCTGATTTAAGTACAGGTCATACATACGAATGGAGCATGCCTGAAGGTACTCCTTCAACTTCAACTGAAGAAACACCAACTGTATTGTATCCAGAAGGCGTCCCTGCTGATTATGAGGTTGAATTAACCGTGACAAATGAATACGGATGCTACAGCACCAAAGTTCATACTGTTAACATTTTAACTGATGTAATCATATACGCACCTAATGCTTTCACACCTGATGGTGATCAATTCAACGAAGGATGGAGTGTTTATATAGATGGTATTGATATTTATGATTTCAACTGTCAAATATATAACCGTTGGGGAGAAATCGTTTGGGAATCATTTGATGCCTCTGCCGTATGGTACGGAACTTATGGTTCTGACATAGCACAAGAAGGAACCTACGTTTGGGTTGTTCAAGCAAAAGAAGGAACAACCGACAAAAGATTAGAATTTAGAGGTACAGTAAATGTACTGAGATAAAGATAAACCCGTCTCAAAAAACACTAGGGCTGTCCTCCAGGACGGCCCTTTTTTTGTTTAAAAACTTGTGAAAGATCAATTTCAATTGCTTCTCTCCCATTCTTCTGACTGCTCAATTACCCAATCTAATTGCTCTTGCAAACAATATATCTTTGCCTGAATAATTTCAAATTCTTGTTGTATTAAATAACAATGTTCTTTCGATTTCAATAACCTTTGATAGTCCTTTAACACCTTCATTAACAATTCTATTGAATTGAACACTCCTGTACCCTTTATTAATACATTTAACATTGTTAACTCTCTCTGTACTTTCATAATTGTTTGTTTTAATTTGGAAACCACAGAAGTGCTAACGAAAGCAGAAACAAGACATTCAAAAAAAATACGATCCTGACCTTTTTCGTCAGGAATGGAGATTTTTTTTGAATTATACTTTAGTCTTGTTTCAATTTGAGTTAGTAGTAATTTTGTCGACAAACCTTAAAGCAAATGATTAATACAGAGATCAAATTTAAGTGGTGAAAAAATTAGTGCACTGCAATAATTAAAAGAAGGTATTAGAGAAGCCGCACAAATAATTTAAGTAATAAACACATGACTTAAATCTGCTTCCCATTTTCATCTAAATAGTAATATTCATTCGTTAACCACTATTTGCGAATATCGCAAACAACGAAAAAGTCCTGCGTTTTTCAATTATAAATCCGGCCATTCCCAATGTAGATTTGTAGTGTAATAATTAAAACACCAATCATGAAAATTAAACTTTTTATAACGCTACTAATAATGGGATTGAGCTTTACAAAAACAAACGCTCAAACTATAGCAGTCTCAGATTTTAGTACAACAGGATTACATGCAACACCAAAAATAGTTGCAAAACTTGCACGACTTGAACTAATCAAAACTAACAAGTATGTAGTAATGGATGAATCAGACATGGATGAAGTATTAACAGAAAACGAAATGGACAATTGCTACGGCAAAAATTGTCTAGTTGAAATTGGAGAAAAACTAAACGTACCAATGGTATTGTCTGGATCAGCCGACGGTTTAGGAAATAAAATTGTAATCAGTATTAAACTGATAGACGTTAAAACCAAAACAATTAAAGATTCACGCTCAATGGAATTCGACAATCAGGAAATTGAGTTACAAAGAATGTTAGGTATCATTTTACAAGAAATGCATGACATTCAACCAAATGAAGAAACAAAAAAGCGCCTTGCATTCAAAAATGAGGTAATCATCTCTAATAACGTGGGCAAAATGAACAACTCAGGCCCAAGAATGGGAATTTCATTTTTGCACGAAAGTGATCTTTATGACTTTTTTAGAAGAAGCGAAACACAAGGCGGATTAAACATTCAACCTGTTACAACTAACCTAGGTTATCAGTTCGAAGGCCAATATATTGGAACGGAAAATTTCTCAGCTTTAGCAGAAGTAATTTTTAACGTCAGCGGAATGGAACAAGGACAATTTTTACCAAGCCTTAGTATTTTAAACGGCTTCAGATTCGGAACTCAAGGTTGGGAATTTGCTTTTGGACCAAGCTTTGGCTTCAGAAGAGAATCTCAAGGTTTTTTCTCTGAACAAGGTAAAAACCTTTTTGGCAGAGAACAAGGCCGATATTGGTCAAGAAGTGACTTTTATAACCAAGGATACACCAATGACATTTTGGAGAGTGAAGGCTATGAATTTACAGATAATTTGGACAAACGAGGAGATGTAAAAATTAATACGAACTGGTTAATGGCTGTAGGAAGAACCTTTAAAGCTGGTGCACTAAATATCCCTTTTAATGTCTACTACTCATACAATAAATTCGGTGGTTCAATAGGAACTAGTATAGGGTTTAACGTAACAAAAAGTAAATCAAATATTAACTAGAACGTCATGAAAGCTTTATTCATAATACTGTTTTTATCTTCGGCTGTTTATGCACAAGAAAATCCTTGGGAAAACAAAAACAAAGAAAACCCTTGGGGCAATCAAACAAAAGAGGTTGAAAAGAAAGACTCCGTTCAAAGCAACAATAACCAGACAAAAACAGACTCGGTTAGCACAACTGTAGTGGTATTCGAAAGAAATCAACCTGCTGTAAACGAATCAATGTTAATTGATGAGGCACAAGAAAAAGCCGCTAGTGAATATAAAAACGGAAATGATTTTGCAGTTGGATTTGCAACTGGACTATTTCTAAATGTATTCGGTATTGTTCCTGATATCCCTTATGTCTTGATTGATTCAAAACAAGAAAAAAGCATTGAATCAGAGATAAGTTCAGATTCGACTTACACCAACGTGAATAAAGAAAAATTAAAAACCAGTACTAAAAAAACAATGAAAGGCAAAAAGTTCTTTTCTACTGTAGGAGGAACAGTACTTGGATCAATGGTACAAGTTGTAGCATTCGCAACATTATTAATTGCACTTTAAAATAAACATTATGAAAACTATTAAAACCACAATAATCATAGCCCTACTTCTAATTACCGGAAGCAGTTTTGCCTCATCAATTGGTGTTGGCCCAATAAAAACCTTTGGAATCTTTGCAGAAACAGAAACAGCTTCTACAATTGCCCGACTAGAATTAGTCAAACTTGAAAAATATCAAGTATTAGATCGTTTCGACATGCAAGAAATTGAAAATTATACTGAATATCAATCATGTTTTGGAAAGTCTTGTTTAGTTGAATACGGCGAAAAGTTAAATGTTGATTACATTCTTTCAGGAAATATTGACGGATTAGGAAACAAAATTGTTATTACCCTAAAACTAGTCGATATTAAAAGTAAGTCAATCGTTAAAACACATACGTCTGAATTTGACAATCAAGAAGCCGAGTTACAACGAATGATCGGAATAGTAATTAAAGAAATGCATGAAATCGCTGTTGACCCTATCCTGAAAAAACAATTATCATTCAACAATGAAGTAATTACATCTAACAATGTTGGAAAAGTTAGTAACCGTGGCCCAAGAATGGGTGTCGCTTATACTGTAGGAACTTTAAACGAATTTGCAATAAGACCAGAATCACAAGGAGGATTAGAAATATCTCCAATCGTATCAAATCTTGGATATCAATTTGAAGGACAATACGTAGGAACAGAAAATTTCTCTGCACTATTCGAAGGATTAATCAACTTTACAGGATTAGAGCAGGGGAAATTTATACCGAGCTTTTCACTTTTAAACGGGTTTCGATTTGGAAAACAAGGATGGGAATTTGCTTTTGGACCATCATTCGGAGTTACTAAAACATCCGTTGGATTCTTTACGGAAGAAGGCAAGAATTTACTGGGTGAGTCAGCACCTAGATACTGGTCACAATCAGAGTATGAAGCATCTGAATTTGCAGAAAACGCTCCTTATACTTATGGATATGAATTCACTCGAAATTTAGATACTAGAGGTCGTTTAGATTTTAATACGCGTTGGATTATGGCAATTGGACGCACTTTTCAATCAGGCGCTCTAAATATTCCAGTAAACGTTTACTATTCATCTCAAAAAGGCGGTGGAATGGCCGGAATCAGTGTAGGATTTAATGTAACTAGAAACAAAACCAATATTAACTAAAAAAGTAGAGTAATCTACGTTAACCCAAGGGAAGAGCATGATTGGTTGCTCTTCCCTTTTTTATTGCGCTATTCTCAAACTAAAACCATCCGTTAAGCATCCGTTAAGCATCCTAATATTTTGCATACCTTTATCCACTTATAATTTCAATATGGATATTTTCTCTCACTTTAAAAGTACACTTTGTGTACTCGTTTTTTGTTTAATTACAGGAATTAACTTTGCTCAAACCCCTGCCCCTTATCAAATTAACGAAACGCACACATTTGCTTCTGCTTTTAGAGTATATAAAAACATGGCCGAAAAATATCCAACCAAATGTCAGTTTCAACAATTTGGTTCATCAGACTACGGTATTCCCATTCCACTTTTTATAATGAATGAAAGCGGTTTATTCACCGCCGCGGAAATTGAATCCAAAAATGTAATCCTCATTAATAATGCGATTCATCCTGGCGAGCCTTGTGGTGTTGATGCCTCTATTAAGTTGGCACAAGATTTATTAGAAGGTGGGCTTCCTAAAAATGTAATTATTGCCATTATACCAATCTACAATGTTGGTGGTGCGCACAACAGAAATTGTTGTAGCCGTGCAAATCAAAACGGCCCCTCAGAATATGGATTTAGAGGAAATTCCAAAAATTTAGACTTAAACCGTGATTTCATCAAAGCAGACAGTAAAAACACCTTGGCTTTTTATAAAATATTCCATTATTTAAAACCTTCTATCTTCATTGACACACACACTTCAAATGGCGCAGATTATCAACACACAATGACGTTAATCACCAGTCAATTAAACAAAATGAATCCTGAGTTAGCTGCTTATACAAAAGATAAACTCAATCCCTATTTATTCGATAAAATGGAAGAAGGCAACTACCCAATGTCTCCATATGTTCACCCATTAAGCAAAACACCTGACGACGGAATTAAAGACTATTTAGAAACACCGCGTTACTCAACAGGTTATACGAACCTTTTTAATACTATTAGTTATGTGACAGAAGCACACATGCTAAAGACTTATGATGAACGAGTAAAATCAACTTATCTTTTTCTGAGTGAAATGATATCTTATGTAGACAATAATCATGCAGAACTAACAGAGGTTCGTAATAAAGCGCGAAAAGCATTAATTGAGAAAAAAGAATTTGCACTCAATTGGATTTTAAACACTACGCAGTTCGATACGATTCCGTTTTTAGGTTATACGGCGCAATACAAAAAGAGTAAGGTAACTGGTGTCGATCGCTTATTTTATAACCGCGAAATGCCCTATAAAAAACATATTCGATATTTCAATACCTACATTCCAACTTCTTATGTTACGGCGCCAGAGTATTATATCATTCCGCAAGCTTGGGACAATATTATAGACCTTTTACGAGCCAATAATATACCCGTTTATCAATTCAAAAATGAAACATCTCTCATTGTAGAAATGTATGAAATTTTGGATTATGAGACCACACAATCCCCTTACGAAGGGCATTACTTACACTCAAAAATTAAAGTAAACTCAATAAAACAAAACATGACTTACAGAAAAGGCGATTTTGTGATTCCTGTTAAAAATGAAAACATTCGTTTTATTATTGAAACATTAGAACCTCATGCGCCAGATAGCTATTTTGCGTGGAATTATTTTGATGCTGTGTTACAACAAAAGGAGTGGTTTTCGGCCTATGTATTTGAAGATGAAGCTGCAGATATGTTAGATGCTGACGCTGGATTACGAACAGACTTTGAGTTAAAGAAAGCAAATGATACCGCTTTTGCCAACAACTCTTTTGCTCAACTGTATTATCTCTATAAAAAATCTCCTAATTACGAGCAGTCAAATAATAAATACCCAATTACAAGACTTATGAAGTCTTTAGATCCTCAGTTGTTGGAAGCTTCTTACTAGTTTTTACTTGATCATTTTTTCGGTAAAAAATCATCAATAACACAGGAAGGAAAAACAAATCTGCAACCAGAGCAAACAGCAACGTACAGCTAATTAACAGCCCTACGTAGAATGTTCCCATAAAATCAGAGAACATCAGTAGTAAAAAGCCAGAACATAGAATTAAAGTCGTTAATATAATCGCTCGTCCTGTTGACATATAAGTCCTTTTTAAAGCGTATAAAAATGGTTTCCCCTTATTCAATTCAATCTTTAATTTACTCATGAAATGAATGGTATCATCCACCGCAATTCCAAAGGAAATTGTAAAAATAATAGCCGTGGATACTTTCAACTGAATTCCTGTAAACCCTAAAATTGCCGCAAGCATTATCAAAGGCAATACATTTGGAATTAAAGCAATCAATACAATCTTTACTGAGCGATATAAAAAGCCCATTATTAACGAAACAATAAGAACGGCAAGCAATAAGCCGCGTGTCAAATTCATGGATAAACTACTCATATTTCTATCCAGTAAATAACCCGTTCCTGTAAACTCATAGGACAATAACTCTGAATTCATTTCAGTTTCAAAAAACTGCTCAAATCTTTCAGTTTTTTCATTTACAGCATACAACCCTATATCACCCAATGTACTAGAAAAACGGGCATATTGATAAGTAGAATCTACAAATAAGCGCAACATGCCTGTTTTGTCATACTTTTCAAAACGTTTAATATAACTTTCCGCATCCTTCTCCTCTGGAAATGAATAATAATCAGCATTTCCGCCATGCTCCGTTCTATTTGCAATTTTTAATATTTGAACAATAGACGCACATTGCTTAAGTCCATAGTCTTCCACTAAAAAGCTATCCAATTTGTTCAACTCAGATAGGACTTCATAATCATACATAGAGCTGCCTTCATTTTCAACTTTAAGTGACAACTCAAACGGCCGTAGCCCCATAAACTCTTCATCAAAGTACTTATAGTCCTGTCTCAATTTACTGCTCTCCTTTAAATCTTCTAATAAAAAATAGTTGCTTTCAACCTTCATTGTTCCAACAATGCTAATTGCAAGCACAGCAATAAATGCAACAATAATTTTTTTATAATTTCCAAAAACCCAGGCTAAACTTCGGTGCAAAATTGGATACCACGTATTTTTTGTAAAGCTTGTTTCTACAATTTTCGGTGGTTTTGATAAAATTAGCATTGCTGGCAACATAGTATATGCCAAGAAAAAAGCAATCATTACCCCTAAGGCAATAAAAATCCCAAAATCATGTATAGGCTTCATTCCCACTGTTAACAGCGTTAAAAAACCAATTGCAGTTGTTATAGAAGTTAATAAAGTTGCAAAACCTATTTCCTTATACGCCACTTTTACAGCAGCCAGTTTATCTTTCCCCAATCGTAATTCATCAAAATACTTTGTCACTAAGTGAATAACATCCGACATGGCCACCACAAATATGATCGAAGGCAATACGGTCAAAACCAGATTAATTGGCTGTCCAATGGTGCCCATAAACCCAACTATCCACAACATAGATGTTGAAACAATAGCTAAAGGAACAAGTACTCCCCAAACAGATCGGAACATGAATACCAAAAAGATAATTATAAGCACAAATGAAAGTCCAATAAACAATATAGTTTCAAACTGCATTGCTTCAATATAAAACCCTAAACCTATTGCTCTGCCCGCATATTTATAGTCAGTATATTCAAAATCTGCTAACAAATCATCAATGCTTGCTTTTAGCACATCACAATCTGCCTTCGACAAATACGGCCTGTGTTTTATTAAAATCATTAATGCCTGAGCATCTTTCCGAATCATTAAACCTGCTAATTCTGGTCTTTCAAAAATCCGTGTAGAATCTGCCGCATATTGAGACGGGTCTTCAATATTTAAATAAGGGCGCTTAAATATTTTTGGAGAAAAGGATGCCTTAACATAATCATCCATGTGCGTTAAACTCTGCACTGATTCAATTAAACTATCCTCAGCCAGCGCATCAACAAATCGACTTGTCTTCTTTAAAAAGTCTTGATCAAATACAGATCCTGCGTTTTCTAAGGCAATAAAAACAAAATCATTATCAGTCTCAAATCGTTCTCTATGCTCTGCTAGGAATTCTGTGGCTGGATCATTGTCAGCAAAAAACGCCTCAAAGTCATAATCAAACCCAATATTTTGGACATTATAGAGAAAAAATGCAGAGACCATTGTCAACCCTATAAGAAGAAATCGAGAAATTTTTTTAAATCTTACCAACCTAATTGTCTATTGTTTCGTTAACAAATTGTAGATTTGAACTTATCAAATCAAAAATTTTGACAAATTTAAAACGAAATTTATGAAAACACCTTTACTTTTAATGGTAATTTCTGCGGGATTTTATGGAAATGCGCAAACAATTAACCTTTCGGATACGCTTTCGAGTGGTGATTCACAAACATATTATGTGCTTGACAGTAACGCAACTGCGTACGCTGATGTTACCGGAGCTGGAGTAACTTGGGACTATAATAGCATTGGAGGATACGGTATTACTCCAAACATTAACAGTGTAATACCTGGAGAAACTAGTGACTTTGGAGATGATTTCCCTGATGCAACTTATGCTGAAAACTTCGAAAACAGTATCCATACATTTTTTACAAATGATCCTGGAGCAAGTGAAGTGATCGTTCATGGATTCGTATTCCAAGAATTATCAAATGATTTCATTATTAAATATGATATCAATCCACTAATCTCTTACAAATTTCCAATGACATTGGGAATGACTTATGATGATGACATCCAAGGAACTGCTACTTTACCATTAGCTGGTGATGTTGCTATTGAAGGGTCTGCAACTGTTACAGCTGATGGAACTGGAACATTAATTGTTGGAACTTCTTCATATACAGATGTAATTAGAGTACATACAATTGAAGTTTCTGAAGGAATCATTTTAGGTTCTCCTGCAATTATTACTCGTGAGAGCTATGTTTATTATGATTTAGCTGCTGACAACATGCCTATATTCATTCACGGTAGTGTTTTAGCTGAATTAGGTGCTGGTGGAGATTTTGGATTTACTGCTGTTTATTCAATTGACAATATTACTGACATGGTTGGAATCGAAGAAACTACAAATGAAAAATTAGATTTGTCTGTTTATCCAAACCCAACAACTGGAAACTTTGCAACAATTTCAACTGTTGAAGGAACAGAGTCATTGACAATTTTAAACTCTTTAGGACAAGTTGTTTCAACTTATAACAATCCTGGAACTCAAATTAAGGTTGACGTTTCAGACCTAAACAGAGGAGTTTACTTCGTTCAAGCGATTAAAGGAAGTGCAACAAGAACTGAAAAATTCGTCGTTAAGTAAGCAACGAATTAATCAAAATATTGACGCTCATCCTTACAATTAGGATGAGCGTTTTTTTATGCACGCAAATGAAACCATAGGTGAAAATTTAACTAATTTTGTACGGTGAAAGAAGAAATTCAAAAAGCGGTAGATGTTATTAGAGATGGGGGAGTTATTCTCTATCCTACAGATACAATTTGGGGCTTAGGCTGCGATCCTAAAAATGAGGATGCGCTTGATAAGCTTTTGAACATCAAAAAACGAGCTGCAAATAAAAGTTTAATTGTACTGGTAAACAATGAAGGACTTTTGCAACGGTATGTAAAGGAAATTCCAGATGTCTGTTATGATTTGATTGACTATGCTGAAAGACCGCTAACAATTGTTTATCCGCATGGACAATATGTGTCGCAAAAAGTATTAGGGGCAGACAACAGTATTGCTGTCAGAATTACCAAAGATCCTTTTTGTTCGCAATTGATACAAAAATTAAAGCATGGCTTAGTTTCGACTTCAGCTAATATATCAAACCAGACATACGTTAACGACATTAACAAATTGCCCGCAGAGATTAAAGATAATGTTGATTATATTGTAAATTTGCCACTTAAAAATGACAAGCAACCACCCTCTCAAATCATTCAAATAGGAGCAGATAGCGAAGTCACAATAATTAGAAAATAAATTGAATTTAAAAGAACACATAGCGCATCAAATATTTACTACCATTAGCGAAGTAGCTGCAGAAAAAAGTACTTCTGCATTTGTTATTGGTGGATTTGTACGCGACTTAATATTGAACAGACCATCAAAGGACATTGATGTAGTCGTTTTAGGAAGCGGATTAGAAATGGCCGAACACGTTGCAAATAAACTCGGCGTTAAAAAGGTTGCTTATTACAAAAACTTTGGAACTGCTGCTTTTGTTTTTGATGATTTAGAAATTGAATTTGTTGGTGCACGCAAAGAATCTTACGAAAGAAATTCGCGCAAACCAATTGTAGAGAATGGTTCTTTAGCAGATGACCAAAACCGCCGTGACTTCACAATTAACGCTCTCGCTATAAGCCTGAGTAAAAGTTCTTTTGGTGAAGTGGTTGATCCTTTTAACGGGCTTGAAGATTTAAAAAAGAAAATCATTCGTACACCACTTGATCCTGACACGACTTATTCAGATGATCCTTTACGCATGTTACGTGCAATTCGTTTTTCTTCGCAATTAGGGTTTAAAATAGAAAATGAATCTTTTGACGCGATCAAAAGAAATGCTAACCGACTTGAAATCATTTCTCAAGAACGGATTACAGATGAATTGAATAAAATTATCCTTTCAAAGATTCCTTCAAGAGGTTTTAAACAACTTTTTGACACGCAATTGTTGCATGAATTTTTCCCAGAAATGATTGCCTTGCACGGCGTTGAAGTAATTGACAACAAAGGACATAAAGACAACTTTTACCATACGTTAGAAGTACTTGATAATATTTCAGAAAACACAGACGACCTTTGGTTACGTTGGGCGGCCATCATGCATGATATTGCTAAACCAAATACCAAACGCTTTAATAAAAAAGTGGGTTGGACGTTTCACGGACATGAAGAAATAGGTGCTAGAATGACTAGCAAAATTTTCAAAAGACTCAAACTGCCATTGGATGCGAAAATGAAATTTGTTGAAAAATTGGTTCGACTACATTTACGCCCAATTGCCTTAGTTAACGGAAACGTTACAGATACAGCTGTTCGTCGTCTTTTATTTGAAGCCGGGGATGATATTGACGATTTAATGACGCTTTGTAATGCAGATATTACGTCAAAAAACGAAATGAAAGTTCAAAAGTATCGCCGTAACTTTGAAAATGTTCGCCGCAAACTAAAATCAGTAGAAGAAAAGGACAATATTCGGAATTTTCAACCCCCAATTTCAGGAAAAGAGATCATGGATATTTTCCAAATGGAACCTTGCAAACAAGTAGGAATCCTGAAAAATGAAATTAAGGAAGCTATTTTGGAAGGCAAAATTCGAAACGATTATAATGATGCTTATACGTTTATGCTTGAGCAAGCTGAGCAGATGGGAATTGTTACTAAAAAACGTCAACAATAGCCCGTATCTCAACGTTTTTGTGTGGAAAACTAAAAAAAAATGGTATTACGCTCGTACCATAATCGATTATCTTAGCTAATTAAGAAACAATACCCCCATTATGATTGGACGACTGATCAAGAAAAAACTAAACGCTAACAAACTCGCAAATGTCTTCGTAAACTCTTTGTTGGAAGCAACCGAAAATGGTTTTGAAGATGTACGCGCAATGATTAATGAAGACAGTGCATTTGTCTCTAATCCAGATGTCAGTGATGAGTCTATGGATAAGTTTTTAATGGTCATTATTGTTGGTAATTTACGTTTCTTAGATGATCATTTTGAAGTGAGTGAAGCGAAAGAAATTAGGACCCAAATCGTTCGTAAATTCGCCAACATCTACGAATTGGAAGAGCATGATTTTGAGCAAATCATTCAAAAGTATGATACGTTTGTTTCAAGAGTGAATCATCCTTCTAAAAACACCCTATATGGCATGTCTAAGGCCGTGTTTCACAAGTTCAAATTGAATGACCATCAAGAGTCTTATTTTAAAAACATGCGTACACCTAACCCTTTATTCTTAAAAAGAATGGATGAAGTTATGATGAATTTCTTATGGGATTGGGATGAGTTCTTTAAGAAGCATAAAATGAGTTTTGGGCACTAGTACTTGTCCTTAAGTCTTATTGTTATTTAATCTTAAATTTCTTGGAATCTCATTGTCTTCAAAGTATTTAGTAAGCTGAATGCCTTACATTTACAGACTAAACTCAACAAGATTTGAAAGACTATTATCAAATACTAGGACTACCAAACTATTCTAAGCATAGCCAAATTTCTAAACGACATTTAACGTTAACTAATACTTTCATTTCTAATCGTCATAAAGGTCACCAAGCTCTTGCCGATTTCGAGCTTCAGTCTGAAGCTTATTACTTGCTCATCAATGCAAAACGCAAAATGCGTTATGATAAACTACATGCTTTAAAATTCATTAAAAAGCGTGAAACGCGCGTTAAAACTGGGTTAAAGTGGAAAAAAGAACTTGAAGAAGACATTAAAGATGCCACTGAGCGTTCAAAAGAACTAGCTCAACTATCAAACACCGAATTATCTGACCGTGTTTCTAATTTGCAAAGAAACTCCAAATACGGCTTGATACGCAATATCACCGCTGGTATATTTGAACTACTGAGTTTCGTCATATCAATATAACGGTTAACAACTCAATAGCTATAAATTCTGATCGACCACATAGATCATAGCTGCCATTGCTGCTGCACCTAACTCTAATTCACGCTTATTAACATTTTCAAAAACATCCGCTTCTGAGTGGTGATAATCGAAATAACGCTGAGAATTCACTGCCATACCAAGCTGTAACATTTCGGGATAATAATTACGCAACGGACCAATATCTACACCTCCATAACCAGGATTAAACTTCAGTAAATCATATGGCTTTAGTAACTCAGCAAATTGTCTCACAAACTTAATTTGACTCTCATTACCAACAATATCAAAACCCATTGGTAAAAAACCTCCACGATCAGTTTCAATCGCACAAATATGCTTCTCTTTATTTTCAGCAGCAATTTCAGCATAACTTTTTCCACCAAAATTTCCATTCTCCTCATTCATAAATAAAACGCAACGCAGTGTATGATTAGGTTGATAACCTAACTCTTTTAAAATTCGCAAGGCTTCAATTGAATGTACAATTCCAGCACCGTCATCATGCGCTCCTTCTCCAACATCCCAAGAATCAAGATGTCCACCAAATGTAATAATTTGATCATCTTCACTTCCCATCATTTCTCCAATCACGTTATACGACACCTCATCTGGGAAAAAACGACAATCCATTTCCATTTTCAAGGTGACTGTTCCTTTAGCCAACCATTCCACTAACTTATCCGAATCTACCGTACTAATTGCAGCACCTGGCACAGGTAAAACGTCTTTATCATAATGCATTGACCCTGTATGTGCATGTTCGTCAGTAGAGGATGCCATAGAACGAATAACAACCGCTTTTGCATTTAACCTTGACGCTACATTGGTACCTTCCCAACGTTGATCAACGCAAGCGCCATAAGCTTTAAACGTTTGAATCATTTTTTGATCAAACGGGCGATTGAAAAAGATTATTTTACCACTTATCTCAGCCGGTGTTAAACTTTCCAATTCTTGAATAGATTCAACTTTCAGAACCTCTCCTGCAATTAAACCACTTGTACCAACAGAGCCTCCCAAAGCAAGTATATTCAATTTAGCAACTTCACCTGATTCATTCATAATCCAAGCGGCTTCTGTATTTCCACGCTCCCAATGCGGTACTTTTATCTCTTGCAAATAAACATGATCAAAAGCATAACTCTCCATGAGGTTCTTCCCCCACTCAATAGCCATTTCGGCCTCTGCAGACCCTGTAATACGTGCTCCAATATCTTTACATAATGAACGTAGATTTTCATACGCGTGCCCCTGTTCGAGTGCCATATCATAGATTTTACGTACAAAAACAGAATCTTCGTTTGCGAAGCTAAACGTGCTGCTAACAATAGCGAGTAGGATTAATAATTTCTTCATTCAAAATTTATTTAATCCTAAAGATAATGAAATAAAAAATTTACTTCGAATTCTTATGACGAATGGTTAGATACTAATTCCAGATGTTTTCAATCATTGAAACATGAAAACTATCAATACGAATTGAAGTGCCTCCCCTATTCCACAGGCTAATCTTTAAATTATCTGAAGGTAAGATATAGGGTGGTATTTTAAAAGCAAAATATCCCATATTGACTTTTGAATTTAGCATCATTTCCTCTAAATCATGACCAATCCACATATTTTCTCCTCTATGGGTAATGGTTTCTCCTTCTCTTTCTCCCGTTAAAGCTACTGTTAATTGATCTCCTTTTTTCAACAATGCAGTTACCTCAACTTTTAGGTAATAATGATCGATTCCATTTAAATCATTCTTATGAAACAAATAAGATGGCCCATATTGATGAAGACTATCTAAACGGTAGCCATAATCCTCTTTAGTTTGAGCTATCACGCACTCTTTATCATATTGCCAATGTTCTTCCGCCTCAAACTCATTAAATCTAGCAACTCTTTTTTGAATACCAGGTTGCTGCCCTTCCTCCTCACTTTTTTTCATTAAAAATACGCTTCCGTTATTATAACGCTGGTAATCGACAACTTCAGGGTAAAACTCCTTCACCGTTTCAAATATATTTACCAATGTTAAACGAGAGGAATAGCCAATCACACAATATTCTTCTTGACGATCAATAAGTTCTTTTCTTAATTTATGATCGTCATCAAACTCAATGTTTGTCCAATCAAAATCAATAGAATCTCCTCCCCATTCATCAACATAAAAATTGATATAATTAGAATTATTTAGATTGTAAACGGTATAAATATTCTCGGCGCCAAACTCCTTATTCCAATCGGCCATTTTTATTCCTGGTTCTTTGAAAAGTGCAAAATGAATATTACTGTACAAGTTTTTTTCTACTAAAGTAGAACCTAGACAAATCGTCATAATAGCCACAAGTAAAACATTGGTTTTAGGAATTTTACTTAAAATGATAGCAACAAGAATTAAGAAAAACGGAAATGCGAAAAGCATTACAGGAAATTTTAAAATAGGCGTTGAAACGTAGGATAGTATGTGTCCAACAACGTAAATACCGAAAAACCACATTATAGGCAATGCTATATTTCGTTTTGAAAAATGCAATCTATCTGTTTTCAAAAAGTATCCTATTCCTAATCCAACTGCCAAACAAATTACGATTATCCAAGAATCATTAAAAGCATGATACAAAAACTGCAGTAACCAATCAGATTCGGGAGGAGCCAACCATTGCAAACCTCCTACACTCAAATGATAAGCTGTTATAGAATAATGTGGCAAAAACAATAAAATACCTAATCCTCCTGCCACTGCATAGTATTTAAAGTTTGCTTTATTCAAAAAGAATAACCCCGTAAAACCTATAAAAACAACAAATAGAAACGCAAAGTAATGTGTATACATGCCCGCGGCAAATAAAACACCTAATAAAATCGAATCACGCCACTTTCGATCCTCCCTGAACAACACTTTGTAAAAATAGAGCCCAACCAAAAGTGATATAAGTAAACCTGGGCTATATGGCCGCGCAAATTCCGAATTCATAATTGGGAAGTAGAGCACCGCTAACAAGCCCGCGGCTAACAAGCCCACCTTCCTATTAAACCACTCTTTACCTATTAAAAAAAGAACAAAAATTGCAGCTGTACCAAAAAGTACAAAAGGAAAACGCATAGCCAATTCGCTTTTTCCAGCAATCATTGACCAGCCTTTCATAAAAACTTGCACACCCGCTGGATGCATATCGTCCTTTTGAACACCAAATTCTAATAAATCAGAAAAGTTAGTATAGCGCAATCGACTCACTGCACTTAATTCATCATTTGAATATGAATGGGTGAAAGAAATTGTAAAACGCAATGTAAATCCTACTAACAGGATTAGGATAATATCAATATTGCGCTTCCACCAGCTCATTTTATTCTAAAAGTCGTTGTCGCGCAACTTCATACATCATAATACCGGCAGACACTGAAACGTTTAAAGAATCAATTGTACCTACCATTGGAATTCTTGCTTTGATATCTGCTTCTGCCAAAATCTTCATGCTCACACCGTCTTCCTCAGATCCCATAACAATAGCTAGTGGAACCGTAAAATCGGCTTCATATAAATGTGATTTTGTTTTTTCTGTACTTGCGGCAATTTGCACTCCGCTCTCTTTAAGCATATGAATAACAGAACTTAAATCATGTACTTTACAAACAGGAATTTTGTTCAATGCACCCGCAGAGGTCTTAATTGCATCAGCAGTAACAGAAACACTATCTTTATTAGGGATTATAATTGCGTGTACACCAATACACTCAGCCGTACGAGCAATTGCACCAAAATTTCTAACATCAGTCAACCGATCTAAAATTAAAAACAATGGAACCTCCCCCTTATCATAAAGTTGATCCAAGATTGGACCAATTTCTTGATATCGAATTGGAGAAACTTGCGCTATTACACCTTGGTGATTTTTACGCGTCATTCTGTTCAATTTATAAATTGGAACGAATTGCAAATTGTATTTTTTATTTGCCAACTCCTCTTTCAACTCTTTAAACAGTTCTTTTTGCATTCCACGTTGAATCAATATTTTATTGATTGGACGCTCTGCTCTAATTGCTTCAATTACTGCTCTAACACCAAAAATAATGTCTTCATCATCTTCATGGTAGTTATTTCTTTTATTATACATAGTGCAAAAATAATTAATCCCTAGTTATGCCACAGGATTTGTCTGTTTTATTCGACGGGTATAGAACAAATAAACAATCCCAACAACACATAAAACGGACATAGCTAAAAATAGATTCAAAAAATTAGCCGGATTATTATTATAAATTTTTTGAGTTCCATAATTACCAGCTGCAATTCCAAGCTCTAATGCAATAAACATAGTCGCCATTCCCCTACCTTTAAATACAGGGTTAGACAAGTCTGCCGTCCAAGCAAATAAAGCCGGGGAGCAAATTCCACCTGCAACTCCGAATACAATTCCGCTTAATAAAAATTGTGTTACTGTTGTAGAAGTACCAGTTAGCAAAGCTCCAACAATCAATAAGGTTAATCCTAAATTTAAGTTTCTTTGCGCGCCATACTTGTCATAAAATTTCCCTGCAACAAACCTTGTTATCACTGTAAATGCAACATTTACCAAGTAAAACATTCCTTTATTCTCCATTCCAAGATGAGCACTAAAATCCGGCACGACCATCATGTAAGTACCAGAACACATTGCTGTTAAAAACATAATAACTGACGGATGCAATACCTCTGGAGCAAATATTTCATTCCACTTAGGTATAATTTTAGAAGCAAGTGATTCAGTTGACTTCGACTCCCGAGCAATTTTATAAGGAACATTCTCTTCAGCAATAAAGAACAATAAAAGAAAGGCAAATATTCCCATTAATGCAGCTGTCATAAAAAGACCATCCATTCCAATTGCCATTTTTATGGGGCTACCTATTGCCAAACCTCCACTAAAACCTAAACTAATTGTAACTCCAAAAATTCCCATGGCTTCCCCCCTCTTTCCTTTTGGTACAATATCAGCAATAAGCGCTGTAACACCTGTTGGTTGAAAACCTGTACTAAAACCATGTAAAAAACGCAACACTAAAAAACCAGTTACTGTCACAAAATAGGGATACAAAAAACAGATTAAAATACTCACCAATATTCCAAAATACATCACAGATTTTCGACTAATATTATCTGCAATTTTCCCACTAAATGGGCGCGCAAATGCAGCTGCGAAAGTCCAAAGTCCTAAAATCATCCACTTTTTATCGGCGCCTCCTAAATTGGTTAAATATTCATTCATTTCAGGCAGAATCATATTGAAACTTGCCATGAAAACCAACATATTTAAACACAAAATCCAAAAAGACTTTGGATAGTCTTTTAAGTTTTCAAAATATGACGCAATTTTTGACATTCGGCAAAGCTAATGCTAATTATCGGAAAGTTGACAACATCTGCCACGAAGCATAAAAAAACCCCATCCAACGAATTGAATGGGGTAACACATCTATAAACCAACTTTACTCTGGTTTAGGAATACACTGCTTTTTTCTTTCCTCTCTTTTAGCTTTACGTTCCGCTATTTTTTCAGCATGAATTTTTCTTTGCTCCTCTGTTAAAATTTTGTCAACATTCTTTTTGTGCTCTTCGCGTTTAGCTTTTGCTTCTGCCTTTAATGCCTTCATTTTTTGCTTAATCTCTTCCATCTCTTGGACATGATATACATTAACCTGCTTAACTTCCTCGGCTTGCTCTTCAGTTAAATTTAAATCCTCTGTCATCTTTTCCGTCATCTTTTCCGCTTTCTCTATCGGAGATTTTTCAACACGCTCTTTTTTTTCTTTTTGTACGTCCTGCCCAAATGAAGAACTTCCTACTACCATGCATCCAACCAATGCCACTAATGCTACTACCTTTTTCATTTTTATTCTTTTTTTAATGTTTATACCTCTCTGACCAATAGACTTGAATAAGGTTTAATGAATCCCCTACTTTTTTCTTGTCCAATAGATAAAATAAAGCACACAAACAGCTGTAAAACAGACAAATACGAACTAAAAAAGAAACTAAAAAAAATATAATCATACTTTATTTTTAACTGTACCCAATCATTTGCTAGAACTAACAGCTACTCTTTCTCTTTTCATTTTTATTATAAAACTCATTATTTCTTTTAATCAAACAACTATTTCAAATGGTGATGCGTATATAAAAAAACCTAGCTATGAAAACCAACCTCCTATTGATCTTCTCCTTTCTATTAATATCAACTGGATATGCTCAAGAAATATGCGATAATGCTATTGATGATGACGGTGATGGTTTAATTGATCTAAATGATGAAGAATGTGATTGCGTTGATTTAGAAGCAATTGAAAACCTCATCCCCAACCCGTCTTTTGAAGAAAAATCTTGTTGTCCCCTTTGGCCAGGCGCATTGGATTGTGCTAATGATTGGATCCAGGCCTCTGTAGGAACTAGCGACTATTATAACACATGTGATTTTGTCGGATTTTGGGATGCAGGCACACCAGAATTTCCGTTACCTGGAGGTCCAGACGCGGAAGGATACGTTGGTTTTGGTGTATGGTCTGATCTTGGCACTGGAGGAGGAGATTATAATGAATATATAGGAACGAAAACTTTAATAAGCCCTCTGCTTGCAGGTACTACTTATAAGTTACATTTTTTCACATCTTATGCAATGGGAGATAGTGATTTTGATTATACGCTATTTGGCTCACCCAATACAGCTGACCTACCATGGTTCGAAAATTTATGTCCTGATGGGATTGGTGATTGGGAAGTTTTAGCCAATTCTGTTGTAATTTCTGACCTCGATCATTCTTGGCAAGAAGTTGAAATGATTTTTACACCTACCGTTAACATCAACGCAATTGCTATTGGACCTGCCTGTGAAAATAGTGCTGATGCAGAAGTAGTATATCGGTTTATTGATGAGTTAAAGTTACTGGATTCGGAAAGTTATACCAGTGATATTATTCAAACCGGAAGTTACTGCCATGGAGACGCGGCTCTTCATGCAAGCACTGAAGCTACTGGAGGATCATGGCAATGGTATTTAAATGGCGTAGCTTTAATCGGCGAAACAAGCGCAACAGTAGATGTTACGATTTACGGCTTAGGATTCTACACTGCAGTATACTCAAATGATGACGGATGTTTAGGATCAAGCATTGAAGTTTCCGAAACTGACATTTTAGAAGCTGGCTTCGAGTTTACAAGCGTTTGTGAAGGAGAGGTCATAGAGTTTACCAATACATCTACTTATCCTGGTGAAGATAATCCGCAATGGGTTTGGGATTTTGGAGGCCTAGCAAGTACCGGGTTTAAAAATCCAAGCTATACTTTTTCAAACCCAGGAACATATATAGTTGAGTTAATTGGAACGGTTGAAAGCGGATGTCATGACACTGTTAAAATAGAAGTTTCGGTAGATCCAAACCCTGAGGCATCTTTTGATGTTATTTCTGATCAGCTAAATGAAGATTGCCAAGGAACAGCTGATGTAGAGGTTTCTTTTAAAAACACTTCAACAAACTTTGCCAATCCAGACGATCCAGACAGTGATGCTACTTTTTATTGGAATTTAGATACGCCAGATGCGGCATGGCAAAGTACACAGAATTACAATGAAGTATTTGATACCGTTTTTACTTCTCAAGAGGTTAACTATTATCCTGAAGTTTGTTTAGCCGTAACTACAGCAAACGGCTGTATGGATACAACCTGTAAAATATTGACTATTTATGAACCTATTATTTTTAATGATGTCAATATTTTTTCTCCAAATGATGATGGCCTAAATGACGAGTTTACTTTCAGATATAAAGCAACTCTTATTACAGATTTTAGCTGCGTTATTGTTGATCGTTGGGGAATTGTTATTAAAGAACTCAACGATATTACCGAAGGTTGGAATGGAACTTTCGAAGATGGTTCAAAATGTACTGACGGAGTCTATTTCTATACCTATGAAGCAACCACTGTCAACAGCACAACACTCAATGGTCAGGGAACAATACAGTTAATTGATGGAAATTAATCTGTTCTAACCCCAACAGATTCCACTATAATTTTCTTCATAACTGACCATTATCAGGTACCACAAGACATTGAAATACGTACATTTTTAATACATTTGCACTTAATTAGTAACTTATATTATTTATAGCATGCAACTGTACAATAAATTAAGTGCTGAAGAAAGAGCAGCTTTAATCGACGAAGCTGGTGAAGATCGTTTAACGATATCTTTTTATCAGTACCATCAAATTAAAAACACCGAAGTTTTTCGTAACCACTTATTCTTAAACTGGGATCCTATGGATGTTCTTGGTAGAATTTATGTGGCAAATGAAGGAATTAACGCTCAACTATCTGTGCCTGCCAAAAAGTTTAATGACTTTAAAGCGCATTTAGACAGTATTGATTTTTTAAAAGATGTGCGTTTAAACATTGCTGTTGAACAGGATAATAAATCCTTTCTTAAACTAAAGGTAAAAATTAGAACTAAAATTGTTGCTGATGGTTTAAATGATGACACCTTTGATGTGACAGATATTGGAGTTCACCTTAAAGCGAAAGAATTTAATGACATTATTGAGAAAGATGACACCATCTTAATTGATATGCGAAATCATTACGAAAGTGAAATAGGACATTTTAAAAATGCCGACACGCCAGATGTAGATACTTTTAGAGATTCTTTGCCCATTATTACAGAAAGTATTAAAGGACACGAAGAAGATAGAAATATTGTAATGTACTGCACAGGTGGAATTCGTTGTGAAAAAGCAAGTGCCTATTTTAAACATCAAGGCTTCAAAAACGTTTTTCAACTAGAAGGTGGAATTATTAATTACGCCCGACAAGTTGATTCAGAAGGTTTAGAAAATAAATTTTTAGGTAAAAACTTTGTTTTTGATCACCGAAAAAGTGAGCGCATTAGTGATGTTATTATCTCTAACTGTCATCAATGTGGCGAACCTTGTGACACCCATGAAAATTGTGCAAATCAAGCTTGTCATTTATTATTTATTCAATGTGATAAATGTAAATCCAAAATGGACAATTGTTGCTCGGATGAATGTAAAGAAGTAAACGCATTATCTGCAGAAGAACAAAAAGAGTTGAGAAAAGGAAAACACGCAAGTAATAAGATATTTAAAAAGGGGCGATCGGAAGTTTTAAAGTTTAAAAAATAACATTTCCTCGCGTAATATTTTTTACGAAATAAACGCAAAAAATCTCTTATAAAAAACGCTTATATTTGTGTTAATTACAATTCTAAATTCTTCTTTAGACACAAGATAAAGTAAGAACTGAAATTGAAAAAATATATAATATGGATAAATTCGAAAAGGCATTTAACGATATTATTGAGAAAGACCTCAAGGTAGAACCAAGAGATTGGATGCCCGAAAAATATCGAAAAACACTCATTCGTCAAGTGTCACAACACGCACATTCTGAAATTATAGGAATGCAACCAGAAGGGAACTGGTTATTACGTGCTCCTTCACTTAGATCAAAGCAAGTTTTATTGGCAAAAATTCAAGACGAAGCAGGACACGGCTTATACCTATATAGCGTTGCTGAAACCTTAGGAATAACACGCCAGGAAATGAATGCTCAATTGCATTCAGGTGAGGCAAAATATTCTAGTATTTTTAATTATCCGACCTTGACATGGGCCGATATGGGTGCAGTTGGATGGTTGGTTGATGGAGCAGCTATTGTTAACCAAGTTTCTTTACAAAGAACTTCTTATGGACCTTATTCTAGAGGAATGGTTAGAATTTGTAAAGAAGAGAGTTTCCACCAACGCCAAGGATATGAAATAATGGTCCAAATGGCATTTGGAACTCCAGAACAAAAAGAAATGGCACAAGATGCTTTAAACAGATTTTGGGAACCGGCCTTAATGATGTTTGGTCCGCATGATGCAGATTCAGTACATAAAGGTCAATCAATGGCCTGGAAAATAAAGCGGGAGTCTAATGATCATTTACGCCAACGGTTTATTGACCGTACCGTACCACAGGCAGAGTTTTTAGGATTAACAATTCCAGATGAAAACCTCAAGTTTAATGAAGAAACAGGTCATTATGATCATAGTCCATTTAACTGGGATGAATTTTGGAATGTTGTCAATGGAAACGGTCCATGCAATGAGCAACGTTTAGATCATCATAAAAAAGCACACCATGATAACGCATGGGTACGCGAAGCAGCTGCGGCATATGCAGCCAAAACAGAAACTATTGTAGCATAATTGAAATTTTTTAGAAATGGAATCAGGAGATAAAGTTTGGGAAGTATTTGTTCAAAAGAAACCCGGTTTAGCATTTAAACATGCAGGAAGCTGTCATGGTTATGATAAAAAAATGGCCATTCAAAATGCACGTGATTTATACACAAGAAGAGGCGAAGGACGCGCTTTATGGGTTGTCCCTTCAGAAGCTATAGTATCAGTTCCTTTAGAGGATTCTGAGGCGTTTTTCGATCCGGGAGACGACAAAATATATAGACACGCAACTTTTTATAAAATTCCAGATGGGGTAAACCATCTTTAAAAAACATCCACATGGATTTAACGATTCACAATAACGAAGCTAAATTTTTAATACGTTTAGCAGATACTTCTTTAATTCTTGGTCAACGCCTTGCAGAAATGTGCAGCAATGGTCCCTTTTTAGAAGAAGATATTGCCTTATCAAACATTTCACTTGACCTTTTCGGACGTGCTGAAGAAATGTATAAAATTATCTGTGACATTGAAGGTAACAAATGCACACCAGATGATTTAGTATTTAGAAGAAACGAACGTGAATACTTCAATATTAAATTAGTTGAGCAACCAAATAATGATTTTGCTTGGGTAATTGCTCGTCAGTTTTTACACGATATTTATGTACAGGAGGTTTATACGCAACTTTTAAATTCTGAAAATTCAGAAGTTGTTGGGTTAGCTCAAAAAGTACTAAAAGAGGTTCGATACAGCTACATTCACTCTAAAGATTGGATGGAGCGATTAGGACTTGGAACAGATGAAAGTAACTCTCGCATGCAAACTGCGATTGATCACTTATTGAAGTTTGTAGAAGAGATTTTTGCTTTTGATGATTTAGACAACACTTACTTGACTGATAGCGAAGGCTTAAAAACTCTCTGGAACAATGATGTGGATACAACATTAGCTGCTTGTAACCTTAAACGTAAAGAAATCATGCCTCTTAGCATGAGAGATTTCAGAGATGGGTTTCATAGTGAGCATATCGGACATTTATTAAGCATTATGCAGTATTTGCCTCGTGCTTATCCAGATGCAAAGTGGTAGCAAAATAAAACGCTACTAACTCTATTTAAAATTAGTACGGTACAATTACGCTTTAAATTGAATTCAACAGTTGAAAATAGTGACATTTGGGAAATCTTAAAACAGGTTCCTGACCCTGAAATCCCTGCCATTAACTTGGTGGAATTGGGCGTTGTTCGTGCTATTGAAAAGCTAGAAAACGAGCAATTAAAAATCACTATAACACCAACTTATACAGGTTGTCCTGCTAAAAAATTGTTTGAAGATTTAATTATTGAAGAATTAGCAAAACATGGTTTTAGTGATGTGGAGATTATTTCAAAATTAAATCCAGCTTGGACAACGGATTGGCTTTCGGATCAAACGAAAGAAAAACTCATGAAAGAAGGTATTTCTCCGCCAACAATTGGTGATAGAATAATCATGTGCCCGATTTGCCAATCTACCGACACTAAGTTACTGAGTCAATTTGGTTCTACTCCTTGCCAATCATTATATAGCTGTAATGATTGTAAAGAGCCCTTCAATTATTTCAAATGTCATTGATTTATAGTTTTTAGAATATTTCTTTGAACTTTATCAATTATGAGGTGTATTTGAAAATACATCCCTTAATAAATCATTGCTCATGAAATTATTTCTCTTGTCTGTTTTTAGTTTATTGACATCATTTGCCATAGCGCATCCTCATTCTGCGGACTCTATTCATTTTGATTATACCTTTCATAAAAGCGAACACATGGACAAAGTCATACAAGTTAATGCTTCAATTACCAATCAATCTAGCAAGCACTTCTATTTCTTATCAGAATCATGCAATGGGTTGGATTATTATATCACAACAACTGCGCTTAATGCATCCGTTTATATTTTCGTTCATTGCAATGCAACGTTTCCAAGAAAAATAACCCTTGCACCAGGTGCGAGCTATGAATTTAAGACTAATATCAAATATCATAGTACATTAAAAAAAATGGGCCTAAATTTAGTTTTAACACAACTTTCAGAAGCCTATCAAGTGGATGAAAAATTCATTTCAAATATCAACAGAGATCTTAAAAAGAATCATTTAAAACTATCTGGTCCTGTGCTCATAGTTCCGCAATAAAAGCTTTTTCAAAAAATGGTATATTTACCTTTATTAGATGAAGTGTAAAGCTGTTGAGATATGAATTACGTGATTTTTGATTTAGAGGCGACCTGTTGGGACCAATGGGATAAAAGTCAAAATGAAACAATAGAAATTGGGGCTATCCTCATCAATGATCAAAAAGAAATTGTTTCAGAATTTGAAGCATTTATCAAACCTATTAGGTTTCCAAAACTAAGTGACTTCTGCATTCAATTAACCTCAATACAACAATCAGATGTAGACGACTCTCCATACTTCAATGAAGTTATTGCAAAGTTTAAGGATTGGTTTGACTTTGATGATCAAAACTATGTTCTTTGCTCTTGGGGCTTTTATGATAAAAAGCAATTTGAATCCGATTGTAAAATCCATGGATTAAATGCTGAATGGGTAAATCAACATATTAGTTTAAAACATCAATATGGAAAATTCAAAAATTTAAAACGAGCTATTGGAATGAAAAATGCATTAAAATTAGAAGGCTTTAAATTGGATGGCACACATCATAGAGGGATTGATGATGCGAGAAATATTGCCAAAATTTTTATTAAGCATTTTGACCAATGGAAATTTAATTAACCCTACTCAGTTAAAATTGTAACTTAGTTAAAACTCTTGAGTTAAAAATATACTGCATTCAAAAATTAAGATGTTTGAACTAGAACGAAAAAATAAAAGATCTGAATGGATATTCATGATTTTAAGCGGCCTCTTCCTTGGTTCTCTCACTATGCTTAATATTTTAGGCATCACCAAATTTATAGCATTAGATTTTGAATTCTTTGGCACCGAAATTCCGTTTCCAATTGCGATTGGGGTTCTGGCCTATCCCATCACCTTTTTATGTACCGATTTTATAAGCGAACTTTATGGAAAGAAACGCGCAAATATGGTAGTTTGGGTTGGTCTATTGCTAAATTTGTGGGTGCTTTTTATTATTTGGTTGGGTGGAGAATTACCTCCTGGCCCTATTTTAGATGAATTTGGAAAAGTTGTTCCGCACACAAACGGCTCCGTTTTTTATGAAGTTAGAACGGCCACTTTTGCAGCAACCACCGCAAGTATGATTTCTTATATTGTCGCTCAATTCATTGACGTACATATATTTCATTATTTAAAAAAATTAACGAATGGTAAAAAACTTTGGTTGCGCAATAACGGTTCAACACTTATTAGTCAGTTAGTAGACTCTGTTGCGGTTATTTTAATCACGCATTATTATGCAAATGCACTGCCAAAAGATGAGTTTGGGGCAATTACGGAACCATTAATCTATTTTATTTTTGCTAGCTACACATTTAAGTTAGTTACAGCATTGGTAGACACCATTCCGTTTTATTTTGGTGTAAAATTTTTGACAAAATATATTAATGGAGGAAAATCAAATATAGAACAAACATGAAATTGATTCTTTGCATATCACTTTTTACAATTGGTTTTGCGAGTTATTGTCAGCAAACAATTGCAGATTTTAATTTACAGGGAAAGATTAAAAAAAGTATGGTGATTAGATCCGCCATATCAAATGAATGGCCAACCGACACGGCTAGTTACTTATTTAATAATGATGGTATGCTCATTGAAGAAATTGAGGCACATAAGCACTCAATGGAATGCACCAATATTAAAACCTACGATTCAAAAGGACATATTACACTTCAAGAATGCACAGGTTGTAAAAAATCCACCAAATGGGTTAACACTTATAATAAAGCGGGGCTATTAACAAAAATTGAGGTACCATTTGATCTTTTAACCACCACAATGAGTTACGACAGTCTTAATAACTTAACAAGTGTTGTAAGGGTTGATAGTTCAGATCTACGTGGGTCCATTTTTTTTATGCGAACCTTATTCAAATATGATTCGCAAGGAAACTTATTGTCAAAAGAAATACACCAAGCCGAACGCATGCAGGACAGCCTTGCATTAATAGCAAAAGAAAACAACACTTATAATAGTTCAGGTAAGCTAACTCACAAAGAAGAAATGGAGATTAAAGCGAACAAACCCTGTACTACTTTTTCAACTTATACATACAACAATCTTGAGAAATTACACACTATTAAAATCACTCATGATGATCGATCTACAGAGTGCATAACAACCTATTCATACGAAAATGGACGTCTAATTTCTGAAATAAGTGACCTGACTATTCTGGTAAATAGGCAAGTAAAATCCTATAAAAAAGAAAACCATTATGACCGCTTTGGTAACATCACCAAATATGTTGACTTAACCATTTCTAGAAATTACTCCTATAAGTATGATTCAAATGGAAACTGGATAGAAAAAATTACCTTTCAAGAAGGTTTTCCACTATCAAAAACAGTTCGAATCATTACTTACTTTGACTAAAATCAACGGTTAAGTATTGATAAGTGATTAAAACGGATTAAAAAAAACGCAGATTAGTTTTTAACTTTACAACGGTAGCTTTTTTAATACCATAAAGACAAATTTACTTCATGATTCAAGCCAACATTAATCTTCAACCTCACAACACATTTGGACTAGAAAGCATTGCAACTCATTTTGCAAGTTTCAAAACAATTGAAGAATTGAAAGAATTGTTGATCCATAATCAAACCGCCCAACAAGAATTACTCGTATTGGGGGGAGGAAGTAATATTTTGCTAACGAAAAACTTTGATGGCCTAGTATTGAAAAATGATTTAAAGGGAATAACAACCATTTCTGAAGAAGAAAACCATTGTCTTGTTAAAGCTTCTGCTGGCGAAAATTGGCATGATTTTGTTCTTTATGCGATAGAAAATAATTTGGGCGGTATTGAAAATTTATCTCTTATTCCTGGCAGTGTAGGTGCTGCTCCCATGCAAAACATTGGTGCATACGGAACCGAAATAAAAGATGTTTTCCATGAACTTGAAGCACTTAATATTGAAACTTTAGAGATTGAAAAATTTGAAGCAGATGCGTGTAGTTTTGGTTATAGAGAAAGTGTTTTTAAAAGAAAACTAAAGGGCAAATACATTATTGTTAGCATGACATTGCGCTTAACAAAAAGTCACACTCTCAACACTTCTTATGGAGCTATAGAAAAACAATTAGCTGAAATGAAGATAACTGCTCCAACCATTAAAAATGTGAGTGATGCTGTAATCGCTATTCGTCAATCTAAATTGCCTGATCCGAAACAAATTGGAAATTCAGGGAGTTTTTTCAAAAATCCTGTAATTGGAAAAGAGCAATTTGAAGCGCTCAAAGAAAAATTTCCAAACATTGCGCATTATCCAATTGATGAAAACAATATTAAACTTGCCGCTGGTTGGTTGATTGACAATGCCGGCTGGAAGGGTAAGACGATCGATAATTATGGTGTTCATAAAAATCAAGCACTTGTTTTGGTTAACTATGGTGGTGCTCAAGGACAAGATATCTACAATTTATCTCAAGAAATTCTAGAATCTATTAAATCAATTTATGGAGTTGATTTGGAGCGTGAAGTTAATATCATTTAAGACGCCATACTTCCTTTCACCTTATTGAATAATTAGTTTTTTACTCCTCAGGTATTCACACCTTTTTTGTGTTTTCAGGTAATTATACCTGCAACTATTCCTTTTTATAATTGTAAAATTGGAACAGAAAAACTTATTCGAAATTGTAATTTAAACTAACCTAATAACCTATGAAACTTAATTATTTTGGCGTAATCGCCCTAGCATTGCCTTTCTTTATGACTAGCTGCTCCGGTTCATCAGAAGAAGATGAAAATACAGACGGCACCGAAGATTTGGTGCAGACAGAAACTGAAAGTTCAACTTGTGATTGTGAATCAGCATGGTTCAATGGCACCAGTATTTTAGCTCCAAATGAAGGAAGCACTAGTCCATTTGCAGATTCGTCCACAACTAATTGCCTTTTCCACCAATGGTCATGGCAAAAATTCTTATACATCACACAAGTTCCAGACGGAGAGACAGAACCTTTTTTCCTCAGCAAAATGGAGCAAGTAACAAGTAGTATGGACCCTATTAACAATTCAAGCGGGTTAATGGAGTTAACAGAGTATGAACAAGCAGGTGGCGGCGGCATTTTAATGTCAAACGAAACCTACAATGGACAAACGGATACCGTTTTTTATTCTATCCATATTTCAGACCAATTTAGAGCAGATGCAAATGCTGTTCAAAAAATGATTATGAATGACCCGTCAACTGCAAATAACCGTGAAACATTTAATGTTGGTGCGGTTGAATTGAAAGTTTCATGGGTGAACTCAAGTTCTTTAAAAAGTGAAGATCTACCTAATTATTATACGACAGATGCCGTTATTGAAGGCGTAACAACCAATGTTGCTTTATTAGGAATGCACGTTGTTGGTGTTGTTGAAAATCATCCAGAATTTATTTGGGCAACTTTTGAGCATTATGATTTAGCTGCATACTATGATTGGTCAAGCACAACAACCAGCGACGTACCTGTTACATCAGCAGACAATCTTCCATTTTTCAACAGCGCAGAAACAGCAGGTCTGTCAGACATTTATTGGCCTTATGGAGATACAGATGTACGAAACCCTAATAATGTATTTGCAATTAATAAATATGGAACTCCACGCACTGCATTGGACTCTTTCATGACTGGAACAAGCCAAGTTGATGCTGCTGAAAACTATGACAATATTGATAATATAAACCAATCTGTACTAGATACATTAACTAAAAAAGGATCTGCTGAAAATTTGCTTTGGGCTAACTACTTTTATAATGGAGCTATTTGGATGAATATGGATGGTTTAACACATGAGCAACAAGTTGATTCAATTCTTGCAAGAGGATCTAACTTTGGAGATCCCAATTATGGAGGCCCATTAAGAGGATCACTTAATGCGTACAATGTAACAATGGAAACCTACGAACAAACACAAAGTAAAGCGCACATTTACGATATGGGAGTTGATAGTTTAATGAATTGCCTTATTTGTCATGGACCAATCTCTTATTTAGAAATTGCTGGAGTATCAAATCCAGAATCTCCAACCTACCTTAGTCATATTTTCATGAACCAAATGCATGACACTGACACAACATTAACATTGGATCAAGTCAAAGATTTACGCTTCTCTCTGTTCAACAAATACAGAAAATAATTTTTCATTAACCCAATAAGGCGATTACCCCCAAAGTAATCGCCTTTTTTTATTCCCCCTGCAGGTTAACTTCATAAAATCGCTACCAATACAATAGTATTCAATTCTATTATTGAATCATCTGTTCAACTCCTCATGTAAATGAGTTGTTATTGTTTTCTTAGGCGTAGCAATTCCTACAAGCTAAATTGCCTCATGCAAAAAGGAATGCAAGTCTATTTTGCAATTTTGCAAATGGGTTTTGCAAGCTTATTCTTATAGATTTTTTAGCATGTTTTGCATCTTTGTTTTAATTACAAACATGCCGCCTTATTCGGTCGCTAAAATTCCTTTTTATGTTTAAAATTTCATTAATAGTATTACTATTTATCTGCTCTTACGCAAATGCACAAACAAAAGCTATTGCATTTAAAAGTCATAGTGGAAACCTCAAATATTTCACCCCACAAGGCAATGATAATTTTGGAATTGTTGAACCTATGCCCAGATTAGACAGCATTGTTAGAATAAACGATTCAACCATTGTACAATTTCACAATACTGTGCAAGGTCCTTTTTATTATGACACATTACAAAACCATCCCTTTTGGAATCAACCCAACTTAAACATTGACAGTTTAATTGATGCCAATTACAACGGTGTAAAATTTATCGGTTTTAAACAAAAAAAGGTATCAAATCGCCAAGTTCAAATTGTAAAACCAATGCGCGAGAAAAAAACTAAAAAGCGTAAAAAATTAGCCCTCATCAATCCTAAAAATCAAATACTCTTGAGCCTTGTTTAGGTTATTGCTTAACTACCCACCATTAATGAAATTAGCAGAATCTAAAATACTACAATCTATATTGAATAAAACATTCTTTTTGTTTGTAATTAGTTTCATACTTACATTACCTTTTCATTACAACCTATTCCCCAATATTGGCCAATTCTTGCGTCCATTTACCGAAAGTCTCAATCAAAACTTCGTTCATTCAAATGACCTTTATTTACATTCGGATTCATCCATGATGATTACGAATACGATTGCGCTTTTTTTGTTGAGTTTAGTTGCCTCTATTCTTTGGGCCATAATTCGCAAAAAAAATGCAGATAGTATCCATTTTTGGCTATATCGAATGTCTGCCTATTATTTGTCTCTCACCTTGCTAATTTACGGTTGCAATAAACTGTTTAAATACCAATTTTTTTTTCCAGAACCCAATACACTATTCACTCCATTAGGGCAATTAAGTCCCGATATTTTGTATTGGAGCAGTATGGGCAGTTCTCTTAGTTACAGTATTTTTGCAGGCCTCTTAGAGATATTACCTGCTTTACTTCTACTCTTTAGCAAAACTAGAATGTTGGGCGCTCTTATTGCACTCGGCGTTCTTATTAATGTTATGATGATTAACATTGGATTTGGTATAGAAGTTAAAACCTATACCAGTTTTTTAATTTTGCTTTCCCTAATCTTAATTCAACCTCACATCAAGCGTCTATACGCTTTCTTTATTTCAAATACACCTCCATTAAGTATAAATCAAAAACTAAACTGCAATTCTGCCTATTTAAAAAAAAACCAACCCATACTCAAATTAATAGTAATTGCTTTTATTTTTTCCGAGGCTTTACTCCCTTATTTTACAACTGGTCAATGGAACGGAGATAAAATTCCAAAAATCTATATGCACGGAGCATATAATATTGAAGATAATCCACTAGGCATTGAACGCGTTTTCATCCATAACGGCGGCTACTTTATAACTCAAGATAAATTTGATCATTTTTCAGACTTTCAAATGACATGGAATCAAGATATACTAACATTAACCAATTACGAAAACCATTCTTGTCAATTAAGTCTCTTCAAAAAATCAAGAAACACTTTTCAACTAACCGGACTATTTTTTAATAAACCTGTTAATTGGAAACTAAAACAGGTTGAATTGAAACAACTGGCTATCTTCAATAATTAATTGCTTAAAAGGCAATAAACATTCCTTAATCTATAAAATAGATCGATTAATCTACAAGTTTAGTAGTTTAATCCATTTTTTTTTGTTTATTTGCCTCAAAATCAATTTACCAACCTAATGAATACTCATCCAAAATACCACAAGTCTCATACGAGACCTAAAAATTCTACCGCCAAAAAATTAAATGCCATAAGGATTTAGATCGGCTAAAATTATTAAACCGTTAAGGTTACGTAACTCATTGATTATTGCGTTAAAAATGAATTACATTTAAAATGTCGTATAAATTGACATTTTACAATTATATTGTATTATCCCTGCCAGATTAACCCATTTATGAAGCATTTACTTATACTAGTATTTATATTATCGACCGCCTTGTCCTGGGGACAGAGTGGACTGGTTATTATTACATCCGAAATAGAAGACAACCTTACAACTTGCCTTGATACAACAACTTATTCTGTTAATATAGAAAATCCATCTCCGTTTACCTTAACGGAAATGATCTTCGAACTGGACCTTCCAACGGGTATCACATATATTCCTGGAAGTGTATCAAATGCTACAGAATCTGATATTACAGATCTGAGTCATCCGGATTTTGATGTTGACTCATTGTTTACTTTAACAACTACCGAAATAACATTTCAATTAGTAGCGTCTTGTGATGTTATTGACTTTATTAGTGGAGGTGGAGTTATTGAAAATGAAGTTCACATCAACTTTAATGCAAATGATGCGAACTATGACGACTACCATACGAGTGCGACTTATGTCATTAATCAGCCAAATATTGTTTTAATAGATTTCACTAACCAATCATTTTCTGGTAGTGTTGGAGATACATTTGATCGTTGTATGACATTTATTAATAGTGGTTCTGGCTCATTAGCAGAGTTGGCAATTGCAGATGTCCATGGTACAAGTATAAATATTACTGGTATCTCAACAGGTACATTAGTTTCTTACCCTGGAGTAGACTCCATCTTTTTATCAGGTGCTGATTTTTCAACAATTGGAGATTTAGATACATTATGGGATCCAGGAGAATCAATTGTTCTATGCCAAACCATTGACATTTTGGAATGCTTCAATCCTGAATCAATTATATCTTATGCATGGGGGTGTGAAGGTAGTACTTGTCAAGAATTGACATCAAGTGCTAATATTGTATTCCCTGGCGAAATTCCAAACTTAAGTATAACAGCTACAAATGACTATGGAACTTGCCTTGGAGAACCAGGCGAATTCTCTTCTTCCCTAGAATTAATCAATGAAGGTACCGGAATTGCATATAATGTAATGGTTGAAATCATTCAAGGAAGCGGAATTGACGGTTATGCAACTATGTATAGCTCAATGGATACAAATAGTTTTGTTGCAGATTATAATGGCTCTGTAATGACCTCTGGAGATGGTTACCTTATTGATTCAACATGGCTTGGTACAACATTACCTTGCCTTGCTGGTCCTACTTTTCGAAAAGTTTGGGTCGTTATTGACAGTATAATGCCAAATGACACCGTCAATTTTAATTGGGAGTGGCACACTTGCTGTTACGATTATTCATGTACTCCTAACAGTAGAAAACACATGCTTCGTTGGACATTCAAACCAACATATTATAACCGTTGCGGACAAGAATATACAGATGTAATTAGAAATGGACATGGATGGCTCTATTTCCGGCAAGACATTACAGGCACCTCTCCATCAAACATTTTTGATGGTGAATCTGGTACATTTAGTTTTGAAAATAATAACTACGAATACAACATACCTCGAGACACTGATAATGACTTGTTCCGCTATGAAGTAATTATTCCCCCCTGTTTAAATTATGATCCTGGAACCTTTTCAATAGTCAATTTTGATGGTGATGCAACCTACACTCCATATTTAACAGAAACCTCAGTTGGTGGGGATACGATCAATTTTTATTTTGACAATTTACCAACACCTTGGGGACTTGCACAAGGCACAACCTCCTTTGACCTATCATTAGATTGTGCCCTTTGCGGAACAGGAACCTATGAGGTTTCTATGAACGTATTCTATAGCCCTGACACCACTTGTACCTCCAGTTGTGAAAAACAGTTTAGTTGTTCAACAGTTGAAGTTAACCTTATTTGCCCTGAATTATGTCCAGGAATTAACTTCACATATATCAATCAACAACGAGGCAATTATGGCGAGCCAGACAATGATAATAATGGATTGGCAGATGGTGTAGGAACAGTTGATCTTTCACTAATTAGAACTGATCGATTATCCTATGGAGATACTTTACGCAGTAGATATGAAGCTTTCGTTAGTAATACTTCTGGAGTTGATACGTGGCCCTATTTTTACATTAATACTGAAATACTTGCTGCTGGTAATAGAATGTCCTACGCCAACAATATGGAATTAACCATTTATGACGCTAGTACAGGTGCCTATCACAGTTGTAATGATATTGTAGTCCCTACAGCCATCACAGCTGGATCAAATCGTACATTCAAATACGAGTTTATTGTTGCGGATTTAATTGCGTCAGGATGCTTGCCTCCAGGATACTTTTTAGATGATGGCGATTCTGTTTTAGTAGATGCAGACCTTGTTGTATCCAATAACCCTGGTGGATCAATTATAGACGCCAGTATTACAAATAATTTTTATGCTGCAGACATTATCGACCCAGCATTTGACGATCCCGACCATGCTTTTGGTTGCCCTGAATTATTACAAAACTTCTCTATAGTTGGATATTATTTTACGAATTACGGTCCTAATGACCAAATTACAGAATCCTGTGATGAAGTTGTATTAAATCAAAATTACTACTTAAGTATTGGGCCATGTTGCGGAAACTATGCCGGAGGTAACCTATACCCTTATGAGTATCGTTATTGGGCTCACCCTTCTGAACTTAGAGTTGTTCTTCCTGATTCTTATGATTATGTTTCAGCAAGATTTAATTTTAGAAGAACAGCAGGAACATTTGCGACTTCTCTTAGCCCTTGGTTCGACCTAACACCAGATGCTATAGTAGGAGACGAATACACCTTTAACGTAGATGATTATTTTGGTCCAATTGACGACCCTGATGTCGATAGTATCTATTTTGGAGATGACGGTTTTTATGGAACACTACAGCTGCGAATGGCGCCTAATTGCACAGTTGAAGGTGATACGTCTAAATATACTGGATACTATTGGACTTATGACGTGACAGATCAACTAATAGGTTCAAATACATTACCAATTTCAAACAATACAAGCCATGACCGTGTCTTATATCAAAAACCTGTTGTACACTTGCAATGCGACTTGCCAACAATTAACGTAGCCGGCACCAGAGCCATTTGGGATTTAGAAGTGAGTAACACCTCTATTTCTTCTAATGCACTAAATGCATGGATAGGTCTTCCAACCATATCCTCCGTTATAGCAGATAGTGTTTATGATGTTGCTGCTGGAACTTACATATTCCCGACAGGAACAGGTATCTTCTCAATTGGAGACATTAATGCTGGGGATATTAAAGATTATAAGGTTTATAGCCACTTTTTATCATGCAGTGTTGATAGTATTCAAGCGCATTTAGGTTGGAATTGTTCTGGAATTCCTGACGACATTGACTCTTACCCATGCGAAACAGAACAAATCACACTGGTAGAAACACCTCTACTCCCACGGATTGCAAATTTTGTTGAAGTTGAAGGATCTGACACCCTCGATTTATGCGACTCAACTGTGGTTTTAATTACAGTTGAAAATGTTCAACTTGGAAATGCTTTTGACTTATCAGTAGAAATTACATTACCTGTAGGAATGCATGCATATCCAGGCTCCTCAGAACTGCTCTACCCACTTGATGATGCCTTTATTTCAATTTCAGATCCTACATTTGTTTTCGGAAATACATGGAGTTATGATATCTCATTCGAATCTGACAGTATTGGTACAAACGGATTACTAGGACTACTTGATACAACCCTCAACAAATTTCAAATCAAACTTTCAGTTTATACTGACTGTGACTATGTCTCTGGAAGTAGAATATTTATCAATTCTGAAGCTTACGCAGGATGTGGGTCATTAAGCGATCAAATTACAGGTTTATCTGAGCAATTATTTATTTTAGATGCACTACCTCCATACGACGCAGACTTGTTTATTACAACAACCTATTTAACACCATGTTTAGGAGGTACAGAAGTAGAATTTGCCATTGTAAATAATGGACCTTTACCTTTTGGAGTTGATGATTCTGTTAGAATCTCTTTAGATCCTTTCATCACCTATATAGATGGCTCATTTATAGGAATTCTAAATCCTCCTGTAGACCCTGACCCTACTATTAGTGATTTTGGTGGTGGACAAATTCTGGAATGGAAATTACCAGAGGATACAGATGTTGGCGACACCTGCAAATTCTCAATTGAAATTGTAGGAGATGCAGCCTTTTTAAGTTGTGGAATTAATCAAATAAATGCGCAGATTATTTCAAGCGGTACGGCCATTTGTATTACTGACGGTTCTTTATGCGATATTGATATTGCCTCAGGTGATACTGTAAGAAACATTTTTGTATTCAAGGGTTACCTAGGACTAAGTTCATCAGATTCTTACGCAACTTATGATCCTTCTGATGGAGAAATTGGTTTTATAAACTTTCTTATTTCCAATACCGGAGAAACCATTTCAGACGGAACAAACACTGTCATTAAATTTTATGACGACACAGATGGAAGTGGTTCCTACACTATTGGTGATATTTTAGTTGAAACAGATATCATTACAGATGAAATTCCAGGAGGAGGTGAATTTGACTACAGTCATTCATTCCCTATTCCACATGACTATACGTGCGAGTTAATTGCAGTTTTAAGTACAGAGGACAATCCTTGTACGTGTATTTCTTCTCAACTCATTATCCCAATGGTAATTATTGACCCAACCGATACAATAGAAGTTTGTACAGGCGACCCTGTAGTTATTGGAGGTGACCCTGTGGACACTTACACTTATAATTGGAGCCCAGGAACCAACCTCAGCTCAACAACAGTTGCTACCCCAACATACACAGGTACGGCGCTTTACCCAGATACAGAAATCACCGAATATATAAGAACTGCTGATCGTGGTGGATGTTTTGGATATGATACTACAATTGTTATTAATTATTCGATTCCAATTAGTGATGCTGGAGTAGATCAAGAACTGTGTGCAATATACACAACAGACCTTGAAGGAAACATCCCTGCGGGAACTGCCAATGGAGAATGGACAACTGCAAGTGGGCCAGGAACTGTAACTTATGCAGATGCATCTTTAGGAACTACAAACATTTCGGGACTTGTTGAAGGAACTTATGAACTCGTTTGGACTGTAAGTAATGGAACATGTCCGCCAGTTACAGATACCGTTGTAATTATTGTATACGACACACCAGTGAGTGATGCTGGAGCAGATCAAGACCTATGCGCCACATACACAACAGACCTTGAAGGAAACATTCCTGCGGGAACTGCAACGGGACTTTGGACAACCGCAAGTGGACCAGGAATCGTAACTTATGCAGATGCGACTTTAGGAACAACAAACATTTCTGGACTGGTTGAAGGAACATACGAACTCGTTTGGACAGTGAGCAACGGAACATGCCCGCCTGTTACTGATACAGTTGTAATTAATGTATATGATGCTCCTGTGAGTGATGCAGGCGTTGATCAAGACCTATGCGCAACATACACAACAGACCTTGAAGGAAACATCCCTGCGGGAACTGCAACAGGACTTTGGACAACTGCTAGCGGGCCAGGAGCCGTAACTTATGCAGATGCAACTTTAGGAACAACAAACATTTCTGGACTAGTTGAAGGAACATACGAACTCGTTTGGACAGTAAGTAATGGAACATGTCCTCCAGTTACAGACACCGTTGTAATCAATGTATATGATGCTCCTGTGAGTGATGCTGGAGCAGATCAAGACCTTTGCGCAACATACACAACAGACCTTGAAGGAAACATTCCTGCGGGAACTGCAACTGGACTTTGGACAACTGCTAGCGGACCAGGAGCTGTAACCTATGCAGATGCAACTTTAGGAACTACAAACATTTCTGGACTAGTTGAAGGAACATACGAACTCGTTTGGACTGTGAGTAATGGAACATGCCCTCCAGTTACAGACACTGTTGTAATTAATGTATATGATGCTCCTGTGAGTGATGCAGGCGTTGATCAAGACCTGTGCGCCACATATACAACAGACCTTGAAGGAAACATTCCTGCGGGAACTGCGACGGGACTTTGGACAACCGCAAGTGGACCAGGAGCCGTAACTTATGCAGATGCAACTTTAGGAACAACAAACATTTCTGGACTAGTTGAAGGAACTTATGAATTAGTTTGGACAGTGAGCAACGGAACATGTCCGCCAGTTACGGAGACCGTTGTGGTTAATGTATATGATACTCCTGTGAGTGATGCAGGCGTTGATCAAGACCTGTGCGCAACATACACAACAGACTTAGAAGGAAACATTCCTGCGGGAACTGCAACTGGACTTTGGACAACTGTAAGCGGACCAGGAGTTGTAACCTATGCAGATGCTACTTTAGGAACAACTAATATTTCTGGACTAGTTGAAGGAACTTATGAACTCGTTTGGACAGTAAGTAATGGAACTTGCCCGCCAGTTGTAGACAATGTAATTATTAACGTTTATGATGCACCAATAAGTGATGCAGGACCTGACCAAGATCTTTGTGAACTTACTGGCACCAACCTAGCAGGCAACAGCCCTTTGGGAACTTCATCTGGTGTATGGTCCATCTTTACAGGTCCAGGACTATGTACATTTACTGATGATACAAATCCAACCACAAGCGTGAGTGATTTAGCAGTTGGTGTCTATACATTAATATGGACTGTAAGCAATGGCACCTGCCCTCCTGCCACAGATACCGTTATAATTAATGTTAATCCTTATCCTGTTGTCAACTTTATGGCCAATGAGGTGATGGGTTGTGATCCGCAAGATATTGCCTTTACAAATCTATCAGCTCCTACTGGAGATAATTGTATTTGGGATCTGGGAGACGGAACAATCGTTGAAACATGTGGTGACTTGATTCATACTTATACAGAAGGAACTTATGATGTAACATTAACTGTTACTTCAAATGGTTGTACTTCATCAGAAACCTATTCTGATTACATTACAATCTATCCTTATCCTAAAGCTGCTTTCGAAATTCATCCAAATTTCGTAGACATTACGGATCCAAGTATCATGCTTGAAAACCTTTCAAATGATGCTGATACCTATACATGGAATTTTGGAGATGGATCACCATTTAATAATGAATTTGAACCAGGACATACTTACCCTGAAGTTGGCAACATGACTTATACCGTAACATTAATTGCTGACAACTCAATTGGGTGTCCTGACACCGCGTACGGAACTGTATTTGTTGAGGACGTTATTTTATTCTACGTTCCAAATGCATTTACTCCAGATGGCTCAGGACGCAACGATATCTTTTACCCAGTATTTGCGTCAGGGTTTGACCCAGCAGATTACCACCTTGTTATTTATGACAGATGGGGAGAAGCTTTATTTGAATCCTATGATGTGCTTGGAGGATGGGATGGCTCATATGACAACAAACTTGTGCAGGATGGAGTTTATATTTGGGTAATTGAATTTGGAGACTCAGCAAACGATTCTCGATACACCTATCGTGGACACGTTACTGTACTGAAATAGTACTTCAATTAAAAAACTAAAAGACGTGTAATTAATTGCACGTCTTTTTTATTTCTCCAAATTATTCTTAATACTTGAGAAGTCAACAACCATCTATGACAGATTGAATATGATTCTTATTGAGCAATACCAACATTAAAGGTATTAATTCATATTCTACCCTCTAAAAACATCCAAACCGTATCTTAAATCCAATTGAAAACGAAATAAAAAAAAAGAGCAATACGTTTGTACTGCTCTTACTTATTAAACCTTTAAATAAATGCTCTAGTTTTTTATCAATTTAAACTTTCCAGTTTGACTATTTAGAAAATAAATTCCGTTTTCAAATTGACTCAAATTAATAGTGGTAGAATTACTCGAAATTTCTTTTTGCCAAACAAGATTCCCTGCTATATCGTAAATTTCAATCCATTCTAAACTTTCATTATTTGAATTAGTAATAGTCACAATTCCACTACATGGATTTGGATAAACAAGCATAGCACTTCCGTTTTCCAATTCATTTAAACTTACATCTTCATATAAATTTTCGCATTGAATGGCATAACCACTTCCCCAATTATTATACGCTTCATTATTATAATCCTCCAATTCGTTAGGATAACCGATAGGCGGCCATGAAGAGTAATATTCAAAATATGGCAACGCAGCATCCAAATAATAAGATTCATCAAGCAAATCACTTGTTCCTTCTGGTTTATTTTCTCCACGGTGATTATTACCATACTTAAAATGATCTACACCTTCAAAAGCATAAAGCCCCAACAGAAAACCTTCATTTGGAATTTCATTTCCTATGAAATTTTGACTATCAGAAGCCGGGGAATTATTCATAAATATACCATACAGCTCTGCCCTATTTCTAAAAAAGGTATTATAAGGCCCATTAATTCCGTGGGAGTGATCAATTACTATATTTTGAACAATATTCCCTTCAAATAGGTTCGCGTAGACATAATTTCCATGTAACACTGCATCACCTGCTGCATTATTTGGAAACTCTTCCCAATAAGCATTTGTAGAATAATTATAGCCATAAACATTTCCATTTGCACCAGCCTGCAACAACATTGAATGTCGCAAATGATCGAAAATATTATCTTGTACTAAACACTCTCCTGTGGTTAATTGACAAACTACACCATAGGCCTTTCCACCTCCCCCATAATCATGCCCGTCATAAAAATAACTTCCGCGCACTTCTATATTACTTGAAAAATCTATTCGGACATGCGCATAGTTCGTTAACTCACTTTCAATACATTTCACCAAACAATTAGCGGCATTAAAGAAATTAATAGAACTAGAGGAACCTCCAGCTGCATCTAACCGCTTCAATTTCAAGTTTTGAATGGCTACATTTTCTTTCATATTTACACGCACAATATAAGGCTCATCAATGGCATCATAATTTCGACGTAATGGACTCTCAAACTCAATTTCATCCCCTGTAATTTCTTTAATCTTGAGAATTTGCCCTGTATTATATTCTCCCCAATCCGAAAAAACATTGTCAAGGTCATAATCTCTGATTCGCACCCAATCACCAACCTCAAATGAATCTACTTCCTCAACCTCAACTATCGTTTCGCCTTTATTTATAGATCCAATAATAGCAGAATTTACCGCATAAGAAGTTGAACCTGCAACTCTAAGCATATGCGTGTTCGTTCCTCCCAAATCAAACTCTAACAAAGTAGAATCTGCTCCTAGTCCATTTAAGATAAAGTTGGATGGCACATGAACGGTACTTTCAAAATAGAATACTCCGTTAGGAAAATTAACCTGAACTGTATCTCCAGCATGATCCGCAATAATAGATTCCATTACACCGTTATTTACAAATTCTCCGTCACCCACTCCACCTGCATCAACAAAATCAATGACGACATTTGGCGCTGGAATTTCATTTTTCAATCCTGCTATTGACCAATCCACGGCTCTTTCTTCGGGCAAAACTTGAGCATGAAGTTGTAAACTCATTAATAACGCCACTAATACAATTCCTCTAACTCTCATACTTCCATAGCTTTTGCGAAATAATCCATGAACTTTTTATTCGCCAAGTAAACTTCCATAGTTTTGTCTAATAAATTCTCTGATTCAATCAACTCAGGCTCAAACTGAGTGAACCAATAAAACTGTTTGTTATATACTAAAGGTATTTGCTCGCCTTGCTCCTTAAACTCTTTGGGAATAACCTTATTTTTCTCGCCTCTTATTTCTCCAAAAATTGCTGCAAACTTTTTATCTTTCAATAGTTTATTGAATTCCTTAGGATTAGATACAATTGTTTCTCGAATAGCATATAACTGCTCTTTATCTGGTTGAAAAACACCCCCGTAAATCCTAAAATGTTCTGGGCCCATTTCCAAATACAGCCCTGGAAAAGCTTTATCTTTTCTTCCGTTAGGGGAAATGATTGCCGATCGATTTAACTTATAAGGTTCCTTATTTTTTGAAAACCGAATATCTCTATTTATTCGGAAAATGGCCTCTTTGTATGTAATTTCAATTTTTTTATCATGTTTTTGAATCGCTGCAATCAGGTCTGTTATAAAAACTTCAAATGCCTTTTTCACATTTGCTTCATATCGTTTTCGGTTCTCATCAAACCAATCTTTATGATTGTTGGCAGCTAGTTCTTTAAAAAAGTCTAAAAAATCTGGACTAAAATAGTTCATAGTTAATGTTGCGTAATTTGGTTTTGGTGGAGTTTCTACTTCTTAAAACTATCATTTTTTTTGAGAATTAGCGAATTACAATGTGTAATAATCAATTTTTAACTTGTTATTGATAATCGTGAATTGTTTATACCTTTGACACCAAATATTGGGTGAAGGTATTTCCCAGATAAAAATTAATAGAAAATGAGTCAAGTTAGCATTGATAGTATAGAAGCAGCAATCAAAAAAATTGATGGTTTAAGTGAGGATGCATTGGATAAAAAAATCGAAACATTTACACTTAAACAACAAAGTTTGGTCAATTATTTATTGCAAGCTGGCTTGGAGTATGAAAACGAAGATTTAAATATGTTTTCAATCTATTATTTTGCGATTGTGCACGAAGCTTTCGATCAAGCCGAGATATCATTAAAAGAAATCTCTGAAGATGATATTGAGAATTTTCAAGATCCATTTATTTTAGCATTAGATGCTATTTACAAAAATGAGGATTACACACCTATGCAGGATTTAATTCAGCAGCATCATTTATCACAATTTATGATGAACGAAATTGAAGCTGTGGACGAAGATGGCGAATCACTTGCAGATGAAACTAAAACGCAATTATTTATTGTAAGTTCTGGTATGATTGGTCTTTTAAACGGAGCTGCAAATTAAGAATTGCCCTAATTAAACAGTAAACAACTACTGACATAGAAAACATGGAGCCAAAAGCGATAGTAGACAAAATGATGGCTGGCGACGAAATGAGTCAGTGGTTAGAGATTAAAATCTTAGATTACGGAATTGGTAATGTGATATGCGAAATGACGGTTCGTCAAGAAATGGTGAACGGCTTTAATATTGCGCACGGCGGAATCACATACTCATTGGCAGATAGTGCTCTTGCTTTTTCTATAAATACGCACGGCATCCAATCTGTTTCTGTTGAAACTTCTATCTCTCATCTAAAACCAGTTAAAGTTGGGGATGTACTTAGAACTGCTACTGAAGAAATTTCAGTTTCAAATAAAATAGGTGTTTTAACCACTCAAATTTATAACCAGGATGAAGTATTGGTTGCTGCATTTAAAGGAACCGTTTACCGTACTGGAAAGGAATGGGAGTAAACTAATCTGTTTGCTCCAAATATTTTTGATCAACAAAATAAGCCAGTATAGTTCCGAGACAATAGGCTAGAATATCTAACCAATCAAAAGTGCTTCCTAAAATTATGTGAGCGACTCCGTTGTTTTCTAATCCTAATAATTCTGCCAACTGAAAGTATTGCAGTGTTTCGACTCCTACAGCAAAAACAAATACGCCTACCGCAACTTTAGATGCTTTTGCTTTTAAAACAGTTCTAAAACTAAAGTAAAGCAAAACCACCACTAATAAATCTCCAATAAAGGGCCGAATAAATTGATCTCGCACAAATAATGCAATTACAATTTCTATCATTAGAATAACCAATGCAATAAAGGCAAATTTCCAGTTCCAGCGCATATTCTCAATCGTTTTGAAACGAATGTATGAAAAAGAAAAAAGGATACAATGCTGTGCATTATATCCTTTCATTCTAATTATTATTTGCTAACTAATTAGTGTAAACCGCGATTTCTGCCGTTTTCTACTTAATTATTATACTTTTTTAGTTACTACCCAAACACCTGTTTTAACCAATGCTTCTGCAGCTTTATACTTTAACACTTTGGTTTCACCCGTTTGCATATTTCTAATTTCAACCTTATCATTTCGACCTATTTTAGGCTCGACTTTTACTACAGGTTGGCGTTTTGGTCGTTGTTGTGGATTGCCTGAGTTTTGTGCAGCTTGTTTAAAACCTTCGCTTCCTTTAAACTCTTGCTGACGATTTTGCTCTTGTGCATTTTTAAAAGCTCCACCTGAATTTTCAAACTCACTCTCTTTTGTTGCAACCTGCTGTTGCTGCTCTTGACGCGGTAAATCAGCTTTAGATAAGAATGCTACAACTTCTTTACTCATCTTCCCCATCATTCCTTGAAACAAGTTATACGATTCCTTTTTATAAATTACCAAAGGATCTTTTTGCTCAATAGAGGCATGTTGTACAGAAGTTCGAAGATCATCCATTTTACGTAAATGTTCTTTCCACTCATTATCAATGTATCCTAAGGTGATCATTTTTTCAATTTGTTTTTTGAAAATTCTACCTTCTGATTTTTGACCCTCTTCCAAATTAATAATTACTCGCATTGACTTTACGCCATCACTAACAGGAAGCATCATGTTCTCATAACGGTCTCCCTCTTTTTCTAAAACATTAGAAATAACAGGTTTAGCCATTTGAATTAAACGTTCTGATTTTTCCTCATAAGCCGTCATAGCTTTATCAAAAATATCATCAATTAAGTTTCCAGGATTTGTTCCGTCAAAATCCTCTCTAGAAACTGGAGATTGAATTTTCAAGAATTGAATTAAATCCAACTCAAAGGCATCAAAATCTTTATTTGGAAAATGTCTGTTTACTACTTCTTCAGCAACATCATAGAACATATTTGAAACATCCAGCTCCAGTCTTTCACCATAAAGTGCGTTTCTTCTTTTTCTGTAGATAGCGTTACGTTGAACGTTCATTACATCATCATACTCTAACAATCTTTTACGAACACCAAAAGCATTTTCTTCTACTTTCTTTTGTGCACGTTCAATTGATTTGGTAATCATTGAATGCTGAATAACCTCTCCATCTTTATAACCCATACGGTCCATAATTTTGGCAATACGTTCAGATCCAAACTTACGCATTAACTGATCCTCCAATGAAACAAAAAACTGAGAAGATCCTGGATCTCCTTGACGACCAGCACGACCTCTTAACTGTCTATCAACTCGTCGAGAATCATGTCTTTCTGTACCTACAATTGCTAACCCTCCAGCTGCTAAAACTTCTGGTGATAATTTAATATCCGTACCACGACCAGCCATATTGGTTGCAATTGTTACACGACCAGCTTGTCCAGCTTCGGCAACAATTTCAGATTCTTTTTTATGTTGTTTCGCATTTAAGACGTTGTGCTTAATTTTTCGCATGGTTAACATACGACTTAACAACTCCGAAATTTCAACGGTTGTAGTACCAACCAATACAGGTCTTCCTAACTCAACCAAACGTTGAACCTCATCAATAACTGCATTGAATTTTTCACGCCCAGTACGGAAAACTAAATCTTGTTCATCCAGACGTTGGATAGGTCTGTTTGTTGGAATAACAACAACATCTAACTCATAGATATCCCAAAGCTCTTGTGCTTCAGTTTCAGCTGTACCTGTCATACCTGACAATTTATGATACATTCTGAAAAAGTTCTGCAACGTAATTGTAGCATACGTTTGCGTTGCAGCTTCAATTTTTACGTTTTCCTTCGCCTCAATTGCTTGGTGTAATCCGTCAGAATAACGACGACCATCCATGATACGTCCTGTTTGCTCATCAACAATCATGACCTTACCATCCATAATTACATATTCTACTTCTTTTTCGAAAAGAGAATAAGCTTTTAATAATTGGTTAATGGTATGAATACGCTCAGACTTTACTTTGAAATCTTGAATTGCTGATTCTTTTTGTGCCAATAACTCAGAACGTTCTAGATTTTGTTTTTCCAGTTCATTGATTGTTAATCCAATATCTGGCATCACGAAATAATCACGATCCTCACCATCAGAAAGTAGATCAATTCCTTTTTCTGTTAGCTCAATAGTATTATGCTTTTCATTGATAACGAAGTACAACTCCTTATCCGCTTTTGGCATTTCGCGCTCACGATCTTGCAAGTGATAATTTTCTACTTTTTGCAATTGTGCACGAATTCCTTCTTCACTTAAATACTTAATTAATGCTTTATTTTTAGGAAAACCTCTAAACGCACGTAATAAAGATAAACCTCCATCAAACAAAGTATCTTTATCAATCTCTCCAGTATCTAATCCTTTTAATTTTGTTTTTGCATCAATCAAAAATTCATTTACCAGTTTCTTTTGTGCTGCAACAATTTTTTCAATTTTTGGCTTTAGTTCATTAAACTCATGAACATCTCCACCCGACATTGGTCCAGAAATAATTAATGGTGTTCTTGCATCATCAATCAATACAGAATCGACCTCATCAATAATTGCATAATGATGTTTTTGCTGTACAATATCGTTAGGGCTTGATGCCATATTGTCTCTCAAATAATCAAAACCAAATTCATTATTTGTACCAAAGGTAATATCAGCTCTATAAGCAGCCTTTCTTCCTTCAGAATTAGGTTTATGTCTATCGATACAATCAACAGTTAATCCATGAAATTGGTAAAGAGGCCCCATCCATTCAGAATCTCGTTTTGCCAAATAATCATTTACCGTAATCAAGTGAACTCCTTTGCCTGACAATGCATTTAAGTAAACAGGTAAAGTTGCAACTAATGTTTTCCCCTCCCCTGTTTGCATCTCTGCTACATTACCTCTATGCAAAACGGCACCACCATATAATTGCACATCATAATGAATCATATTCCAAGTAACCTCAGTTCCAAAAGCATTCCAACTGGTTTCCCAAAGCGCTTGGTCACCATTAATGGAAATATTATCTTTTGTTTCAGCTAATTCTTTATCAAAATCTGTAGCAGCAACCTTAACTACATCATTTTCAGCAAAACGTTTTGCAGTTTCTTTAATAACAGCAAAAGCTTGTGGCAAAATTTCTTCTAAAACCGCCTCAATATCTTTATCTATCTGGAGTTTTAGTTTATCTGCTTTTCCATAAAGATTTTCTTTTTCCTGAAAATCCATTCCTGGATTATTATCTACCGTTTCATTGATTGATTTAATCTCGTCTTCTGACGCTTGTGTACGCGCTTTGATCAAAGACTTAAACTCTGCTGTTTTTGCTCGCAACTCGTCATTACTCAAGGCGCCAATTTTAGCTTCGAAAGACTTTACTCGGTCCACATACGGTTGATATATTTTATCATCCTTCTTCCCTTTGCTTCCTGCTAATTTCTTTAAAATTCCAAACATGTTATGCTTCTAAAATTATGAATCGCTAAAAATAGCGAGTTCTCGTGATTTATACCAATTTTACGTGGAAAATCGGTGGTGTTTTTTTCAGATATCTTGTCAGAAATCGTACCACTCAGAAAAAACAGCCATTCTGTCGTGGTTTTGAGGGAATCGTTCCTGATTTGTCTGGATTTCGTAAAAAAGAGATAAACCAATTGTCAAATTTTGACGTTATGGCGGATAAACAGATTATTCGCCACGCAACAATTGCACATTTCCATGCCCTTGAAACAATTCTCCAGAGTTAAATTCCCCTGAGTAAGTATAAAAATAAACGCCGTCAGCGCATTCATTTCCAGTTTTCATATCTGCTCCATCCCAAACATCATCAATTGAATTGAATTGAAAAATTTCTATTCCCCAACGATTAGTTATGACACAATTAAATGTTTCTACTCCTTCACTTGGAAAATAAAATAAATTATTTGTTCCGTCATTATCTGGTGTGAATATATTGGGAGCCGTAAAAGATGTATTAACGGGCATTTCTGGCTCTTCAATCACAAAGACATTCGTTAAAATTGTACTATCGCAAAAAGCTGTTGTTTGCAAAAAAGAGGAGTGTGTCGTATTTATTAAGATAAGCTCCGTTGTGCCGTCAGGATAAACATATACCTCCCCTTCGTTAACATAGACATTTTCACTTTCAAAAAATGAAAGTGCCATTTCAACGTTGATGGTAATTGAACTATCGCAACCATGCACGCTTGTAAAGGCCCCTTCCCAATTCGTGTCTGAATTCACAGTTATAGAACTTCCATCTGGTAATTCAAAAATTTCTCCCTCACAAATAGCTGTATCAATTACAATTTCATAATTTGGATAAACTTGCAGTAATAGTATTAAAGAATCGAGACACTCACTGTCATTTTCAACGGTTAGTTCAACTTCATACTCTCCAGGTTCATCATACACATGCACGGGGTTCTCATCCGTTGAAAAATTGCCATCATCAAAATCCCAATCATGAGCGATAATATCTCCAAAAATTGTGAATGAAGTATTATTGAATGAAACAGCCTCTCCCGCGCAAACATCTGTCATAGAAAACTCGGCGGTGATGGAGGCCGTATTGTCAATTTCAAAATAGAAAGTATCTCTTTGATCACAATTAATGGTAACCTCCACCCAATAATCCCCTTCACAAATTCCGTCAATCGTACTGATTGTTTCTGTTGTATACCATTCCTCCACTCCATTGCTCCATCTATAAGTTTTTAGGGCACTTGGGTTCATACAAAAATCAGTAATATCAACAGTTGCACTTCCATTACACGGTGTACATGAGGTTACGTCAGTACTTTCAGTTTCAATAGTGGTTAATAAATCTGGAATCGTCAATTCACAGGAAGCCAAATGCACTCTTCCTAGAAAAGCATCAAATTCACCTCCTCCATAAGTTGTTTGATGTACTCCTGGAGTTGCCATAATTCCTTTCGTTGAACCTGCTATATAAATCCAACAATCCTTCACTGTGAGCACATTCTCCTCTTCATGCAAAACGCCAAGATAGGACGAACAAAACAGTTCTCCATCTGGTAAAAACTGAGTCACAAAAGCATTCATATCCCCAACTAATTCATTTTGTGCGGCGCATGTAGCAGTTGGAAAATCTTCACTCTCCGTTTGCCCTGCAATAATGACATTATTACTAATCTCATCTACATCCACAGCGAAAGCATAATCAATTGATTCTCCACCGACATAAGTTGCCCAAAGTTGATCACCTTCTGGATTATATTTTGTTAAAAACCCATCTGATATACCACCACTCGTAGTTTGAAAAGCTCCTGGCGTTGCAGACCCTGTTGGAGCGGTGGTTTTCCCAGCCATATAAACGTTCCCACTTGTATCTGTTGTTACGGCATCTCCTCGCTCCACCCATAGCTGTCCATAATAAGTGCCCCACAACCGCGTTCCACTAGGATCGAATTTCACCAAAAACGCATCCTGTCCACCTGCAAAGTCCTCTTGAAAAGCACCAACTGAAGCGATTTGTTCTGCACTCGTTGTCACTCCACTTAAAACAATATTTCCGAATTTATCACCTTCAATATCATGAAACAACTCGGCATTAGTCCCTCCATAATAAGTGGCCCATTCTCTATTTCCGTCAGGATCGAACTTTACCAGAAAGCCATCTGCAAATCCACCGAGATCCATTTGATGTCCATCAAATGCAATGCCTGATTCACTAAATGTATAACCAACGATATAAGAATTATCGAAAATATCAACTCCAATATTCATGGCATAATCTTCTCCCACTCCACCAAAATAAGTTCCCCACAATCGTGCTCCACTAGGATCGAACTTTGCGATATATCCATCAAATAGCCCTCCTCCAAAATCAGGTTGATAAGAACCAACTGTTGCAATAGCCCCTGTTGTTGCCGTAGCCCCTCCAACATAAATATTTCCGTCAGAATCTGTTGCGACACCATTTCCTCTCTCTCGCATCCCTCCTGCCCCCCCGTAATAGGTTCCCCATAAGCGCACACCATTTTCATTAAACTTGGCTAAAAAACTATCAGAGAGTCCTCCACCTAACACCATTTGAAAACCAGCTTCTGAAATTGCCGTTGTGCTATAAGTCTCTCCAGACATGACAACATTTCCTTCAAAGTCTGTATCTACTTCTAATCCATAGTCAATATCCTCTCCTCCATAATTTGTGACCCAAGGGTCAATAATTAATTTAAAATTTGGATCATAATCATCAATATCAAAACTGACGATTGTACTTTTTCCGTCTCCTGATTCAAGGTGATATTTAGTCATTATTAAAACGGTATCATTTTGAATAATTTGATAGACTTTAGGTATCGATTCGTGTATGCTGGAAATTTGATTTTCTACTATCAACTCGCCCTTTGCAGAAAGATATACAGAATCTGCCCCAATCCATTCTAATTGAATTTGAGAAGGATCTGCAAATGGTCGCACAATAAAATCATATTTTAATCCATCAGCTGTGGGCTGGGAAAAAGCCAAATCGATTCCATCATAAATATGATGATAATTTACCTTTTGATATTCATGCACATTTAAGACTCCATCCGCACAATGCGAATAATAGAAATTACTGTATCCAACGGATCTCTCTGTTTTATGGACAGTTGAATGTTTGTTTGCATTTAAAAAATTCATATCCACTTGATGCACACGAATTTTCGATTGCTGCCACAATTCACTTTGGGCTTTCATCTCATTAAGTTCAAATAAAATGGAGTCAGGATTCAAACTTTGCTGAATTGCAATATTTATTTTTGACCACACTTCATTTTGATCTGAAAAAACATATGAAATTCCAGTTTTACGAAGAAAAGTATTTTGATGCGCAACTTGAAATAAAACGTCTGCTCTTTGCTTACCTTCTCTATCAGCTATTTGCCCCTTATTCTCTATAAATCCATTTTGCTGATTTCCGATTGAAGATTCACTTAATTGAGACCAACCAAATGCGGTATAGCCTAACAACAATGTTAGAGATATTAAGCAGTAGAATTTCATTCAAAACACTGAGATAATAATACCTACACATTTCAATAAAAGACTGAACCTTTGCGCGGTATATACTCTAGCCGAAGATAAGCTAAAAATACAAACTAGAAACAAAAATGGCCCGCTAAAGCGAGCCATTGATTTAAAATTTAATATTCATCTTCATTAAAGAAGAAGTCATCCTTGGTCGGATAGTCCGGCCAAATTTCTTCGATACTCTCGTACGACTCCCCTTCATCTTCTATTTCTTGTAAATTCTCCACTACCTCAAGAGGGGCTCCGGTTCTCATTGCAAAATCGATTAATTCATCCTTTGCAGCTGGCCAAGGCGCGTCTTCCAAATATGAAGCTAATTCCAACGTCCAATACATACTATTATAATTTCATTTTTGCGCAAAAGTAATTTTTTTACGCTTACATCCAAGTAATTTCTGTTATTTTTTTTTATTTCTATTACATTTTTGGTTTCCACGGAATTTCCTCAGCGCCCAATTTTGCTGTTACATACCTTCCATACACAAACAAATAATCGCTTAACCTATTCAAAAATGCCAAAATTAAAGGATTTAATTCTGACTCTTCATTTAATTCAGTAACGAGGCGTTCTGCTCTTCTACAAACACATCTTGTTATATGGCAAAATGAAACAGTTTCGTGTCCCCCCGGAAGCACAAAAAATTTCATGGGTTCTAATTTAGTATCCATGTTATCTATACTTTCTTCCAATTTGCTAATATCCGTCTCATTAATCTCCGGTAATTGCATTTTTCCTTTTGAAGGGTCTGATGCCAACCAAGAACCTATTGTAAATAAACGATCTTGCACAAATATTAACTCTTCCTTAAACTCGTCACTCAATGCCCTATCTCTCAACAACCCAACATAAGAATTTAATTCATCCACTGTTCCGTAAGCGTCAATTCTCAAAGCATATTTAGGTACACGCGTACCTCCAATTAATCCTGTTTTTCCTTTGTCGCCTTTCTTAGTATATACTTTCATTTTTCTTACAATTAGATTCAACCATTTCAATAATTAAGTAATTGAATCTGTTTTAAATATTTCATCAAATTTTAAGCACAAAATCTTGTTTTCGCTGCCCTGTTCTTTTACACACAATACCTAATCGAAATAAATCTAAGCTAACATTAATACGCTCATCTGCTTTTATTTTCTCCCAGGCTAACTTCATTTCTTCACTCCAGTAAATATCATCTAAAATTATAAACGTATTATCATGACTATGGTTCAATGCGAACTCAAAATAGTCCAAAGTTGGTTCTAAACGGTGATTACCATCAATGTAAATTAAATCAAAAACAGTATCCTTTTCAAATTGATTTAATAAAGTTGAAAACTCACCTAATTTTGAATTGACATTATGATAACCGAGTGTTTTAAAATTTTCATTTGCTAATTCCAAAACAGATTCACAACCTTCCAAAGTTGTAATACTTTTTGCATGTTTAGCCAAATAAGACGTTCCTATTCCAAGTGAAGTTCCAAATTCCAATACACTTTCAATTTCATAAAAATGACAAATTCGAGCCAATAATCCCCCAAATTTTGGAGCAGTTGCTGCGTGTTTAGCGATTGACTTTACCGTTCTATCATTTTCAGTTCCTTTTCTTGATCCGGCCCCCAATTCATTAAATGAGATTTTCTTTTTAGACCTTACTAGATTAGTTCGTAGGGCTTCAATCTTTGAATCTATCTCTGTTTGATGTTTTTTAACAATTTCGTTATAAAACTCAAAAACAAATGGAGAATGAATTCCGTGTGCATTTACACGTGCTTTTCTATATTTTAAATAGTCATTAAGCATGAATTTGCAAAGATAATATAAAGTTGGGGTTTGTTTTATACCCCACTTGTATTGGTAAAAAAATAAAAAAGATAAAACTTATATCTTTGGAGCACGTATTTATGTAGACGAAATAGAACGAATGAACTTAGCGGAAAAAATAGAACGGCAAAAAGTAAAAATTGAAAAGGGGAATCCTAAGATTGAACTTTTGGGGTCTTGCAGATCGAAAAATGGTATTACAATTTTAAACTCTGAAGAAATAAAAAATGCCATTGAATTGTATGATAGCAAGGTTAACAATTTAGATATTAGCTTTTTCATTCCGTCAAGTGGGTCAGGTTCTAGAATGTTTGGAGCAGCTTATGATTTCATTAATAGTGATAATCCATGTGAAGAAACAATAGAATTTATTGAACATTTAATAAATAGTATTGAGTCATTTGCGTTTTACAATAAATTGCCCGAAGCGACAAAAGACGACCTTAAAACTGGAGCTATAAATGTTGAAGAGTTTTTAAAACTCATTTTAAATGAAGAAGGGTTTAATTTTGGAAATCGTCCAAAAGGCCTTATTCCTTTTCACCGCTACGGTAATTTTATAATCAACCCATTTCAAGAGCATATTTTACAAGGTGCTGAAATTGGTGGAGATAAATCTCGTTTTCATTTCACTATTAACGCTGGTTTTGAAGAACAGATTAAGCACAGTATTAAAATTTTAAGAGAAATCACTGGAATCAATTTTTACTTTGATTTTTCAGTTCAAGACAAAGCTTCCAACTCAATTGCATTTGATGAAAATGGTGATGCACTTTATGACAACGGTGAATTAATCAGCAGACCTGCAGGACATGGAACTTTAATTAAAAATTTGAATGCTGTACAAGCAGATTTAATTCTAATTAGAAATATAGATAATGTTCAGCATCATGATCATGCAAAAAAATCTGTTGAATCACGAAAAATGTTAGCAGGTGCGTTGTTAGAATTTCAAGAAAAAGTATTTGACATATTGCGAAAAATAGATAAAAGTGAAACATTTCTTCATCAGGCAATGCAGCTAAATAATACTTACAATTTAAAACTATCACAGGAAGATTTATTAGATGCTGATAAAATTAAATCTATTTTAAATCGCCCTTCAAGAATATGCGGCATGGTGCGTAATGAGGGGCAACCTGGCGGTGGACCGTTTTGGGTGAAAGACGAAAATGGTTATGAAACGCGTCAAATTGTGGAGAAATCGCAAATATCAACCAAATCAAGTCAATTGACAATGCTCATTAAATCCACACATTTCAATCCTGTAGAGATTATTTGTGCGCCTAAAAACTATAAAGGCGAAAAATTTGATTTCGAAGATTTTCGTGATGATTCGCAATATTTCATTGTTAACAAAACGCATAAAGGAAAGGCTGTTAAATTTATTGAGCAACCTGGTTTATGGAATGGTGGAATGGCAAATTGGAACACCTTGTTTTATGAAATAGGTAATGATTGTTTTAGTCCTGTTAAAACAGTTTTAGATTTATTGAAACCTTTGCATAGAAACGCATAAAAAAAGCCCTGACAATAATTGTCAGGACTTTCTAATAACTTTATTTCTATTCTAAATTACCCATTCATTGAAATCAAGAACTCTTCGTTTGATAAAGTTCCTTGAATACGCTCTTTAATGAACTCCATTGCTTCTACAGGATTCATGTCAGCCAAATATTTACGTAAGATCCAGATGCGTTGTAGTGCTTCTTTACTCATTAATAAATCTTCACGTCTTGTTCCTGAACCTGTAATATCAATAGCTGGATAAATTCTACGATTAGAGATTTT
>CAKZON010000007.1 GCA_937136425.1 uncultured Crocinitomix sp.
GAGATCGGGAAGCTCCCGTTGCGAAGCAGGGAGATCACCCGACCGAAATTATAATTTGGGACGTGAAAATTGATTTGAGAATGTGCCTCTTGGCTTAAAGCCCTGCTAGGTGATGTTTTTGGTACTTTTTGATCAAACAAAAAGTACATTTATAAAATTTCTCATGCTCATTTCAAGAACTTTCATAATTCAGTTATCCTACTTATTTCGTATCTTTAATCATAGCATCATGCAGTACGAATCCATTTGCGCTAACCATTGATGCGAAGTAATAATGAGTTTGATAGTAGATTAAAAATTAAAGAAATGAAGTTAGCTTTAAATCGAAATGCATTAAATCTGATAATTGGTAGTTTTTTACTCATTGCTTGTAGTTCCAACAGTACTGAAATTTCAAACCCTACAGATCCTTTAGCTAAAGATTATTGGTATGATGGGAAAGCCGAAATAGCCAGCTATAAATTGGAACAAGCGCGTTATGGCGAAATTCATAAAGGAGAGGCGGTTATGATTTTTGTAACAGAACAATTTTCTAAAAAGTCTTGGACTAAAGCGGATAATCCTACAGAAGATGATACTCCTGTAATGAAGTTAAATTTTACTAAGAAGTTCAATACAGGTATTTATCCATATTCTATGATGCTGAGTACGTTTTTTCCGTTTGAAAATGGAAAAAATGCATTAAAGGTATCTACTTCAATGCAAGAATGGTGTGGGCATACGTACATGGAGCTTAAAAACAAGAAAAAGTTTGAAGTAAGAGTTGATTCATATTTCGAAGGAGAATCAGAAAAGGATCTAAAATTGGATAAAACTCATTTAGAAGATGATTTTTGGACGATTATTCGATTGAATCCAGATAATTTGCCAATTGGTAACGCAAAAGTAATTCCATCCTTTTTTTATGTAGGATTAACACATGAAGATTTAAAGGCTTATGAATGTGATCTCTCGAAAAAACCAAATGGAGATTATACCGATTATCAGTTTACATATCCTGATTTAGATCGATCAATGACAATAACTTATGAAACAGATTTTCCACATAAAATAATGTCTTGGGAAGAAACTTATTATAGTGGCTGGGGAGATAATCGGCAAAAGTTAACGACTAAGGCTGTATTAAACCAGTGTATAAGGGAGGACTATTGGAATAAAAATTCAGTTGCTGATAGTACTTACCGAACAAAGTTAGGGTTAGATTAGTCGTGGTCTATCAATAAAGAAATAAGTTTATTTTTGCTTTTGAAATGATACGAATTGAAACTCCCACGTTTGCAGATTTGGAAGAACTAACTGCAGTTGCAAAACAAACCTTTGTTCAATCGCATGGGCATAGTGCGTCAAAAAATGATGTTGACAGTTATTTGGAAGCCAATTATTCTGTGGATATATTCAAAGCAGAAATCAATAACCCTGATTTTGTTTATCGTGTTTTATTTTATAATAATGAATTAGTAGGCTATTCAAAAATTGTATATAACAATCCAATTTCAGCAATAAATGAAATGAACATTACCAAATTGGATAGAATTTATATTTTAGAAAAGTTTCATGGCTCAGGGTTAGGCGTGAAGTTATTTAATTATAATATTAATTTAGCAAAAGATAACGGCCAATTAGGTATTTGGTTATTCACTTGGATTGAGAATAAACGTGCTATTGGTTTTTATGAAAAAATGGGGTTTAAAATTGTTGGGAGTTACGATTTTAAACTATCAGCAAATCACACCAATCCAAATCACCAAATGTATCTTAAATTTTAAGTACAAGAAACTTAACCTAGTCTAAAATGAATGGGAAGTGTAAATTTAGCACCTGCATTTCGCCCATGATCAATCCCAGGTATCCACTTTGGCATGAGTTTAACAACACGTATAGCTTCTTCATCTAGAGAAGTTGATACTCCTTTTCGAATTTGTATATCTGATAGCGTTCCATCTGTTTCTATATTATAACTTATATAAATGATGCCTTGTTCTCCCATTTCTCTTGCCAATTCAGGATAGTTAATGTTTTCAGCAAGAAAACTTGACAATGCTTGATTTCCTCCAGGAAACGAAGGTTCTTGCTCTAGAGGTTCTTGCGGGGTAACTAGCGCCCCTTTTTTGTCATACCATTTAACCTTAATTGCCTCTCCATTACTATATTCTTCATTTGCTGCCAGTTCTCCTGTTTCAAAATAAAACTTCCATATTTTATCTCTTTTATTGTTCAAATAACTTCCTTCAGAGTCAGGAACTCCATTTTTATACCAAGTTCTCCAATGTCCTTGCTTTAAGTCATTTTGATATTGCCCTTCAGCAGTTAAAGTGTCATTATTCCACGCTAAATATTTTCCTTCATACTTACCGTCTATATAGTCAACACGTGTTCTCTTTTGCCCATTGTCATTAAAGAAGTTCCACTCACCAGTACGTTCGTCGTTTTTATAATTTCCTATTCCGGTAATTGTTCCATTTTTAGCAAAATAGTTCCATTCTCCAGTGGCCATGTTATTACTGTAATACCCAGTTTTTTCTATGTTTCCATCCAAGTTGTAGTAAGTGAATTTACCATCTTTATTTTTTAATTTTTTATCCAAACATGATCCTGTTAAATACAGGTTGTTTTTATAATCATATTGTTTAAACCCAAAATTGCCGTCCTTTAATTGATAAACTTTAACATGGTAATAGGCTCGTTTTTCACTCGTTTTTTTTAATTCTTTATTGCAATAGAATAGGGTGGTGTCTTTTTTTGCAAAGGAGGCTTGACTTATGATTAAGAATAATGTCAATAAAATGAACGTGAACTTTATTTTTTTCATAGGGGTTTCAGAATTAATTCGTCCAAATTTAGCAAAAAAAGAAGCTCCCTCAAATTGAGGAAGCTTCCCTGGTAATTAACGTTGGATCGTAAAATGCTATTATTTACGGATAAACGTTGAAACTTGGGTGTTCTCACCGTCCGAAAGTCGGATGATGTACTGCCCAGATGCCAATTGTGATACATTTAGTTTTTGGTCAATAATTTGGCCTGCATCCAATAATCGTCCTGATGCATCAAATAACTGGTAGCGCGTGTTTGCGCTGCTATTTTGAATGTTTAATATATCAGTTGTTGGATTTGGATAGAGTGAATATGCTATTGCGTTCTCATCAATAGTAGCTACAATTGATGCTGGTGCAATCGTGATTGTATAATCTTCAACCTCTCCGTAAGAAAACGCTTCGCAAGGACCTGCGTCTGCATTCCATTTCATGCTAATTCGCATACGTGTAGTTGTACCTTCATAACCCGGTGGAATTGTCATAGTTCCTGAAACAGCAGAAGTACCAGATCCTGAGAATAGTTTCTCTGCAGCATCAAATGTACCGTCGCCATTTAAATCAACCCAAATATTCCAAAATTCATTGTAAGAAGAACTTGAAAAACCTGGAGTCAACACGACTGGATAAGAACCCGTTGCAACGCTGTATGTTGAACCGGTATGATCTCCGTAACCTCCATCATCACCAGTGGTGCTTACTGCTCCGCCAATTGAAACACTATTAATCCACTCATAACTTGAGTTATTACCTTGGGAGGTGCAGTATACCACTGGTGCTGCCGCAAACGAAACGGTGTAATCTTCGACTTCACCATAGGAGAATGTTTCGCATGCGTCAGCATAAGCATTCCATTTCATGCTAATGCGCATTCTTGTGTCACCAGTTAGTCCTGGAGGAACTGTAAATGAACCTGAAACAGCTGCAGTTCCGGATCCTGAATACACTAGTTCACTAGCATCAAATGTATTGTTTTTGTCATAATCGATCCAAATTCTCCAGAATTCATTATAAGTTGATCCTGAAAAAGCTGGAACTAAATTTACAGCTGCGGAAGCACCTGGTGTTAGTGTGATTGGCGATCCTGTAGTAAAGTTTCCGTAACCAGAATTATTTCCAGAATTGTTTGTAGTACCACCTACACTAATTTCGTCAATCCATTCATATGAAGAATTTGTTCCGCTTGAAGAGCAATATAGTGTACCTCCGCATGGAGTTGAGCTATATAACGCCTGAATTCCTGCAATGTCGTCTGCGTGCAATCCTGTAATTGCACCTGCGTAATACGGAGCCATAACAGCAGATCCGTTCTCTGAGTGCGATAAACCAAGTGCATGACCCAATTCATGAACGGCAACAGCGAATAAATCAATTCCTCCGCCACCTCCAGAAGTCCAAGTTTCTGCTTCGTCAAAATGCATCTCTCCACCATATTGAGGGAAAAAAGCATGGGCCAAGGTTCCGCTAGGCCCATCAAAAGGACTGCCATCTCCATGATCCCCAGACTCCCAAGCAATATCTAATGAGTTATCTAATCCAACTGTTCCTGTTTCTGTAAAAGTTAATCCTGCATGTAATACCCATTCTGCCATTGCATTTTCTACTATTACTTCTTCAGAAGTGCCGGCTAAGTCTGGCGTTCCATTTTCAAAATGGTAGGTTAAATCAGCACAACCTAATCCAGGACCATCCCAATCGCTTCCTTGCAAAACGTACTTAACTGGTGAAGCAAATTCGGCTTGATGACCATATGGTGAAGATGCTCCTAAGCAAAAATGGAAATGTTCACCAGTTAATGCTCTTGGTGGAACTAATGAAATCCATGAAACTGTTTTTTGTGCAGCAATAGTGCGCATTTTTTCTTCAGAAACGTCAGCCATTAATACATGACTAGGAAGGGCAGAAGAAGGTAGTAAGGTTAAATCCATTGCAGCAACAAAGCCTTCAATTTCAGTTCCCTCCATGTTTGAAGGTAGATAAATGAGAACCGGGGAGGTTTCCATCCGCTCATAAATAACTGAAAGGTTAGTTTGAATTTTGTCCTGCGGAGATAATTCCATACCCCATGCAAAATTAGGCAGTTCGGCTAAATCAGTTGAGGCAGAAACGTGTGCGTAAATGGTTGTTTGATTCATGAGGTTTAATGATGTAACTCCAGCAGAAATTAAAGCTTCAGGTGCAGGTAATTCTTCATTAAAGTGTAGAACTAAATATTCATTTTCTCTTTCCGTACCAGGGTAAATTCGTTCAGATTCTAAAATGTCATTTCGATATTTTAAAGCTACGCTCTCAGTTGGACTAAAGTCGTTCCGTTCTCCTTGAGTCCAGCCGACACTTGTCCCAAGGAACAAACAGCATAGTGCTACCGTAGTTCTCTTTGAGCGTTTTTTTAATGTAAAATTACTTCTCATAGTGTATATATTTATTGGTTTAATTACACAATTAAAAAAGTAGGAATACAAGCTTTTGTCCAGCTATATGGAACGCGATAAGAGGTTTAAATCTAGAAATTGGTTAACGTTGGGTTGATCTCAATATATAGAGATAATTTGGATATTGAGATATAATTGATTGACTTTATGTTAAAAAGTAGACACTGTTTTAGGTTGAATGTTAAAAATTGTTCGGTGTCGATTTTGCAGAAGAGGTTAGATTTAAACTGATTTACATCAAGATTTAAATTTCTATAATAGCACGAATTATTTAGACAAATTAATTTTTTCACATTTTTTGTTTATGAAACATTGTTGCACTAATTATTAGTGGAATTAATGCTTTGCACTAATTTTTATGAAGGTAAAAGTTGTCGATTATTATTAATAATTACTTCTGATATAAAACGCAAATTGTAAGGAACTAATTTTTTTACTGTCCAAATCACTAATAAGAGCAATTATTGTGAAAAACGCTCTGTAACTAAAGTGACATTATTAATGCCATACCGGTGTTACTTTTGTCAACAGAAACTAGATAAGATGAAGACAGTACAATTAACTTCGGAAATGTTCAAGAATGAAGTTTTCGATTATACAACGGAAAAAGAGTGGAAGTTCAAAGGTGAAGTTCCTGCTTTAATTGATTTTTATGCTGATTGGTGCGGGCCGTGCAAAATGATAGCACCTGTATTAGAGGAGTTGGCTGGAGAGTATGGCGATAAATTGGTGATTTACAAGGTAGATACTGAGGTAGAGCAAGAACTTTCAGCAGTGTTTCAAATTAGAAGCATACCATCAATGTTATTTATTCCATTGAATAAACAACCTATGATGCAAGCTGGTGCATTGCCAAAACCACATTTAAAAGAAATAATCGACAAAGAACTATTAGGTATTGAAGCTTAAAAAAGTGTCATTTAAATTTTCTAGCCCCTTGAACAATTCTGTTTAAGGGGCTTTTTTATGATAAATTGCTGACTTGCAGCGGGATAATTTCTAATCGTTAAATAGATTCTTTTTAAAGGGAAATTTATTCATGATTCTTGCCTAAATCGATTAAGTAGTTTTCAAATTTGTTAACAACTATTCATAAAGTTCTCTTTCTTTCTAAAACAAAATATTGTAAATTAACTGACGAACAGAAGTTTATACGCAATCAAACCCTTGTTTTATGTACAGTTTATTAAAAAAAAGAGAAGTCTTTGCTCCTTCAATTAGGAGTGGGACAATACTAGCCATTACTGGTTTCGCCTTATTATTAATGTTTTCTTGTGGTGACGCAGAAACTGATTCTGAAAATGAATCTGAATCTGCAGATACGACTGCAGTGACAAATGCAAATGATGCTGAATTGAATGATTTAGGGCTGGGAGGATTACCTCAGGTTGAAATTCCAGATGGTTATGAATTGCTTAGTGAAGCCGTGGGAGATTTGGACGGTGACGGTATTGATGAAAAAGCGATAGCGTTTAATACGCCTCGTGAAGGAGAAATGGGTTTTGAGCGTGAATTAAGAATTTATTCGGAATTAGATGGATTATGGTCATTGTGGATTACCGCGGTTGGCCCTGTATTGTCAAGTGAAAGTGGAGGTATGATGGGAGATCCTTTTGAAAAACTGGAAATTCATAAAGGGCAGCTTGAACTTTTTCACTTTGGTGGTAGTGCTGATAAATGGTCGTATTCTCATGCTTTTGAGCATTTAGATGGGAATTGGGAATTGACGAATGCTACACTTTCGTTTTTTAGAAATTGTGATTATAGCGAAACCTATACTTATGATTTGGCTAATGGTACAGGTTATCATTCAAAGCACACAGAGTCTTGTACTGAAAATGGCGAAAAAATTGAGTCAATTCTTGTTTTGGAAGAGGTTTTAAATTTAGATATGGATCGTTCAGCCCCTTTATTGGAAGATTTTATTCCCGGAGCAACTGAGGTGATTTTGCTAAATTCAGATGAACCGTATTTCTATTAGAAAGAATGATTTCTGTGTAAAATTAAAACGTTAAATGACTGAGTTTAATTGACAGACTGTCAAGTGGTTCTTGTGTTAGCGATTTTCGGAGTGTCTTTTCTTGGAATGATAAGTTGATCTAACTCCAGTTTCAAATGAGAGAACACTAAGGTTGATGGATCCGTCGTCTTTCCTATAAGTTCCAGTTACAAGGAGTTCTGGTTTATCATTACAATAAATGATGTCACCTGTAATCCAACATTCATTAATGCTGTTTTTAGGTTTTTCATTGGTAAAAATTAATACAGTGCTCTCTCCATTTGCATCCCCATTTTTCCACCAATACTTTGCTAATTCTTCATTTTCTACTCTAGTGCATGAGAGTGCTACTAACGCAATGATGAATAGAAGCATGTTTTTCATAGAATAAAAATAGTGTTTATGCCCTATTTACAAGCTTAAATTTACTCAATATCTTTAGCTAATAAAGTGAATTATAATTGAAAACAGTTGAATGTGTTCAATTCAATTGTAACCGATTCACGGACCAGACATTACATTAATACCAAGGAAAGAACAAATCGTATTATAACCGTGCTATGAAACAAATTAACCTATTATTGACTTTTGTTGCATTAATGCTAACAATTGTTTATTCAAATGCTCAAGAAGGAACCTTAAATTACCAACTACAGGTTCGCGATACTAAGGGCGGACCAAAAGGAAATTTACCAATTGTTTTAATTGAGACATCAACATTTGAGCGTAAAGAATTTAAAACTTCTGCATCAGGTCATTTAACACTTGCGTTAAGCGAAGGAAAAGAATGGATGATGAATGTTGGAGGAATGAAGAATTATGCTTTGCTTGAAATTCCAAGAGGTACAGGTAGTGGAAGTGCTTCAATCACATATGATGTTAAACGCTGGAACAGAATTAATCAACCTCCTGTTGATAGATCTAAATTAAATTTACAAGAAGTTTCGCAAACGGTCAGTGGTAGAGATATGCCTGCAAAAGGCAATAGTATTATTGAAATAATTGCAGTAAATGAAAACGACCGTCCATGGCAAGGGATTGAAGTAAGGTTGACTTGTTTCAAACTCAACAAATCATTTATAGCAAAGACTGACGGTAAAGGGAACGCTCGTTTTAATGTGCCGAATAATAATTCCTATCAAATAGATTTAGATGGGCAAAATGATTTCGAATATATTGATGTTGGAGATCGCTCAACCATTCGCGGTTTAACCTTGACTTATGAGAAAATCAATTTTACAGAAAGTAGGGATGAGGAAGGATATTTAGTACAGAAGTTTTCAATTGATCCTAAACCAGTTTCTAATCGAGTAATGGTTACTTTGTTTGTGCAAGGTGGCCCTAATGGAGGTAGAAATGAAGAAGTGTTTTTAGATCAAACGTATTCAAATGAAAGGTATTCTGGAACCACAGATGACGAAGGGAAAGTTGTTTTTTTATTACCAAAAAAGCGCAGTTATTTGGTTAGTTTTCCGTTTCAAAAGAATGCACAATTGCTAGATTTGACCCGCTTTAGAGGGATAGGTTATATGCAATCGGGAGTAAACTATATGCCTGATCCAAGATTACAATTTCCTGAAAACTATTTGCCTTCAACATCTTCATTAAAAGAATACGATATAAATAGTTTATTAACCAAGCGCTATGCAGATACGGGTGATGATGAACTTCTAAACGTATCTGTTAAATGGGGAAATAATAAAATCAACTCCGGATCAAAGGAAGCTTTATTAGAATTAGGTTTTTCAATTAAGGAAAAAACGGTAAATGAAACAGTTTTAAAACCTTTGAACCTTTGTTTTGTATTGGACCGTAGTGGATCAATGGGCGGTGAAAGTATTCAAATTTTAAAAGATGCCATGCATAACTTTATAAGCAAACTTCGCCCAATTGACAAAGTTTCTATCGTGTTTTTCGAATCTAATTCTGTGGTGGCTTATCCCACTGCAGCGCCAAACAAATCTCAATTAACAGATATTATTAATGCTGCACAAGCGGCTGGCGGAACAAACATTTATGATGGACTAATAATGGGGTATGATCAGGTAAGTGCTTCATTTAATGCGGATGGAGTTAATCGCGTTATTTTATTGACAGATGGTTATGGTTCTAAACCTGTTGATTTTATATTGGAAGAATCTAAAAAACATTTTGAAAAAGGAATTGCGGTTTCAACTATTGGTGTGGGCACATCACCTAATCAAGCTTTGCTTAGTTTGTTAAGTCAATATAGTGGCGGTTTTGAACATCAAGTAATTCAGTCGGATGGAATTTCGCAAGCATTAGAAGAAGAGTTTCAAAGTTTTTCGCATCCATTAGCATCAAATCTTCGTGTAACGGTGAAATATAACCACCGTGTTATTTATAAAACACTGTATGGTGTGCCGGAATCTAAAAACTCCAATAACTCGGTTCAGTTTGAATTAGATCATGTCTATAAAACGTTGAATCGAATGGCTTTACTAAAATTTAAGATAGAAAACCCTGATCGAGATATCGACAAAAATAAAATTTCTATTAAAGTGAACTATTTTGATGAAATCAAGAAAAAAGAGGTGGAAATAGTTAAAGAAACAAACTTGGAATGGACAGATGAAACTGACATGGAAATGATTTATGACGAACAGTTGAAAACAACCTATTCAATTGCTGTTATTAACCAGGCCTTAAAGTCTATTGCAGATTTATGTGATTCAAAGAATTATGAAGCTGCCAAAAAGAATGTTCAAACTACCTTAAAAGTAATTCGCAAAGTTTCAAATGAAAAGTATAGCGAAGATTTGCGACCATTTGTAGAAGAGTTAGAATTGTATTTAGAAGCTTTGAACCGTGCCATTAAAAATCGAGGGTAGACTACCTAGCTAGTTAATATCGTTCCAATAAAATAGGATAACTGCTGGACGAATTCCCACTCCATACACCTGTAATATTGTTTGTTGTTAGGTTGGCAATTATGTTTCCTGTATGCTCATTTGTGGTTAGTTGCGTTTCATTAAGTTGTATATAGTCGCCGTCCAATTCTCCTTTTAATAGCATACATTTACCATATTTATTATAGAGGTATTGTCCTTGAATAGCGTTGCTATAAACGCTTTTGCATCCAAGTAGCAACGTTATTTCCTTACCTCTAATAGTGCCTTTAAACAAGGCCGGTAAACTTGTTGCCATGTAATTGTGATAATGCGCCTCATTTTCTTTTAGACCGAATAAAACGAGACCATAGTCATTTAAATCATCTTGAAATGATGCTAGATTAAATTTATATAATGTGTTTGCTCCATGAAACATTTGTCCTTTGCTAAAACAATTCATGCTTTCAATGTAAATAGCATTGTTTTGTACATAAAAATCACTTAAGTTGCTGCGCTCATAGCAATCAATAATATCATCTAAATATTCTGGAATACTATCATTGAAAAAGGAGGAGAAATCGCTGCGACGTGTCTTAAATACTTTTCGCTTAAACTTTTTGTAACCCTCCTCTGTAAATAAATCTGTTAATTGTATGAGGTCTCCATTTTGAGGGTTGAAATTATAAAAACTGCTCCAGTAGGCCATTGTTAACCATGAATATTGGATATCAAATCTCAACGAAAGGATTTTAGGAGTGTTTGATTTTACTTCTAAATACATTCCGACTTTTTTGTAATCGTGCGTATTGGGGCAAACTCGGTTATATATAGATTTGTTTTTGACTCTAGCTAATTGACTTAGTTCTGCCATTTGTAAGTGCGTGTTAATCTTTGTTACGGCCTCATTCAAATTGATGTTGTCAAAAATTGGAAACTTCATTGAATAAGGTCCAGGGATGATTTTATACGGTAAATAATCTGCTGAAATTGAAGGGGTAGAAATAAATAAAGATAGAATGAATAAATAAAGTTGCATAGTTAGTTGTTTGCTGCTAATCTCTTGATTTTCAACTAGTAAAACACATTAATGTTGGCATGATTTAATATTGATTTATTATTCGATATATTCGTATTATTAATTGTCAAGCAACCTTTTTACAAAGGCTACGTTTAGAGGATGTATCTATTAAAAATAGAATCATGTTAAAACAAGTAAAAAACACAAAAGTAATTGCCTTCAACGGTGCTATAAGAGCAGTGTGGTTAGGTAGTGCACTTAATTTTAGCTTGATTTGATCGAACTTCATTTATTTTAAAATAAATCGCAGGCCTTTCATTTCGAGAGGCTTTTTTTGTACTACCATATTTACTAATAAAGAACAATTAGGATGGTGGTATTATCATCCAAAACAATTAAAGAAATAAATGAATTCAATAAAAAAAGTACTAAAATTTTTAATGCCATTGGTTTTCAATAACCAGCTGGAGAGGTGCTGATTGTCTAAAATAATAATGACAATTTTTGCAAGCCTCTCTTTTTAGTGAGGCTTTTTTTATTGCAAAAAAAAATAAAATGAAAACGATCAAAAATTTAAGAAATATAGGAATAATGGCACATGTAGATGCTGGTAAAACAACCACAACTGAGCGTATGTTGTATTATACAGGAATGATTCATAAGATGGGAGACATTGACAGTGGAAACACGGTGATGGATACAGATGAGCAAGAAGGTAAACGTGGTATCACGATTTCCTCAGCCGCTATTTCAACTTACTGGAATTATTTAAACGACAAGTATCGTATTAATATAATTGATACACCTGGTCACGTTGATTTTGCTATAGAAGTTGAACGTTCATTACGTGTGTTAGACGGAGCTATTGCTTTATTTTGTGCAGCTTCAGGTGTCGAACCGCAATCAGAGAATGTTTGGCATATGGGGAGCAAATACGGAGTTCCTAGGATTTGTTTTGTGAATAAAATGGATCGACAAGGAGCAAACTTTTTAAAGGTTGTTGCTGCTATTGAAGAACGGTTAGCAGTTGTGGCTATTCCTGTTCAATTACCAATAGGTAGTGCAGATGATTTTGAAGGTGTCATTGATTTAATTAAAATGAAAGCCTTGCATTGGTCTGACAAATTGGGTGAAAACACAGTAGAAGCTGAAATACCACCAGAAATGTTGGTAGAAGCCCAAGAGCAACGAGAAAAGATGATGGAGCAAATTGCAGCGCATGACAATCAATTTTTAGACTTGTATTTTGAAGATGCAAATCGAATTACAGAGGTTGATATTATTAATGCGCTACGCCGTGGAACTATTGCTATGCAATTTTACCCAGTGCTTTGTGGAACAGCTCATAAGAATAAAGGAGTTCAACCTTTGCTTGATGCTGTTGTGCGTTATTTACCTGCGCCAGTTGATATGCCTGCAGTGGTTGGCACATTGCCTAGTAAAGCTGAAAAGCAATTGCGTGAAAGAACGTTTGATGAGCCATTTTCGGCGCTCGCGTTTAAAGTAAATGTAGACAAGCACGTAGGCAAATTAACAATGGTACGTGTTTATTCCGGAAGGTTAAAGGCGGGTACAAACTTATTGAATACTAGAACGGGCGCTACAGTTCGTGTCAACAGAATTCAAGAAGTGAAAGCCAATGCATATATTAACATGTTGGAAACACAAGCAGGTGATATTTGCGCTCTTGTTGGGTTGAAAGATGTGAGAACAGGAGATACGCTTTGTGCTATGGATCATCCAATTGTTTTGGAATCTATTGAAATTCCTGATCCTGTAATAGCATTGTCTATTGAGCCAAAAACGCGCGAAGATTTAAAGATTTTCGGACAAGCTCTTGCTTTTGCAACAGAAGAGGATCCTTCGTTGCAAGTAGCTGTTGATGAACAAACTGGACAAACTATTTTGAAAGGAATGGGTGAGTTACATTTGGAGGTTGTGATAGAGAAGTTACGATTGTCACATGACCTTAATATCAATAAAGGTGCACCAAATGTGGCGTATAAGGAAACGATTACGCAAACGGTTGAACACCGTGAAAAATTGATTAAGCAAACAGGCGGAAGTGGGCAATATGCTGACCTTACCTTTAGGCTCAGCCCTTCTTTGGATCAAGAAGAAGGTTTGGTTTTGGTTGATTCCACGAGGGGAGGTATTATACCAAAAGAGTATGTTCCTTCAATAAAGAAAGGACTCTTAAAGGCAATGCAACATGGCGTCCTACTTGGTTACCCTGTTGAAAGTTGCCGAGTTGAATTGTTGGATGGCAAAACGCATCAAACCGACTCTAATGCAATTGATTTTGAGAAAGCTGCACGTGATGGTTTCAAAAAAGCTGCATTGCAAGCCAAGCCTCAGTTGTTAGAACCTATTATGATGGTTGAAATTGAAACACAAGAGGAGTATACAGGTGCTGTAAACAGTGATTTAAATCGAAGAAGAGGAACAGTGGTTGGATTGGAAGACAGAGCAAACCGTAAAGTCATTCAAGCCCAAGTTCCTTTAGCCGCTACGTTTGGTTATATCAGTGATTTAAGAACATTAACCAGTGGTCGTGCGAATATTAGTATGAAGCTTTCGCATTATGCTATGGTTCCAGATCATGTTTCGGAATCTCTTATAAATTAAGCACTTTGTGCAGAAGCCCCGTCATTAGTTTGTCGGGGCTTTTATATTAATTTAAATTCTTATTCCCATTACGGTAACATCATCAACCTGCTCTAAATCACCAATCCACTCATTAAAAACGGTTGCAAGTTCTTTCTTTTGTTCTTCTAATTCTAACTTTTCAATTTTGACGAGTAGCCTTTTTAACGGGCCAACTTTGAATTTCTTTCCTTTTTCTCCGCCAAATTGATCTTGAAATCCGTCTGTTAATGCATAGAGCATGTCATTTTTTTCTAATTGAAAAGTGAAGTTGGTGAATTTAAATTCTCGTTCAAGGTGGGTGTCATTACCTATAGCTTTTTTATCTCCTTTGAGTTTAATGATTTCTTGATTTCGAACCACGTATAAGTTAGATTTAGCGCTTGAATAAGTTAGTTCTAGACTCACAGGATTTAAAGCTCCTAAAGCAATGTCCATTCCATCCCGAATAGTTTCACTACTATAACCAAATGTGTTGACAATTCCTGTATTTAAAAAATCAAGTGCTTCAGCCGGGCTATTGATTGTTGGGGTTACTGATCCTAGGTTCAAATAATTAATGCCTAAAACACTTAATAATGCGCCCGGAACGCCGTGCCCAGTGCAATCGCCAACAGAAAACAGCTTAAGGTTCAAGTTGGATTGTGTTATGACATCATAGGCCCAATAAAAGTCACCGCTCAATGCCTCTTTTGGGCGGTAATAAACAAATGATTCAGGAATAACCTCTTTAAAGCGACGATCCTCAGGTATTACAGCTCGTTGTATACGCTCTGCATAGTTAATACTGTCTTGAATTTCTTTGCTGCGTTCTTCAGCTACTTTTTTCTGAAAACGAATTAAACGAGTTCTTTTCTTCGCTAACCGAATACTGTAAACCGCAATTACCAATAAAATTACAACAAGTATAAGCGCAATAATAAAACCATTTATCAACTGAGATTTTCTGGAACTCTCTTGTTCTGCTAAGTTTTTATTTTCTTCAATAATTTTCTTTTCCTGCTCAAGGAAATCAATTTCTTTAATTCGTTGTTCCTCTTCAAAAGAAAAACGCATGGCGGTAATTTGTTCGTTATTTTTAATGTTAATAACAGAATCGTTTAGCGTTACATACCAGTCTAAATAGATGAAGGCAGAATCTACATTAATGGGCTTATAGGCTTGCGCTAATAGCTTATAAGTTTGAGGGAGGTAAAAGAATTTACTATGCCGCTCAAACATATCTTGCGCAATTCTTAACTGAGAAATGGCCTTTCTATTCATGTTGTTATCCATATATACTTGCCCGGCCGTGGTGTAAATCTCACCACTATAATCCAAGTAAATCCATTTTGAGGTGTCAGGATAGGTTAATGCTTCCTCAGCTTCTTGAATTGCCAATTCCTGTTCTCCTTTTTTGGAGTAAATCTCAGCCATTTTGACTTTAGCATACCCAATAATGAACTGAAAACGACCATCCTCTTCAAAAATCTCTTTAGCTTGGATGTACAAACCTAATGCTTCATCTAGTTTGTTTTGCTCAACATATATTTCGGCAATCGCCATTATGGATTGGCCGCGTTGTGTATGAAAATCAACATCTTTGGCAATGTTACGGCTGTTTTCAAAATAGGGCAGAGCCAAGTCATTATTCCCTTGGCTTTTTAGTACTGAAGCAGTTTCGTAATAGGCAGACGCCAATGCATTGCTCGAGCTATCTGTTTCATTTAAAGCCCCAATTCTTTTTAAATGACAATCCAATGAATGAGATCGGTCATTCATGGCACCATACGAAAAAGCGCCAAACCTAAAAAGGCTGTCCAATAAGTACGGATCGCTAACTTTTAAAGTGTCCTTCAAAGCAAATTGATAATAAAAAATGCTCTTAGCGGGGTCAGACTCATGTAGTCGAGATCCTTCAGCAATAATAACTCGAATGCGTTCTTCTGCATTTGAAGCATTGTTTACCTTTAATTGAGTACTATCAGCTAATTGTCCATAAGAATTTTGGAATTGAATGGCAATTACAAGGAAAAGGGTGTATCGGGTCAGCATCTACTCAAATATAATAAATTGAGTAAAGACTTAATATTGAATTTATAGAATCCTACTTATTTTTAGACGAAAGGACAATTTTAGTGCTTTAAAAAATCTATTTTAATTACTTTTATAAAGATCAAAATTCTAATATGGATAAACGTACTTTTCTGAAAAACTTTTCGCTCCTGTCAATGGCTACTTTGCCTGGAGTTAATGCCTTGTCAAACATTGTTGAAGAATATGAACATATTCCACTAGCCGAATTAGCTGCTGATGAGGACTTTTGGGGATCCATCCGTAAAGGATATCGAATTAATCCAGATTATATCAATTTAGAGAATGGTTACTATTGCATGATGCCAGAGGAGACTATGTCTCAATATTTACAGCATGTAAAGGATGTCAATTTTCTGGCTTCGCGCTACATGCGTACAGTCATGGATCAAAATCAGCAAGAAATTCGTAACCGCCTTGCAACAATGGCGGGTTGTAGTCCTGAAGAATTGATTTTGACTAGAAATACAACAGAATCGTTGGATTTAGTGATTGGAGGTTATAAATGGGAAGCAGGAGATGAAGCTATAATGGCGCGTCAAGACTATGGGGCAATGCGAAATATGTTTCGACAAGTGCGTGAACGTTATGGGGTGATGACTAAAAGAGTTTCTCTACCAAATCATCCTGAATCTGACGAAGAAATTCTTGCTTTATACGCTGAAAAAATCACAGAAAAAACAAAATTAATTCTAATAAGCCATGTTGTAAATATTAATGGTCAAGTTTTGCCAGTGAAAAAAATATGTGACATGGCACATGAAAGAGGTGTAGAGGTAATGGTTGACGGTGCGCATGCTTTTGCTCATTTAGATTTTAAAATCTCAGATTTGAATTGTGATTATTATGGCACAAGTTTACATAAATGGTTAAGTGCGCCACTTGGAGCTGGCTTTCTTTACGTTAAAAAAGAAAATATTGAAAAATTGTGGCCGTTAATGGCTGAAAATGTCATGCCAGTGGATGATATTAATCGATTAGGACATACAGGAACAAAGCCTGTTCATGTAGATTTGGCTATTGCAAATGCCATTGATTATCATAATGTAATAGGATCAAAAAGGAAGGAAGAACGTCTGCGTTATTTGAAAGACTATTGGACCAATAAAGTGAAAGACAATCCTAACATTACAATTAATACGCCATGGGACACTGAACGCTCTTGTGCAATTGCAAACGTTATTATACGATCAATGAGTCCTAATCAAATGGCAAAAAGTTTAATGGATGATTATGATATTTGGACCGTTGCAATTAATCGACCAAATGTACGCGGATGCAGAATTACTCCAAACGTATTTACAAGTACAAAGGAGTTGGATACCTTTGTTCGTGCATTAAATGATATGGCTTCAAGGGTGAAAGTAGCACCATCAGCATTGCCAGTAGAATAGACTTTGTAAGATGCAGTTTTCTACGGTGTTAGAACTGTTTGTAGTTTGTGGCATTAATCTTGTAAACCACTTGCAATTAAAATATTATAATGAAATAAGTAGCGAATGATTAGTGTGAGATTCCATTTATCATATGTTGCTTAAAACCAAACTTGTATTATGAAAGTAAAATTACCTTTTGTTCTTATTTGTTCCTTATTTTCGGTTTTCGTTTTTGGCCAAACAAAGGTTACTACAACTGCTCCATATTCTGCAGTAACAATATCTGTTAATGGTGCCGGAAATATCTGGTCGTTTGGGGAGGGACCTAAAGGTCCGGGCTTGTACAATAACTTTAATGGTTGGACTTTCATAAAGTATGATTCGCCTGCTACCGTAAAAAAAGCTGATAGTGATTATGGTGAAATACTCATAACGAACTCAAAAGGAGAAATAAAAGAATGGAATAATAATAATAAAATGTGGTTGCCTTATGCAGGTATTACAAATGTAAAATCGGCAGTCATTGGCAATTCTGATAGAAATTTAAAATTTGCAATCGGAACTGTAAAACAACCAGATGGGACAAGTGTAACTGGGGTATATAAAGTGAGTAATATTTCAACAAAACCGAGTAGTTGGATTCCTGTTTGGGTAGGTGATAAATCGTCTACTTTTATTGATTTGGCAGAAGGTGTAGATGGAACACTTTACCTCTTGTCTTCTGTAGGGAGTATTTATGCCCTAAATAAGAATTCTAAAGAATTACTACTTATCATGAGTAATGCTAGAGGTGCAGAAATTAGGATGGGTGAAGACAATAATTTATATTACAAGGCAAGCGGAGCATCTTCAGTACATAAATACAATAAGAACAGTTCATCATGGACAAATATGGGGTTTAATGGTAGCAGTTTTGGAGTGGATACAAATGGAGATATTTGGGGAATTATCGATAGTGAAATTCACGGTAAAAAAAGTTCAGGAAATGCCGTTTTAACCGTTCCTAATCCAAATAAAATAGACAATAATGGAAATACACCATTAACAGCCGTTTATAGTAATCCTGACAGAGGTGGGAGGTTAAACGCAACGCGCCGTGCAATTGAAAATGGCTCAAATGTAAACCTTGCAAACACACGCGGAGATTACCCTATTCATTTAGCAACTAAAAAAAGTGATTTTGACATTATGTTGCTTTTGCAAGACAATGGCGCAGATTTAAACGCAACAGATAAAGCTGGACACACAGCACTATATTATGCCGTGCAAATGTCTGAAACAATAGCTGCAGGAATTTTACTGAATAATGCGGATGCTACTAAAGAAGATTATCCAGTTGTTGCAGCAGCAATTCCAAATGCAGATGCTATGTTAAAGATGCTATTTGACGCAAATGTCAATGTGTCTAGTGCGTTACCTGTGCTGGCAGAAAAGAATAATTATGTCGTTTTTGAAAAAGCTGTAACACTTTGGGGAGCAAGGTTGACTGATAATACTGCTTTTGATTTGGCAGTTGATAAAAAAAATGTAGGAATTGCACAGCTTTGTTTAGAGAACGGTGCAGACGCTAATAAAGCATTAGGTTATGCTCTCAAAAGTTCGCAAGAAGACATCATTTTACTTTGTTTAGATAATGGAGCTCAACCAGGACCTGCAATTTCTTATATGGTTCAGTTAGGAGATGTGGGGAAGCTAGATAACTTCATGACAACTCAGAATATAACAGCTGATCAGATTTTAGAGGTTGCTATTTTAAAAGATTTGGCAACAGCTCCAGATATTAATATGGATGTTGTGAATTTAGCTTTAGACAAAGGAGGTAAAACAACGCCTTATTTTGAATCGGCAGTTAAATATGATAATTCTATCCTTGTAGGAAGCTTATTGTCGCATGGAGGGGATCCTAATGTATTGCTTAAGCATGCTGTGGAAAACCAAAACTTGAGTTATGTAAACCAAGCAATGGAGGCTGGAGCATCTCCTAACGCAAATGGAAACCTTTTGAAGAAAGCAGTAGAATTTAACAATACAGAAATTGCATTGACACTCATTAATGCCGGAGCAAAAGTGTCGTCATCTGGAATTATAAAAATTGCTGTTGAAAAAGGAAACGAGCAAGTTGTAGTAGCGCTTTTAGAAAATGGAGCTCCAGCAACGGATAAAAACTTAATTAGCTCGGCTGTAGCCCAAAAAAATGAAACTATTTGTCGTGCATTACTGGCTCATGGAGCAGATCCTAATCATGCTTTACAAACTGCAATTAAGAATAACCTGAATACAATTGCGAGTATGATGCTTGAAGGAGGTGCTGTTGCAACAAAACCAGCATTAATAATTGAGGCAGTTAAGAATGATAATGCCTTTTTAGTGAAAGAATTACTGGCTTATGGAGCGAATCCGGATGATGGAATGAAAACTGCAATTACACAAGGTAAAACAACTTCATTTTCGTTGTTAGTTGCTGGTGGTGCAGATGTGTCAAAAGGTATTTATGTTTATTTGGCAGTTAAAAACAATCGAGACGTAATGGTAAGTACCTTAACCGATAACGGTGCACCGGTTAATTATAAAACTGCTGAAGGTGAAAATTTAATGCATGTAGCTGCTAAAAATGGTAATAGACATCTTTGCGAATTGCTTTTGAACTTAGGAGTTGACATTACGGCCAAAACAAATGAAGGAAACACAATGCTGCATTTGGCTGCTACAAGTAAAAATGAGGGGTTATGCGCTTGGTTTATTGATAAAGGTGCAGATGTAAATGCTGTAAACAATAAAGGTAAATCGGTTTTGAAAGTAGCAAACGGACGTAAAGTAAAGAAATTACTGAAGGAGAGAGGAGCAACAAAGTAGAAAGCATTCAATATAGATATTTATAAAGCCGTTTAATTGAAATTGAGCGGCTTTATTGTTTTAAGTGAAAGTTGGTGTTCAATAATACCAAGTTCGGTGGCGAAATAGGGGGTACCACCACTGATTTGCTGAACATTGGCAGATTCATCTTCTCTAATCAAAGAATTTCTCGGGTTTAATAATGATGATGCGAGTGTTGGATCAGTCATGTCAAACATTGCGCCCAACTCAACGCAATAACCCTCTGTTGATGCACTTAAAATAGGGAATACATAATTGTTAAATGTTCCTTTGATTTCTTTGTTTTCGCGGTTAATGTGGGTTGTGAAATATTTAATACCTTGTATGTCTTTGTTTTGTCTAACATATTGTAAAAGCATTTGCGGAATCACGTATTCTACTTTGAATGGATCATTTGGGTTTTTGGCTCCTATCGAGCATGCCAAGTAAAGAGGGAAGTTCATTAACAAAGAAGTGATTTCTGGGTTGACTGAACCAAGTTCTTTTCCAATTGGCACATGTTTCTCAATCACTTCTTGCGGATAAGGAATTTGCAAAATTTGATATGGTTTTGCTTTTAATTTAAACCGTGCAATATGCATCATGTTAAGTGCAGGTTTGTCTAATTCTGTCCAACAGGTGTAAACACTGTCTGATAAATAAAGAGAGGGGAATCCTAAAATGCTATAACGTTGTGTTTCAATTTTATTCTTTAAATGGAAAGGGATGTGAAACAATTCATTGGGTGTGAAATGAGTGTTTGAATTAGCTATTCGAGCTCTATAAAAGTCTTTTCCGTCATAGAGTCGCTCGGCATTATAAATCAAATTTGAATTATCTAACAAGGCTTTAAAGTCATAAAATGCCTCATGTGGCATTCCATTATAAAATGTTTTGAGCGTATTAATGATTCCTTTGCTAAGTTGATATGCAACGTTGCTTATTTTTTTTGCACTTGCTTTGTGTTTGTGCGGTTGCTCAAGCTCAAAATCCTCTAATTTTTCTAATAAATCTAGATAATCGTCTATAATATCAATAAATATGCGTTCGTATTTAGTTGATTGCACAACGCTTGATAAATTGAATATCGGATGTTTGAGCAATTCAAAAATAGTCATGTGGGCGGTTTCTAATCTTAGTGCACAAACAGTAATTTTAGATTACAAATTGGAGGCGGGGTTAGTGTAACGAAGATACGTAGTTTAAGGTATAAAACTCTAGGTATGAATACCTGTTTTGACTAGGTAGGTGTTTGTAACTATAGTATCTCTAATGTCATTATTATAATGATGTTATTGTGGGCTTAGTTCGTTTTAGGTAATGTTTTATCTAGTCCTATAGACCTACCATTCTCCCATTTCAATAAATGGAGCTTTCAAGTAGAGGTGTAATAGATCATATGGAATGAAGATGTCAATATTTCTCTTTGAATAATGCGAGTTTTGTTTCAGGGTTAGGCCGCCATCTGTAAAATGGAAATTTTTAGTGTAATTAGCATACACTTGCGGAAAGTTGAGGCATACTGGACCAAACATTTGGTGTAAATTAACGTGGTGCTGAATATAGTCGTACAAAAATGAATCTATTGCAGTTTGATTTTCAAATAAATCATAAAAGGAAATGTTTTCAGTTGGGTTAGAAAGTAAGACATTATTGAAATATCGGTTTGTCTTAGAATCGTCCTTTGTTTCAATATATTCTGAATAAAGTCCATTATTAGCGTAAATAAATCTTCGTTGATTTTGATAGATAAGAGATTTTTTAGTGTAGTTACTGTTGTAATGCAGCCAATGGTTTGATTTTCGGAGATGGTTCTCAGGTATTATTTTGTTCTCACTATAATAGTAGTTTGGAAATGCTTTATAAGTAAGTATTGTTGAATAAAATATTTGATTATTCGAAATTGAAGGATTAAAATCTCCTAATAGGTAATAGTTGTTCAAGGGGTTCAAAACTGTACGGTATTGTTCGGAATTGTAAATCATTTTCCATAAATGACCTGCATTTGATTTTTGTTCATTCGTCACTGCTGAAATTTCATCCAATGGTGTTGCTAAATCAACCGACAGTCTAACTATTTCAATTGGTGCACTTTCTACAATTTTGTTCCACTTGCCGTATTCGTAATGTATAATTTCAATCAAAGTGTCTGTAGTGTTATAGGTTATTCCTTTAAAAATGGGCATTGATTTGGCATTGGCTACGTCACTATAAAATGGCGAAAACACACCTGTAATATTGAATAAGGCCCACATTGAATCTTTTTGCACAAAATAAATACCAGGTGTTGCAGCAGAAGCAATGGCATCATAAATAGGAGGGAGGACCATTTCATTTGATGCATTCATAATCCCAAATTTATCATCAACATGAGCTATTGCGGTGCTCCATTGTTCGCTTTTTACGACTATTGGGTGCGAAAAAGTAGATTTGCCAAATAGATTTTTTTCGTGGTGATTTACAAGCTTCCATTCCTCCTTATTTTGTTGACCATGCGGTAAAACTTTAGTTTTTACCCAAAATTCATTAGGTTGATCTGAGGGGATTATCTCTAAGTAATTTGGTTTTATCAACCATTTTTTTCCGTCTTTGCTTCTTAATCCAACTTTATTATTGGTTGATTTAACCATTAAATATTCGCCATTCATTCCTCCTAATGCAAATGATTTAATTTTTGCTGTTTTTTTTCCTTCAAGATCATAAACAATACCAGTGGAATCATGCACATCTAAATAGTAATTTGGCAAAGAAATGAGTTCTCTATAGTCGGCAATTGAAGTTACCGCTCCTGTGGGTTTTAAAATATAACCTCCAATGCTTGTTGTGGCTTGCTGAAATTGTATAATTGCAGTGTCGCATAATTCAAAAGCACTGTTATTCATCCAGTACAATGAATCTGATCGAACAATAAATAACTCATTTAAAGGGCCATGAGAGGTGTAAAAAGCTTTTGGTGATTTTGAACGTTTTTTCATAATGTGCCGTCCATTGCTACTTAAAAATTTATTATAAAAAATGGTGTCGATTTCGTCAAGAATAACACCGTTGTTTAAATCGATCAGAGCACCTTTTTCATTCTTTTTAAAATAGTTTAGTCCTGCATGGTTCCAGTTAAATAGAATTTGATCATATTCAAAAGGGTAAATGGTTTCATTTTTTGCGTTAATGATTCCTAGTTTACCATTTTTCATGCATTTATAACCAATTAATTCAATAGGTCTTTGAGTAAATACCTCCCCAAGAAAATTGTCATAAATAAACGGTATTATAGTGTCGCCTTTTTCATTAAATGCTCCCCATTTATCAGATGATTTGTTAAACAAAAGAGGTCTTATGTAACTATTTCCGACTCCTTTTAATTGTGGGTCTAGTTGTTCAAAATAATTAGAATGACTATTGCCACTATGGTCTGCAGGGCTGATTGATATGGTACGTGAATTTACCAATTCACCATTTTCTGAATATATATCGTATTTATAGTAATAACGATCATCATCCCCTTCTAAAGATACATCATTTGATGCCCAAAAATAGGTTTGTCCCAAATGTTGCTTCATTTGCAATTTAGTATAATCACCTTTAAAAACAGGTATTCCGTTTGCATCAATGAGTTTTCTGAATTTTCTATTAGAATTATGAATGACATATAGTTCTTTAGTAGAATTCAGCCTCATAACAGAAGCAACATCTGCAGAACTGTATATCAATTCAAGCCTTTCATTATAATAATCACTAGAATCAGTGTTCAATTCCCGAAATGCTGTAATTACACCATTATCCAAATAAACTTCGGCATAAGGGCCTTTCAATTTTTTGTTTTCTAAGTTGAGGAGATATTGTTTTTTATTACCTGGTTGTTGAATACTTAATATTGGCTGCACTGAGCTATTCAAGAATTGAGGGATAGCATTGATCGCACTTGTAGAGTCTTGATATAAAACCTCATTTTGGGTTGATTTAAGTTGAATAGTTTTGCCTGCTCCTAAATACCAAAAGTATTCTGGCAAAATCTGATTACCATAAATTCCAATTTTTTCATGCTCTAACAAGCGTATCTCATCATATTTAATTGGATGGATTACCTTTCCAGAAGAATCAATAATTCCAACTTTCTTGTCAATTTCAACCTCAAAGTATTGTGGTGTTTTGGCACTAAAATATGGGCTAAAGCGAATGTTATGTAAATAATAGGTTGACGCACTATAGTCTAAGTTTATTGCATCATAAATAAACTTTGTAATAGGAATTGCCTGGTTATTGAATAGTGCTGATTTATTATTCTTAGTTAATACCCAAAACAATGTGTTTCCACAGTATAGTGAACTAATGGCATCATATTCTATGGGGACAAACGTGGTTAAATCACAATTGAGTAAACCATGTTTACCATTTTGCATTACTTTAATTTTTCCAGCATCTTTTATAACACCTTCGTAAATTGTGTCAGATCTAAGTAAGCCATCATAACTCTCAAGCCAATACAAACATTTTTTGTAATCCATTTTTAGGAGCATGTCACATTTGCCATAACTAGGTTGGTTGCGTGGTTGTCCAAAAGATAAAGAACTGAACAATAGGTAGAAAAGTGATATGTAGTAATGAGGTTTAATGATATTAGTTTAAAGATAGTTAGAAATGTGAGCACTCAGTATTTAGTAGCTAGCCATTCTATTTTTTTTAAGAAAAACATTGGAGGATAATTAATAATTGATATATTTGTGTTAAAAATACACAAATTGAATTTAATACTATAGATATCATGAACGGATTACTTTTAACAGATGGCTACAAAACAGGGCATCATCAACAATATCCAAAAGGAACAGAATATGTTTATTCAAACTGGACACCGCGTAGCAATAAATACGCGCCACAAGGATGTGATAAAGTACTTTCATTCGGGCAACAATATGTTGTAAAGTGGTTGCATCAATATTTTCATGATAATTTTTTCTCTCAACCAAAAGCAAAAGTCTGTAATGAAATTAAAGAAGAACTCACATTGTATTTAGGGGCACCTTATGATGTTTCTCATTTCGAAAAATTGCATGATTTACAATATTTACCAATTCGTGTAAAATCATTACCAGAAGGAGTAGAGGTGCCAATTAGAGTGCCTATGGTAACCGTTGTTAACACTGACCCAGCTTTTTATTGGGTGACTAATTTTTTAGAAACCATACTTTCTACCATGTTGTGGCAGCCAATGACATCTGCAACTATAGCTTTGAATTACAAGCGTATATTTAAAAAGTGGGCGCTTGATACAGATCCTGCAAGCCTAGGTTTTATCGATTTTCAAGGGCATGATTTTTCAATGCGCGGAATGGGAGGCTTGCAAAGTGCACAATCATCTGGAATGGGACATGCAGCTGTCTTTTTAGGTTCTGACACCTTACCTGTGATTAGTGGCATGCGTAAATATTATAATGCCGAAGGCTTTGTAGTTGGATCCGTTAACGCAACTGAGCATTCTGTAATGTGCGCAGGAACAAAGGATGATGAAATAGGAACTTTTAAACAATTAATGGCAACTTACCCAAAAGGAATTTTGTCTGTTGTAAGTGATACTTGGGATCTTTGGAAAGTACTTTCTGAATATTTACCAGAACTAAAGGAAGAAGTATTAGCTAGAGATGGTAAATTGGTAATTCGTCCTGATAGTGGCGATCCTGTAGATATAATTTGCGGTGAACAATTGACGCTTGGTGGACAAAGCCCAGTTGAAAAAGGAGTTGTTGAAATGTTATGGGACGTTTTTGGTGGAACTGTAAACGAAAAAGGATATAAAGTTTTAGATATGCATATTGGAGCTATTTATGGTGATAGTATCACAATTGAAAGAGCAAAACAAATTTGTGAACGATTATATCATAAAGGGTTTGCAAGTACCAATGTTGTATTAGGAATTGGGTCATTTACCTATCAATATAATACCCGTGATACTTTTGGTTTTGCAATGAAAGCAACCTCTGTAGTTGTAGATGGTAAAAGACGAGAGATTTTTAAGGACCCAATTACTGATGATGGTGTAAAAAAATCTGCTAAAGGACTGGTTAAAGTTGTTTTAAATAATGGAGAGTATGCGTTAGTTGATCAAGTTTCCGAAGCCGAGGAGGGAACTGGCGAATTGCAAATAATTTATGAAAACGGTCAATTTATAAATGAAGTAAACCTAGAAGTTATTCGGGAACGAATTAATAATAGTTTGTAAAATAATACACAATGAAATACGAAGTAAATAAATTTCATGACGGGCAGGTAACTTCAAAAATTATTGAGGACGGTAACCTGATAGTAGATATTCGAGGAAATAGTTACGAAGATCTTTTCACTGCGGCTACAGTAAAGGAGGCTTGGGATGCTGCTAATAGTTTAAACAAAAATTTGACTGCTGTTTTGCGCATTTACTGCCTCATTGGTCAAAGGTCTGATAGGAGATTTCATAAGAATGAATCGTTCGATTTAAAAGTTATTACTGGTTTTATAAATAATATGGGGTTTGATAAAGTTGAAATTTTACATCCACATAGTCCAATTGCTTTAGCATTGATTAATAACTGCGAACAAATGCCCCATTTTTCATTTGTAAAAAAGGCTTATGAGTCAATAGGAAGACCCGTTTTAGTAAGTCCAGATGCTGGTGCCTATAAAGCAACGCATGAAATTGCAGCAAAACTAAATGCGGACTTAATTCCTTCTAATAAAGTAAGGGTAAATGGCATTCCAGAAATCAGTATTCAAGGCGAAGTGAATGGGAGAGAATGTTTAATAGTTGATGATTTGGCAGATGGTGGAAGAACGTTTAAATTCTTAGCGGCAGCTTTAAAAGAGCAAGGTGCAACTAAAGTGTTTTTATATGTTACACATGGCCAGTTTAACTACGGTTTTGATGAGCTAAAAGAAACTATTGATCACGTTTATTGCACGAATAGCTATAAAGATATTGACGATAGTATAGTTACCCAGTTTAAGGTAATATGATTGTGATTATTGTGCGCTATTAATCCTCTATGTTTGCTAAGAATTTACGAATTGCTTTTCTATTCTTTCTTAGGTTGTCATGCATTGTTGCATGGCCAGCGTTTTTTAAAACTACCGTTTTTGATGCTGGTACAAGCGTTTGGAAATAACGCACGGTGGCTGGACGAGCCTCATCAAATTCTCCTGTAATAAATA
>CAKZON010000008.1 GCA_937136425.1 uncultured Crocinitomix sp.
TATCTAATGATTTGTGGCATTTTTGTGGGAAGTTGCCTCACAAAACAGACAATACTACACAGCAAGTACAAAAATACAAGTATCCAGTGTGTTTAAATACCCAAACCACCTGTAACATCTAGAGTAAGTGTGCTAATGTTAAAAAAAATACTGCGGATGGGTTTCTCTATAATCCTGTAAGATCTTTTTCTATAAAGTGCCATGAGATAATGTTTGTTGTGATTTTACACATGCTATTCCTGTAAAGAGCACCTAATTTATTAGGCACTGTACAGGGCATAATTTAAAATGATTTATGAGCGAAGAAGAAAAAAAGAATGGCGGATATGACGCTGGTAGTATTCAGGCATTAGAAGGAATGGAGCACGTACGAATGCGTCCTTCAATGTATATTGGAGATGTAGGAATGCGAGGATTACACCATCTTGTTTATGAGGTTGTTGATAACTCTATTGATGAGGCTTTAGCGGGACATTGTGATGAGATCGAGGTTGTTATTTTAGAAGGTGATGGGGTTCGTGTGACAGATAATGGTCGTGGTATTCCTGTTGGAATGCATGAAAAAGAAGGTGTTTCTGCACTTCAGGTTGTAATGACTAAAATTGGAGCTGGTGGAAAATTCGATAAAGATTCGTATAAAGTTTCTGGGGGACTTCATGGTGTTGGTGTTTCTTGTGTTAATGCATTATCTAGGCATTTATTGGCTGAGGTTAGAAGAGAAGGTAAATTATTCAAACAAGAATATGAACGTGGAAAGACTTTATATCCTGTAAAGGAAGATGGTACTTCTACTGAAAATGGAACAAGAGTTACTTTTTATCCAGATCCAGAGATTTTTGACGTTTTAGTATATAATTACGATACGCTGTCTATGCGTATGAGAGAACTTGCTTATCTAAACAAAGGTATTACTGTTACCATTCGTGATGAGCGTACTAAAGATGAAGAAGGAAAATACCGTGAAGATGTTTTCTTCTCTGAAAAAGGATTAAGTGAATTTGTAAGATTTTTGGATGAGTCTCGCGAATCTTTAATAGAGGATGTTATCCATATTGAAGGTGAGAAGAATGGAATTCCGGTTGAAGTAGCAATGATTTACAATACTTCTTATGCTGAGAACTTACATTCTTATGTAAATAATATTAATACTCATGAAGGTGGTACTCACCTTTCTGGATTTAGAAGAGGGTTAACAGGTACTTTAAAAAAGTATGCTGAAGAGTCTGGAATGTTGAGCAAATTGAAGTTTGATATTGCTGGTGATGACTTTAGAGAAGGGTTAACAGCGGTTATTTCTGTTAAAGTTCAAGAACCTCAATTTGAGGGACAGACTAAAACAAAATTAGGAAATAGAGAAGTAAACGCTCCAGTTTCTCAGGCAGTTTCAGAAATGTTAACGGATTATTTAGAGGAACATCCAAAAGATGCTTCTCGAATTATTGAAAAAGTAATTTTAGCAGCAACAGCACGCCATGCAGCTCGTAAAGCGCGTGAAATGGTGCAACGTAAAAACGTTTTAACTGGAGGTGGACTTCCTGGTAAGTTAGCAGATTGTTCGTCAAAAGATCCAGCTGAATCTGAAGTATACTTGGTTGAGGGAGATTCTGCAGGCGGTACTGCGAAGCAAGGACGTGACAGACATTTCCAAGCAATTATGCCGTTGAGAGGTAAGATTTTGAATGTTGAAAAAGCAATGCAACACAAAATCTTTGAAAACGAAGAAATTAAGAATATATATACCGCTTTAGGTGTACGTGTAGGAACAGAGGAGGATGATCGTGCATTGAACTTGGAAAAATTGAGATACCACAAGGTAATCATCATGTGTGATGCCGACGTTGATGGATCTCACATTGAAACCTTGATTTTGACATTCTTTTTCCGTTATATGAAAGAGTTAATCGAAAAAGGATATATCTATATTGCAACTCCGCCACTTTATCAAGTTAAAAAAGGTAAAAAATCGGCTTATGCATGGAATGATGATCAACGTGATAGGTTGGTTATGGAAATGAAAGGTTCTGGATCTGATTCAAGTGTAGGAGTTCAACGTTATAAAGGTCTTGGGGAGATGAATGCGGAGCAATTATGGGAAACTACAATGAATCCTGAAGCGCGAACACTACGCCAAGTTCAAATTGAAAATGCAATTGAAAGTGATCGTACTTTCTCTATGTTAATGGGTGACGAAGTTGCTCCACGTAGAGAGTTTATTGAGAACAATGCAAAATATGCGAATATTGATAGTTAATAATCGCAATTGAAAATTATTTAAAGCCCTTGATATTCATTGTCAAGGGCTTTTTTTGTGCAAGTCATTGGAAGTGTTGCAGCAACTTAAGTAATTTTGTTAAATTGTGTATTTAATAATACGTTCGAATTTATTATGATCCTTAATCAGTCTAAAACTTTACCAATCATTGCTTTGTGCTTACTGTTTTATTGCTGTAATAACGAACCTCAAAAGGTGGACGAACCGTCTGCAAATCAACAAGACTATAATTCCAATAAATGGGATGAAATGGACTGGGAGCAAACAGAAGAAGAGTATCAAGAATCATTAACTGAGCGCGAAAATGAATCAGTTTGGGAATATCCAAAAATATTAAGTAGTTCATTAAGAAACCTCCAATTAGTACAAAACCCTTGGGAAGAGTCAAGTTTGCTATGTGCCGAGGACGAGGGCTTTTTACTCATTAAATTGGTTGAAACGGAGGATACAATCCAAAATTTAATAGCAATTAGTTCTTTTGAACGAGGAGGTAGTGCAAGTGATGGATTTTATTTCTATCATTTTGATTTGAATGGAAAAATCTATTCCAAGCATTTGCTAGATGATGGAGACTACCATATTCAAGATCGGAAAAATTTTGAACAACTGAATAACGAGATTTTGTTTTACGTAAATAAAGATCAAGAAGACTTGTATAAGTATGATTTGCGTAAGCATATAATTTCAAAAACATTGAACAATGAAGTATATGAATTTGACGATTCGAGTCTTGCTTATGGAACATATCCCTCTCCATCAAAAAACAAAATGGTTGAATTGGTCAATAACGGCACAACGCTACTTTGCTCAACTAAAAATGGAAGTACAGATACGCTAATAAGTCAAGAGTATACAGGGAATTGGTCTTTTGGAGAAGTAACATGGTCTAGAGATGAGAGTAAATTCTACTTTGATAATTCTGGAGCGGTGGCTTGTATTTGGGAAATTAATTTATTAGCAAAAACAATTGATAAAATAGTGCCGGAACATCATGCACATAGCCCCGTATTTTATTTGGATGAAAATACGAGAACTGTGTTGTTTTGTGAAAACAACTGTGTGAAAATAACTCGAGAATTGGAGCAATAGCCGAAGTGATATCTATTAAAAAAAAGACTGCCCAATTTAATTGAGCAGCCTGTACCTGTTTCAACGACCAACCCCTCAGCCCTAGTTGAAACACCTTAAATATTATTTTTAATTGAATTAGACCTCTTCGCCCAATTGAAATTTCTTTTGCAGATTCATTACCCCAAAGTCTTCCAACAATGTAAAGGTATATTCTCCTTTCTCAAAATTGTCTAACGCAATGTCTATATTGTATTTATGTTCTCCTTTGCTGGTGTGGTATGATTTAAAACTGTAAACCAAATTACCGTTTTCATCCTGTATAATTCCTGACATCATTGTACGCCGCGGAACCGTATAAACAACTTGTGCAAATAAACGATTGGCAATACCTGAAAATACTTGGGTTGAATCCTCTTTGTATAAAAATGAATACCACGGAATTTCGATACCTAACATGTCTGCAACAGATTGTCGTAAATCTTGCGTGTTTTCATCACCATAGGCTGGAATTGATCTAATATCATGTCCGTCTGAAAGTACCCAAACGGCATTTTGAATCGCATTGGGTGGGTAATCGCCTTCATTTACTTTTTGCGCTAATGTTTGCCAGTTATCGTCTGTCATTTTCCCCAAACTGAAACCTGAATTTGTGCCTGGCCCGCTATTATTACTTTGGCAGCAAAAACCAAAACCGTTCATTGTTTTTGATTCATTTGCGGCTAATGCAAAATCCAATTCTTTAACAATTAAAATGTCTTGCTCTTTAATATTGTTGGAGACTAATCTTCTGCCAGGTTCAACAAACCCAAATAAAGAATCGGAAGTATTGTTACTTAGTATAAAGCTTACGCATTCTCCAGAATGACCACCAATACCTTGGATTTGCACTTGTAATTTGCCATTTTGCACCAATTTCTCGATAGAAGATGTGTTGTTGTTGGCATGCGCATTTGTAGTAAGAAATGTAAAAAAAATAAATTGTATTAGTACAAGTAGGTTAAGGGGGTGTTGCTGTTTCATGTGTCTAATTTTGGTTAAAAAATCAGATCCTGGGATCCGCTAATAAATAGCTAGCTGATTAACTATTTAGTAGTGTTCCGTTTTATGTTTTAAGCTACTTGTTGATTATATATTGTACAAGGTTTGATTTGGTTACAAAAATATATTTGGATTCTTTTTTTAGAATTAAACCAACCAATTTTTTATTTTGCACGTTATTAAACTATAATAGTTTAAAACATGCAGTGAGACTGCAACCCTTAATCGTACCAACAAAAACCGAAACCTACTTTGTCATGAAAATTTTTTCGCTCACATTATTAGTGCTGATTGGCATTTTAATTTCACCAATTGCTCAGGCACAATCTATATTAATTTACGATTATTTTGATACTGACCCAGAACCTACAGATTTGTCTGGAACATTGGTTTACGCCATTCCTGATGGGGCAGTAAAAAGATTTAGTATCAAAAATATGTCCGATTCTGTTTTTAATTTTAGAATTGAACGTGTAAAAATTGAGGAAATAGATGGCGTTTTTGATTTTTTAGCCTGTGGAACTACTGAAGGCACATCAACAGCATATTCATATGTTGATGTCTCACCAGATGATCCTTTTATTACACCTGATACGTTTCAATTACAACTTGATGTTGACGCCTATTTAGGAAGTCATTATTTACCTGAAGAATCTGTAGGGTGCAGTCAATACCGCTATTATGTTTTAAATGATTCATCTGATAGAGTTGATTCTATTGATGTACGTTATTGTTCATCTTCTGGTATAGATGAAAACTATTTAGAGGTTTCTGTTTATCCAAACCCTACCCACAATTCAGTGATTTTAGCATCTAACAATCCAATTAATGGAACCTTATTGATTCATGATTTATCAGGTAGAGAACTAATTAATGAAAACATTATGAATTCAGAAAAATACGAATTAGATGTTTTAAGTTTAGATCAAGGAGTTTATATGTTGACCTTATTCGATCCAAATGGAAATAATACTATTTTTAGTAGTAAACTTACAGTAAGATAACCCAACTTATGAAATATATAATCTCTTCAGTTTTAATTTGTTTCTGCACAATTCTAGGGTATTCTCAATCGCTCGCTATTTATAAAGAGTATTTAGGTTTACCAACCGGTGAAGATCTTTCTGGAACCACCGTTGATGTTTATTGTGATGGAGATGGTGATTGTTATGTCCTATTTATAATAGAAAATTTGACAGATGAAACTATTAATATGGGGCTAGAACGACATAAGATAGTTGAAGCAGAAGGTTCAGAGGATTATTTGAGTTTTGGTATGCTTATAGATCCTTCTGAATCATACTCAGCTGGACTTGTGTCACCTCAGAATCCATTTGTTCCTGATTTAAGAGTTGATTTAGACACAAGTAGTTATGGTGCTTTATATCCATATTATAAGATTAATACCTCTATTGGGTGCTCGCAATACCGCTACTATTTTACAAATGAAGAAGGGGCTGCTATAGATTCAGTAGATGTGAATTTTTGTTCTACTCTTGCAATTGAAGAGGAAGCAGCTTACGACATTTCCATTTATCCTAATCCTGCTCAAAACCAAATTACAATTGAAAGAGAAGAGTTTGGGACAGAGGCCCAATTGCTAATTACAGATATAGCAGGAAAAGTGGTTTACAAACAACTCATTCAAAACCAACTAAAAACAACAATTGATTTGTCGAGTTTGGAAAAAGGAATGTATTCAGCCACCTTATTTGATCCACTTCAAAATGAGCAAATATTCAATACAAGATTAGTGTTAGAGTAATGTTTAATCCTCTAATATTTTAGCAATATTCGGCTTAAAATAAAGTTCCGATTTTAAAACCTTTCCGTCTTCACGATAGATTGGTTTTCCCTCAGCATCTAACTTGCTCATATTACTACGCTGAATTTCTTCAAAAACTTCTCCAATTTTATGCTGCATTCCGTGTTTTAAAATGGTGCCACACAAAATGTAAAGCATGTCGCCTAAAGCATCTGCAATTTCTACTAAATCTCCATCTTTAACTGCATCAAAGTATTCTTCATTTTCTTCTCGCATTAAGTCAAACCTGAGTTTTCCTTCTTTTGGAGAAATTTCATGAGTTGGAGCGTTTTTATTTTCGATCCCAAAGGAGTTGTGAAATGTTTCAACATGCTCAATTACTTGAGCTAAAGTGATGTTTTTGGCCATTATTTTTTATTTTTGGTAAATATAATTGAACCAATTATTAAAAAGGAATTCATGCGACAGCTTTTACTAACAATATGTTCACTTTGCTGTTTTGCTGCTCTCAGTCAAAATTTCTATCCCCCTATAGTTAATTATTCTGTCAAAGATTTTGGGAAATTAAAGAACCCTGAAAATTACTGTGTCGTGCAGGATCACCGTGGAGTAATGTATTTTGGTAACTCTCATGGAGTGTTGGAATTTGATGGTGAAAAATGGTCTTTTATACAGGTTGGGGTGGGCTCATTTGTTCGCTCTTTAGCGGTTGATAATTCTGGTGTTATTTATGCTGGGATTTATGGAGACTTTGGGTACTTTACGCCTGATCAAACAGGGCAACTCTATTTTCAATCCTTAATGGATAAAATACCTGAAGATGATCAATTCTTCAGTAATGTATGGAAAATTCATGCAACAAATGACGCCGTTTTTTTTCAAACAGAAGAAGCCTTGTTTGAATATGTTTTAGAATCGGAAAAAATAAACGTTATTTACCCTGAAACAAGTTTTCATACCAGCTTTTTGGTAGACTCTACTCTTTATTTACGTCAACGCGAGGTTGGAATTGTTGAATATAAGAACGGTGAATTAATTCCTTTAAAAGGAACTGAAGATTTCATGGATTATGGAGTTTTTGGAATGCATTTATTGGAGGATGATTCTTTATTGATAATAACCCAGGAATTAGGATTTTATAAATGGCATAATGATAGTATTCGTCCTTTGCCAGACAACAATGCCACACCTTTAACAGATTTGGGAATCTTTGGATCAATCTCATTGTCAGATGGAGATTTGGCATTGAATTCATTCACTAACGGTTTGGTAATTGTAGATGTAGAGGGAAATATAAAGCGAAAAATAGACCGAAGTATAGGTATCCGATCTGATATGGTGCAATATATCTATCAGGATAGAGATTTAAACTTGTGGTTGGCATTAGAAAATGGAATATCCAAAGTAAACTACCATTCACCATTGTCTTATTTTAATGATAAAACTGGCGTAGAAGGGAATGTACAGGCGATTATCCGATATAAAGGAGACATATATATTGGAACTTCTTCTGGATTGTTTATTAAAAATGACGGTTTGTTCGGAACACGAAGATTTGTAAACACAGGAATTGTTAAGGATCAGGTTTGGGATTTTGAAATTGTAGACAATAGTTTAATAGTGGCTACAGCTAACGGAATTTTTAAAACAGACAATGGCAGTAGTTTTTCGCAAATTAATAGGGAACAGACCAACACTATTATTTATCGTGAGAGTAGACGCGACTATATAGCCGGCGGACCACGCGGAATATATGCCTATGATAGCCGATTCAATGAGAAGTGGTCATATCCGTACAATTTTTCAACTTTTTTTGGGGGTGAAATTGATCCAAAAAATGATAGTATAATATGGTTAGGAACTACTAAATCTGGTGTTTATCGTTTAGTTGAAGATGAGGCCGAAGGTTTTGTAGTAGATAGCTATGGAGATTTTGCAGGTTTATTAGATGATCTTGGAAAACCAATTATTTATGAGGATAGTTTGATTTTTGGAGCGAAGGATGGTTTGTATCATTTTGTGCATGAGGATATAATGCGCGAAGATCTAAAAGATCAATTGACAGCGGAGGAATTGGCCGACCCTATTTTTACGAAAGGAATTTTTGAACCTTATTTATTAAACGATTCGTTATTCAACGGACAATTTCTGTTATTAGAAAAAGGGAAAGATCGCACTTGGTATTGCAATGAATTTAAGATTGGTTATTATGATCATGTATCCAAACAGTTTAAGAATAGACCTTTTTGGGGAATTGATTATGGAAGAATTAATCAGTTTTATTTAGAAGATAACGGCGTACTTTGGATTGGAGCAGCCGAGGGATTAATACGGTACGAAAAAAACAATCTAAAAAAGTATGAGTCACATTTTTATTCATTAATTCGCCGGGTAGAACTGACAAAGGGAGACACCTTATTTAATGGAGTATTTGTTAATGAGAATGGAGGCTTTTCAATCCAGCAAAATCAAGATAATATTCCAGATGTAGTTTATGCTGAAAACGATATTGAGTTTTTATTCTCGGCGCCCTATTTTGAAGATGAGCATCAGCCAGAATATAGATATATTTTAGAAGGCTACAGTGAAACTTGGTCTGAATGGCGTCCAAAAAGCTTTGCGGGTTATAATAATTTGCATGAAGGAGAATATACCTTTAAAGTAGAGGCTAGAAATATTTATGGACAGATAAGTGAGCAAGCAGCTTATTCGTTTGTTGTTTTGCCACCATGGTACAGAACAACCTGGGCATACATTCTTTATGTTTTCGTATTTATTTTGGTTTTATTATTGGGCGTTCAAATAAGTTCAAAACGCTTAAAAGCTAAAAATGCTTGGTTAGAGGGAGTGGTAGAGGAGCGTACAAAAGAGATTTCTCAAAAGAATGTGGTTTTAGAACACCAAAAAAAGGAAATTGAAGATAGTATTAACTATGCGCAAAGAATTCAAGAAGCCATTTTACCGTTAGAGGATGAAATGAAAAAATGGATTCCAAAGTCTTTTGTTTTGTTTAGACCAAAAGATATTGTTTCAGGAGATTTTTATTGGTTTTTAGAGAAAGATAATAAGTTGGTGTTTATTTGTGCAGATTGTACAGGACATGGAGTACCGGGTGCATTCATGAGTATGATTGGTTCCGATAGGTTAAATAATATTGTGAGTGAAAATCGAATTGTTTCGCCAGGAGCAATATTGTCTGAACTGAATAGAGCCATTAAGAAATCGTTAAAGCAAGATGGTCAAAAGAATTCTACTCGTGATGGAATGGACGCATCAGTTTGCACAATAGATTTGGACACCAATACTATGTTGTATGCAGGAGCGAATAGGCCATTATGGATGGTGAAAGATGGTGAACTGAGTGAGATTAAAGCAACGAAAGTAGCGGTGGCTGGTTTTACACCAGATGATCAGATTTACGAAGAACATGAAATAACGATAGAACCAGGACTTAAATTTTATATGACCACGGATGGCTACGCCGATCAGTTTGGAGGGCTTAAAAACAAAAAGTATAAGGTTAAAAACATGAAGACATTTGTAGCACTACATGCTAATAAACCGTTTGAAGAGCAAAAATTAGGATTAGAAACTGAGTTGCTGGAGTGGATGGGGGAATACGAACAAGTAGATGACGTTTGTGTAGTAGGATTCGAATTGTAGAACCCTTCGTCTATGTTGATGATTAGTCAATCAAATTTCAATAGAAATTGAATGCGAATTTAAGCCATTTAACTGCCTATACTTTTGAACAAAAAAAATTTCATAAAAAAAGTGCAAAAAAAACTAAGCGTAGTTTGTGTAATATAATTTATTCTTCGTAATATTGCACCCCCGTAAACAAGGGAACAAAGATTATTGTCATGAGTAACATTATAAGAGATTTACAAGCGGAGCTTTCTCCAGCTAACAATATTCCTGATTTTAAAGCAGGTAGCACAATTACTGTACACTACAAAATTAAAGAGGGAAATAAAGAAAGAATCCAAACATTTCAAGGTGTTGTGATTCAAAGAAGAGGTTCTGGAGCAACTGAAACATTCACGATCAGAAAAATTTCTGGAAATATCGGTGTTGAAAGAGTAATCCCAGTACAATCTCCTTTTATTGAGAAAATTGAAATCAACAAAGTTGGTGCTGTAAGAAGAGCAAGAATTTATTACTTCCGTGAAAGAAGAGGTAAATCTGCAAGAATCAAAGAAAAAAGAAGATTCGTTAAATAATATTAAACCATTAGGTTTATTGAATCCCGTTCTGGCATTGCTGAGACGGGATTTTTTTTTGAATTGAACGAGAGAAGGTTAGTTTTGTAAATACGCAATTAGCCCTCAAAATATAAAGTGTATGTATAGGTTGAACCGAACAATTATCAAAACTGCAATCTTTTTATCATTTATTACTGTAAGCTGTGCGGCTTCAGATAGTGAAAGCATTGATTTTGATAAAAATAAAGCTGGCGGACTATATGAAATGTCACAAACAGGAGAACAGTTTGAGGACTATAATTCGACTGAAATTTATTACCTTAATGATCAATCACATATTTCGTTCAAAAATTTTGAAAGCATTTCACGGCAAGAGGATAATGACTATGGATCTGAAGGTTTATTGTTAGAGCTTGACCCAATAGGGGCTAGTTTATTTAGTGAAATGACAAATAGAAACTTGGGTAGGCAGTTGTGCTTCGTTATTAATGATAAGGTGGTTGCAGCTCCTTTTGTCAATTCTGCTATAGATGAGGGGAGTATAGTAATGGACATGGGAGCTGACGGTTCTTTAGAGGATATTATTAAACTATTAGAGCAATAAAACCGGGTTAATTCATTCTTAATCGAAACTTGGAATTGTTTTTTATCAAATCTACATTTAGAAGTTTCGATAACCTCCGAAAGTAATTCCGACATTATTTTGCTTATAATTGGGGTTGCCAGTGCCAAATGAGGTATCATAATTTATTCCCAACCTGAATCTAAAACCATTTTCATTTCCTGTTAAAATTCCTGCTTGATGTGACATACCAAAATCTAGTAAAGGATCTTTTTCTGTAGTTCCAAAAATTCCAAATCCAACTTGATGATAGCATGCAAAACCCTCAGAGACCTTAAATTCACTAAACCAACCAATATTGCCACTTCTAAATTGTGCAAAATTGAATATTTCATGTTTATCGTATGTTGCATAGGGTAGATCAAAATCTATACTTTGTTGACGCCTATTCTTGTTTCTAGAAGCTCCTTCAAGAAGTGTCAATACTAATCCACCTTTATAGGTTGGGTTTGTTACGGCGTATATCCCAAGGCTAACACTGTAACCAAAACTAAATCCAGGTGAATTTGCAAAGTCTTTAAATGAAATTGAATGCCTGCCCAAGGTTCCACTAATTGAGATAAAAGCACGCGGTGTTGAAGAAGGAGGTTGTGCAAATGTTGATAGCGTTAATGAAGAGAGAAGCAAACATA
>CAKZON010000009.1 GCA_937136425.1 uncultured Crocinitomix sp.
CGCTCAATATGTCAATTTCTAACCCCTCTCCAATTCCTCAATCCTTATCACTCATTCCCCGTTTGGGAGGCGCAAAGATAGACATCCTTTTCCGCCCAATCCTAATTTTTTTTAATCTTTTTTTGATTTATTTTTCTAAACGCTAGTTTCCAACAAATTAGGGCTAGCTAAAATACGAGATTATTCGTGAAATTGCAAACAATAACTAACATTGTTTTGTTGAAACTCCAAAAAATCCTTGTTTTAAGCGACTGTAACAAAATGTATCTTCGTAGTTAATCTTAATGTAGGTTGCTACATACAATATCAGTAATAGAATTCTATAGATGGGTAAAACATCAAATAAATATAAAGACGTTGCAGAAGAAGCAAATGCCCCCCAACCTAAAAAGGCTGTTAAAACTCGACGTAAAACAAAACCTAAAAAAGCAAAGGCTAAAACTAAGGATGAATCCAAAAGTTTCAACTTACTAAAACCAATCACAAATTTGTTTGCTAAAGAGAACCGTAGATTAAACTTAACGGTTGGATCTATATTGGTACTTTTCTCTACCTATTTAGTATTAGCTTTTATATCTTACCTATTTACATGGCAAAGTGATCAGAACTTTGTAATAAACCAAGGCTTTTTTGAATTCCTATTTAATACAGAAGATGTTGACCTTGGAAATCATTTGGGGAAGTTAGGTGCATGGTTGTCTCATCATTTCGTTTTTGAATGGTTTGGATTGGCTTCATTTTTATTTCCACTTGTATTTATGTTATTAGGTATATTCTTACTTTTTAGAGTTGAATTGTTGCCATTAAAAAAACTTGTTGCAAAATCTGCCATTGGATTAATAGTCCTCTCTCTCCTATTTGGATTTATAACTGAAGCTAGTTCTTTCCCATATGGTGGAATGTTTGGTTATCAATTTAACTTATGGTTAAAAATGACCGTTGGTTGGTTTGGCGCTTTCTTATTTTTAGCCGTTATCACATTTGTAACCGTAGTACAATTATTCAACCCAGACTTTAAAGCATTATACACTAAATATTTTCCATCTAAAAAAGAGGAGACAGATGAAAAAGGTGAAGAGCAAATGCTGCAGGCTGATATTGTTGCCATTAATACTATAAAGGATAAAGAAATTGAAAAAGACTCGATAAGTGAGACGATCGAATTTGACAATGAAAAGGAAGAAGCTAAGCCTTCAACCAATGAAGCTTCAATTAGCTTGGAAGTTGAAACTCCAATAAAAGAAAAAGAACCTGTTATATCAGATGACTTTGAGATCACCATTCCTGAAGAAGAAAAACAAATAGTAGAAGATACAGTTCCTATTGAAGTGGAAAAGGTTGTTCAAGAGGATTTATTGTCTAAGAAGGAAGTGAATGATAAATTAAAGGAGTTTGGAGAATATGACCCAACGCTAGATTTATCCTCCTATAAATTACCAAACCTTGGTTTGTTAGAAGATTATGGTGACCGTCTTTTAAATGTAAATAAAGAGGAACTTGAGAATAATAAGAATCGAATTGTTGAGGCTCTTGGACATTATAAAATTGAAATTTCTAAAATTAAAGCTACTGTTGGACCAACGGTGACCTTATATGAGATTGTTCCTGCACCTGGTGTTAGAATTTCTAAAATCAAAAACTTATCGGATGATATTGCGCTGAGTTTAGCTGCTAATGGAATTAGAATCATTGCTCCGATACCAGGAAGAGGTACTATCGGTATTGAGGTACCGAACTCAAAACCTGAAATGGTTTCTATGCGTGCAATGATCGCATCAGAAAAATTTCAGAATTCAGATATGGAACTCCCTATTGTAATTGGTAAGACCATTGCAAATGAAACTATGGTATTTGATTTGGCCAAAGCCCCGCATTTATTATGTGCAGGAGCAACAGGTCAAGGAAAGTCAGTTGGACTAAATGCCATATTGGTATCTATATTATATAAGAAGCATCCAGCACAGGTCAAATTTGTAATGGTTGATCCTAAAAAGGTAGAACTAACATTATATAATAAGATTGAGCGTCACTTTTTAGCAAAGCTACCTGATACGGATGAGCCCATCATTACAGATACAAGTAAAGTGGTAAATACCATGAACTCGCTTTGTATTGAAATGGACGACCGATATGAATTATTGAAAAACGCCCAAGTTCGAAATATAAAAGAGTATAACAAAAAATTTATTGAGCGTAAATTAAACCCTGAGAACGGACACAGATATTTACCATATATAGTTGTAGTAATTGATGAGTTTGCAGATTTAATTATGACAGCCGGGAAAGAGATAGAACATCCTATTGCAAGATTGGCCCAATTGGCAAGAGCAATTGGAATTCATCTAATTGTTGCAACACAGCGTCCATCTGTAAATGTAATTACAGGTATGATCAAAGCCAACTTCCCTGCACGTATTGCTTTTAAGGTATCATCTGGGATTGATTCGAAAACGATTTTAGATACACCAGGCGCCGAACAATTGATTGGACGCGGAGATATGCTTATCTCTTTTGGAAATGAAATAACACGACTGCAATGTGCTTTTGTAGATACTCCAGAAGTAGAAAGAGTCTGCGAATACATTGGTGGACAACGAGCTTATCCTGACGCACTTTTATTACCAGAATATGTTGGTGAAAATGAAGAAGGTGGTGTAGATGTTAGTTTAGAAGATAGAGATGCCCTATTTGAAGATGCCGCAAGAGTATTGGTAACACATCAACAAGGTTCTGCATCATTATTACAACGTAAACTGAAAATTGGATATAATAGAGCGGGAAGAATTGTTGACCAAATGGAAGCTGCAGGAACTATTGGTCCGTTTAAAGGAAGTAAAGCGCGTGAAGTATTAATTCCAGATTTAATTGCTCTAGAATTGTACCTAGCAGAACTTTAACGCCAGTATCGTGTTATTGTATAACATCAATCACCTATTGTTTGAATTGTAGACAATCACTTCTACAACCTAACTAAAGTGTTAATAATCAATTTTTTCAATTGAATTGATGCGAATAAATAAATGTTTTATAAGTAAAAACCAACTGAGTTTGGCATAGATTTTGGATATTTGCAATGAAAATGAATAATATGAAAAAGGGTATAGGAATTTTAATGGCTGTTTTGTTTTTCGGAGTAGCCTTTGGACAAGACGAAAAGGCGAAAGCCATATTAGATAAAGTAAGTTCTAAAACGAAAGCGTATAAGACAATTTCTATCGAATTTGACTTAACGATTAGTGGTGAAGGTTTTGGAGAACCCATGACTGAAAAAGGAAAAGCTTTTTTATCTGGAGACAAATATAAGGTTGAATTAAAAGACCAAGATATTTATTGTGATGGAGAAACGTTAACAACACATTTGAAAGAAGATGAAGAGTGTTATACATCTTTAGTTGCAGATAATGAAGAAGAAGGTGTTGTTTCACCAACTGAAATCTTAACAATTTGGGAAGATGGTTATAAATATAAGTACATCAAGGAAACAACTTTTAAAGGTGTTGCTGTACACCACATCAATATCTTTCCTAAAGATCCAGCAAAAAGTAAATACTTTGCAATTATCTTAAAAATTGACAAGGAGAAAAATGAAGTTATATCTGCACTTATTAAAGGTAAAGATGGTGTAAACATGAGATATACTTTAACCAACTTTGAACATGACAAAGATTTGCCAGCATCTACATTTGTATTTGACAGAGCAAAACACCCGAATGTAGAATGTTATGATGAGTAAACTAGAGATTAAATTATAGATTTTAGAAAAGGCTGCGTTTAACGTGGCCTTTTTTATTTTCGATAATTCAAGTTTTACTTATAATACGAGGATTGAATGTCCAACAGCTATCAACCTTCCAAAAAGATTGGTAATTACGCTAAGATTTTACCTGGATTTAATATCCCATTAGGATCAAAGATATTCTTAATGGCTTTCATCAAATCAAGTTCTGTATTTGAAAATGGAATGTCCATAAACTCTTTTTGAACATAGCCAATTCCATGCTCCCCTGAAATGGTTCCGCCCAAACTCACTGTTAATTCAAAAATCTCTCGAATAGCAATTGGCAATTGATTGACCCAAACTTCTTCGCTTAAATCACCTTTAATAATATTAATGTGCAAATTACCGTCTCCAGCATGACCATAACATACAGAATGAAATCCGTATTTGCGCCCAACAGCTTTTACACCACTCAATAATTTTGGCAATTGATATCTTGGTACAACTGTATCTTCTTCTTTATATATAGACTGAGATTTAACTGCCTCTCCTACTTTCCTTCTCAAATTCCACAGTTTATCTTTTTGAGCCTGATTATCTGCAAATAGTACTTCTAAGGCACCAAAGTTCTCTACAATATGCATCATTTTTTCGCAATCTTGCATCAATACTTCTTCGTGATTTCCATCCACCTCTACCAATAAATGGGCTTGTACATTATCTGGGATTGAAATTGAATCATCTCCAATAAAAGCTGCTGTCCAGGTTAAAGCATCACGCTCCATAAACTCTAAACCGCTTGGTGTAATTCCAGCTTGAAAAATAGCAGCTACCGCCGCACAAGCTTTTTCAGCACTTGTAAACGGAATGAGCATAAGCATATTTGCCGCTGGCATGGGGATTAATTTAAGCACGGCTTTAGTTATTATACCTAACGTGCCTTCTGAACCTACAATTAGTTGCGTCAAATTATAACCCGTTGCATTTTTTAGAACATTCGCTCCAGTCCAAATAACTTCTCCATTGGCTAATACAACTTCCAGATTTAAAACATATTCGTTAGTCACGCCATATTTAACAGCTTTAGGACCTCCTGAATTCTCCGCTAAATTTCCCCCAATAAAGCAAGAACCTTTACTCGCTGGATCGGGAGGATAAAACAAATTAACTTCAGCAACAGCTTCTTGCAAAACTTGTGTAATGACACCAGGCTCTACAGTTACTTGCCCATTTTCCTGATCAATCTCTATAATTTTGTTAAACCGCTCCATTGAAAGCGCTATCCCACCATATAAAGGCAATGCACCGCCACTTAATCCTGTTCGGGCCCCTTGAGGTGTAACAGGGATATTATTGGTATTACAATAAGCAAGAATATTACTTACCTGCTCTACCGTATTGGGTTTGGCTACAATTTCTGGTGAAAAAACAAAGTCTTCTGTCTCATCATGTCCATATTTTTGTAAGCTATCTTCGTCAAACAGTACGTTTTCAGCACCTAAAAGATCCGTCAAAAAATCAATCTCTACATGGGATGATTTTTGAAAATTAGTTGACATGATATTCTCTTATATGTTCGTGAGAAATTATGCAGTGACTATAATAGCGTCTGCTTCATCAGCATTTGCCACAATATTCAAAACATTGTGCAATTGCGAAATTTGAATCAATTTTTGAACGTTGGTTTGTAAACCTGCAAGCACAAATGTCCCTCCAGAATCTTTACACAAACGATTTCCAATTAGAATTGAACTTAACCCTGAAGAATCACAATACTTAGATTTACCTAAATCAAGCACAACATTGTTCACTGAACTTTTGTTTAAGAATAAGAAAAGAGCCTTTAATTCTGGAGCATTTGAAGCATCCAATTTTTCGACATTTGCGGTTACTAAAGTATAATTTTCTTTTGTCTGTTGTTCAAAATTCATAGTTTGTTATGTTTCAATTTAAGGCTTTTGGATTGGTTAGTTCCGTATTTTTAATTCATCATTTTTTTAGAACAAAGATGAAAGCAAATACCTTATATTCAAATTTATCATTTTTTTTATAAAATGTACTGAATCGAGGGGTAATTTTTAACAAAACCCAACCAAATATCACAAAATTCGTAATACAGCGGAAAAATGACTGAAAAAACTAGAATTCTATCGGTTAATCTTAGAAGCTAATAAGTAAATAACTGCCATTCGAATAGCTACACCATTTTCAACCTGATCCAAAATAATTGATTGATCAGAGTCAGCCACATCAGAAGAAATTTCAACACCTCTATTAATGGGTCCAGGATGCATCACTATAATTTTCTTATCTAAACTATCTAGTAGTTTTTTATCTAAACCAAAGAGCATACTATATTCTCTTAAAGATGGGAAGAACTGAATATCCTGACGCTCCAATTGAATTCGCAACATATTTGCAACATCACACCATTCTAATGCTTTACGCAAATCATGCTCAACTTTAACACCTAATTCTTTAATATGTTTGGGGATAAGTGTAGTTGGCCCGCACACCATTACCTCTGCTCCTAATTTTTGAAGACAAAAGATATTTGACAAAGCCACTCGAGAGTGCTTTATATCCCCAACAATTACTACTTTTTTACCTTTAAAATCTTCTCCAAGTTTTTCACGAATAGAATAAGCATCAAGCAATGCTTGAGTAGGATGTTCATGTGTACCATCACCAGCATTAACAACTTTAGCACCGATTCTCTCAGAAAGAAATTTAGCCGCTCCAGGATTCGGGTGTCTCATGACCACCAAATCAACCTTCATGGCTAATATATTGTTAACAGTATCAATTAAAGTTTCGCCCTTTTTAACGGAAGAACTTGCAGCAGAAAAATTAACCACATCTGCTGATAATCTTTTCTCGGCCAATTCAAACGAAAGTCTTGTTCTTGTTGAATTTTCAAAAAAGAGATTGGCTATTGTTACATCTCGTAAAGACGGCACTTTTTTAATTGGGCGATTAATAACCTGCTTAAAACTGTCTGCAGTAGTAAATATAAGTTCAATATCTTCTTTAGATAATCCCTTTATTCCGATTAAATGATCTACACTTAAATTGTTCATTCTATTTGTCTTCCGTAAATAAAACTACCTTATCTTCTCCTTCTAACTCTTTCCATTCAACTGATACGCGTTGGCTTGACAATGTGTCAACCACTTTACCTGTATAATCAGGTTGAATAGGTAAATGTCGTTCGAATCTGCGATCGATAAAAGTCAATAACTCCACTCTATTTGGCCTACCAAATGCTAAAAGCGCATCTAACCCAGCTCTAATTGTTCTTCCTGAAAACAATACGTCATCTATTAAAACAACGTCTTTATTTTCTATAATAAAGTCGATATTAGTTACACTAGGTATAATTGGTTGTTCTCTTCTTCTAAAATCATCCCGATAAAATGTAATGTCTAATTGACCACATTTTATTTCTTGATTCAAATCTTTTTCTAAAATACGCTGTAAGCGTGTTAATACATGTATCCCCCTAGGTTGTAAACCGATAAGGACTGTATTCTCGAAAGATTGATGATTTTCTTTTAATTGACTAGCCAAACGATTGAGCGTAATTTCAAAATGCTTGCTATTTAGTATGGTTCTTTTGTCCATTTTCTAATGATTAGACAAATGTAACTTTTTTTTTGCTTCGCAATAATTTTTTTTGATCAGATTCAATATTTATTAAAGACAATTTTCGCAAGTTTTATTATACCAATTAATTAGATTGAATAATTGCAATTAGGCTTTAGATGGTTTAATTAAAATACCCAAAAACCGTTTATTCGATTTAATTTACCGTTTAATCAAAAATAAGGACGGTTTAGGTATTTTATCCTATTTCTCGTCAAACAGATACCTATATTTGAACCAAGGGTTTGTACAAACAATCTTAAAGTTTGTACAAAAAATGAGTGCCGATCTTGTGTGATTTTAGTTTTCATAGGGTTTAAATTGGTTAGCCTTGGTGGTTCGAGGCGTTTATATTATTATCTGCAAGATCGGCTCAACTCATTTTTTTCCAAACATCCCTCAAAAATCAACATTATATAGTAGTAGTTTTAGCTTAATACAAACTTGAGTTTTAAGTCTGTTTTTTGACAGTGTCCAATTATCAATAACTATTTATGAATTCATTACTTTAGTATATTGCATTTAACGCATTCATGTCCTTGTAACCATTCCGCTTATTAGCTACTAAACCTCCTACATGTTTAAACATGCATTTAAATCAATATTTGTAACAGCTTAGGTTTTTTTACTGAAAAGATCCTAGTAAATACGGTACCTTTAAACCAAGGGTAAGTGCAGACAACATGGTCTGTACGAAATGAGCCCCGGTTTTGGACTTCTTTTCATAGGGTTTAAATTGGTTAAATGAGTGCTTCACACTCAAATGTCCAGAATCGGGTGAGCTCATTTTCGTTTTTCTGCCTTGTTTTACTGTGATTTTCTATTTTTTGTTGAATTGTTGGTTATACTTTTTGGTCGAGCAAAAAGTAACAAAAAGGTCTCCGAACAGGGTTTAGGCCTAGAGGCACATTCTCAATTCAATTTTCACTGCTTTAGTTTTACTTAAAATGGGGACTATTACAAAGGCATTAGGTATGCTTACAATTTTAATTAGTTACTTTAAAACAGTCTAGCCTCATGTTCTAACTGAACACCAAATCAATTCCCTCCGCTTTGTTTTGCTTTGTAGCCAGCTTTATGCAAAATTTCTAGCACTTTTTTAGCGGCATTACCTTGAATAATGATTTCGCCATCTTTAGCAGAACCACCTACTCCACATTTTTGTTTAAGCGTTTTACCCAAGTCTTTTAAATCGTCTTCTGTTCCTACAAAGCCGGTAACTAATGTTACCTCTTTTCCTTTGCGTTGTTTGCGGTCAATTTTTACGCGCAAATCTTGCTGATTTGGTGGTAATGTTTCTTCCTCTTCATCCTCTCCATCATCAAATCCAAAATTTGGATTAGTTGAATAAACAATATCAATTCTTTTCTTCTTCTTTGCCATGCTTAATTGTAATATGCTTTTGTACCTGCAATATTATCAGAAATAATCATGCGAGGTTTAAAATTTGCTGTTGCTTTAATCTCTTTTTTTGTTTTGACGCCAAATAAACCATAATTAATTCCTGCGTTTTCAAGTTCCGTGGCTCCTTCTAAAGTTAATGCATTTAGTTTAATCACTATTAAATCCAAATCATATGCCGCGGAATAATCAATAGCCAAAGGAATCTTCTCAGTTTCAAAAGACTTTTGTAATTCACCGCATTCTATTGTATTGAGCAAATCAATATTTCTACTATTCGCTGTAAATCTCTTTTTTTCATCTGGTTGCAATTCGGCTAATTCGTTATTGAGCGCCCAATTAAATGCTTCAAAGTTTTCGTACGCTTCAGCGCAATAATTGTAATGCTTTAAATCAAGCATTACATACTTATTATTAGATCGCATTATTGTTACCAATTCTGATAAACGCATGATTGGATATTTCTCTTCTTCATTAAAGGTTTCAATCTCACCCCAAGTTAACTCCGCTATACAAGTTAATTCAGCCGAATTATTCAATTCAATAAATTCATCATGAAATAGAACCAACACACTATCCTTCGTCATTTGAATATCAACCTCCGTACCTATAGCTGCCAATGCATCCAATGCGTATAAAATTGAAGCTTGAGAATTAGGAGGGTAAACAGCACGCTCACTGGACAAAGCTGTTCCAGCATGTCCATAAATCATTGGATAAACGTTAATCTCTTCTTTTTTGCAAGAAGTATTAATCGTAAGAATGATTCCCAAAACGATAAGTAAGCCCCAACGCCAATTCATAATTTAGGTATTTAAATGTTTCAATGTTTGCACCATAGCTTGTTTCTACTTTATTAATAACCATGCCAAACCCTGCTTTTAAATTTAGAGAGAATTCCTCTGTAAAGTTCCATTTTGGTCCAGCAATTAGTTTTGGATCAAACAACCATAAATTTGTGGTGGTTTTATTTTCATAAAATGCGCCAAGGCTTACACCATATAAGATTTTCATTTTTTTATCCGATCTCAAGAAGTTCTGATAACCTAAACTAAGCCCTGGATAGTTTTTTTCAAAAACTAGGTCTGGTTCGTACAAACGTGCACCGATATTGAATTGATGTTTTTTTAATTGATAAATTCCTCCTAGTTCATAATAAACTCCAATTCTATTTAAACCAACAGAACCATAGGTTCCAAAAGTGCTTTGGGCACTACTACTTAAGCTAAATAAAACTGTTATTATGAGCAGAATTCTACGCACGCCGCCTAATAATTAACGACACTAACCGAATCTAATTCAATTCCACTGGTTGTTTCAAGTTCAAAACAAAACTTGCGACTAATACGGGATTTGAGTTTTTTCTGCTCAGGCAGATCTACATTAGGTTTAAAATTAACCGCAATAATGTAGGAAGTGTCCATTTGATTTTTGGCATTTACACTATAACTCCGATTAATTGCAAGGTTGTTAATTTCTGGATATTCAACTTTGAAACCTGTTAATAAGCGATTGAGGTCTAATTTATCTTTCTTAGCCTCCTCGGCTTCTTGGTATTCTTTAAATTTAGTTTGAAGGCCAGAAATAAGTAGCTCTTTTTCCTTCAACATATTTACCAGCTCATTTTGGTTTTGGGTCAAGCCCATAGCCTCTTTCACTTTTCGGTCTGCCAATGCATTAATATCTTCTCCTTGCAATATTTTTAAATCAACATCCTCCAAATTGTAATCTCCTTTAACACGATTCCAAATTCCAATTGTAGTAGAATCTATATAAGTATTTACAAAAGACAACTCCAATTCAGATCCATCCATTGAGAAGATTGGATCATAAGAAACCGTCATATTAGCCTCAGTTGGCTTAACTATTTTTTCAACAAAAAGTGCAGCGTTCGCTTCAAAGCGACTGCGTTTTGCCATTTTATAGAATAAATAACCAGACGGAGCAATAATTAAAACCATAAAAATGATAATGTAATTTTGAACTTTACGCTCAATTTTATCACTTACATATTCAATTTTTGGAAATTTCAAGTAGCGCAATAAAATAACGGTAGATAACGCTATAAATAAAGAGTTTAATAAAAACAAATATGACGCTCCTAAGAAATATGTCCATTCTCCGTTAACGATACCCCAACCAGCGGTGCATAATGGCGGCATTAAAGCTGTTGCAATTGCAACACCACTAATTACCGTATCATTTTTGCCATTAGATGCGGCTATAATCCCCGCTAAACCTCCAAAAAACGCAATCATTGCATCTAAAAAAGTAGGTTCTGTCCTGCCTAATAATTCACTATTGGCAATATCTGTAGGTGAAATTAAAAAGTAAATAATTGAAGTAACTAAACTGATTCCCACCATTACTCCAAAGTTCTTCACTGAGGATTTTAGCAATGGTAAATCATTCATCCCTACCCCAAAACCGATTCCGCGAATTGGTCCCATTAACGGTGAAATTAGCATGGCTCCAATCACAACGGGAATAGATCCCATATCCAACCCAATTGATGCAACAACTATTGAACATATTAAAATCCATACGTTATAACCTTCAAAGAGTACATTCTCTTTAGCCGCTTCAACAACACCTTTATAGTCGTACTTTCCGTGTCTTAAAGAAAGGGTATTTTTAACAAATTGAAACAATCCTGAGACTAGTTCACCCGGATTACTTTCAATTTTAATTTTGGTTGGATCTTCGTCTATCGTTTTCCAGCCTTCTCCTAAATTCTTTGCCTGCTCTGAGGGATCATTAGGATCTTCTCCAGCGTTGAATTGACCTTCGTTAGGTTTGCTGTCGTTTGGGTTAGGGTTTTCTTCTTCGTATTTATTTTCCATTATCAATTTGCAATGTGCAATTATTAATGTTCAATTAGTAATTGTCAATGTTCAATTAAGAAATGAATATAATTCCGATTGTACATTGATGTTCCTCAATTACTTTTAATTGGTCATTGTATTAATTCATTTGGTTTAGCGGTTCAGCAAATCTATTAATTTCTTTAATTCTTTTTGATTTTTTTCATTCTGAAAAGTCCGCTTTATATCATTTTTTTCACGTTGTGTTAAATGCCAACTTAGTGCTATTTTCTCTAAAGGATCTTTTCTTAAGACAAATGTTAAGACATCAATTGGCAAATCTTCGCATAAATTACTTTCAATTAATTCATTGGAATTAAATTCTTGCGATTGATAAAAGTTACCGTAAAAATTGGATGCTGGTTTAATTACTCGATCAAATAACGAAAATTCTCCATCATCTGATATATCATAATCTTTATTAATGTCTCTAATCTCTACTACAACTACCCCACTTGTATTTTCTCGCAACCAATCCTGCAATGCCACAATATAACGAACAGTGCTTTTTGTTCCATAATTATCTCTAATTCCAGCATCCATAATATGGATTTGAGGTTTTGTTGGTAGAGAAACCATTGGTAAAATATATGGGAATGTTGAATTCATTCGAATGATAGAGGTATACCGAACATCCAAGGCTCTATTTTTATCGAAGAGTTTAATGAACTCAACATTTTCAGGACCTAAATTCTTATGTTCAAAACTTCTACCGTTTAAAAAGCCGTATGGTTGTGCTCCCATAATGAGTCTCCTTCCATCATTAATGATTGTAGGAGAATAAATCATAAGTGGAATTTCACTTTGAAACTCTGGCATTACATAATCACCCAAAGTTTTATTCATTACACCATTGGTATTATGGTTTAATTGCTCTTCAAAAGAGTACCCCCGATCTTTTAGATAAACCTCTCCCTTTTCCTCAAATTTTCTATATCGAAGGAAAATGTCATGCGCAGCCAAGTTAAAGGCCACCTTATTCAACAAATCTTTTGAAATATTTTCAAGATACTGTTCTTTTTTAGTTAAGCGTTCCTCAAAGCTAGTTGATGCATAAACATCTCTAAAGTAAGCCGCACCAATCATACCGCCTGATGCACCTGTAATCATGTGCGTACTATTAAAGAATGCACCACCAGTTCTTTCATCAGCTTCTTGCATAATATAATGCGTCCACATAGCTGCACGTAAACCTCCGCCAGAACAATTTAGGATAACCAATTTAGGATTATCTGTCCCTTGTGCCGCACTAGCCTTAACCTTCCAATTTTCAAGTATTTGGATGTGATGTGACAAGTCATTTTCCAAAGCCGCATTATCAAACTGCTGCTCTTTGAGGTTTTCTAGATTATAAGCTACTTCATTCTTATATGAAAGTCCGTAAGCTTTATTATTTGACTGCAGAAATCCTGTTCCATCTGAAATGTAATTAAACGTGACCAATGACAACAGAATTAAACTAACCGCCCAACCTTTAAACCAAGAATAAAAAATGGTCACAACCATTAATAAAATGGTACTTAATAAAAAGAAACTTGCGCCGGAAGGAATTACCACAAAGGTAAAGTCCTGTAATAACCCCATTGCAATAAATGAAAAAACAAGAGCCAATTCAAATAGTGAGGCGTTTAAATGGTTCTGCCTAAAAATGTCTCGAATGATTTTACGATCATAATGTTGAGCTGGACGTGCCCGCGTAATTTTATGGAGTGATGAAAAATAATAGGATGGCTGATAGGTTATTGTTGGTTGCGACTGAAACCAAAATTTTTCTCGAGCGAATAATGATTTTGCAAGGCTATATAAACTTCTGCCCTCTTTTTTCTTTTTGCGGCCATTTAACTTGAAAATATCTAAATTGGTTTTAAAAAAGTAAAACACAGAAATCAAAATAAATGTGATAATCCCCAAGGTTAGCGCTAATATTTCCAATATAATTTCTCCAATACCTATTAATTCTTCATTGTGCTGAACTTCATAGATATTGACGACTAAGAGGAAGTAAAATAGAATTGGAAATGTTGAGTTGTTAATTGAAAATTTAAAAAATGGGCGTGAAAATGTTACTAAAAACGGAAATGATGGTCCCAGAATAATATAGCTATACAGGTGGTATGCCATAAAAAAACCTCCAATTGCAAAACCCAAAATTAAATAAGAAATCCAACTCACGTCACCCAAATATTCTGGAGATAGGAACAAATAGGGTAAACCAAATTTAGCACCAATGTTTTGTGTCACTAAACCAAAAAATATAATCCAAAGTGCCACAATAAAATGACTCTTTTTCAATTGTAAAAAAACCAATTGCAGCGGAAAAAACTTTAATATGATATTAGCTATTTCCTTGAATTTGGTCATTGTTGTTTTTAGTGTTTAGATTGTTTGCTTTGCTTTTTGATTGTAATTAGTAATTAGTACTTGGTACTTGGTACTTGGTATCTAGTACTTAGTATTTTGTTGTGTTGTGTTGTGTTGTGTTGTGTTGTGTTGTGTTGTGTCTATTGTCTATTGTCTATTAATCGAAATTTATTTGCGCTGATGGCTTGCATTGCTGCGAAAATTAAAAAGTAAGTTTCATACTCCTTTCTATATAGATTAACGTAAAAATTTAAATTTTGTGAGTGTCACTTTCTAAACTTATCAACTTAGTGATTGTATGTGCTTATTTCCATTTTAACGGTCCACCGCACCCAATTTCCATTCGGTAATTATAGTTTTTTCCAAAGCGTGAAACAACACTGTCTTCAAAAGGTCTCCAATTCTGTTTTTTATCTTCGCAACGATAATTTATTGCAACAATTACAGTATCGTAGACCAAAGCAAATCTTGGAGGTGTCTTAATTGACTCCGCATCTTGATTCAATTTAACAGGATCACCTTCTTCTCCAAAACCGTCTAACCAATTGTAAAAAGCATTTTTAGTTTTGGTTGTATCACTAAACGTATAATAAAAAAACTCAGCGCGAGGTGTCACCATTGTGTTGTCACCATATGGCACATCCGTTTTACTTTTGAATAAAATTTTATTCCGTTGATTGAATGTAAACCGATCTATTGGATGAAACTCATTGGTTGTACTTGTATCAAAATTTGCTAATTGATTATGAACAAATAAACCAACAACACCAGTAGGAATAACAGCTACAGTATCTTCGACAATTACAGAGTCTTCTTGCAATTCACCAGTTTCTCCAGCAAAGTCTTCAAAAGAAATAGCCTCAGGTTTTTCTTCATTTCCATTGCAAGAAATAAGAATTCCTACAATACATAATCCTATAATACTTTTCCAATTCATTCGCAATCAATTGATAGTTCGACAGAAGCTTCAAAATCCAGGTCATCCATATCTTTTGCATTTGGATAAGCTTTCATAGCATTGCTCAAATAGCATTTACAATATGATTTTGTTCCTCCCTCTGCCAAACAACGGTCCAATAATTTATTTTGATCCACACTACTCCATTCTTCATTTGCGCAAGAAACAGCCAGAACTCCAAGTCCTAGAATTAATGCAATGCTATAGCTTTTCATTCGAAACATAGTTTTATAAATCAGTTGGTAAAATTGAAGCTAATCTGTCAATATCCTCAGTAGAAATATCCAGATGTGTTGTAAATCTTACTCGGCCTTTACCAAACCCTACACATAATATACCCTTTTTGCGCAGTTGCGTTACAATGTCGGCTTCATTAATCCCTTCAGCTAGAAGTGCCACAACGATATTTGTTTGTACAGGAAGTACTTCTTTTACCCAATTTTTTGATGCTAAAATTTCTTCAACTCGCTTTGCATTTTTATGATCAACACTTAAACGTGCTATATTATTTTGCAATGCAAAAATTCCACCAGCAGCAATAATACCGGCTTGACGCATTCCGCCTCCAAAAGCTTTGCGAACTCTTCGAGCTTTTGCAATAAATTCTTTACTGCCAATTAGCAATGAACCTACTGGAGCGCCTAATCCTTTTGACAAACAGATAGAAATTGTATCAAATTGACTTCCGTATTCTAACGTACTTACTTTATTTACTTCTAGAGCATTGAAAACTCGTGCTCCATCTAAATGAAAAGCAAGCCCGTTTTCTTTACAAATTTTACTAATGCGTTTTATATCCTCAAAATCATAACACAATCCTCCCCCTCTATTTGCAGTATCTTCAATACTGACCAAGGTGGTTACTGGATAATGCTGATCATCTGGATTTATGTTGTCTACAATTTCATCTGGGTTAATTCGCCCTTGATTTCCTCGTATGAAACGTACAGATGCTCCCGAATTTTTAGCAATCCCTCCCCCTTCGTATCTGTAAATATGAGCTTCTTCATGACAAATAACTTCATCACCTGGCTGTGTATGCACATTAATTGCTATTTGATTGGTCATTGTTCCAGATGAGCAATATAACCCAGCTTCCATACCAAACATTTCAGCACCTATTTTTTCTAGCTCATTAATAGTTGGGTCGTCACCAAATACATCATCACCAACTTCTGCAGCAAGCATGAATTCTCGCATGGCTTGGCTTGGTTTTGTTACGGTATCACTTCTAAAATCTATTGTGTGCATTATTGAGGTGTTTTTTTTAGTACTTGGTAATTAGTATTTTGTTGTGTTGTGTTGTGTTGTGTTGTGTTGTGTCTATTGTCTTTTGTCTTTTGTCTTTTGTCTTTTGTCTTTTGTCTTTTGTCTTTTGTCTTCTAAATCAAACTTTTCTTAGTGCCATAATTCCATCTCTAATAGGAATAAGAACATTCTCTACTCTAGGATCATTATGCACTTTTTTATTAAATGCATCAATTGCAACCGTGCTTTTATCATTTGGTTTTATTTCTTCTGCTACTTTACCACTCCACAATACATTGTCCGCCAATATAAACCCTCCGGGTCTCATTTTATCAATTACAGCATCAAAATAATTGCTATAATTTGGTTTATCTGCATCTATAAATACTAAATCAATATCATTTTCTAGTGTTGGAATAATATCCAATGCCGCTCCTAATTTAAACTCAATCTGATTTGAGAATTCAGACGATAATAAGTGTTGATCTAAAATATCTTTCAACTCCTCATTATTATCAATAGTAATGATTTTGCCTTGTGGATGAAGCCCTTCAGCCATACACAGTGCTGAATAACCTGTATAAGTTCCAATTTCTAAAACAAATTTTGGTTTTAACATGTGTGCAATCATACTTAAAAAACGCCCTTGAATATGACCTGAAAGCATTCTCGGTGTCATTATTTTTAAATGCGTTTCTCTTGATAGGTTAGACAATAAAGCAGATTCGGCAGCTGTATGTTCACCCGCATAATCATCTATTTTTTCAGGTATAAATTCCATGTTCAGATTTTTGTTTAAAAATACCGATTTTATCTATTTATAGCAGAGAGAACGACTTAAATATTGTTGATCTACCAAATACGATAATCCAAGACATTTGACATTTTAAATAAAAAGACTTTGTAGCGACCGTTATACAAAAAAAGGCCGTCTGAAATTACTTTCTAGACGACCTCACTCAATTATATATTTTTTCGCTTAATTAATCTCGAGCGCAATGCCCCGGAGATTGACAGCATTTAGGTAATTTATTAAATGCCTCTTCATTTCTTTTTGTGTCAGCGGCATCATATCCTAAATTGGTAACAACGGCCTTTACATCTGCCTCGGTTAAAAACTTCGTTTTATATTTTACTGTTACTTCCTTAGTATCTTCATTAAGCTCAGCAAAAACCACTCCTTTTGTATAATTCAGTGCTTTTTCAATTCGCTCAGTACATTCACCACAAATTGCACTAGTTAAAAACGTGACTGTTTTCACCTTTTTTGATTTCTCTTTTCCGTCTACTACTGTTGCTGCATTTGTAGTAAACGCGGTCATCATAAACAATAGCATCATTACTCCTATATTTTTCATTTTTATCATTTTATTTCTTTTTTTGTTTAATTGAAAAGTGTAAACCTGCATAAATATTTGCGCCGCTTATTGGCGCCCATACTTGAGTAGCATCAAAATACGCTCCAAAAGGATCTTCTGCAGAAATTATTGCATCATTTTGAATGACATTTAGTAAATTTTCTCCACCTAGGTAAACACTAAAGTTCTTAAAATTATATGTGATTTGACTATTCACCAACCAAAAACTTTTTGAAACTAAATCTCGCTGATAAATCTCAGGGTTTGTAGCTGTTGATGGTAATCGTTTTTTACCTACCCAATTTCCTGTCAAATCAAACCCCCATTTTTTATTTCTTGTTTGATAACCTGCATTTAATAATACACGGAACTTAGGTACAAACGCTTTTTGCACCAATTCATTATTATAAGTTCCTCTTACATCATAATACTTATATGCTGCTCTCAACTCCAAACCTTTAGTAGGCTGAATAGATAATTCAGTCTGTAAACTATGCGAATATGAAGTTGCGTTGGTATTATAAATATGAACTTCATTTGGCGACACATCCATATCAACCACTAATTGATTAATGAAATGTGTATAGAAATAATCAACAGTAAAGGATGCAACGTGATCATTTACCAAAAACTTTTGTGTAAAGGTAGCTCCTGTGCTGATTCCATCCTCAGGCACAATATCAGGAGAAACAACCCACTGACGACTACTTGCCATATAGCTATTATAATCAGCAAATGGGTTGGGAACGCGATAACCTCTACCAATGCTTAAACGCAATGCATTTTTCTTACTAATGTTCCATTTCCCATGTAACCGCGGTGTAATCAACGGACCATAAAGATTATGATAGTCTGCTCGAAAGCCTGCAACTACAATTAATTTATCATTACTATTATAAGTATACTCACCATAAGCACCTGGAACAATCTCTGTCTTTAAGAAAGATGAATCATTGTACGTTTGGTCGTAATCATCTAACAAGAAACTAACCCCAGCTTTAATATTGTGATTTGTATTTCCAATTATGTCACCATAAATTGAATTTAGGTAAATCTTCCGTGGGGTTCCTTCATAGGTTGTATTACCAAAGGTATTACGCATATTATGGTATTTAGCTTGCCCTATTAAGCCTATACTACCAAATTTTCTATTCTTGAGGAAATAACCATTTTTTGCAAAAAGCTCAACATGCTTTGTTTGAAAAGAAGCGTTCCATGCTGAACCTGTTGGCGCATCAGAGCTACTACCTAATTGCCCACCTTCTTTATTACCATAAGTGGCTTTAATACCAAACTTGGCTTCTGAATTTTTTCCTTCAAAGTTCCAACGGTGCATTGCAGCTGCCAATAAACCTATGGGCATATCGCGGAAACCATCATTATTCACATCAGATTCTGCAAACTGATTTGAAACATGTACAAATGACAAGGTAGACCATTTCTCATTTAGAACTTGAGCCCCATGGACGTTGATTTCTGCGCGGCCAAATTTGTTGCCATAAAGGTTGACATAAAGCCGTTCTGCCTCGTTTGGCTTTTTCAATTCTAAATTGATCATTCCGGCCATTGATTCGTAACCGTTCAATACTGAACCTGTTCCTTTTGTTATTTGAATAGACTCAATCCATGTTCCTGGTGTAAAATTTAAACCGTATGAAGTAGAAAGACCACGAACCAATGGAATATTCTCCCACTGTAATTGCGTGTAAACTCCGTCAAGGCCTAACATGTGGATTTTTTTGGCTCCAGATACAGCATCTGTTATGTTTACATCTACCGACGCATTGGTTTCAAACGATTCTGATAAATTACAGCAAGCTGCTTTTCTTAACTCATCTGAACCAATTGTTTCTACATGTCTTGGATCTAGCAAACCAATGTGCTTCCCTAAATTTTCTCCAATTACAACAACGCCATCTAAAACCTTCCCTTCTTTTAAATTAAAAGTAAAATCTAAACTGGGATCAGTTACTTCATAATAAATGGTTTTAAAACCTACAGAACTAATTATAAGTGTATCGGGCAAAACTTTTGCCTTTATTTCAAATCCGCCAGCATCATTTGACAATGCAACCGATTTATTGAGCGTCCAGCGCACCTTTGCTCCTGGGACTGGTTCCTCAATGCCATCTGCATTTAGCGTAATTATTTTCCCTTTCAACAAAACATCTGTCTCTTGACCAAACGCGTTGGCAGACAGTATTATGAGGAAAGCTATTATTATTTTATTCATTATTATATCCTAATTTAATTAAAATTCAATTGATTTTTTCTCATAATAGGATACTGTTATATGTATCATAATTATGAAGAAAACACCACACTACATGAGTGTGTTAAACTAGGAATCAAATTAGGAAACGTTGCAGTTTTATAGGGATATCAGCCCAAGATTCAGGATTGATATAAACTAAATCAGAATTATAATCAACCTTTTGCTCAATGAAAAAAGTTGGGTTAAAAACGACATTAGCAACCGCAATAAGTTGAATTGTATTTGCTGAGTTTTGCAACTCGGCGGTATTGATCACTTGTGTAAATTCAGTCTGGCAACATGTTTTCTTTTCAACATGATTTTCATGTTCGACAGGTTCTTGAGACTTACAACAAGCATCCTCTTGAGCATGACAATGTTCCACTTCAACAACCTCTTCATTTTCACAAACACAATTAGCAGACCCAAATAGAGCAATATCTGTGATTTGACCTTCACAATAATGCACTTCAAACGTATTTCCGAACGCGGAAAACGAAAAAAGTACAAGTAATAATATTGCTTTGATTCTCAACACAGATGACAAAGTTAGGCAAAAAGAGGAAATGACTGCATTATAGCAATGTTAAAATGATAATTACATTGGAAAGCTATTCATTAAAAATTCCAGATTGCTTGACATCATGATATGAACGTAAGACCAATTCTCCCCATCCTTTGTAATGTTTACCATCAAAAGGCTTTGAAGTATATTCAGAGCCAATTAAAACAATATATACATCTCGTCCCCAATCTTTTGAATGCTCTCTTAAAATAGCTGCATCCGTTCCTGAAATTGATCCAGCACCATATCCAACATACATAAAGGAGTAACCTCCATAAGGTGATTCGGCCGCATCTGCACCCAGGTTAGCAACAATTCGTAAATACTTTGCAACACCAAAAATATTAAACTCATCTGAGGCCAAATATTTACCAATTACAGCAGAATTCCCACCACTAATAGATGCATTATCCCTTGCATTCTGAACTTGTTCAAGTAAACCATATTTGGCGGCAGAAGAAACTTCAATTTGTCCTAATCCAATTGACGTACCTGCTCCCCAATTAGCCCCTTGAAAATCCGAAGCATCCTCATTCATAGATTGATCAATCTGTTCAGCCATAATTATGGCAGCAACCAATTCAGGCTCTAATCTATACTGTGCGGCAGCTGCTTTAATTATTTGAATTCGGCTAGGTAAATCATCAGAATACATTTCACCAAATTCAGTATTGATATCTCTACCAAATAAAACCAATACACGTTCCATCCTCTCTTCTTCAGACAAACTTGCAAAATATTCCGCAGGTGCAAGCATTTTCATTGGGTTTCCATACTTATAAATCAGTTCGTATCCGGCTGTTTCAGTATTTATTGTATCCCTCCAATCTTTCCCAAATTCTTCTTTAGCTTGTTTTACCTGAGAAGACAAAAACCACATATCCCACCAACTAATGTAGGCATCACTAGCAGCCACACCAGAGCTACCACTGCCCGTAAAGACATCTTCCGGGTTTTCCATTGCTCTTGTTCTGTATTTAGATTTTAAACTCCCTGAAGCTTCTGGCCCAGCGTCACCATAACGCTCACGATCAACGTCATATTGAAACCGCGTAAATTCACAATCATCATTTTGCCAACCTTGTTCATTCATATATTGGCAATAAGAAACTTCCATTGCTGTAAGGGGATCTGATGAACAACAATCCACTCCCGATTCACACATTTCAACATACTCGTCTCCTGCATCTAAAGTTTGACTTAATTCATAACAATCAACCGTCCGTTGAACTTTATTATTGCCATTGGTTCCTTTTTGTTGAATAGTGTGCGTTAGTTCGTGCGCCAAGAGTTTTTTACCAGCTCTAGAATTAGGTTGATATTCACCCTTTTTAAAATAAATATCTTGACCAACTGTAAAAGCTTTCGCATTAATTTCAGATGCTAAATGATGTGCACGACTATCGTTGTGAATATTTACATCACTAAAATCAGAATTAAACTTAGAAGAAAGTTCATTTTGTACAGGTTTATCCATTTTTCGTCCCGCTCCTTTACTTGCGTTAATTGAAGATTGAAAACTAGAACTAACTGAAGACTTTGCTTCTCCACTGCCTTTTCGCATAACCTTCTGCTCATCATCAGATTCACTAATTTTACGCTGGACTGCTGGAGCAGAAACTCCTTTAGAAGCTGTTAACTGACCAAGATTTTGATGTGCCATTCCATGCACATTTTCCATTTGATTGGTATCTAACGAGGCTACATCAATGGACGAAGGTCCTCTAAAATTTAGATTTGGGTTCATAATTAATCAAGTTACAATTTTCATAATAATTTTCATAATCTAACAACTAACAAAGTGTTGATCTTCCAATTGGTACGTTCAGTTTTACATTTCTCAATGATTCAGGTATAATCAATTTTTGAAATGAGTTTAACACCTCACTTTTAAGCTCCAATAACTCTTCAACAGACCTGTTAAAGCAATCAATTCCGTCCTTTACTTCAATCAATTCTCCCACCCTACCTTCATTGTCTACATAAAACGTAACAACGATTATTATATCAGCACAATCAATACAATCCTGAAATATGCTTTTCTGATCTAAATAATTGACCTTAAAATCTTCAAACCACCAATTTTCCATCAACTCATTCCAATCAACAAATTGTTGCGTTGTAAAATCATCAAAGCTTAATATTGTTTCTGTTTGCTTGTTCATTTCCTTTTCTTTTTCAACATTATTAGTACCTCCACAAGCTGCAAAAAAATAGCACATTATGAATGTTAGTTTTATTCCCCTCATTTCTATAAAAATTAATCAGCAAAATAACGCTGCTTGCCTCCACCTTGTTTTTTATTGGCAACTTTCATTATTTCTTCCATAGTTTGCATTTCCAAAATTCCCTTTAAAATAACCCCGGCGCTTCCAGGACTTACAGACTGATTGGTTCCCATAACTCTTAATTTATCTTTTGACTTTTTATTTCCTTTAGCGTCTGTCACAAGCCCACCTCTAATTTCATCCATATAATTAATAGTTGAGCAAGCATTTAAAAACCAAACTTGATACTGACTATTATCAAATTTACCAGCTTTACTTAACCGCTCCAAATCGTTTGCTTTCCCTTTCAAATAACCATTTACTTCTGCACTATATCCTTTTTTTAATTTTCCAGCTTTGTGCAGAGCAGAATTTACTCCAATAATAAAGTTTTCTGCGGGGCTTTTTTTAGGATCAAAATCTGGTCCTGTCCCCATACGAGCGTGCCCCACATAAATAGTCATTTCCTTTTGCGATATAAAGCCTGAAAAAGTGTCTTTAGGTTTCGTTTTATTTGCATCAATTAAATCTACTATAATTTCAATTTCAACTTTTGGAGCCGTATTATCTCCTTGCACCCTGTACTTTCGCTTTCCCGAGTATCGATCCAATGTGGTAGAGGAAGAAGCCAATTTAAGTCCGTATTTGGGATCGTTTAGCACGGCTAGAATTAATCCCTTTGAAACTTTTGTCGCATTATTCTTATCATAACCTACAGCAACACCAATTTCCAACTTATTATCTTTAAATAACTCACCATAATTGATACCGTGTTTACCACCCGTTTTCCAGTTTTCCCAAGCTGCTTTAGTTTTTGGACCTATTTTCCCATCAACATCCCTTCCTGTAAAACCTAAAATCTCTTGCGCTTTACAAACTAATGCAATAAAACTAGCATCAATCGCAGCAGATGATTTAGCATTCTCGTAAAGTGCTTTATTATCGGTTCCCACAACTTTATATAATTCTTCAACCAAGCCAGTTGTCCATTTAATAGTTTTGCCAATTTTAGATTTTTTATAAAAACGTTTAGCAGATTTCGTATCACATTTCCGTTGAATAAGCATTGGGCTTACATTGTTGTTTTGCTGAACAACATGCGTTAGCTCATGTGCCAATAAATGTTTCCCTTCTCGCGATCCTGGTTGATATTCTCCTTCATTAAAATAAATATCTTCTCCAAGTGTAAATGCTTTGGCATTAATCTCCGAAGCGAGTTGATGAGATCTGGAGTTATTGTGAATTTTTACATTTTGAAAATTTTCTCCGAATTTAGATTCAAATGAATTTTTTAATCCATTATTCAATTTAGTTCCTTGGCCTTTAGATGCGTTTAAAGCAGATTGAAAACTACTACTTGCAGCAGTTTCTCCCGAAGATTTTTCTTTACGCATAACCATCTCCTCATCTGGCTCGCTAGATTTACGCTGAACGGCAGGAATTGAAGCGGCATTTGATGTAACTTTCGCACCTTTTGCTTGATAAGCAACTCCCGCGACATGTTCTTTTGGAGTCGATTCATCTGCTGCCATATCAATCGAGGATGGTCCTCTAAAATTCTGTTTTAAGCTCATATTCTTGTGTTAAATCATGCGTATCAATTAAAGTCCCCAAAAAGTTGTTTTATAATGATGCCCCAAACGCACATAAGACGCTCGATATTTATCTTGTATTTCTGGAACGAATTTGGTTACTTGAGCACCGATTGCAATTATTTGCTCTTTCTTCTTCAGTCCAAAAAATGCAGGGCAAACATCAATTTCGTTTTTCGAATTTAAATTCGCCATTGCTCCTGCTCCACATGACAAATTATTAGAAGGCAAACAGTTAAATGTAAATTTCTTACCCCGGTAAATCGACTTCAATTTATTTGTACGATCATAAATTCCCGCTAATGAGTATTTATTGACTTTGCCGAACTCTTTTTCATGACTTGGTTTCATAATTCTAAGGTTTTTGGGGTTAGAATAAGTTTGTTTAATTCCTGCTGCAGCCAATGAGTTCCAACGCTCTGCTCTTGAAAGTGCTTCTTCAACAGTCAATTTATTTTTACCACAACCATTCACAACATCTCCTACCGGATCAACCAACGTGTTCTTTTTACTCTTGATTATATGTCCATTTACATCATTAATAA
>CAKZON010000010.1 GCA_937136425.1 uncultured Crocinitomix sp.
CTCATCAAGCTCCGCTACAGCAGCATCGCCTGAGCCACCCTCAGCTTCTTCAGCTTCGGCTTGTGTAACAATTAATACTGGTTGGTCAGATTCCTCGGCTTTGTCTAATCTATTTTGTTGTTCTTTGGACAATACTTTACTTGCATTTTGAAGTACACCAGTTGCAGCAACTACGTGATCTTCTGGTACAGTAATTTCAACTTCGTAATCTCCAAATGGTAAAGTAAATTCGCCAGCTCCTAAAAACTGTTTGTTTTGCCACCCTTCAACATCATTATAAACGCACATTCTTGGAAAAAACTGTGCAATAGTATAAATGTAATTATCTTCTTCTTCAAAATATTCGTAACCTGATCGGCCACCAATCTCCATTCTATTATTAACATTGTACCACCACTTAACCTTAAAAGAATATGAATCTCCATTGGTTAATGGTTTACTCAAATCAATTCGCATCATTGTGCCAACAACAGCATAAGGAATATCTTTACCTGATTCGTCAGTTACTTTTTCTAAATTAAATCCTCCTTCAAATTCAGCTCTATTAAACATTCGAGTTAAGGCAGATGGAGATGAAATTGACTCAATATCACCTGTTCTTGCTAATTGACTATCTGACCCTTGTTTACGGACATTTTGATCCAATTGCAACCACAAATAAGTTAAGGGGTCTGGAGAGTTATTAGTATAGGTAATTGTCTCTTCTCCTGATACTTTTTGCTTTTCGTCGTCAATAGTAACGCTAATTTTATAGTCAGCTTTTTGCTGGTAATAATTAGGACCTGGAGCCCCAGCAGCATTACGATAAACATTAGGTGTAGCTAATTCTTCTTTTAGCTGTTTAAATTTACTGGTGTTTGTGTTTTCCTGAGCAATTGCAGTAGAAACAAAAAAAAGTAGCGTAACTAGCGATAAGTTCTTAAACATAGTTTATAAGCGTATTAATCAAAAGAAATTTTTTCATGTTTTTTTGAGGGAACCAAAGTTACACTTTTAGTTCGTTCTTGGTATTTATAGTGTACAATATTTTGCTGATGAGGAAATTGTGCAAATAATATTGTATTCATAATTTTTATTTTCTTTGGATTAAGTACTCCTGTAAACGTGAAATAAAAAAACAAATCTTGTCTTAGATTTACTTCTTTTCCTACGTAATTAGGAATTGCCTGCTTCCCTTCAGAATATAATTTAAAATGATCGATTAAATATGTTTTCATGTAGATTCCTGCATCTGATGTGTCCGCTATATTTTCAATCTCCATTTTTTTACCAAACTTCTCATTTAACACCTCTTCAAAATCATGAGCTGTCATTTTTAAACTTCCTTCAATTCTGTTTTTCGTTACATTATACTCCAATTCTGCAATTGATACATAATATTTATGACCAAAGGCAACAAAACTACATGAGGTTAGAATAAGGAGTATGAAAAGTCTATTAATCATTTGTTTTAATATTGATTTAGTCGCTATTTACTGTTTAGTGATTTTTCAGGAATAATTCGAACATAATGAAATTCTCGATACTTTAAAACAGGAATACTTCCATCATATTCAGGCCCTTGCTCAACCACTAATTCATCCGTAAAAATTATCCGATTTGGATCTATTAATTTACGTGCCATAGCAGCTCTTAACCTCTTTTCGCTTTCATTCAAGCGCGTATAGGCTATGTATAAATTAGATGTTGAATGCTCAATTGGAATTTTTGAAATACTTGACTCCATCCTTAATTCCACATAGCCCTCTTGTCTCACAACTTTAGCTAACTCTGTTGCAAATACCTGAAAGCCGTGCGCTCCAGTATCAATCCCTCTGAAAAAATAATCAAAATTAACCATGTATGGTTTAAGCGTAGTCGAACTGTTTGAAGGCTGCATATGAACTAGCGGAATAATTGTAAAATAATCATATTGGCTGTAATCAAACTTCTCTACATTGTCGTCAGCAAGCTCAAAATTTGGACCACGAACTGCTCCTTTTATATCAATTTCAATTTCTCCGCCCCCAGTTTCTTTTCTGAACTTATTTTCTAACAGGGCTTTTAATGCACGCGCACCAATCCAAGCTAACTCTAAATTTTCCATTTCAATATCGTGTCGCTTGGTTGATAAAGATGATTCTAACAAAAGTTTAATGGATTGTCCTTTTTTATAATTGAGCAAACAATTTTCCCAAAAGTGTTTAAATTCTAATGACGCCGTATCAATTTCACGTTTCCCCTCATAAAACTGTTTGTAGGTTGGTAATTGTGGTGGAACAATTTTATCTGGTTTCACTATATACTTTATCTTTTCTTCCTCTTTTTCATCTGCCCTATCCCAAAGTAAAAACTGAAACTTATCTTGCGGATGAACTCCTAATGAGTCAAAAGAAATGCGAACCTCTTTTTTAGTTGCCCCCGTAGTTTCTTTTATTCGCTTTTGAATTGCTTTTTTAAGTTTGGCAGCTGTTTTTAAACGTATTTTCTTGCTTTTTTTCCAAGGCATTAAAATAGTTCCTTTAAGATCCAATTCTCCGTTTAAAAATAATTTTCCTTCAATCGTTTCAAAGTTAATTTCCTCCAATATCTCATCAATCTCGGGCAAGGCAAAACGTTGATATTCCAGTAACATTTTAGTTGCCAACACTTCGTCTTTAGACGAAACTTTAATAACACTAGTATCCACACCAGTTGCGTCAAAATTGACAGAATATAAACGAATGGAGGCAGATGCCCACGGCGGCAAATCAGATGCTGTGGTAAATATTGGTTCATCAAAAAACACAGAACTTTCGTTAAATCCGCGGCGGACAAACTCATTCATTACCTTTTGTTTAGAAAATTTGATTAGATGTTCAAACTTTTCTACCATCTGGGCGTCTTTCAATTCAACTGCAAGTCCTACCGTTGCAAACTGATAAAAATCAACCTCATAGGTTAAGTCATTCACAAAATCAATAATGAAATTATAATCTAAATAAGAAGTATCAAAAGCCGTAACAGGATAAAAATAAATAGGAGCAACACTATACTCCAATAGTTCATTTTTTTGCTTTTGTGCCACAAAACTTTCAGAAACAACATTCCCCATTATTTTAAGGAATAGCTTGTCTTGAATTTCGTGTCCTGTTTCAGTGGTAATTTCAATACTCTTAACAAACAACCCTAACCTATCTTTAGGATCATATGAAACATCTAAAGTAATACTTGATGTAGGTAAAATAATTGTGTCTTGAGATAAAACCGCCGTGCAACCGCATGAAGTTTCTATATCAACTATTCGAATAGTGTCTTCGCGATAAGGATTGTGTAAATCAAATTTAGCGGTAACCCTCCCCCTATTCTCAAAGATGTCGCCTAGGTGCTGTACAGATTCTGACACACGAATTTGCCCAAAAGTCAAACTTGCCCAAAACAACAGTCCTATTACTCCAATATTTTTTATCATCATCTTATCCTTGCGACAACCATTGCATCATTATAGTACATAATATTGCACCAAACGTACCAACGGCATACCCCAATACTGCAAGAAGCACACCAACAGGTGCTAATGAAGGACTAAATGCACTTGCTACAATTGGAGCAGATGCCGCACCACCAACGTTTGCTTGGCTTCCAACCGCCACATAAAAGAAAGGCGCTCTAATGATTTTTGCTACAATGAATAAGAAAATAGCGTGAACTGTAATCCAAATTAAACCAATCAAAATCAAAAATTTGAATACTCCCCAATTGGCAATCAATTCCATGATGTCCATTTTCATACCGATTGTTGCAACAAGCACATATAAAAATAAGCTACCTAGTTTAGAAGCTCCCGTTCCTTCAAACCTTCTAAATTTTGTAAACGATAACAATACACCAAAAAGTGTTGCAAAAACAACTAACCAAAAGAATCCGCTACCAAAAGAAACCATTAAATCTGATGCAGTATCGTTAAACCCTTGTTGTTGCTCAAACGTAGTTCCTAAAGTTGGATCATAAACCGTTTTCATATTTTTTAACCCGGCTTTAATAACTGGTCCTAAAAAATCAGCTAAATAATGCGCGAGTCCTACAAAGAAAAAGGTGATTCCCATCATGTACACGTAATCATTGAAAGTGGCAATCTTTTTAACACTTGCCTGAAAATCTTCCATCTTATTCTTTAAAGATTCAATGGCAGAATCATCTGCTTTAAAGAATTTATTGATTTTCTTGTTCATTCCTGTTCCAAATAAAAGGATAGACATAAATATGTTCGCAATAAAGACGTCAACCACAATCATTGCAGAGAAAAGCGTATCACTTGCTCCATAAATTTCTTTCATGGCGGTTTGGTTTGCTCCTCCTCCAATCCATGATCCTGCTACTGTTGATAATCCTCTCCATATTTCACCATCTAAAACTTCTGGAGCAATTAATGAAACGGTCCATAAAGCCAATGGTCCTCCCACTACAATTCCAACAGTTGCAGCAAAAAACATGATAATTGCTTTTGATCCTAATCTTTTAATTGCAGGAATATCAATACTCAAGCATAGTAGCACTAAACTGGCTGGTAATAAATAGCGAGACGCAATAAAGTACAAATTAGATTCTTCTGAAGAAATAAGTCCAACTGAATTTAAACCTGCCGGAATAAAATAACACAACAACAAAGCCGGAACATATTTATAAAACTTCTTCAACCAAGGACGATCGCTATTTGCTGTTCGAAATACAAAGTATAACACAATCATTAAAATTCCGAAAACTGTTGCATCATTGTCTATCACTGGCGGATATGCCTTAACTTTAAATGAACTGCTGAGCTCTATTTGTTCTCCATTAGAGTCAAGCCCACTTAGTGTTACAGCATGGTCTCCTCGTTGTAAAGAATCAATAACGATAATAGAATCAACTTTTAAATTGGACTGAACACCATCAAACTCAATTGCAAACCCTTTCAAAGTATCATTAAAAATTACTTTTAAATTGGGCGTTTCAGAAGCATAAAATAATTGCTCTAACTCTGCAAAATCAACCTCAGTGTACAAACTGTCTACGTCAGACGGAGATTGATTTCGTATTGAAATTTCCGCATTTGCAGAAAAGTTAGTCACTAAAAGCACTAACAGGAATAGAATTTTTCTCATAGGTAAAAACTAATATGGGCCAACAATACAGGCTAAAAGGGGAATAGACAGTTGATCATCTCCTGTCATGGTAAATAATAAATCAGACGAAAAAGTAGAATCTCCCATATAAATGGCATCATCTTCAATAGTTAAAACACATTCGGTTGAAAAGGTTGAATTTCCACGATATACTTTTCCATTATCAATGGTATAAATAATATCAGATGAAAAATTAGAATCTCCTTTATAAACTTTATTTCCCTTTACTGTGTACAAACAATCAAAAGTTGAAGTTGATCGACCGAGATACACTTTATTGTTAGAAATGGTATAATAAGTTACTGGAGAAAAACGATTATCGCCATGATATACCTTTCCATTTTCTATCGTAAAGGCAATGTCACTATCAAATTTACCATCTCCACGGTACAATTTAACCTGGGTAAAGCCTATTATCGTAATAAAGAGGCTGATAAAAAGTAAGAATTGCTTCATGGTTCAAAAATAGCAAAAATTAGACCACTCTTTTCGATTAGTTTTTCACAAATGACAAAGGTTAAACACAGTTTGATTGAATCAACTTGCTTATATTTGCGCTTAAATAATTGCAAAATGGAAAAGATAATCTCTGGAATTCAACAAATGGGTATTGGTGTACCTGATGTTCAAGAAATTTGGAAATGGTATCGTGAAATGTTCGGAATCGATATCCGATTATTTGAAGATGCTGCTGAAGCACCTTTAATGACAAAATATACGGGTGGTACTGTTCATAGTAGAACAGCTACATTAGCTTTAAGCATGGAAAGTGGCGGTGGATTCGAAATTTGGCAATATACAAGTCGTCCAACTGAACGTGCAGATTTTGCTATTCAATTGGGTGATTTAGGATTATATGCTTGCAAAATTAAGTCGAAAGATGTAAAAGCTAGTTACGAATATCACAAATCTAAAGGTGTTACTATTTTAGGTGAATTAAGCCAAACACCAAGTGGCGAATTCAATTATTTTTTAGAAGATCCAAACGGCAATATATTTAATGTTGTACAAGGATCTGGTTGGTTTAAAGACACAAAACACCCAGCTAAAACTGGAGCAGTTGCAGGTACAATAATTGGTGTCAGTGATATGGAAGCCTCGTTAAAATTATACCGTGATGTACTGAACTACGAAACGGTGGAATATGATGAGACTGGAAATTTTGACTGTTTTAAAGGATTGTTATCTGGAGATCAAAAGTTTAGACGCGTACAATTAAAGCATAAGGATGAACGTGAAGGGCCTTTTTCAAAACTATTAGGACCAACAAGAATTGAATTAGTGCAAGCACTAGAACGTCAACCTAAAAAAATATTTAAAGATAGATATTGGGGAGACTGGGGCTTTATTCATTTATGTTTTGACATTCAAGGAATGGAAGCTTTGAAAAAAGATTGTGAAGCAGCCGGATTTCCTTTTACTGTAGATAGTGGAGACACTTTTGATATGGGTGAAGCTGGAGGACGATTCTCTTATATTGAGGATCCCGACGGAACATGGATTGAGTTTGTGGAAACACATAAAGTTCCTGTTATGAAAAGCGTAGGTTGGTATATCAACTTAAAAAAACGCGACCCGAAAAAACGACTACCTAACTGGATGTTGAAAGCCATGGGGATGAATCGTGTAAAGTAGTGTTATTACATTACGGAGTTTTTAATGCTCTAACTATTGTATGAAAGTAATTCTTTCAATTTCTATCATTTTAATGCTAATAGGATGTAGTAATCAGGTAGCATCTAATTTTTTAGATAACTGCAATTGTACTTCTGTGATTCTAACTGATAAAAAGTTTGAAGACTCATTAGGACATTTTTCGATTAACATTCCTGAAGGAAATTGGTACCAATCTAAAAATTTAGATGAAAATGGAAATGGAATAAGCTTATTAAATGATGATGTAGATTCAATCATATCCGTTTCCGTTACAGAAATTGCAAAATCAGTTCCTTGGCCAAATAGAGACTTGCAACAGCAAGACATTAATGCTCAATTCAACGTTGTCAAATCAGGCGAAATAGACCTTTTAGGAGAATTACGAATGTGGAACTATATCAAGCATGATGACGGAATGAAATCATTATTTATAACCGTAGAACATCCAAAAGAAAACAGGTTTGTAACGATTGCTATTTGGGTGGAGCAAGATTATAATCACCAGGAAGAAATTTGTAAACTAGAAGCGGTTATTGATTCCTTTAAATATTACTAACCTCTCCCTTCCTACATCCAATTTATGGCAGAAATGTTATGGAATGGCATTTAATGTTATAAATAACACGTATAACCATTTCTATTTTCATAAATTTGAAAAAATCTAATTATCAAACTATGAAATTAATTAAGAAATCTAAATTATTACTTGCCACGGGACTATTGTTCTCGTTGACATCAGGTTGGTCCCAAGTGACAACCTTTGACTTTACTGGAGACGTGCAGTCATATACTGTTCCTGATGGAGTTAGCGAAATAAACATTGTAGCTTATGGTGCGCAAGGAGGGTCAGACGGAGGTCTTGGTGCGAGAATTGAAGGAAACTTTGAAGTAACAGGCGGAGAAGTTTTATCAGTAGTTGTTGGAGAGCAAGGTCATTTACAAATTGGAGGTAACGTCCAAAACAGTGCTGGTGGCGGAGGCGGATCATTTGTATATGATGCTGCTGATGAATTATTTGTTGCTGCTGGAGGTGGTGGCGGAAGATGCCCATATGGTGGCGCAGTTCCATTACACCCTGACTGTGATGGTCAAGCTGGTGAAAACGGCGGTGAAAATTCTGACGGAACATCTGCTGGCGGAGTTGGTGGAAATGGCGGAGAAGAAGGCCTATGGGGAGCAACCATTTGTGGTGGTGGTGGAACCGGTTGGTTAAGTGTTGGCGGTGGAGATCTTATGGGCGGACAAAATGCGCCTGGATGGGAAGCTGGTGATCCATACTGCGGCGGCGGCGGAGGCGGCTGTGGCGGATTCGGTGGATACGGCGGCGGCGGTGGCGCTGGTAACCTCTACGGAGGTGGCGGTGGTGGCGGAGGCTACTCTGGAGGTGCTGGTGGAAATGATCCTGACCACGGTGGTGGCGGTGGTTCTTTTAACGCCGGAACAGACCCAATCAACACAGGTGCTGATCATGCAGGAAATGGACAAGTAGTAATTACTGTTCTTTGTGAAGGACTTACAGTAACTGTTACAGAAACAGAAATTTGCCTTGGAGAATCTTTTACATTAGATGCTGAAGGAGCTGGAACAATTACTTGGGATGGTGGTTTAATTAATGCTGAACCATTTACACCTGAAGTTGCTGGTACTTTAACTTTTAATGCTACAAGTGATGATGAGGATGATTGCGGATATACAATTGATATTGAAGTACTTGAATTACCAGAAGTTACTGCAAGTACTACAGAAGAAGAAATTTGTGTTGGTGGAGCTATCACATTAACAGGTGGTGGAGCTGATACATACGAATGGGATATGGATGTAACTGATGG
>CAKZON010000011.1 GCA_937136425.1 uncultured Crocinitomix sp.
TTTATTGATATAAAAAGGGATTGCCCTAAGGGAAAAGATCATTTAGACTGACGATGTTGAGTAGTGTAGGTGAAGAATGGAAGTAGTACCAGCCTCAAGCTTTACTTTATCTGAAATAAGAAGCCCTACTACTGCTATTATTATATTTTGTGGATTGATGAGGACAAGGATATTGGATTTATCTGTCTGAGCGATTTTATTGTCAATTAAGACATCTGAGATTAATTTGGTACCACTCATTCCTAAAGGTTGGATTTTATCTCCATGTTGCCAATGACGAATAGTTAATGGTAGTTCAATTTGGTTTAAATCAAACTGCTGATACTTCTTATTTGAAAATGGGCGTGCTTTTTTTAAGATGGTAAACTCTAATTGTGAATTACCGAAAGTTAGTGTTTTTGGAAATGTACTTATCGAATAGGTTTTGTTATTAAGGTTTTGTACTTGATTAAGTTGGTTTATTAGAATTTCATCTCGATTTAATAAAAACTGATGGGTGTTTGTTAAAAATTTAGATCCGGTGTTTGAACTTAATGCTGTTTTGAGGTTGTTAACATTTGAGCGATGTATGCCAAAATCTTTTAAAATATAGGTTAGAAAAATATTGTCTTGCCTGAGCAATGCATTTTTGTCAACTGAAAAGATGCCTGCTGATTGGGTGAAATTTATTTGACGAAAAGTATTGGCTTGTTTCTGAATCCAAGAACTGACTTCATTTAATGAGGAAATTGTTTTGGTAACTTTTGGTTTAAAGTTTTCACTTTTATCTTGGAATGAAGGGATGATTTGGTTGCGCAAATAATTGCGCACGTATTTATTATCAAAATTGCTTTGATCTTGTCTATACTCAATTTTGTTTAAACTCAAATATTCTTCGATTTGATTAACGCCAAAAGAAAGTAAAGGCCTTTTGATGTTATGTTGATTATTGATACCTGTGAGTCCATGCAGGCTTGTGCCTCTCATCAAGTTGATGAAGAAAGTTTCTATGGCGTCATCACTATGGTGGGCTGTGAGTAGAATATGATTTTTAGAGGTTAAAAATGTATTAAACCAATCATACCTTAACTTACGAGCAGTTTCCTGAATAGAACAGTTAAGTTCTGTAGCAATTTTTGAAGTTTTAAATTTTGTGGAGTGAATGGGTAAATTATTTTTTGCTGCATACTTTATGAGGAATTCTTCATCTCGGTCTGATTCGACTCCTCTTAATTGAAAATTGCAGTGTAATAATGTATGCGAATATCCGGCGGCTAAAAGCAATTGACTTAGACATATTGAATCTTTACCTCCACTAATTGCTAAGTACAATTGTTTGTCTAGAAAATTGTTAAAGTCATTTTTTAATATTTCCTTGAATTTTTCTAGCATAGTGTATCCTGAATTGCTTTCAATTTAAGTAAACATTCTTCATATTCTTGTAAAGGATCTGAATTGATTGTAATTGCACCACCAACACTACAGGAGATTTGTTTATTAGACATGTCGGCTAAAATGGAACGAATTACCACATTGAAATCAAAATTACCATTGGGAGATATATACCCAATTGCGCCCGAATAGATTCCACGCCGAAACGATTCAAATTGATTGATGTTTGACATGGCACTAATTTTAGGCGCACCTGTCATTGAACCCATTGGGAACAACGCTTGAAGTATGTCTGTAAAACTAATTTTGGGCCGTTTTTGGCAAGAGATAGTTGAGATTAATTGATGAACTGTTTTAAATGTGTAGGGTTTACATAGTTCTTGAACTTGAACGGATTTTTTTTCTGCTACTTTTGCCAAATCATTTCGAACAAGGTCAACAATCATCACGTTTTCTGAAATTTCTTTGGGGTTAGCAACTAATTTCTTTTTTATTTCCATATCTGATTCAACTGTTTTCCCTCGTTTAGCGGTTCCTTTAATAGGTTGACTTTTAAGTTGTGTTGCAGATTTATTTAGAAACCTTTCTGGAGAAGCGCTAAGGATGTAGTTTTTACCATCAAACACAAAAGCGGAGAAGGGCGCTTGGGCGTTTTGTACTAGCTTCGAATAAGTGTCAACTGGATTAAAATGTGTGAATTCATTTTTAAAGTTGACGCAATAGTTCATTTCATAAATAATTCCTTCTTGAATTTGATTTTTGATGCCAATTATATCATTTAAATATGTTTCTTTATTTGTTTGTTCTTTAAGTTGTATACTTTCCGTTTTAAGAGTTGGTTGTTGGGATTTTGTTGTTAGAGTTTCATTGATGAACTCTGTTGAAGCATTACCATAATAAAGATTTGATTTTCCATTTTTAATCAAGACATGCGTTGGGGCGATTAAGAAAAGGTCGGTACTATTATTATCTTGATTTTTGTTAGGAGTTGGGCGAGTTTCATCATTTTTTATATCGTAGGCTAAATAACCCATAATATAATCTTGCGTATGTTTATCTATGAAATTTTGAACCTGAACAGCATTGTATAGATCTGCATCAATGCTAATTTGATCATCTATTCCCCAGGCTAAAATGAAATCGCCATTTGGTTTGTTGAGGAGCACAACTGTTTCATTTTGAAGGATTGGTAAGATTTGATTCCAATCCAAATTCAAATTTATTGTAAGATACTTTTTCATGCTATTATTAACAACCACTATTTAAAAGGACGTTACTCAATTATTTATTATCAAAGATACTATATTGATTGGGATGCAGTTTAAGATTTAGGAATGAAAAAGTTTAAAAGAAAAGGTGTTTTAAAAAGCAAGTAAAATACCTTATCTTTGCACTAATAAATAGAAAAAATGAAAGTAGAACAAATATATACTGGATGTTTAGCTGAAGCTGCTTACTATATCCATTCTAATGGAGAGGCTGCAATTATAGATCCGTTGAGAGAGACCGCCCCATATTTGGAGCGAGCAAAGAATGATAACGTTCAAATAAAATATATTTTTTTAACGCATTTTCATGCGGATTTTGTGTCAGGCCAAGTTGATTTAGCAAAGGCAACTGGGGCAACAATTGTTTTTGGACCTACAGCAAAGGCGGACTATGAATTTCACGAGGCGAAGGATGGTGAAGTATTTAAGATTGGAAATTTAGACTTGCATTGGCTTCATACACCTGGACACACTTTGGAATCGAGTACGATTTTATTGAAAGACGAAGAAGGGAATGATAACTGTATTTTTACTGGAGATACCTTGTTTATTGGGGATGTTGGAAGACCGGATTTAGCAATTAAACAAGGTAAGTTGACAGCAAAAGATTTAGCAGGTTTGTTATTTGACTCTTTAAGAGAAAAAATAATGACATTATCAGATGATATTACAGTCTATCCTGGTCATGGAGCAGGTTCTGCTTGTGGAAAGAAGATGAGTAAGGAGACTTTTGACTTACTTGGAAATCAGAAAGCCAATAATTATGCTTTACGTGCTGATATGACTAAAGATGAATTTATAGAAGAGGTGTTAACTGGATTATCAACACCTCCTCAATATTTTCCGAAAAATGTAATGATGAACAAAGGGGTTAATGATACCATTGATTCAATTATTGAAAGCGGTGCACGTTATTTAGATTTGGACGAATTTAGAAATAGAGTAGAGGACGGGGCCCTGATGTTAGATGTACGAAACCAATCTGATTTTGTAAAGGGACATATACCAGGATCAATATTTATTGGGTTGGATGGAGGTTTTGCTCCATGGGTAGGCGCATTGATTTTGGACATTAAACAAGAAGTTGTTTTAATTACTCCAGAAGGACGCGAAGAAGAGGCCGTGACAAGACTTTCGCGTATCGGTTATGATAACTCAAATGGTGTGCTGAAAGGCGGAGTGGCAACATGGCTTGAAGCTGGTAATTCAATCGATACAATTGATACAATTACGCCAGGGAATTTGGCAAAAAAGGTAGAAACTGAAAAGGTTGAAATAATGGACGTTCGTAAAGAAAGCGAGTTTAATGCGGAGCATTTATTAGGTGCTTTGAATGAGCCGTTGGACACCATTAATTCAAATATGGAGAAGATTGACAAAGATAAAACCTACTACATACATTGTGCAGGAGGGTATCGTTCGGTTATTTTTGAATCAATTTTAAAGTCGAGAGGATATCACAATTTTGTTGATGTGTTGGGCGGTTTTGGAGAGATTAAGGAAACTACTGAGATGCCAATGACAGCGTTTGTTTGCCCAAGTACTTTATAGTTTTTTTCGAAATTATAATTTATTGGAAGAAGGCGAGAGCATGTAAAGAAAAAGTTATGATTTAGCATCCACAAAGAGGTTCTTAAAAAGTGCTTATCTTTGTGTAAAATTTACGGCCGTGAAATTTGAATTGACGAAACAATATCTCGAGGATCTTAAGGTTCAGATTGAGCAGCAAGAAGCGGGGTCGATTGAAATTTTCGTTAATCAATTGCATCCTGCAGATATTGCGGACATTCTTGAAAACTTAGAGGAATCAGAAGCTAAGTTTGTTTACGAGTTATTAGACGAGGAAAAAGCTGCAGAAGCTCTAATGGAGCTTGATGATGATTTTAGACAAAGTTTTCTTAAGCTTTTTTCATCTCAGGAAATTGCAGATCAGGCGGATCAGTTAGATACAGATGACGCTGCAGATTTACTAGGAGAATTAGAGGATTCTGATAAGCAAGAGGTTATCTCGCAAATGGAGGATCAGGAGCATGCTTCTGAGATTTTAGACTTATTGCGTTATGATGAAGATTCTGCTGGTGGTTTAATGCAGACAGAGTACATTGTTGCGCAGGAGAAGTGGAATGTGAAGCGTTGCGTTATTGAAATGCGCAAGCAAGCAGAGGAAGTTGAAAAAGTCTATTCTATATATGTGATTGATGATGAAGGTCGATTACTTGGAATTTTATCTTTAAGACGTTTATTGTTTGCGGAACCAAATTCATTGATCAAGGAAATATTTAGCAATGAGAATATTCATTTTGTTAAAACCAATGAATCCAAAGAAACAGTTGCTGAAATCATGGAAAAGTATGATTTAGTGACCATACCTGTGGTTGACATGCAAAATAAGTTAGTTGGCAGAATTACCATTGATGATGTAGTAGATGTGATTCGAGAAGAGGCTGAACGTGATTTTCAAATGGCTTCTGGTATCTCTGAAAATGTAGAATCAAGTTCTAGTATTTTAAAAAATACACGATCAAGATTACCATGGATTTTAATTGGTTTAGCAGGAGGTGTTATGAGTTCTCAGATTATTAGAGGATACGAATCTACTTTGTCTTTTATTCCAAGTTTAGCATTTTTCATTCCACTAATTGCCTCAACTGCGGGTAATATAGGAGTTCAATCTTCAGCGATTGTGGTGCAAGGTTTGGCTAGTAATGATTTTCAGATGAAAGGAATTATGACACGGGTTGGAAAGGAGTCCGTAGTAGGAATGATTGTAGGTTTAATATGTTCACTCGTAATTTTTGGATTTAGTTATTTCTTTGGAGGTGATGATAAGTTAGCAATTACCTTGGCTTTCTCTTTGTTTGTTGTCGTTCTATTTTCTGCTGTATTAGGTACATTAATCCCATTACTACTCGATCGTTTAAAGATTGACCCTGCTCTTGCAACGGGGCCATTTATTACAACTGCAAATGATATTATAGGTTTGTCAATCTATTTTTTGGTGGCTTATCTCGTTTATTTTTAGTAACTTAATTAGCTCAATGCGTTTGTATTAAGTAAGATCTAATCCCTAGCTCTAGTCATGAAAAGAATTGCGTTTATTGATATTGTTCACCCCGTTTTACAAGAAGGGTTAGAATCCATGAATTGGGTTTGTGACGACTTAACTAAGACATCCAAATCAGAAATCATCCAAAATATTTCTAGATATAATGGAGTTGTAATTAGAAGTCGTTTTCCAATGGATGAAGATTTTTTAATGAAGGCAAATGAGTTAGAATTCATAGCAAGATCGGGAGCGGGAATGGAAAATATAGATGTTTCATATTGTAATAAAAGAAATATCACATTATTTAATGCTCCAGAAGGAAATAGAAACGCGGTGGCAGAACATGCCTTAGGTATGATATTGAGTTTGTTCAATAAGTTATCGAAGGGAGATTCTGAAGTTAGAGAAGGTATTTGGGATAGAGAGGGGAATAGAGGAGTTGAACTTGATGGTAAAACTGTTGGAATAATAGGATACGGAAATAACGGATCTGCATTTGCAAAAAAGTTACGTGGCTTTGATGTGCGTGTTATGGCATATGATAAGTATAAAACTGGCTTTGGAGATGAATTTGTAGAGGAGGTTACTTTATCGCAAATACAAGAGGAAGCAAACGTTGTAAGTTTGCATGTGCCTCAAACCCCAGTAACCAAAGGAATGATTAATATGCGTTTTATCAGCCAGATGGATCATCCATTTTACATTATTAACCTAGCAAGAGGCACAATTGTAAATACAGCCGATTTGATGGATGGAATAGATTCAGAAAAAGTGTTAGGAGCTTGTTTGGATGTATTGGAATATGAAAAATCGTCTTTTGAGCAAATGTTTGGAGAAGATGAGCAAATGCCAAGAGCATTTAGACAGGTTTTGAACTCAAAAAAAATTATTTTATCTCCGCATGTTGGAGGTTGGACAACTGAGTCTTACAGAAAATTAAGTCAGGTATTATTGGATAAAATAATGGAACGATATAATTAAAAGAGTAATAATCCACCTTTTTTATAGACTTATTAACAATTGAGTTAAGGCTCTGTACAGTAGGTGGGATGGGCGATTTTGAATATAAAAGGCAACCTTTTCAAAATGAAACCGTTAATTAAAGAGAAAAATATGTTTTGACATACAATTTATTTTACATATTTTCGTTACAGTAAGAGTTACCGTAGAGTAATACAAAGAAATCAAAAACCGTAAAAAATTATTATTATGAAAAAAGCAGTGATAGCAGGAGTTGTGGGAGTGTTTGCTCTCGGTATGTTAAGTTGTGGTGGTGGTCACGGAGGATGTGATGCATACAGAAAGGCTGATTATACAAAGTATAAAGAAGTTAAAACTCAAAAAATTGAGCTAACGAAATTAACAGCAAAAATTTCTAAAAAGAAATAACAGAGTTTTCTCTTAAAAAATATAAAAGCCCTAACGTCAAACGTTAGGGCTTTTTTTTGCTGTGTTTTTAGATTATTCAGAAACAATAGGAGTAAGATTTTCGAAATGCAATTTCCCTTCTTTCAAATCAATCATTACTTTACTATCAGGACCAATATTGCCAGATAAAAGTGCCTTTGATAATTCGTTCATAACAATTTTTTGCATGACTCTTTTTACTGGACGTGCTCCAAATTGCGGATCATATCCTTCTATTGCAAGCCACTCAAGTGCTTCATTTGAAGCTTCTATTTCAATTTTAGAACCTTTAATACGTTCTTGTAATAATCCAAATTGAATTTTTACAATTTCCAAAATATCTGCTCTAGTGAGTGGTTGGAACATAATTGTTTCATCAATACGATTTAGGAATTCTGGTCGAATTGTTTTTCGTAATAATTCAAAAATTTCACCTTTAGTTTTAGCGACAATTTCGTCCTTATTCTTATCCGTTAAATGTTCAAAACGTTCTTGAATAATATGTGCACCCAAGTTAGAGGTCATTATAATAATGGTGTTTTTAAAATTAACCGTTCTACCTTTGTTATCCGTTAATCGTCCATCATCCAAAACCTGTAATAATACATTGAAAACATCAGGGTGCGCTTTTTCAATCTCATCCATTAAAATAATGGAATATGGTTTACGCCGCACAGCCTCAGTTAATTGTCCACCTTCTTCGTATCCAATATATCCAGGAGGCGCTCCAACTAAACGGCTTACAGAATGTTTCTCTTGATATTCACTCATATCGATTCGAGTGATGGATTGCTCGTCATTAAACAAATAACCTGCTAAAACTTTTGCCAATTCTGTCTTGCCAACTCCTGTTGTTCCTAAGAAAATAAAAGAACCTATTGGTTTCTTTTCATCTTGTAATCCCGCTTTACTTCTTCGCACGGCTTCTGAAATAGCGGAAATTGCATCTTTTTGACCAACAACACGAGTGCTCAATTCATCCTCCATTCGCAATAGTTTTTCACGCTCGCTTTCAATCATTTTTGAGATAGGAATACCTGTCCAACGTGAAACAACGTCCGCAATTTCTTCAGCATCAACCTCTTCTTTAATCATTTTAGAATTTTGCTGAATTTCAATCAACTCATCCTTTAGCTTTAAGAGTTCGGCTTCTAAAGTTTTAATTTTTCCGTAACGAATTTCAGCCACCTTTTCGTAGTTACCTTCTCTTTCCGCTTGATCCGCCTCAAATTTTAAATGCTCAATTTCTTCGTTTCCAGTTTGAATAGAATCAATTACGTTTTTTTCAGCTTGCCATTTTGCTAAAAAATCTGTGCGTTTGTCATTTAACTCGGCTAATTCTTCTTTAAGGAAACTTAGTTTTCGTTCATCCTTTTCACGCTTGATTGCCTCACGCTCAATTTCTAATTGCATGATTTTACGTTCAATTTCATCTAACTCCTCAGGTTTGCTATTAATTTCCATTCGTAAACGGGAGCAAGCTTCATCAATTAAGTCAATCGCTTTATCTGGCAGGTGTCGTTCAGTTATGTAACGTTGTGATAATTCAACGGCAGCAATAATTGCTTCATCTTTGATAAGCACCTTATGGTGTGTTTCATATTTTTCTTTAACACCTCGTAAAATTGAAATAGCATCCTCATTTGTAGGCTCATCAATAAGCACTGTTTGAAAACGTCTGACTAATGCCTTGTCTTTTTCAAAATGTTTTTGATATTCATCCAATGTTGTAGCACCAACTGCCCGTAATTCACCCCTTGCAAGTGCCGGTTTTAAGATGTTAGCAGCATCCATTGCTCCTTGTCCTCCTCCTGCTCCAACTAGTGTGTGAATTTCATCTATGAATAGAATAATCTCTCCACTTGATTCTGTTACTTCCTTTATAACCGCTTTAAGACGCTCTTCAAATTCCCCTTTAAACTTTGCGCCAGCTACTAATGCCGACATATCTAATGAATAGACCTTTCTTGACTTTAAGTTTTCTGGAACATCACCATTTACAATTCTATGCGCAATACCTTCTGCAATGGCTGTTTTACCTACCCCGGCCTCACCAATTAAAATAGGGTTATTCTTTCTTCTTCTAGTTAATATTTGTAATACTCTTCTAATTTCTTCATCTCTACCAATAACTGGGTCGAGCTTTCCAGAAAGAGCCATTTCATTTAGATTGTGCCCATATTTATCCAAGGCTTTATAAGTGTCTTCTTGTCCTTGAGAATTAACACTTTGTCCACTTCTTAATTCCATAATTGACTTTTTAAGTTCTTTTTTTGTGATTCCGCTATCTTTTAAATAATTAGCAATAGAATCTTTACCGTCCAACAAACTGTAGAATAGAATCTCCATTGACAAAAACTCATCATTGAATTGTTCCATTTCTTTAAATGCCGTTGTAAACAATTTATTTGTGTTGTTGGACATATAAATTTGTTCCCCTTCTACCTTAGGATACGCCATAACAATACTTGTTACGGTTTTCGTCATAAGATCGAAGTTTTTGTTCATATCTCCCATTAAAAATGGAAGTACATGATTGTCTACCTTAAACATGCCCATTAACAGGTGTCCAGGTTCTAACACTTGATGCCCCATACTTTTGGCAATTTCCTGCCCTTTTTGTATAACCTCTTGTGTTTTTGTTGTTAGTTTATCAATGTTCATTTTACTTCCTATTTGTATTTGATTGAACTTACTCAAATAAAGAACCAAATTGATTTTAGCATGTAAAGACTGAAAAAATGACATGTTTACCTCTCTTAAACTGTCAATTTTTCAGGGCTAGGTGAGCGAATCAGAATTTCCGTCAGAACAAGGGAGCAAACCCGAGTTTATTGATACTTTTGTATAAAATTTACTGACTTGGTTAAAGTACACGACAAAATATTCAAACCTTATATTTCTGCAACGGAAATTGATAGTCTAATATCAGCATTGGCCAATCAAATTAACACTGACTATGCTGGTAAAAAACCGTTGTTTGTGGCTATTTTGAATGGTTCATTCATGTTTGCTTCAGACTTGGTGAAAAAAATTGATTTACCATGTGAGCTTAGTTTTGTCAAATTTTCATCTTATGAAGGAACAGAAAGTACTGGCGAGATAAACGAGTTAATTGGGTTTGACAATGATATTGCAGGGAAGGATATTGTAATTTTAGAAGATATTGTTGATACAGGACAAACACTTGAAAAAGTTTTGAACATACTCGAATCAATGGATGCGAGTAGTGTTAAGATCGCTACACTGCTTTTAAAACCAGCAATTTTTAATAAAAATTACCCAGTTGATTACGTTGGTAAAAATATTCCCAATAGATTTGTAATCGGTTTCGGCCTTGACTATGATCAATTGGGCAGAAACTACGGAGAAATTTTTCAAATTCAAGAAGAAAAAGATAGTATGTTAAATATAGTATTATTTGGACCTCCCGGTGCAGGGAAAGGGACTCAAGCAGAAAGATTAGTGGAAAAATATGAACTCTTTCATTTATCAACAGGAGACGTATTTAGATCTAATATTAAAGGAGAGACAGAACTTGGTGTATTAGCGAAAAGCTACATGGATAAAGGACAATTAGTTCCGGATGAAGTGACCATTAAATTGTTGATCTCAGAAGTTGAAAAGCATCCAGAAGCAAAAGGATTTATTTTTGATGGATTTCCGAGAACAGAACCTCAGGCTGCAGCTTTAGATGAGATTTTAGCTGAGCGCAACACTGGAATTTCAATGATGTTGGGATTAGATGTTGAGGAAGAAGAATTGAAGAGTAGGCTTTTAAAAAGAGCTGAAACTAGTGGTCGGGCAGATGATGCAGATCCAGAAGTTATTCAAAAAAGAATTGATGTTTATAAAGCTGAGACTGCGCCGGTAAAAGGGTTTTACGCAGCACAGGATAAATTCATTAAAATAAACGGTTTAGGTAGTTTTCAAGAAATTACAGATCGCTTATTTGAAGCAATTGAGGCTGTAAAATAACACAGTCTTTCAAAATTCTAAAGTAATTATGTCCAATTTCATTGATTACGTAAAAGTACACTGCCGTTCAGGTAAAGGAGGGGCAGGTTCACGCTATATGCGCCGTGAAAAATATGTGGCGCAAGGTGGGCCAGCAGGTGGTGATGGCGGAAGAGGCGGACACGTAATTCTTAAAGGGAATGCCCAACTTTGGACCTTATTGCATTTGAAGTATAAGAAGCACGTTAAGGCAGAGCACGGAGAACCTGGAGGAAAAAACCAGCAATTTGGTAAAGAAGGAGAAGACGTTTATTTAGAGGTTCCTTTGGGAACTATCGTTAAAGATTCGGAAACAGGAGAATTCATTACTGAAATTAGCGAAGATCAACAAGAGTATATTTTATTGGAAGGCGGAAAAGGCGGAAGAGGAAATGTACATTTTAAATCATCTACCAATCAAGCGCCGAGTTATGCACAACCTGGAGTTCCTGAACAGGAAGGTTGGTTTGTAATGGAGCTAAAGGTATTGGCAGATGTTGGTTTGGTTGGATTTCCTAATGCAGGTAAATCAACTTTATTGTCAGTTGTGTCTGCTGCAAAACCAGAAATAGCAAATTATCCATTTACTACACTAACGCCTAATTTAGGAATTGTTGCTTATCGTGACTATCGTTCATTTGTAATGGCAGATATTCCAGGAATTATAGAAGGTGCTCATGAAGGAAAAGGATTAGGACTAAGGTTTTTAAGACATATAGAGCGGAATTCATTGCTTTTGTTTATGGTTCCTGCAGATGCAGATGATATCCATAAAGAATACAATGTATTGGTTAATGAACTAGTGCAGTATAATCCTGAATTAGGAGATAAACCTAGAATTTTAGTCATTTCTAAGTCTGATATGTTGGATGAAGAATTGAAAGATGAGATTAAAAAAGATCTTCCAGATTTACCTTATATGTTCATTTCATCTGTCGCACAAATGGGCTTAACGGAGTTGAAAGATTTGATTTGGGAAAAACTTAATTAAATCATTTTTTTATTAGTTTTAGAAGAGATTATTCATTGTGAATTTGAAACAATTAACATATCTATTCATTTTAGGATTATTACTCTCTTGCGGAGAGGCAAACCGACATGAAACTGTTGGAGGCGGGTATGGAATTGGTGAAAAGGATGGAGATCAGAGAATAGGAGAATGGTCGTTTTATCGTGATGATGCCAGCAAGGTTTCTATAGGAAGTTTTGAGAAAGATTTAGAGGAGGGAGCATGGCAATTTTGGTATAAGAATGGCAACCTTGAAGAAGAGAGCAATTGGAAATTAGGATTGTTGGATGGTGAATTCAAAACTTATCACGAAAATGGAAATATAAAGGCGCACGGTTTCTTTGCAAATAATCAATACAATGGCAAATGGTCTTGGTATGATGAGAATGGAAGCATTGAATCAAGAGGAGCATATACTAATAACTTGAAAACCGACAAGTGGGAATGGTTTTACCCTAATGGAGAGTTGAAAGAAGTTGTACACTATAAAGACAGTATATTAAACGGTGCTATTTTAAGTTGGTTTGACAATGGAGAGCAAAGCGCTAAAAAAGAATTTAAGGATGGTGAAAGACACGGAGAGTGGACTTTTTGGTATTATAATGGTAATTTAAGAGACATTTCTATTTGGGATAATGGAGTTTTAAATGGAAAGTCTACTGCTTATCATAGAAACGGAGGAGTTGATTATGAGGGAACTTATATAAACGGAAACGAATCAGGTGTTTTTACATGGTATTATCCTGAGGGGGGAATAAAAATGCAAGGAAATTTTGAAGACGGAAAGAAGAACGGAATATTTAATTTTTATAATGATTTAGGAGAACTTCAGGTAACGGAAGAGTATATAAATGACGTTATTGTAGAAGAAGATTAATAGTAATAAAGAATTGAACAAACATGAAAATAAATCCAAAATATAACACAAAGGAAGCAGCATTGGAATTGTACAATAAACCATTAATGGAGTTAATGTTTCAAGCAGCTACTGTACACCGCGAACATCACAACCCGTTAGAGGTTCAAATGAGTACTTTGGTATCTATAAAAACTGGAGGTTGTCCAGAGGATTGTGGTTATTGCCCACAATCAATGAAATATCATACAGATTTAGAGGTGCAAGCAATGATGCCTGTAAAAGAAGTGGTGGATTTAGCTAAAAATGCAAAGATTAATGGCTCTTCAAGAGTTTGTATGGGGGCTGCTTGGAGAAATGTACGTGATAATCGTGATTTTGATAAAGTAGTTGAGATGGTGCAGGAGATTAATGGAATGGGGATGGAAGTGTGTGCTACACTTGGAATGCTAGATGAAAAACAAGCCGAGCGATTGAAAAACGCCGGGTTATATGCGTACAATCATAATTTAGATTCTTCACAAGAGTTCTATAAAGACATTATCTCAACGCGTGAATACCAAGAGCGTATTGATACAATTGCAAATGCAAGAAATGCTGGTATTTCTGTTTGTTCTGGTGGAATTATCGGAATGGGCGAAACAACTGAAGATCGTATAGGGATGTTGATGACTTATGTGCATATGGAGCAACCGCCAGAATCTATTCCGATTAATGCATTGGTTGCTGTTGAAGGTACTCCTTTAGAGGAGCAAAAACCGGTACCGGTTTGGGATATGGTTCGTATGGTAGCAACTTCACGTATTATGTTCCCAGAATCAATCATTAGATTGTCTGCTGGTAGAACAGAAATGTCGCATGAAGGTCAAGCGCTTTGTTTTATGTCAGGAGCATCTTCTATTTTTGCTGGAGATAAATTATTGACGACTCCAAATCCTGAGTTTAATGAGGATTCGAACTTATTTAAGATTTTAGGATTAACACCAAAAGCTCCTTTCCAGGACGGTGAACAACCAGAAACTAAATTGGACGAAAGAGTTGAAAAAGCTAAAAAAGTAAGAGCAGAAAAAGAAGCAAGAGTTGCAAATGCAAAACCAAAGTCTGCTGATTTTGAGCCTCGAAAGGTAAGCGTTGAATGAGACAATGTTTACTGATTATAGTATTGTTCTTTAGTAATTTGCTAGGTTTTAGCCAGCATATTGATCTTTGTAAAATTGATAAAATGAATGGGCTTGTAAAGTCTGTCGTTATATCAGAATGGGATGAGGATACTACTGGCACACCCAAGCGTATTAATCGAACATTTTTCGATAGAGAAGGACGTGCTGTTAAAGCCAGTTATGAAAGGCCTAATTCATTAAAAAAAGAAGTCATTATTACTTACAATGAGGATGGATTGATTTCTAAAGAGAAATACTACTCTAGTGATGAAGATACAACATACAAAAGCCACTTCTACGATACAGAGAAACGTTTAGTTCGTTTGGAAACTCAAAGTGAAACGGAGTCTCAGCCACACTTTGTAATTGAGTATACTTATACACCCCAATTAATAGTCGAAGAAAAATTTTATGCGGATCGCACATTTTGTGCGTATGAAGAGACTCATTTAAATAGTGATGGAAAGGATTCGTTAGTTATTAAAAAAGACGAAAAAGGGAAGGTTTTGTATCAAACTAAATATTTTTATTTTGACGAGGGGCGCCAAGAGCTGCGGAATTATAGTAAAGGTAAGAGTAATAAAATTGAGAGTTATTGTAAGACCTATTATCAAGCTGATACTATTTTTATAGATAGTTGCTTTACAGGAGATGGTACATTAAAAGATAATGTGAAGATTATAGATTATGCATTTGGAGAAGTCTATTATATGAAATTTGATTTGATTTCAGACGACTTGCATGACGAGTCCATCAATGAGTATGTTTTTGACGACCAAGGGAATTGGATTAAAAGAATTTCTTATTTGCACGGTGAATTTTGGTTTATGAAAGAGCAAGAAATAACTTATTTTGAGTGAAAACGCCAAAATCCATATTAAAAAAATTAAATGAGCGAAAAGAATCAGACTCCTTTCGCTCATTGTATGTTGCGGAAGATGGAATTGATTTTTATTCCAACGATTATTTAGGTATTGCAAAGCTAAAAGGAGAAGAGAATGGACTGGATGGTTCAACAGGATCAAGATTAATTTCAGGAAATTCAATATTGGCTGAAGACCTGGAAAAATATGCCGCCGAGTTTTTCAATTATCCGAGTGCAACACTTTTTAATTCTGGATATGCCGCTAATACAGGATTACTTTCTTGTTTGCCGCAAAGAGGTGATACTATTATTTATGATGAACTGTGTCATGCATCTATTAGAGATGGAATACAACTAAGTAAAGCAGACGCCTATAAGTTTCGACACAATGATTATGAGCATTTAGAGGAACGCATTAAAGCGGCCAAGGGAGAAGTGTACATAGTTGTGGAAGGTGTTTATTCAATGGACGGAGACGAACCAAATTTCTTCTTTCTAAACGATATTTGTGATAAATACGGAGCCTTTTTAATTGTGGATGAAGCGCACTCGGGTGGAGTTTATGGAGAGACAGGAGAAGGATTATTGCAAGGTTATGAATGTGAGGATTTGTTGAAAGGCTATGCATTTGCAAAGGTGGTTACATTTGGAAAGGCATTTGGAAGCCATGGAGCCATGGTGTTAGGGAGCGCCGAGTTAAAGGAATACCTAGTTAACTTCTCGCGACCGTTTATTTACACCACGGCGTTGCCTCCAAGCAGTATTGAGCGCATTCAGTTTGCTATAAGCAAGGTGCGAACTGCAGAAGAGGAAAGATTAGCTCTTAAAGAGAATATTATGTTCTTTAGGCAGGCTGCTGTACGTAATAATGTGAAAATTATGGATAGCAAATCACCAATACAAGGTGTGGTTATTCCATCTAATGTGGCAGTAAAAGCAAAAGCCGCTGAGCTAGTGGCATTAGGTTTTTTAGTGAAAGCAATTCTTTCCCCAACAGTTCCTAAAGGACAAGAGCGTATTCGCATTTGTTTGCACAGTTATAATACGCAAAAAGAAATAAACGCATTGATTGAAGCATTACTATGAAACGAATATTTGTAACAGGTATTGGAACAGAAATTGGCAAAACATTTTGTGCTGCAATTATTGTTGAGGCGTTAAAGGCTGATTATTGGAAACCCGTTCAAGCTGGTGAGTTGGATCAGCTAGATTCTGATTTTGTGCGTAATGCAATTTCAAATACAGAAAGTAAATTCCATCCAGAACAATATTTATTAAGTGAGCCAATGTCTCCGCACGCGGCGGCAAAAATTGACGGTATTACGCTTTTACCAGAAAATTTTGTTGTACCTGAAACAGAAAACAACCTGGTTATTGAAGGAGCAGGAGGATTAATGGTTCCACTCAATCATGATGGAGACATGTTGGTTGATTTAATACCTAAAGTAGCTGATGAAGTAATTTTGGTATCTAAAAATTATTTAGGAAGTATTAACCACACCTTATTAAGTGTTGAATTGTTAAAGCAACGGAATATACCTGTAAAAGGAATCTTATTTAATGGAGATGCAAATCCTGAAACCGAAGCAATAATTCTATCTACAACTGGATTAAAGTGTTTGGGTAAAATACCAATGATGGATCAAGAGTTGAAAAGCTTTGTTCGTGAGCAGGCTGGAAAATTATTACTTTAACAAACTTCCTTAACTACAATTTTTCTTCCGTTAAATTCTGTTTCATCTCCTTTTTGAAGCCCACTTAAAATTTGTCCCATTGGAGAGGTTGGTGATATTGCAAAATATAAAGTCCCGTCCAACTCTATTTTACCTGCGCTAATGGCAACATAAAAGTTTCCGTTAGATGCTAAGACTAAACTCCCTAGACTAACTTTAGATTGCTCTGATTTTGGATCAATCAAGGTCAATGCATGTTTTAATTTATTTGCCGCAGATAAATGCTTTGCATTTTGCTCAGCTGCTAATTGCATCATTGCTCTTGCAGTATCATGTTTATCTCCTGCTGTGCTTTTAGTTTCCGAATTGGCAGATGCTTGTGCTTCTTTAACTGCATTGTTTGCAGTCTCAATTCTTTGTTGTACGTATGCTGTACACGCGTTGTATAATTGTTGCTTTATTTCTTGCACTGTGTCGATAGTCTAGTTCTGTACAAACCTAATCGTTTTAAAAACAAAATATGCTATCTGTTGTTATTTTAAACCAACAGATTCATAAAAAGCATCTAACTTATCTTGTTCGTCTTGATTGTGGATGTGTTCAATGTGATTGATTTTTCCTTCTGAATTTATGGTTAATTTTTGTTGGCAACGGTGTGTATATTTTTTATTTTGATGCGTTAAATAATCTGTAAAGTGAACAAAAAATTGATTGTTGTTTATTCTGGTGATTTTACTCTTTCCCCATTTTAATTGATCTAATTTTTTTCGTCCAGCAAGCATATTTTCTTCATATGAATTACAAATTTCAGCAGGTCCAGTTAAAACTTTTTCCCCAATTAAATATTTGCAATCATCACTTAAAACGGTGGCAGTTAATTCAAAATTGTCTTGATCTAAGGAGGTTCCGAAAACTTTGGCTATGGAAATCATGTATGCAAATTTTATGGATGAATAGTACTAGTTAAAGATAATGTTAATAAAAATTAAATGTATGTTTGAACAAATATTGGTATCGTTTGTTTTAAATTTGTAATGTAAGCAAGGCACAATCTTTGCGTCAGTACATAAGTAGAACAAAAATTAATACGTAGATTTGTACATATAAATTAAATAATGAAAAACGGTTTAGACATAATTGACGAGGTAGGGGATAATCATATGATGTCCTCTGTAGACACTCCACTAAGGAGTGACGCCTTTGAACTGTCCGACGAAGAAAAAATAGCTGAAATTGAGGAGCATTTTGAAAAAATAATGCAGACTCTCGGCTTAGATTTGACTGATGATAGCCTAAAAGGTACGCCAAAGAGAGTGGCGAAAATGTTTGTAAAAGAAATTTTTGGTGGATTAAATCCTGAAAAGGCACCAAAAGCATCAACTTTTGACAACAAGTATAATTACACAGAAATGTTGGTTGAAAAAGACATAACAGTCTATTCAACATGTGAGCATCATTTCTTGCCTATTGTAGGAAAAGCGCATGTTGCTTATTTCTCGGAAGGTAAAGTGATTGGTTTGTCAAAAATGAATCGCATAGTAGATTATTATGCAAAACGCCCACAAGTGCAAGAAAGGTTAACAATACAAGTAGTAAAGCATTTACAAAAGTATTTAGGAAATGAAGTTTTGGAATATCTCACGTATGAAGAAAAAGATTGGTCACAAGATATATTCACAAATTGTGATACTGTAAAATCTATATACATGAGTCCACGCTATGGAAATCCTGTATTTCAAGATTTCTATGGCAACGGAAAAATACTTTTT
>CAKZON010000012.1 GCA_937136425.1 uncultured Crocinitomix sp.
AGACTCCGCCAATGCTTGATTAAATTCAATAGCTGTAATGTATTCGGGGTCAGGAATACTTGCTTTTACAATAAAACTTTCACGTCCTTTAGGGATTGAACCTTGCACAAACCAATCTAACGAATAAGGTGCTCCATAAACGTATGCATTATCCTTCCTTGAGTCGGCTGATTTAACGGTGTTTGAAATTGATAATCCAGGAATATATGGCTCAGTGCAGATGATTTTAGTAGTGTCACCAGCATTTGGTCCCGTTTCAAACTCTAAGCGGCACATATTATCAAAAATGGTTAGGCCAGATGGTCCTGCTCCATAATAATTACCCAAGTCTCCCCAAACCCAGCCAGAAGGTACACCATTATAACTGTATTTAGATGCATCAGCAATAACACGTCCGTTTATTCCTAAAATACCATAGCTTTTAATCGTATCTGCCCATTCAAATAGGAAATCACGTGCGTGCCCTTGTTTATTATAGTATTTAGAGCCTAATGTTGGATCTCCACCACCAATAATATAAAGGTCTCCGTTCAATACGCCAGATACAGTATCAATCTCACCGGAATACATGAGTTTAGTTTTAAAACGATAACCACGTCCTAAGTATTGCGTTGCTGTGGCGGTTGTGACTAATTTCATAGTTGAAGCACTAGGGATACTCATTTGCCCATTATAATCAGCAACTATTGCTCCCGTAGTCATGTCTTTTGCATAAAAACTAAATGCAGCAGACTGCAGCGCATCTTTTGTCATCATTAAATCGGCATATTTTTGAACCGCATTGCTAGGTTTTACAGGCTCTGTAGTTGCTTGCGCGTAGGAGAAGTAATTTCCTAAGATTAGTAAGATGAAAATGAATAATTTTTGCATTTGATATTGTTCTGTTTTGATTCCGCTATATTTGCGTATCTAAATTAATTACTTTGTGCGGTATAATTGGCATCTGGGCTAAAAATAATAAAGGAAAAGAGCAAATTGCTCAACTTCCGCTTGCCTTGCCAAGTCTTAAACACCGTGGACCTAACCATCAAGATTACAAATTGTATTCCAAATGTGGATTAGGACATGCAAGGCTTTCAATAATTGATACTGATGAACGTTCAAATCAGCCTTTTGTGTCTGATGACGAGCGTTACACCTTAGTTTTTAATGGTGAAATATATAATTACTCTGAATTAAAACAAGAGTTGGAGAAAGATGGGGTTCAGTTTAAAACTACATCTGACACAGAGGTTTTGTTTCATTTATTGATAAATAAAGGTGCTGCAGCATTAAATCATTTAAACGGTTTTTTTGCATTTGCATTTTACGATAATCAAGAAGAGGAGTTGTTGATTTCCAGAGACGGAGTAGGGATTAAGCCCTTATATGTTTATGAAGATGATGCAGTATTTCTTTTTTCTTCTGAAGTACAGGCTTTCCAATCATTTGACATTGATTTGCAAATAGATAAATTGGCACTGAATAGTTATTTCTGTTTGACCTATTTTACAGAGAATCAAACTGTTTATAGTAATGTGAATAAATTGTTGCCTGGAGGTTTTGTGGAACTTAAAAACGGTAAGAAACTAGAAGGTAATTATTGTGATGATTTGACCGAAAAATCAAATTTAAGTTATCAAGACACTGTAAAAAAACTTCGAGATTTATTGACGGATAGTGTTGCGAAAAGAATGGTGTCAGATGTGCCTTTAGGAGCTTTTTTAAGTGGCGGCTTGGATTCTTCAATTATTGCTGCATTGGCCGTGAAAATCAATCCGAAATTGAAGACTTTTTCTGTTGGTTTTGATCATGCTTATTTTGATGAAACTAATTATGCAAATGAAGTTTCTAATCACATTGGTAGTGAGCATATTAATTTGATTTTAAATAAGGAAGACTTTAAGTTGAATTTTCAATCTTTCTTGTCAGCAATTGATGAGCCATTTGCAGACTCATCTGCCTTTGCAGTTTATCTACTTTCTAAGCGTGTTAAAAAGGATGTTACAGTAGCTTTAAGTGGAGATGGTGCAGATGAGCTTTTTGGAGGTTATCGGAAACATTTTGCAGATTATAAAATTCGTGAAATGGGCGGCGTTAAAAAATCTCTAGTTAAAGTAGCTGCGTCAGGATTGAAACCATTTCGTTCTAACCGATCAGACCGCTTGGGTGAGCTTAATCGAAAAGTTCAAAAACTTAAAGATGGGCTTGCGTTGAATCATCAGGAACGCTATTTTAAATGGTGTCAATTTATACGAGAAGAAGATCGAAAAGAACTGCTTGTTTCTGATTTCAAATCAATTGAGAATCCGTTTGCTGAATTGGGTTGGGAAGATTTGAATGCAGTGTTATTGGCAGATCAGAAGTTGGTATTGCCAAATGACATGTTGAAAAAAGTAGATTTAATGAGCATGGCTCATAGTTTGGAAGTTCGTACACCATTTTTGGATCGCCGAGTGATTGAATTTGCGAATGGTTTGCCATCAACTTATAAAGTTAATGCAGAAGGAGGTAAGCAAATTTTAAAAGATGCTTTTAGAGATTTGTTGCCAGAATCTGTTCTGAATAGACCAAAAAAGGGATTTGAAATACCAATAAAAGAATGGTTAAATGATGAAATAACAACAATTCTAGAAGGACCATTGTTTACATCAGAATTCATTCAAAATCAGGGCCTTTTTAATTATTCTTACATCTTAAAACTTCGGAATGAGTGGAGTGATCCTAATTTTGGGGATAAAATTTACATGGTGTGGGCATTGATTGTTTTTCAGCATTGGTGGGAACGCAATAGTACATCTGCTTAAAAATTGCTAGCTTTGCTTTACCTAATGAGACTATGAAATATGCTACTTAAAAATAGGATAGACTCTTAATGATTAAAATTTTACGGATAATAAATCGCTTTAATTTAGGCGGACCTACTTATAATGCTACTTTTTTGTCTGCTTTTTTGGGAGACGAATTTGAAACAAAACTATATGGTGGTCAACATGAAAAACATGAAGGTGATTCATTATTTATTCCACAGCAATATGGCGTAGAACCTCAATTGATAGAGGTTTTAGAGCGTAGTGTGAATTTTTCAAATGATCGGAAAGCTTTAAAAGAAATACGTAATTTAATTCGTGAGTATAAGCCAGATGTGGTTCATACGCATGCTTCAAAAGCTGGGGCTTTAGGGCGTTACGCGGCTTATAAAGAAAAAGTTCCAGTAATTGTACATACGTTTCATGGGCATGTGTTTCATTCTTATTTCGGACGTTTAAAAACCGCAGTTTATAAAGCTGTAGAACGGTTTTTAGCAAAAAAATCTGATGCAATTATTGCAATTTCACCTATTCAAAAAAATGAGTTGGTAAAAACCTATAAAATTGCTACTGAAAGTAAGGTTAAGGTTATTCCGTTAGGTTTTGATTTGGATCGATTTCAGGCAGACAGAACTGAAAAACGAATTGCTTTTCGCAAAACACATGAGGTTGCTGAAAATGAGGTAGCAATAGGGATTATAGGCCGTTTGGCTCCAATTAAAAATCATTCAGGGTTTATTGAGTCCATTCAAAAAGTTGTCGCAACAACTAAAAAAAATATTGTTGTTTTTGTTGTAGGGGATGGACAATTGCGTCAAGAAATAGAACAGCAAGCAAGTAAAGTAGTAGAAACAAATCAAAATTTGCGTTTTGTTTTTACTTCTTGGATTAAAGATGTTGATCGTATTTTACCTGGTTTTGATATTGTTGCATTAAGTTCATTAAACGAAGGAACACCTGTTAGTCTAATAGAAGCACAAGCAGCAGGAGTTCCGGTAATTTCGACTGATGTTGGTGGAGTAAAAGATGTATTGCTAGATGGAGAAACAGGAGTTGTAACTGGTTTATTTGAGGTTGAAACATATGCAAAAGGACTACTTGATTTAGTTGAAAATGAAGAAAAACGTGAAAAAATGTCACAAAATGGTTGGAATCACGTAAGAGATAAGTTCCACTACAAGCGTCTTTGTAAAGATGTTGGAAATTTGTACGTGGAATTATTGAATAAAAAGACAAAAAATGATGCGTGATAGGCGAATAAGGTTGTGTGTTTTATTAGTGGTAACGGTAGTTATGCAGAGTTGCGGTATTAATAGTAATTTAATGCTAAAAACAGATAAAGAATATGTGTTTGCAGAAATAGATAGCATGAATTCGAGTAAGGATGAGTATCGTTTAGATGTGAATGATATCCTCCAATTTCGATTTTTCACTAATAACGGACAAAGAATATTGGACCTTTCTGCATCATCAGAACCGGGGCAGCAAAATCAACTATTTAATCCAAACAATTCATTGAACTATATTATTCAAAAAGATTCAATGGTAAATTTTCCTGCATTAGGAGAGATAAATATGGTTGGAAAAACTATTCGGGAGGCTGAAATGTATTTAGAGGAAGCCTATGCTGAATTATATGTCAATCCATTTGTTCAAATTTCTGTTACCAATAAACGAGTAATTGTGTTTCCTGGAAATGGAGGAGATGCCAGTGTTTTGTACTTGGCGAATAACAATACAACATTATTAGAAGCAATTGCATTAGCCGGGGGGATAACAGAGCGAGGGAGAGCATCAAGAATAAAACTGATTAGAAAGGACGAAAAAGGAAAGCGCCAAGTATATATGATTGACCTTTCAATTATTGAAGGGTTAGAGTATACAGATATATTGGTGCAAGCAAATGATTATATATATGTTGAACCTGTTCCAGAAATTGGACGAGAACTTTTGAGAGAAGTGACACCTGTATTATCGCTAATTTCAAGTGCTGCAATTGTAATCTCAGTGGTATCTAAACTTTAAAAAGCTTTTGAGCG
>CAKZON010000013.1 GCA_937136425.1 uncultured Crocinitomix sp.
ACGGGTCGGTTAGCACTGTGTCAATAGTGGAAATTCCATTTTTTTCTGAAATAAAGTCCTAAAAAGAAAAACACAACTGAAACAATAGCAATAATTATTTCAGTAGTCAAATTACCTTTAAATAACTGGTAACTGCTTAATTGAAATAGAATGAGCAACGCGGCAATTAATAGTCCAAATGTGATGACATTTTTTTTCATTTTAAAGCTTTGAAACCCATTCGAAGTAATGAGGATGATTAGTTATAGGTTCTTTTTCAAATATACCATATACGCTAGACCCCGTTCCAGTCATGCTAGCATATATTGCTCCTAGATTATAAAGTTCTTCTTTTATTTTCTCAATATCTGTGTGATTTGGAAAAATGGTTGATTCAAAATCATTTTTTAATTCGCTCCTCCAAATGTTAAAATCTAAACGAATTAATTCTTTAAGATCTTTACTCGGAGGAGATGTCACAATTCCGCCAAATGCTTCAGCAGTACTAATATGAATTTGAGGATTAATGAGGTAAATATATTTTTCTTTTAGGTTGACATCAATTGGATTTATGATTTCACCCTTGCCTTGAACAAATGATGGAGTGTTTTGAATAAAAAAGGCACAATCACTTCCAAGTTGATCTGCATATAATTCTAATTTTTTTGTATCAATATTTAGGTCAAACAAACGGTTTAATAAAACTAAGGTTGCAGCTCCATCCGCTGATCCACCGCCTAATCCCGCTCCCATTGGAACTACTTTATGTAAATGAATTTTAACCGGAGGTAGGTCATATTTGTCTTGCAATAAATAATAGGCTTTAACTACTAAATTATCCGAATGATCACCTTTTATTGGTAATCCTGTTACAGAAATTGAAAAAATGTCGTTTGGAATTATTTCAAGAATATCTGATAATTCTAACGGATAAAAAATACTTTCAATTTTGTGGTAACCATCAGGCCGTTTGCCTATGATATTCAGACCTATATTAATTTTACAACCTGGAAAAATGATCATTGAAAAGGAATTTTTAACGAAGATAATCTTAAAAATAAATTATTGCATTTAAGTAAGATTCAAAAAAACACTAAATTTGAAAACTGAAAACAAAACAACATGGCAAATTACTTACCTTTTGAAGAACCGATCTGTGTAATAGAAGAGGAGATCTTAAAAGCAAAAGAAATAGAAACCAATAGTGGGGTTAGTACCTCTAAAATGGTGAAGGATTTAGAGAAGAAATTGAAAAATACTCGTGAAGATATTTTCAAAAATCTAACTCCGTGGCAACGTGTACAATTATCTCGTCATCCAGACAGACCATATACTTTAGATTATATTAATGCGCTTACTGACGGCGATTTTGTTGAACTACATGGAGACAGAAATGTAAAAGACGACAAAGCTATGGTAGGCGGTTTTGGAATGTTAGATGGACAATCAGTAATGTTTGTTGGTCAGCAAAAAGGGATTAATACTAAGCAACGTCAATACAGAAATTTTGGAATGCCAAACCCGGAAGGCTATAGAAAAGCCTTGCGACTATTTAAGTTGGCGGAAAAATTCAACAAACCTATTGTAACGTTAATCGATACCCCGGGCGCATTTCCAGGATTAGAGGCTGAAGAGCGTGGACAAGGAGAGGCAATTGCAAGAAACATCTATGAAATGATGAATCTTAAAGTTCCTGTTATTTGCATTATAATTGGTGAAGGAGCTTCTGGTGGAGCATTAGGAATTGGAGTTGGTGATAAGGTAATCATGCTTGAAAACTCTTGGTATTCTGTAATTTCACCTGAGAACTGTTCAACAATTCTCTGGAGAAGCTGGGACTATAAAAAAGAGGCTGCAGAGGCGCTAAAATTAACATCAACAGATATGAAAGATTTGAAGATTGTTGATGAGGTAATTAAAGAACCAATTGGTGGAGCGCACCGCTTTAGAGAAGAAACGTTTGCAAACGTTAAGAAAAATATTCAAAAACATATCGCCAAATTGCAAAAAATGGACCCTGTTAAACGTGTTGAAAAACGTATTAACAAGTTCTGTGAAATGGGCGTATATAACGGGAAATAATACTTCTAGGAATTTCGTTTTATTATGATTGGAGCCGATTTTGAAAAGATTCATTTTGTTCTTTTCGGTTTAGATTTAGTAGAGCCAATGGCATTTATTACAGACACCATACTTGGCGTATTGTCTGTTGCATTAGGACTCTCTCTTAGCAAAATTAAAATTGACTTACCATTTAGAACCTATTGGATTTGGTTTTTTATTGTATTTGGTATAGGAGCGTTTTTAGGCGGGCTAGGGCATACTTTCTTTTTATATTGGGGAGTGCCGGGCAAATTTCCTTCCTGGATTGCAGGACCTTTATCAATATATCTCTTAGAGCAAGGAATGATAGCTGTCCATCCCAATAATAAAAAGTTAACGCTATTTAAATTACTTTCATTTTGCAAAGTTGTATTGGTTTATATTGCATTTGGCCTAGTGTTTTATTTGGCTCCTGAGGACAAAAAATCAACATTACCTTTTTTACCAATTGCCATTAATACAATTGTTGGAGTAGTGATTACAGCAGGATTTTTAGGAAACTATTATTCGAAAAAAATTACAATCGAATTTAAATATTTCGTTTTTGGAGTTCTTGTGCTTCTTCCAACTGCTTTCATCTTTTTGCTAAAGATTAACCTTCATCAATGGTTTGATAAAAATGACCTAAGCCATATTTTAATGATGGTAGGAATCTGTTACTTCTATGTTGGCGTTAAGCGGAGCATAACAAAATTATAAATTAAAAACAGCTCTATTCATTGTGATTAGAGCTGTTTTTTTTATTCTACGAATTATTTTTCTTCCCAACTTTTCGATAATTGAATTAGATCCTTTAATTCATGTTCAAGATTATCAATTTTTTTATAGGTTTCAATAAATTTTAGTTGAACACTATAAGCTATTCCTCTTATATGTTTTCTTTTTTGATACTGATCAAGTAATTTTTTTAATTGCCGCATTGATTCTTGAATTTCTGAATTTTGAATGAATTCCTTCAATTTTGTTTGCTCTTGCTTTTTTGTCATAACTTCATTTTTTATTTTAAAACAAACGCACCGCAAGAGAGTGCCGCAACAAGACATTCACGAAAAATACAATCCTTTTCAGATGGAGATTTTTCGTGAATTTCATTTTAGTCTTGTTTCAAACGAGCGAGTGGTAACTTAGTTGAATAAATAAAAATGGAATGGCAAAAAAGTAGGTATGAAATCAAGGCAAATTTTTCATAAAATTGAATTAAAGTCTGTTTGCAATTCATGAATCAATTCAAATACAGGATTCTAAGGTGGTTTACCCAACCAATCCTTTATGAAATACGTAAGTTAAGTAGTTCTGCCTTACCTCTGAATAAATCATGAAAATTGATGATATTTCAAAGGGTTGAATTGCAGAATATGTTCTAAATTTATAGAAAAACAGTTATATGCGCTTATTTGCCTCATTCTTATTGATTCTAATCATAATGCCCGCTTTTAGTCAGCTTAACATGACAGAATTAGGAGCATTGGATATTCCAGAGATGCATGAAACAGGATTAAATGATATTTGGGGATATACAGATGAGCTTGGAAATGAATACGCTCTTGTTGGGGCAGAAGACGGTGTTTCAGTTGTAGATGTTACAGATCCAACCACGCCAGTAGAGGTGTCATGGATTCCTGGTTTAAATTCAATTTGGAGAGATTTAAAAACAAGAGGTGATTATGCTTATGTAACAACAGAAGCCTTGCAAGGATTAATGATTATTGATTTGTCAGGTTTGCCTGGTGATACAGATTTGCCCGTAACTATTTATAATGGTCCTGACGATAATATGTGGGAATCTGCGCACAACCTTTATCAAGATGAAGGTTATATCTATATTTTTGGGGCTGGCCGTGGTAATGGAGGTGTTATTATTTTAGACGTTGATACAGATCCTTTGAACCCTATTGAGGTGGGAATTTTTGATCCATGGTATGCTCATGATGGATATGTGCAGGATGATATTGGATATTTTGCGCATATTTATGAAGGTATTTTTAGCGTAGTTGATTTAACAGATAAAACCAGTCCCGTTTTATTGGGGACGGCAATTACTCCAACGAATTTCGCCCACAATATTTGGGCATCTGAAGACGGAAACTTTGTTTTTACGACAGATGAAGTGCCAGATGGTTATATAGGTGCATTTGATGTGTCTGATCCTGCTTCAATAAAAACGTTAGATAAAATACAGTCTTCTCCAGGGCAGGACATTGTGCCGCATAATTCTCATGTACTCGGAAACTACTTATATACTTCTTACTATACAGATGGTGTTGTAATTCATGATATAACTAATCCGCATAATTTAATAGAGGTTGCTAATTATGACACTTCTCCTTTAGATTCACCAACTACAGATGGTTGTTGGGGCGTATATCCGTTTTTTGCTTCCGGAAATATTGTTGCAAGCGATCGTCAAGAAGGTTTGTTAATTTATTCGGCTGATCTACATCAAGGAAGTTATTTAGAAGGAAATATTACTGAGCTTGGAACAGGAATGGCTTTAAATACTGTGAGTGTTACAGTTGACGGAACAGAAATTAATGATGCTTCAAATGTTTTAGGAGATTATGCTACAGGTGTCGAATGGGAAGGGCCAACAGATGTCACTTATTTCAAAGTTCTTTATTTTCCTCAAACCATTTCAATTGATTTTGAAAACGGTGTAACCGTAGAGCAGGATGTCGTTCTAGAAAAAATCCCAGAGTTTACTATTAGCGTTCAAGTAAGAGATGCTGTTACATCTGACCCCATTGAAGGAGCAAGCGTTTTGCTAGAGCATACTTATATTGATCATGATGGGTTGACTGGTGCAGATGGAGAAGTTGAAATTCCATTGTATTATCAAGACAATTATCAGTTTTATGCGGGAAAATGGGGACATCAAACCGTTTGCTTTGTGGATACTATGATTACTGATGAAACAACAGAAATAATTGTTTATTTAGATCAAGGTATTTCAGATGATTTTACATTTGATTTCGGTTGGTCAGCAAGTGGAACAGCTGCACGCGGACACTGGGAACGTGAAATTCCTGTCGGTGTTTCTGGTGGAGATGGAGTACCTCAAAACCCTTTTAATGATATTGGATTTGATTGCGGTAAATATGCTTATATGACAGGGAATGGAACAACAGTTTCTAATACTGAGGAGGTGAATGATGGAGAGGTATTATTACTTTCACCAGTTTTTGACTTAACAGGTTTAGATGATCCTTATGTAAATTATTCAGCCTGGTTCTTTTGTAAGCACGGTGCTCCACCTGATGACACTTTGGAGGTTTATCTTTTAAACGGATTAGGAGACATTGTTTTAATCGATCAGCATTATAACGGCGGTTTACCAATGAGTCAGTGGAACCCTGTTTCAATTCAAGTAAATCCATTAATCACTAAAACAGCTAATATGCAAATGCTTGTCATGTTGAGTGATTATGTTGAAACAGAAAACGTAACAGAAGGAGGGCTTGATAATTTTTCTGTAACTAATTACTCAATTGTTTCAATTGATGAAGATGAATCGACATCTTTAAATCAAATCTCACTCTATCCTAATCCATTTGATAATGCTATTCACATAAATGGAGTAGAGGAAGGTGAATTAACAATTTTAGACGTAACTGGTCGTCAAATCATCAAAATGCAAATAGAATCCACAATTGCTTTACCAGAAATGGAACGTGGAACATATTTTTTCGTAATTTCAGATTCGAATGGAAACAAATTAGATGTTTTCACACAAGTCAAGAATTAATTAGAATCGAAGAAATGAAGTATTTTTGCGGCCTACTATTAGTAGGTTTAGTGCTTTCTTGTAGTGAAGAAAATGAAACTACAGGAGCAAACAATTCTGTTGAACTCGCTGACACTGTTTCAAATGGTATTATTGAATATGATTTGAATGAGGATCGAATAAGCGCGGTTGATTATAGTAATGAACTGTCGTTAATTCAGCAACATGTTTATGATCAAATTAATGTCCTTTTTCTTTCTGATCCAACTACTGTAAAGCAAAATTACGATAATGCCGTTTTTGATATTGAACTCAAGTCAAAAGACGTTGAGAATATGCCAACCTATGAAGGTGGTCAGTCATTTCAGACGGCTGTGGCAGATTTACTTCAGTTTTACAAAGATGAGTTAAAAACTGGTTTTGCTAAAATGCTTCCATTATTAGAAAAAGAAGCCGAGGAAAGATCTAGAGATGAGGAATATAAATTGATTGATTATGATGAACAATTTGCAATCAACGAGGCCGAGTTCTTTAATGTAATTGCAGTAGAGCAAGAAAAATTTGCTCAAGCCAATAACTTCAAAACCCAGGAACTGTGAAAAAATTTAAGTATTTAGTAGTTTCAACTGTTGTTCTAATTGTTGGAGTAATCGTTTTATCTGTCTTTATTACCGGAAAATTAAACGATTATAAAGAAAAGCAAATCAATATTTCTGAACAACTTAATTTTGAAAATAGGCTTTTAAATGCTTGGGAATGGGTGCCTTTTACCAATGTTGGGGACGAAATGGTAAAAACCTGGCAGGAGCTAGAAGTAAAGGCAAAGGCAGATTATAATGGAGCTTTATTTTACGGAATGTTATTACTTGTTTGGGTAGCACTTTATGCTTTTTCAAACATTTTTGTTTATAAAGATACAGAGGTGAATTATAGGGCATTTGGCTTTGTGGCCATTTTTGCGTCACTCTCATTTCTTTATTTGGGTTTATCAGCTCCTTTGCTTGAAATCTCTGCATATAGCGAAGATTTAACCTTTGAAGTGCCAGTTTCTGATGTAACTGGAGACGATTTCTTTGGATTGGGTTGGGATATGAGTGAGTATAACTTAGATAGAACAGTTGATGGACGTACTTATTATTTTTATCAAAATAAATCGATCATTCAGTTAATCACAATTTTATATACGGGTGGAAACTTCTTAGTGGCCTTTATTTTGATTGGTTTTAGTATTGTTTTTCCAACCTTTAAGTTATTCATTTCTTTACGCGTTTTAGCTGCTCCCCATAAAAAACGAAGTTTGAAAAGATATCGTGCGATTAGAACGCTTGGGAAGTGGAGTATGGCGGATGTATTTGTTTCAGGAATCTTTCTAGCCATATTTGCTTATTCCAATATGGAGGTTGGTATTGATACTGGCTCGTCAACATTGGCGGGCACGTATTTCTTTATGCTTTTTGTGACCATTTCAATCTCATCAGGTACATACCTTAAAAAAGCTATGAAAAAGGCGCAAGATGTTGCTGAATGGACTTTAGAGTAATTTTTTAATACTGTAATTATTTCCCTTGCTGAGGAAAATCTATTGTTGCATTACTTTCAGGATAATAACTGGATTCAAAAAGGGTGCTTAAACCTTGCTTAATCGTGATAGTGTAATGACATGGTCCATTTTTCTTGCAAAATTTACGTCTTAGTTTTTTAGGTATTTCAGTTTGCAGTTTTTGAGGAACCAGAAAGTTTAATGACATTACGTTGTCATAAATTTTAGCGCTCATTCCTTTATTGTTTACAATTGAAATCAAAACAATAACCTCTGTGGTTTTCTTGATATCACTCACTATCGTGGCAACAAGGTTGTTATCCTCTATTTTGCATGAAGCTATAATTGGCTTATAGTAATTCTTAACTTCATTGTAAGCCACTTTTTCATTTCCATAATAATCAAGCACACTCCAGGATGGTCCAGGCCAGCAATCATTTAATTGCCAAAATAAAGTACCCATGCAATGTGGTGTTTGTATGCGGTGTTGGCGAATTGCGTAACCATAAGCGTGTGCTTGAACTAATTGGGTTAGTTCTATCCATTTTTCAAAATTCTCTTCTTTATAGGCGTATTTAAGCACGTTCTTTTCAATAATCCCATTGCCGATATAGCTTTTTTGGCGGTTTTTCATTATTTCAGATGCCAAATTCAAGTCAGCAGCGTCAATAACGTTGGCCAAGGTGGCATAATCGGGGAATGATTGGTATCCGTACTCAGCAATAAAGCGCCCAACATTTTTAGAAAAGTTCTCTATTGGTTCTCGGCCATGCCATACACCCCAATAATGCATGGATGCGTGATTAAAATTCTCGGCTTTACTCCAGTTGCTAAGCGGAGTGGTCGGCACATAATCTATGTTAGGACTCAGTTTTTCAAGTGTCTGAGGAATTAACTCATGAAAAATACTTGTGTAGGTATTCCAAATTTCTGCGGAATCTTGTTTGGAATAACCGTATTGTTTCTGCCAACCCCAATTTTCCCATGCAACTTCAATTTCATTATTTCCACACCATAGGGCTATGCAAGGGTGGTTTCTTAAGCGTTTTACATTGTATTCCACTTCTTGCGTTACATTATCCATAAAAGATGGATCGTTGGGATACATTGAGTTTGCAAACATAAAATCTTGCCAAACTAAAATACCTTTTTCATCACATAGGTCATAGAAATAATCATTCTCATAAATTCCGCCTCCCCAAACTCTAATCATATTTATATTGGCGTCTACTGCTTGTTGAATCAATTTTTCATAGCGCGCAGAATCCACTCTGGGCAAAAACATATCTTGTGGAATATAATTTGCTCCTTTCGCATAAAATGGTTGGCCGTTAACCTTGAAATAAAATGAAGTTCCTATGTTGTCAGCTTCATGAATTAGCTCAATTTCTCTAAATGCAGCTTTTAATTCTCCTTTGGCTAATAAGGTGAAGTTGGTCGATATCATATAGTTATCTTTCCATTGCCATTGATTTCCGTAACCTGCTGGATTCCATTCTTCAAAAGATTTTAGTTCAACTGATTGTTTAATAATGTTTTTTCCTTTTTTAAGTTGAATCATAAAGGAAGAATCGGCCATTTGCATGCGGTATGTACCTGTTTGATCAAGGTCGTGATATATTTCAAATTCAAAATCAATTCGGGCTTTATTGCTAGATATTTTCTCAGATGAATAAGTAACGTCAGTAACCTTTAATGTGTTCCATGTTCTTAAGTAAACCGGGCGCCAAATTCCTGAGGTAACAAATCGTGGTCCCCAATCCCATCCAAAATGATAGGCGGCTTTTCTAGTATAGGGAGATACTTTTAAATCAACAGTTTCATTGGCAGCAGGTAATTCGTATGGACCATTTTCAACATTGGGTTTATTGAGGTTAAGTGGTGAATGAAAAATAACTTTAAGTTCATTACTACCAATATTTAAATGAGGTTTAAGTTCAACACTCCATTCTTTAAACATATTGTCAGTAGCTAATACTTCTTTACCGTTAATAAGAATTGTGGCATAGGTGTCTAGCCCTTCAAAAACGAGTTCAATATGGGCTTGATTCATCAATTTTTGATCAGCAATAATGGTTGTACTGTATTCCCAATCTTCAAATTCAATCCATCTTTGAGATAGTTCATTATTTCCTTCATATGGATCTTTAATAATACCATTATCTAGCAAATCTAAATGAACAACACCTGGCACTGTTGCTGGATTCCATTGGTCGGCCTTTACATTTTTGAATCGCCAATCTTGGTTTAAAGGAATAATGTTCTCAGCATATCCAGTTGAACTACATATTACGTTGAGTAATAAAATGAGTGAAAATAGTACCGAAATTCTCATATGCTAAAGATAGGGAATAAATTGGAAGAGAAAGACAGGTGAAAAGCTCAAAAAGATTGAGAAATTGGAAGTTTTAGAAAGGAATTTACTCAAATATTTAGCTTTACGAAATAATTTCAGCAATTGTGGAAATTTTATTCGTATCAACAATGTATTTAGGCCCCATGTCTAATGATAATGCTTCATCCATTTGTTTTTTAGCAGTGAAATGAACCGCGTCAATGCCAGATTGTACTATTGATAGCACATTGCCCGCATGAATGCCAGAACCAGCCATTATTTCAATTTGTCCGTTTGCAGCGGCAACCATTTTCTCAATTGTTTTCAAACCTGTTTCAGTATTTGCTGCGCCACCTGAAGTTAACACTCGGTCAAACCCCAGATGAATTAAGCTGTCAATTGCTACAATAGGATCAGGACATAAATCTATGGCACGGTGAAAAGTTGTGCCTAGGTCTAATTCAAGTGCAGTTTCCATTAAAAACAAATTGGCTTTAATATCGACCTCATTTAGGCCATTTAAAACGCCGAAAACAACACCGTGTGCTCCAACACTACTTGCAGCTCTAATGTCTCTCTCCATTAGCTCTAATTCATTCTCCGTATAATTAAATCCTCCGGCACTTGGTCTTATCATTACAAAAACTTCTGCAGACGAATTGGTTACGCAAGCTTCAATCATTGCAAGACTAGGGGTTAGACCTCCTTCACTTAATGCCGCACAAAGTTCTACACGTTTTGCTCCTGCATTGCTTGCTGCAATGGCTCCTTCAACGGAATCTATACAAACCTCAAAATCCATTATTGAATGATTATTTCGTCAATAAATAACCAGCTTTCCTGGCCCGCAGCTTCGTGTCCGTCAGGAACTTTGCCTATGCTTTCAACTGTAATCCGAACATATTTGGCTAAATAACCTAACATTTTGTCTGAATGAAATTGTACTTTTTGAATGCTTTTTTTGTTAGATAAATCAACCTTTGTAAAGGTTTGAACTTCTTTTTCATGCCATTTTTCTCCATCAAGTGATACCTGCATTGTAACACGTTTAGGAGAGAATATCCAAGAATTTGCATATTGATAAAAATTAGCACTTACTCCAATAAAGTTTTGGCGTTCACCCAAGTCTATGGTTATATCAATATCTTTTCCCCAAAAGCCTTGCCAATTGCCATCTCTAAAGTCGATTGAACCCGTTTTTCCATCTACTAAGTTTTTTTCTGCATTTCCTGTATACCATTCGTTATATTCAGTTGCATATGTGGCTGTTTTGTTTAAACCAGAATGCTTAACAAATTCTTGTTCTATTATATCTCCATATGGTTCGTTATTTTTTAAGGCTTGCACTTGTAGTTTACCGGTTTGTATTAATTCAATTGGTTCAGTGTAGTTTGTAAAGCTCGAATCCGGACCATTGTTCCAACGGTATTCTAAGCTTAAGTCAGGTAAGTTTTTGTTTAGCACAATAAACACACCTGTATCTCTAAACTCTTGCAATAATGTTGTGCCAATTGTTTCAAGCCCGTAGTTAATTTCAAGTCCCTCAAGAACAGGATAGTGATATTGCAAACGTCTGTAGAAGTCACTGAAGTCTCTTTGTTCAGGGTAGGTCCATAAAACTTCAGCAAGACCAATCATTCTAGGAAATACTTTAGAATCTAAATTGTCTTCATCAGGAACATGTTCTGTCCACATATTACATTCACCTCCAATAATGTAGGAATAGTATTCTTCTCCTAGATCTGCGGGGATAGGATCAAATGAATAGATTTTTTCTAAGTCAATAGAGCCTAATCCATAGTCCAAATAACAGTGACTAGTTGGTGACATAACGACTTCATGTTTGGTTTCGGCAGCTTCTTTTCCACCCTTCATTCCTCTCCAACTTTGAACAGCAGCAGTGGGAGAGAGGCCACCTTCTAATATTTCATCCCAACCAATTAACTTGCGCCCATTTTTATTTAAAAAGCCTTCAATTCTTTTAACGAAATAAGATTGCAGTTCATGCTCATCTTTCAATCCTTCATCTTGCATTCGTTTTTGACATTTGCTGCAATGTTCCCATCTAAATTTTGGTGCTTCGTCGCCGCCAATGTGTATATATTCTGAGGGGAAAATTTCCATAACCTCTGTTAGAACATCTTCTAAAAAAATAAAAGTAGAATCATTTCCAGCGCAATAAATCTCTTTAAATACACCCCAATCGTCAACCACATCTATAGGTCCACCATTGCAAGAGAGTTGTGGATAAGCTGCTAATGCTGCTTGAGAATGCCCTGGCAGTTCTATTTCAGGAATAATAGTAATGTTGCGCCCTTCTGCATAATCAACCATATATTTTAAGTCTTCTTTTGTATAATATCCTCCATATTTATTGCTATTCGTGTCTAACCGCCATGAGCTTATTTCGTTCAATAGCGGATATTTATCAATAGGCATGCGCCAACCCTGATCCTCGGTTAAGTGTAAATGAAGAACATTCATTTTATAATACTCCATGGCATCCAAATATTTCAGTACAACTCCTAAGTCAAAATAATGTCGGCATACATCCAACAATAATCCACGGTGCTGAAATTTTGGATAATCAACAATATTCATTGCTGGAAGCAAGTATGCACTTTCCGTTTTAGAAAATGTTTGTTCTCGTAATTGAATTAAAGTTTGAATACCGTAGCGCAACCCTGTTACAGTTTTTGCGGTTAATGTCAGTTTATTATTTGTAATATCTAGTTGATAGGCTTCATCACTGTTCTCAGGCGTTTCAAAATCTTCTGAAAGTAATATGTGGCAAGTGTTAGCATCAGAATCTGCCTCAAGGTTTAGTTTTCCTTCTTTTGTACAAATGTCAAAAAATGAACTCATTGTTTTCCATCCTTCAGCAGATATGTTTTCATCAAAAAAGAAGAATAACTGTAACGGTAATAATAAAGCCACAACCGCATGTAATACATGCACTTTTTTAATTCGATCTAACTGCCCTTCTGGCGATAATTCTTTAATACCAAAATCACGTTCAAGGCATTTAACTAAGTTACTGG
>CAKZON010000014.1 GCA_937136425.1 uncultured Crocinitomix sp.
TATTGCAATCGCAAAAATCGGGTTAACTCAATTAAATCCTAATGGTTTATTGTTTTTTGAAATTCACGAAAATTTTGGAAAGGAAACAATTGAAATGCTAGAAAATTTAGGATACCAAAATGTAGTGTTACGTGAAGATATGCAAGGTAAAGATCGAATGATTCGTTGCGTCAGAAGTTAGGCCACAGATAAACCAAACCTGCCAAGATTTGTTACTTAGCAGGTTCAGTTTAATTAGCTTATTTTACAATTTTTTTAATGTAATTTCCATTGTCGGTTATTACTTCAACAAGGTAAATACCCGATTTTAAATCTGAAAAATCAATTTCTGTATTATTAGATCCACCTTGATTATTTGTATAGAGGACATTTCCTTTTAAATCGTTAATTGTAATGGATTGAATATTCGCTTCTGCTGCAATGGTAAGCGTATTTTGCACAGGGTTAGGATATACACTTATTAAATTATCCATTTGTTCGTCAATTGAACTTGTGCAAGCAGGGTCAAGATAAACAGTAATTTCTTGAGAAAACAACATAGCAGTGGTTGTTTTAATTTCCATTGCAGCCTGATAAACACCTGGCTCATCTATTGTTAAAGTAGTCTCAGTTTCATCCGTTAAAAGAACGCCATCTTTGTACCATTCAAAACTATTAACATCATACATTAATTCAATTGATGTAAAGTCTCCAGTTTCAGGACAAATTGCAATTGAGTCACTTTCAGCATAAATTGTATGAATATTTGCAAGATCTGATGTTTCAGGCATGCATGAATTGTAAAATTCTTCTAAATGATCAGGTGCAAGTTCTTCTGTTTTAAGAAAAGAGCAATCATAAGCAGTATTAACAATGAATTCATAATCTACGCCTTGCCACATTGCTCCAGTAATAAAACCATCAAATCCAGTTAAGGCAATATGTTCATTTGAAAGTATGGATACGTCAATTTTTTGTAAACGCGTATCTCCAATTTCAGATCCTTCATAAATATAAAGTTGATCGTCTAAAGGATGATAAGTCATTCCATAAGTACTTGTACCTTCTTCTCCTAAGGCAGATGTCAAAAGTGCTTCTGTTCCAGTTTCAACATCATATGCAATAATATCACCTAATGTTGCAACGCCTCCACCATTTATTAAATAGATAGTACTGCCATCTGTATTTATAGTGGCAGATGTAAACTCCGTTCCTGCAAAATCTATGGCTAAAGTGATTTCGCCATTAAATGGGTTTATGCGATAAAGGTTATTGTCTCCATAAGTTTCACCTGTTCCTCTAAATAAACCATAGAGTAAACTGTCTTTTGGATCTGTAAACAAAGCGTATCCAGTGTGGTAATCACAATCTATCGTTACAAGATCAGTAGAGTCATCTAAGAAAAAGTTGAGTCCACCAGTAGGTCCAATTCCGGCCCAGTTTAATGAGGTTTCAATTTGTGCAGAACCTGCAAGAGAGAAAGAAGCAAGTGCAAATAATAATAATTTTTTCATTTTCGTTTTTATGCTTTAGTGTGCCCATTTGGAAAAAGGTAACCAACAAAAAAAGCTTCGCGTTAACGAAGCTTTTTATTATTGATTGTTGCGTTGTTTTAGTCTCCACAATATTTATATGGTCTCGCAGTATTATTCGTCTCATTAGTTTCTCTTATGTCATTGAAAACATCAGCAGTCATAACTAATTCTTGCGTAGTAAATGGCACGCCAACGCATCCTCCAAATGGTGCAGGTCCGATATTAAATGTGTGTGTTGCACCTGCAGCTAATGATGCTGTAGGGCTGGTAAAAGTTTGTGTTGTTGTACTACCAGTTTGTTTATCTAACTCTAATTCATAAGAACCAATTGCAGGCGCATTTCCAATATTAGTAACATCAACAATTAAGGTGTAATTAACACCACAAGAAGTTTGTGGCATTGTTCCTCCACAAGCCGAGGGAGATACTATAGGTAAAGTACTGGTTACTCGTGTTACAATTAAGTCAGGCCCATAAGGAACTGCATCAATATCCATTACTGGTCCACGTGTTTGAGTTGTTTCATCAACTTCGTTCGTAGTTATTTCTTCTTTTTCACAGGCAACTGCAACTGTTGCCACAAGTGCCATTGCAATAAATGATTTTGCTAAATTCTTCATAATTATTTGTTTTAAGTTTAGAGCAAATCTAGGTTTATTGTAAAGCCGTAACAAACCAATAAAAGGTCATAAATCATTTTTAAAACCTCAAAAACAAAATGATAAGTGTTTGTTGGATAGTGTTTTGTGGAGTTTTTAAATCAAGGTGAGAAACGATTGTTAAATCCAATGGTCTTCATGAATCCATAAAAAAAGCCCTGACAAAAATAATTGTCAAGGCTTTTAATATTATGAATCGTTAAAACTCAATATATCACTACTCGTGATTTAAAGTGTTTATACATTTTCAATTACCATAGCAGAAGCACCGCCACCACCGTTGCAAATTCCAGCAGCACCATATTTACCGCCATTTTGCTTTAATACATTGATTAATGTAACAATAATTCTGGATCCAGAATTACCAAGTGGGTGACCTAAAGAAACCGCTCCACCGTTTACATCAACTTTAGCAGGATCTAATCCTAACTCTTTTGTATTTGCTAATCCAACAACAGCAAAAGCTTGGTTTAATTCCCAATAATCAATATCAGCAATTGCTAATCCTGCTTTTGCTAATGCAACAGGCACAGCTTTTGAAGGAGCAGTAGTAAACCATTCAGGCTCATGCGCTGCATCTCCGTATCCTGCAATTTTTGCAATTGGAGTTAATCCGTATTTTTCAACTGCTTCAGCACTTGCTAAAATTAATGCAGATGCTCCGTCATTTAAAGTAGAAGCATTGGCAGCTGTTACTGTTCCTTCTTTATCAAAAACAGGACGTAAATTTGGAATTTTATCCATTTTCACATTTTTGTATTCTTCGTCTTCAGAAACAACAATTGCATCACCTCTTCTTTGAGGTACTTCAACAGGTACAACTTCGTCATTAAATTTACCAGCAGCCCAAGCCGCAGCAGAACGATTGTAAGACTCAATTGTAAATGCATCTTGCTCTTCACGAGAAAATCCTTTTTCAGAAGCACATTTTTCAGCGCATACTCCCATATGCACACGATTGTATACATCAGTTAAACCATCTTTAACCATTCCGTCAATCATTTTAACATCTCCAAGCTTTGTTGCTTTTCTAGCATTGTAATAATGCGGCACCATGCTCATGTTCTCCATTCCACCTGCAACAACAACTTCGTTGTCACCAGCGATAATACTTTGTGCGGCTAAACTAATCGCTTTCATTCCTGATGCACAAACTTTGTTTACAGTTGTACAAGGCACGTTTTGACCAATTCCAGCAAACATTGCAGCTTGTCTTGCAGGTGCCTGACCCAAATTTGCAGACATCACATTACCCATAAACACTTCTGTTACATTTTCAGCAGCAACATTACCTTTAGCTAATGCTCCTTTTATTGCTGTTGCACCCAATTGGGTTGCAGATACTGTTGACAATGCTCCTCCAAAACTTCCAATTGGAGTTCGGACTGCTGAAATAATATAGACGTCTTTCATTTTATATAGATTTTTAATTATCGATTTTGATTTGTATTTGTCAATTTTGACGAAATAACAAGCCTTTAATTACAGTGTGCAAATTTACGATTCTAAGTGGAATATTCAAAATGGATAACTGCCTAAGATTAAATACAGTTTATAGATATAACACAACAGTTACCCACCAAAGAAATATTGGAGATAACTGTTGACATTAATGTTTAATTAATGGAATTTGTTTTTAAAAGGTGAGCTTTGTTTTATCTGTTAGAGATAATGGGTTGGAATCTAAGTTTTTAATAGTTGAACTTATATTAGTAGTTAAGTGTAACTGTATTGTCCATTCCTTGTGTTAATGAGAAAGGGTGAATTATGGTGTCATAAATGCCATTCTTCTTGGATATAGTTCTTAGGCTTGAATTTGGAGTGCTGGTTGAGCGGGTAATCTCTCCTGTTGAGAAATTGTCTAAACAACCCGTGTAAACAGGGCCAGTACCTGGATATTCAATGCGACTTATCCAAACTGAATCTGTTTCGTCATAACAACTCGTATTATTAAGTATTAATTCATAAGCGTAAATTGGAGTCACTTCAATCGTGTAAATATTCTTTCCTCTTTCAGATAATTCTTTAACTGCCGCTGGAAGAATATAGCCGAATGTGCCATACCAGCCTTTCGCATATACTTCTAATTTAAATTGCTGGTCTCTTTTGTTCACTTTTTGTTGTAATTTAAAATATCCGTTTTCATCTGTTGCTCCAATATCTTCAGTTGTTTCCCATGATCCCATAATTGACCCTTCATAATAACTAAGCTTCAAATTTGCTTCAACAGGTTCCTTAGTTTCGCTGTCTATAATGTTGAATTCTCCAGTAATCCATTTTGGAGATTTGTGCTTAGAGCAACTAATGGTAACTAGACTAATGGCGATAATAAATAGTTTTGAGTATACGTTCATAATGAATTGATTTTGGTTACTATAATTAACGCCGTGCAAGAATCACACGTTGGTGAGCTATCATAAATATTGCTTAAATAAACATTACAATTGATTCTAATGTATTATTTTTAATGTCAGCTGTAAATCAATATTATGTTTAGTTTTTTTAAGAAAAAGAAAAGTGCCAAATCAACTGATAAAGTGTGGAGATCAATGGATGAGAAAGCCCGTGGATTAGGTTTGGATGTTGATGCATACCTTGCTGCAAATCAAAATGTATTTATCTTTTATTACTTCGAGGAAACTAAAAGTTGGGTGGAAAATTTGTTGTCCGAAAAAGGAATAGATTTTAAGGAATTGGATCAAGCTAACGGATCAACCAAAGTAACATTAGTTCCTGCATCTGAAATAAAAGCATCTAGTAGAGTGGTGGACGCTCTAAGAAGGTACTCTGACCCAAATACGACACAATTTTTATTTGCAAATCATTACCCACATTTTTATAAAGAAACTGAAATATTAGAGGAGCTGATTCATTTACATGAAACGGTTATAGAATGTTGTTTTTATGTCTCGTTAGATGATCCGTTGATGGAGGTTTTTGGATCTGAAAAAATAAAGAGTATTCTAGATCGAATGGGCGTAAAGGAAAATGAGGTTATTCAGCACGGAATGGTTACCAGTTCAATTGCACGTGCACAAAAAAAGATTGATGCAAATGTGACCAATGAATTACGAGCAAAATCTCAGGAAGAGTGGTTTAGAGTAAACTTACCAAGTGGACTTTAACCTCTGAGTTCTTTTAATGTTGCTGCACGATAAAGAGTTTTGCTTTTTATTGGGCTAAGTATTTTTTCAATACCGTCCCAAAGGACTTTATCATTGCTTATTTGTTCGTTTGGAGCCAATTTTATTGATGAGCGTAATTTTAAAACTCTTCTTTTTTTACCATCAATACCGTTTTCAACTACTTTCATTTTTAACCTCTTGTGGTTTCTAAAATCAATAATTGAATCGTATTTGATTAATCCATTGCTATGATATTTTATTAATTGATAGAAGAATACTTTTGGGTTACCTTCTAATTGACAGTATTTAGAGTCGGAAATGGGGTTGTCCAAACTATCCGTTACTAAATGCCCTGACATGCGCAATTTTCCAAAATGCCCAGAATAATGCATAATTCTTTCATTCATTAAATGAATCTTGTCTAAAGCAACAATACTTGAGTCAGCATTTTGGCCGTAGCTTATGGGTGAGAATAGAAGAAGTAGTAGTACAGCTTTCATGCCTTTATTGATGCATGAAAAATATATAATCCATAATTGTTTTAAGAATTAGTCTCCTAAGTCGTATTTGTCAACATGTGGTTGTCCCCAAATGTTATCATCCACACGGTAAATAACTTCGCAATCCTCCAATTCACCGCAAATTGGATCTGGAGTGCTCCAAGCATAATTGCATGAACCAATAATTTCGCCATCTTTATTGTAAACTGTTCCTCCGGCGTCATAAGCATTAATTCCGCAACTATATACCGTTTCACCATCATGCGTGCATTCACTTATTTCTCCATTTTTATAAGTTTTATGCAATTTCTTAATTGTACCAATATTGTCATTTTTTTTATTGCAACTCATAGCAAGTACAAGAAGTAAAGAAAGGCAGATTAAAATTTTCATATTATGTTGTTTTAATATGATTGATGCATAGCCCAGCTGTATGGTTGCGTAGTACACTAAATAGACTGAATGATTTTTGAAGCTAGATTTTACGAATTCAGTTGTTTATTCTCCAATATGTTTAAATATAATTGTGAAAGTACTGCCCTTTTTTTCCTCACTTTTAAATTTAAATACTCCATTCATTTGCTGGACGAATTCTTTAACAATTGATAATCCAAGCCCTGAACCCTTTTTGTTATCAACGTTTGAGGCTCTATAAAATGATTGACCAATATATTCTTGTTCGTTTGCAGGTATGCCAATTCCAAAATCTTGGACATGCAGATGTACAAAATTCTCATCAAAAATAACGTGGATAATTGGGGCCTCTTCACTTGAGTATTTAATGGCATTCGATAGTAAATTGTTAAGGGTCTTTCTAATTAATCCTTGGTCAAGATTGACTTTTCGGGGGAGACCTTGTTTCTTTAGGATAATTTTTCGGTTGTTTTTTAAAGATATACTGAAATTGTCAATTTGTTCTTTACAAAAGTTAAATAAATCTATAGGCTCCAAATTCATACCAAATTTCGATTGTAAGTCGATTTGACTCATAATCAAAACGTCATTCATTAATTGTATCATCCGCTCTATTTGATCTTCAATTCGATTGGTGATTTTAATTATTTGATCCTGTTCTATCGTTTTCTGTTTTTCTAAAAGCATCTTTATAAGATCAGAATTAGATCGAATGATAGATAAAGGAGTTCTAAACTCATGAGAAACTGTAGCAACAAAATGCGACTTAAGCAAATTGAGTTCCTTTTCTTTGTTAAGTGCTTGATGGAGTTGTTTTTCGTTCTTTTTTCGATCTGAAATATCACGAATAATCCCGCAAATAAATGTTTGGTCGTTTGAATCCCAGTGAGAAAGAGATAACTCAATTGGAAAAATCGATTGATCTTTTTTTTGACCTTCAATTTCAACTGTTTTCCCCATTACTTTACCTTTCTTGGTAGAAATAAAGTTATTCATTCCTTTTTTGTGAGCGGATTGATACTTTTTAGGAATTATAAGTTGTAAGGACTGTCCAATGGCTTCATTTTTTGAATATCCAAACATTTTTTCTGAAGACTTGTTCCAGGATATTATTCTACCTCTGTTATCCACAACAATAATACTGTCTGTTGCAAATTTGGTTAATGAGGCGAACATGTCGTCTTTAAAGGGCGCTAAATCTTGGTTCTGATTTAACTCAGAATTGCTAAGTGTGGGAGACTTCATGAAAAAAAGTTATAATATTTTTCAATAAAAAGCAAATACTTTGGTGGGTTAAATTATTTGATTTTTTGAGTAGCGGACGATTTATTTAATTGTTTTCAATTCTTCTTGGTTAAATTGCTGAAAAACACTATCTTTGCAGCCCGTTTAACGGTAAACGGACCGATACCTGATCGGAACTTTATTTATAACCTCTCAATAATCAGGTAATTGAGATACAAAAAACAATGCCAAAATGGCTGAAGAAAACACAAACAAAGAAGAAGTTTCAGAAGAAGTAACTGCAAAGGTTGAAGAAACAACCGAAACAGTAGCAGAAGAAACTCCCGTTGCTGAAAAAGTAGACGTTAAAGCTGAAGCACCAGTTGCTGAAGAGTTTGACTGGTATGCTTATGAAAATGATGGGCACACACCTGCAGAGATTGCAGAAATGAATGAAATCTATGACGGAACCTTGAATTCAATTCAAGAAAAAGAAGTTATTGATGGAAAAGTTATCATGTTAACACAAAAAGAAGTTGTAGTAAATGTAAACTACAAATCAGAAGGTGTTATCGCGATTAACGAATTCAGATACAACCCAGATTTAGCGGTTGGAGATACAGTTGAAGTATTTGTTGAGCAATTAGAAGACAAATATGGACAATTAGTATTATCTCACAGAACAGCACGTACACACAGAGCATGGCAACGTGTGAATGACGTATTGAAAACAGGAGAAATCATTACAGGTTTTGTTAAATGCAGAACTAAAGGTGGTTTAATTGTTGACGTATTTGGAATTGAGGCATTCTTGCCAGGTTCTCAAATTGATGTGAAACCAATCCGTGATTACGATCAGTTTGTTGGAAAGAACATGGAGTTCAAAGTTGTTAAAATCAACCACGAATTTAAAAATGTTGTTGTTTCTCACAAAGCGCTTATCGAAGCTGAGTTGGAAGAGCAAAAGAAACAAATTATTGGTGGTCTTGAAAAAGGTCAGGTATTGGAAGGAACTGTTAAAAACATTACATCTTACGGTGTGTTTATCGATTTAGGTGGTGTTGACGGATTAATCCACATTACTGATCTATCTTGGGGTAGAGTAAATCACCCAGAGGAGATTGTTACATTGGACGAGAAGATCAATGTTGTAATCTTAGACTTTGATGATAACAAGAAAAGAATTGCACTAGGATTGAAACAATTACAACCACATCCATGGGATGCGTTGGATGATTCAACAAACGTTGGTGACAAAGTAAAAGGTAAAGTTGTTGTAATCGCTGATTACGGTGCATTTATCGAGATTGCTGCTGGTGTTGAAGGATTAATCCACGTTTCTGAAATGTCATGGTCTCAGCACTTAAGAACTGCTCAAGACTTCATGAAAGTAGGAGATGAGGTTGAAGCTGTTGTTTTAACTTTAGATCGCGAAGAGCGTAAGATGTCATTAGGTATTAAGCAATTAATGCCAGACCCTTGGGCTGATATCGAAACTAAATACCCAGTAGAATCTAAGCACAATGCTGTGGTTAGAAACTTTACTAACTTCGGTGTATTTGTTGAGTTAGAAGAAGGTGTTGACGGATTAATTCACATTTCTGACCTTTCTTGGTCTAAGAAAGTGAAGCATCCATCAGAATTCTGTAAAGTTGGAGATAAATTAGACGTTGTTGTTCTTGAATTAGATCGTGACAACAGAAGAATTTCTCTAGGACACAAACAATTGGAAGAAAATCCATGGGATGTATTCGAAACAACTTTCGCTGAAGGTTCAACTCACCAAGGAACAATTATTGAAGAGAAAAAAGACAAAGCTGCTATCGTATCTTTACCTTACGGTGTTGAAGGAATCTGTCCTAAGAAACATTTAAGAAAAGAAGACGGTTCAAATGCTGTTGCTGAAGAAACACTTGAGTTTAAAGTGATTGAATTCAACAAAGATGCACGCAAAATTGTTGTTTCTCATACAAGAATGTTTGAAGCTGGTGAAGATAGACCATCTACTTCTACTAAGAAGAAATCGTCTACTGGTGGAAACAAAGGCGGCGGAAACAAAGCTGTTAATGCAATCAATAGTTCAAACGAAAAATCTACATTAGGTGATTTGGATGCACTATCAGCATTAAAATCAGAAATGGAAAAAGGAGAGAAGTAAGAAACTCAAATTTTTTAATCATATTAAGTCCCGTCGTTCATTTTGTTCGGCGGGATTTTTTTTGTTATAAGCGGGTGATTTTTATATAGAGGACAGGCAATTCTTCAATTATTACATATATTTAAAGCTATGAAAAAGAATATATTACTTATGTGTTTTGCAATCACATTAACTACAGTAAGTTGCAAGAAACCAGGATGTACTGACGAAGCTGCAACAAATTATGACGAAAAAGCAAAAGAGGATGATGGCTCTTGTGTTTATAACTATACAGGAGATTTAAGTCTTTGGTATAATGAAACAACATCAAGCAGTTTAGTGTCCGACGGAATCACTAGTTTAACCGTGTATGTAGATGATGTTGAAGTAGGAACAATGGTGCCTAGTGAATGGGCTACTGGACCAGAATGTTATGGCGAAAATAGATTTACAACGAGCATTGAGTTCGGAAATGTTAAAGAAAAAGAAATTGTTTATGTAGTTCGTGATCAAACTGGTGCTACACGGTTTGCTGCTCCATTAACAATTGATGCAGACGAGTGTAATAGTAGGCAAGTTTATTATTAGAAACATGTTTATTAAATAAAGAGTCATAAGTATAGACTCAGACCAAAATATTGAAACCTGCCAACATTAAATTGTATGGCAGGTTTTTTATGGTGCAGGAATAATTAAAGAAAATTCCTTATTTCAAAAAAACTACACCATCACTCATGTTTCAAAGATGAGTTTAAAAAAAATATTGCTAATTTTATATTATGAAATATAGTATACTTTTAATCAGCCTTTTATTCGTAATATCTGCTGTAAGTTGTAAAAAAATTCAAGGATGTAAAGATCCTGAAGCAATAAACTATGATGAAAAAGCAAACATAGATGATGGATCTTGTATTTATAACTATGAAGGAGATGTTTCTTTCTGGTTTAATGAATATAGATCGAATGAATTAGTTGATGCTGGTGTAACGTTGTTAACCGTTTATTTTGATGATGTTTCAGTAGGGACTATTGATCCCGCAGTTTGGTCAATTGGACCTGAATGTAACGGAGAAACAACATTTACAACTACTTGGGATTTAGGGGAGTTTACAAGTGAGAATATTAATTATGTAATTCGAGATCAATCAGGAAATACACGATTTTCGGGTAGTATAAATGTCTCTGCTGATGAATGTAGAAGCAGACAATTATAATTTTCAGCTGTTTTCAGTATTCCCTCGTTAGCTAATTTTTTCTATGGTTACCTTTTATTCAACTTAACATTAAAGGGTATGAATAGAATTGCAATAACCATATTTTCAGTATTTATAGTAAGTTTCTTAGCTTCATCTTGTAAAAAGGGGGAAAATGATCCTTTCCTATCTTTAAAAACAAGAAACAATCGCCTAAAAGGGAATTGGGAACTTGTGAAGTTGGAAGAGAGTAGGGTACGATACACAGAAGGGTATCAATTAGGAATACCATATACTTATGAAAAATTATCCACCCGTACCATTGAAAATGGGATTGAGGATTATGCTAGTACAGCATTATACTTGTTCGAAGGGGAGGAGCCTACTTCCATTGATTGTACACTAGTGCGTAATAGACATTTGGAGCGTGATTTTCAAAAGAATGGGATATTTACTCAGCTTTCTATCATAGAAGAAGATACCAGTATAGCGTACATTGATTGGTATTGGTTGGATCAAGAAAAGAAAAAGACCGGTTTAGTTATAGATGGTATATTGTTTCAGGTGGATCGTTTGGCCAAGGATGAATTGATCTTAAAGCGAGATGTTGAAACAATTATTGATATTGAAGAAATACCTGAGTATGAATCTAGATCAGGTTACACCAAGTATAGTTATACGGCGGTTTTTAATAAGTAACAATCCTTTCATTAGTATTACTGAAAAGTGTTTTAACCTACTGTAAACTGATAATAAAGATCTTCATAAGGCTCAACGGCAGAAATAGATGGTTTAATTAGTTCTCTGTTTGGATCATCATAATACCCTTCGTTCTCTTGTAAATGAAGAAAATAGCGCCCTTTTTTTAAGTTGTTTAATGGTATATTAATTATTTCATATCCTAAAATGCCCTCTTCAATAACTAGGCCATTAGGGTTGTATAATTCATACGTATAATAAGAAGGGAGTTTTCTTTCGGAGTTGTTTGGTGGGTAATTTAAATTGAGATGATTTTGCTCAATTGGAAAAAAGTTTCCTTTTGAACGAGTTAGTAATGCATGTACAGGGTTATTAGATTTGGGTAATTGATCAAGATTTGAAAATACCCATTTTAAGCGCTTATTGAAGAATGTTAGTAATGAATTAACTTCTTGATTAAGTCCTTGGTGTGGATGCAAATTTGATGGTAAATCTACAGATCCATTGTTCCAAAGGGTTGAATCCATTTCGTAATAAGGACGCACAATTGATGTCAAAGAATCGACAATAGAGTTAAAATGTTGATTGTTAGAATTAAATAACACGCTTAGTTCTTGCAGGCGGTTTTTACAAGCTGTTTTATAAGTGGTTAAATTCGATAATGAATTCCACCAAAAAAGCACATCATTTCTTGGCGTTTGTGATTGATGAATATAATTCCAGCCATTGGTAGTGTTGAAAAATTCTTTTTTCGTATTACCAAAGGCTAAATCATAATCCCATTGCGGACCAACAGATAATAGCTTTTTACCGTCTGCATTAATTGATTGCAACATAAAGTAAATATTTGCTATATAGGCATCTGGATTTTTAGTCAATTCTGAAATTAAAAAGTAATCGATAAAGCTTTGTAAATCAATGTCTCCTTCAGGCAGGTCTTCATTAAAACCAAATTCAAATTCCTTTTGCGCAAGCTCATGACTGACAGCTGTTAGATACACCGCCAATGATTCAATCTTATGTCGATTACGTTTTTTATGTTTAGGATAGATGGATTTAAAACTAATCGTGCCACCGGCTAAATGAGCTGGATCATTTGGTTGGTAAATCCAAAATACTTTTTTATTGTACCAATATCTACCTAATTTAAATAAGTAATTGGTTTGGGTCGAATCTGAATATTCAAAATTAACACGCCCTTCATCTACTTTTATCTTTTCACAGAGTAAATACAGACCTTGGTATTCTTCATCAATATATAAATTGAGATAGCGATAATCAGGTGACCAATATCCCATTTTTTCCCAACATTCAAAAACAAGAGCATTTCGAATATAGGATCCGTCATAAGCTAAACTATTAAGTATAAAGTCATCCCCGGTTTGCATACCAAATAATGCCTTTTTTATTTCATTGCCAGCTTCATCTCGAAGTTCAAAATCATAATTTTTTTTGGGGTGCAACTTGCTAGATTGTCCATGATATTCAATGCCTGCATGTAAGTTGTTAATCAATTTACCGTTCTCATAGGTCTTAATTTTAACCTGTGTTTTTTTATTCATAAAATCCGAATACTGCTCCAAACCGAATACATGCATTTCTAACTGTGCATAAATGGCGGTTTGTACAAATAACAATAAGCTTAATAAAAAGATTCGCATTCTAATAGGAATGAAGTGATGAATAGATTATGATAGAACTTTATGTAAAAATAGATAATTCTATTGAATACCAATTTGTTGCATTTTAAAAAGACTGATTGATTAGCATGTTATTAACAAAAATTAAGTCTTCAAATCAAAATCAAAAGTGTGAATTTTTAAAATTGATTTATGAAATGTACAGTGATTCAAACTTTATAATTCCAGTGTTGCATAAAATAATTTTATTATCTTCACAACTGAATGGAGCTTGTATTGTTCTAGTACCTGATCAAATTTTACCGTTAAGGAAGAAATTGAAGATTTGATCAGCTCCTCATGGCATTTCGCCATGTACCTTAACTTAATTAATATAGTATACCTGTAATATTGTGTGATTTACTTTGTTGATCTCCAGTATTTTGGATTAATAAAAAAAAATCATGTAATGAAAAACGCATTAAAAAAAGGAATGGTATTCATTCTACTTTCTTCCAGTTCTCTTTGGGGACAATCAACATTTCAAACATCACAAAGTTGTGATTGTATAATCGATACGTTGGGTTTAGCTTCTTACTTGTCCACTTTATCTTTAAGTGAAGATTCACCCTTAAGTATTGAGGTAGAAGATCCAACATCAACATTTGCGGTGCTTCATGGATACATTGATGGTACAACACCAGATATAGTTGATAATTTTATAACGTCCTATCCGGAGGTAACAACATTAGTGTTTATGCAAATGCCAGGTAGTGATGATGATGAAGCCAACCTTGAAGCATCTTACGCACTGTATGAGGAAGGGTATAAATTTTACTTGCCAGCAGTAAATGCCTATGATGATGATGCATTTATTGCTTCAGGTGCAGTAGACATGTTTTTAGCAGGTGCAGTTCGAGTTGTTGATGAGAATGGAGAAGTAGGAGTGCACTCTTGGAGTGATGGCGTGAACGAAGCTACGGATTATCCTGAAGGAAGTCCAGAACATCAACCCTATATTGATTATTATGTATCAATAGGATTTAGTATTGAGGATGCTGAGTCATTTTATTATTTCACTATTGAAGCAGCACCAGCAGCAGGAATTCATCTAATGACAGAATCCGAAATTGAGCAATACAAATTAAGAACATGTATCTATTCCGAAAGCCCAACATATACAGTGACTCAAAATGAAAATATTTTAACAGCCAATTTATCAGGCGCAACATACCAATGGGTAGATTGTGAAAATGATAATGATCCAATTGATGGGGCAACTTCGCAAACGTATATTGCTGAAACAAATGGGATTTATGCAGTAATAATTACAGAAGAAAACTGTGAAGGAATGTCAGATTGTTTTGTTGTTAACAGCGTGGGAGTAGAGAAAGTGAGAGGTTATGAATTTAGTATCTATCCAACTCCAACTTATGATTATTTAACAGTAACAGGAGAAGACGTTTCGAATAAGTTGATACAAATATTTGATATAATTGGAAAAGAATTAGCGGAAGAATTAAGAATTGATTCACTTGATGAAAACAATGTTAAATTGGATGTTAAGAAATTACCTGCTGGTACTTATATTTTGATGATTGAGCAAACGATAGAAAAAATTGTGGTTAAATAATCCTCGTTTATGACACTTATTTTTCGATAAATGTTTTTAATCGTCTCAGCATGTAATGCTTAAACAAAGTTGTGTTGAGGCGATTTTTAGAGTTCATTGGTTCATTTTCATAAAGAGTGCCATTCTTGTATATGTTTTCATGAATAGTTGTTTATCTTACGGCACTTAATCAACCTAAAACACTAGCTATGAAAATTTCAAAGGCGCTAATTCCTACGTTAATTATTTTAATCTATTCTTGTGGTTCAATAAAAGAAACTTCAAAAGATTTTAATGCTCAATCAACAGAACAAGTTTATCAATCAGCGATTGAAAATGCTATGTCTCCTGCTCCTGAAAAGGTTTACGATAATTTGATTGCAATTAATCGACAAAATGAAAAATTAACATGGAGAACAATTGATGGAGAGGACTATTTACTCGTTGTAACCTGGAAAGGAAATGCCTCTTATTATGAACCTTATTTAGATTCTGGATTTTACAATACTGGACCGTATGAAATTTGGGTAACAACTTCACCTGAATTACTGACTTTTTTTCAAAAGGAGGAAGTGTTGGATACAAATTTACGTTTAAAACAGTTGCTAGGATTGCCTGCTAATTCAACTTATAATTATTTTGTAGAATTTTGGGTTAAACCAGCAGATTTATTTCGACCTTGCCCAGATAATGAAATTACGGATCAAAAATGTGATTTGTGTTTTCCAAATAGTGTAGATTCTGTTTACATGAATTGGGTGAATGATAATAGAGTTAGTCGTTATTATGAGTGTGAATTATATGATAAATATCCATGGACTCAATTGGGATACACCTACGATTGGAATGTTAGAAATCTAGACCATGTTGGTCTAAGCGAGTTTGTTATAAAGGAGGATGTAAATATTGTTGTTGAGGCAATTTATACTACCTCTTCATATTTGCAAAAGCAAGCAGTGAAAGACTAATTTTTTTTATTAATTTCATATCCTTGCAAATCTACTGTTAACGATATCAATATATGGCTTCAAGTTCCACATCAAAATCAAAAAAGAAATTTCCACTACATTTAAAAATACTAGTAGGAATGTTGTTGGGGGTGGTGTTTGGAATAGTAATGATTGGGGTTGGAACGCCGAGTAAAGAAGAAATCGCCGAAGTAAAAAAGAACAAAGATTTATTGGAGAATACCGTTGAGGACCTGCATGCTGCGCAGGCCGAACTGGTTTTGATTAATGATGCTTTGGCAACCTCTAATGGTTCGTTAGAAAAATTTCAAGAGCGAGAACGTTTACAGAAAAAGATTGGAGAACTAAGTAATCGAGTTTCAGATCTTGAAAAAGTTTCTAGAGTAAGTGCTTCGTCTGGAAAACAATTTGTTATTGATTGGATTAAACCTTGGGGAAAGATATTTGTTAATTTGCTCAAACTAATTGCAATTCCATTAATAGTTGCGTCATTATTGAAAGGTATTTCCGACTTAAAAGATATTTCAAAATTTAGAAAAATTGGAGGACGTTCAATTCTCATTTATGTCGGAACAACAATTGTGGCAATTTGTATTGGATTATTGGCCGTAAATATAGCGCAGCCGGGTAATGGAATATCAGATGAAACGGTTAAAACTATGACGGATACATATGCAGGAAACTCTGGAATTGTATCAAAGCTAGAGACTGCCGATTCACAGATGAGTAGTGGACCGTTGGATTTTATTGTAGATATGGTGCCGTCTAATTTGTTTGGCGCTTTAGGAGATAACGGAAATATGCTTCAAGTTATTTTCTTTGTCATCTTTTTTGGAATTGCCATGTTGCTTATTCCCGAAGATAAATCAAAACCAATTAAAGACTTTTTTGACGGTTTAAATGATATTGTTTTGAAAATGGTGGACCTAATTATGTTGGGGGCACCTTATGCCGTTTTTGCATTATTGGCAACTGTTGTAGTTTCTTCTGAAAGTCCAGAGATTCTTTATGCTTTAATTTGGTATGGCTTAACAGTTGTATTTGGATTATTAATTATGATTGGGTTTTACCTGATGTTGGTTGGTTTAGTCGTTAAAAAGAATCCGTTGTGGTTTTTAAAACAATTAGCTCCAGCGCAATTATTGGCATTTACAACAAGTAGTAGTGCAGCAACTTTACCTGTTACAATGGAAAGGGTAGAAGAGCATTTGGGTGTAGAAAAAGAAGTGTCGTCATTTGTGTTACCAGTTGGTGCAACAATTAATATGGACGGAACAAGCTTATATCAAGCCGTTGCGGCTGTGTTTATTGCACAGGCTTTGGGAGTTGATTTAACTTTGATGGATCAAATGACTATTATACTAACAGCGCTTATGGCATCTATAGGTTCAGCAGCTGTTCCAGGTGCTGGAATGGTGATGTTGGTTATTGTTTTACAAGCCGTGGGAAAATTTTCACCAGAACAAATTGCAATTGGTCTTACTTTAATATTTGCTGTGGACAGACCTTTAGATATGCTGCGAACGACTGTCAATGTTACTGGTGACGCAACTGTGTCAATGATTGTTGCAAAGTCTTTAGGTAAGTTAGGAGATCCTCATCCAAAAGAATGGGACGATAATATTGAGAACTTGCATCAAGGATAGCGTTTTCAATTAACAATTAACAATTAACAATTAACAATTAGCAATTAGCAATGTTCAATGATTAATTGGCAATTGTATAGCTTTGAATATCAGCGTTTTTAAATGCCGAGTACCAAGTGCTAAATATTAAAATCCAAAGACTCTCTATTTAGAACCATTTTTAGCTCATTTAGAATGATGGCGGTTGCCCCCCAAACTATTTTCTCTTCTAATAAAAAGGCAGGAATGTCTTTCATCCAAGCACCATTTTTCATTTGAATCTTCGTAAGTGTTCTGTGCTCATCATTTAGCAAGTCTCTAGCAGAGCAGTGGAGTACAGATTTTACTTCACGTGGATCAGCTGCGATTGTTGGAACACCAGAAGTGAAACCAACATAAGGGTGAATTAAGAAGTTACTGACAGGAATATAAACTTGCGTCATTTGTCCTAAAACGTCAATTAACCCAGGAGCAACTCCAATTTCTTCATGCGTTTCTCTTAACGCCGTAACACGAGTTGAAGCGTCTTCAGGTTCTGCTTTTCCACCGGGTAAACTAATTTGGCCTGAGTGTTTTCCGTCATAGTCTTGCCGCTCGGTTAAAATGAAATGTAATTCGTCATTTTGGCGATAAAGCAATACTAATACAGCCGACAGTTTGTAATCAATAGGCGTTTTTAATGCTTCAGAAGCAGTTAACCTAAAAGGAATCATGTCTCTGTGAGCTGCTTCTCCTGGAAGGTTGTTTAATTCTCGGCGGATGTCTTCAATTATTCTCATTTTAACGTAGTTGTACAAAACTAAGCATAATCAATGTGTAATTTACAACGTTCAATTGACAATATTTAATTATCGTTGTTAACCCATTTACATGAGATTTACTAAGATTAATAGACTTTTGAATGCGCTACGTTGAATTTTCTGACTTAGCCAAGAATCATCAACTTATTTACTGTAAATTTGATGCAATAAATAAACTTGTGACTGAAGAACTAAAACTCCAATTATTTGAACAAAAGCAAAAATTTTTGCGAGAGATTCCGCATCCTAAGTTGATTTTAAAAGAAATCAAAAAATTGGAGCAATTATTGAGTTTGCAAGAAAAAAATCAACTCAATTATTCCGTTGTTGTCTTAACTGAAGAGGTTTTAATGCAAGAGTTAGTGGTTTTCTTAGAAGGATATATTTCTGACCAATTACAACTCAAACATAAGGTGAGTATTGCGCAGTCAGCATCTGAACTTTATGCTGTGTTAACGAGCCTCTATCAATTTCAGGTTGTATTGCTGAAAAAATTGCAATGCTATGTGCCTCAAAAATTGATGATTGATGACAAAGAAATCAAGATGTCAAAATCGATTGACGCCTATAATATTTTGAAGCGGATTCGTGAATTAAACCTGAAAGAGAAAGAAATAAAGGATTATCTTTGCGACGTAATAAAAGCACAAAAAAAACCGTTTGATACTTTAGTAGAAAATTGTTTACGTGCCAATAAAATCATAAGCCATGCCTGATCAGTACGAGAAACTTAGAGAATTGTTAGCAGAGCTCGAATACCCTTCGGTATACCTTTACAAGTTTATTGTAAAGCAAAATCCAGAAAAGGTGGTTGATATTAAAAGATGTTTTAGTGAAACAGCTGAGTTTAGTTCTAGAGCCTCTAAAAATGGAAATTTCATTTCTGTGAGTATAAAAGAAATGATGTTGAGTAGTGAAGCAATTATTGATCGCTATAAAGCAGTTGCTAAAATTGAGAACGTAATTACACTTTAGAAATGGGGAAAGCAGAGTCGGTAGATATTATTTTGGGCATCTTATATGCAGTTGCGGCTGTTATGTTTTTTGTTGTGAGCTATGTATATTTCATTAAACGTTTTAAACGAAATAAATTGTTGGCGGTAAATGATGTTACATTAACAACCTCTCGTTATGATAACTATGAAAGCAAAACGCAGTTTCTAATTGAATTATCAAAACCATTAGAAGTAACGCTTACATTGTTGGATGAAAATGAAAAAGAAGTGGAGGTATTATTAGTTGAAGAATTAGAAGCACAAGAGAATGTTGTTGATTTTGATCCGACTAAGTACCAAGATGGGATTTATTATTTATCTTTAAAAACGGAGGGAACCTCAATATTGAGAAAAATCAATATAGGTAAACACTAAAAACTTATGAAAACAATGAAAAAAAGCAGTTTAATTCTTTACCTATTTATTTGCTCCTTTTTTATTGTTTCAAATGCCTACAGTCAAACTTCTACTTTTTCACCAACTGGAAGTTTTAGTTTAGATCTAGGTGTGCCAGCTAAGCCTCAAAACCCAGCTTTTGAACACACAATGGAGGGGTTGTTGAATGCAGGGGTTGATTTTCGATATAATGCTTTCAAAGGTTTAACTGTTGGTTTAGGATTAAAATATACGTTTTTCACTCTTAACTCATTTGCTTTTAGTAATACTGCAATTTCAGGCGGAATGCAATCGCCAGGGGCTTACGCGTTTTTAGGGTATGAAAAATTTACAACTGAAAGAATTTCATTTACTGGAAGCATAAGGGGCGGGTATTCGTTTTTAATGAATTTCAATGATTCTTGCAAAGTAAAGCATGGTGGACAACATATTTCAGAATCATTTTTTGTAGAACCTCAAGTAGAAATGGTAATGCTAACTGATAAGGTTTCAGAACATGGGTTTTCAATGATTTTAGGTTATAGTTTCTATTTTCATGAGTTTTCAAATGAAGACTTATGCATGAATGACATTTCAACCCTTTTTGAAGAAGATTATCAAGGTATTACACGCTATTTAAGCATTGGATTTGGATATCGTTATTATATGGGGAGGCGTTAGCGCAATTGATTAATATGAAACAGTTTTTATATATCGCTATATTTTTTTTAGGAATGGTTTCTTGTAATAAGGAAACCGAACCTGAAGGACCTGTATTGCCAGCTGGCGCTTCTGCTTTTACGGAAGCTGAAATAGCATTCGTTCCTAATGGAACAGACGATAAGGTATATAAGAAATCACCAGATTTTACATCAGAGTTAATTTTAAACTATAAAGAACGACTAGCAACCAAGCAGGTATTTGCTTGGGATCAGACTTTTTTTTCTTTTAATGTAGATCCGGGTTTAGAAGTAGAGTTTCGTCTTCGTTATATACAGGTTGAGAATGAGTATCATAAATCTTTGGCAATTTACATGCCTTATCGAGATGTGTTTGGTACAGTTAGAACGAACATTTTCGAAACCCCAATAAATGAAACTGCTATAGAAACTGGATTTTTTTCAGAGTTAGTCACTTTTCATAGTTCAATTGAGATTAATGGAACAGAATGGTCTAATGTTTATGAAATTAACCCACTAACAAGTACTGATCCTGCATTGGATAATGAGTCAAATTTTTCAAAAGTTTATTACAATGCCACATTCGGAATCATTCAAATGGATCAAAAAAATGGAGATATCTGGATTTTACATCTCTAACCTAATTGAGACATGAGTGAATTTAAGGCCACATTTTTAGGAACAGGAACCTCACAAGGCGTTCCTGTAATTGCCTGTAATTGTGATGTGTGTTTATCTAAAGATTTAAAAGATAAACGCTTGAGAACCTCATTGATGTTATCCATTGACGGAAAGAACATAGTGATTGATACTGGGCCTGACTTTAGACAGCAAATGCTTAGAGAAAATGTTCAAAATTTAGAAGCAGTGCTGTATACGCATGAGCATAAAGATCATATTGCTGGAATGGATGATGTGCGAGCTTTTAATTATAGGACACAATCACCAATGGAGATTTATGCATCCGACTTGGTAGAAATAGGATTGAAAAAAGAATTTCATTATGTGTTTGGCGATTTTAAATATCCAGGAATTCCGCAAGTAAACTTAAACAAGATAGGGGATGAGCCATTCATGGTTTTGGGAGAAAAAGTAATTCCAATTAACGTCTTACATTACAAATTACCAGTAAAAGCTTTTCGCGTTAGAGATTTTTCATACGTTACGGATGCCAATTATATCGCAGAGGAGGAAATGAAGAAATTAGAGGGGTCGAAGTATTTGGTGATAAACGCCTTGCGAAAAACAGAGCATATTTCTCATTTTACATTGGATCAAGCATTGCAGATCATTGAAAGAATAGGTCCTAAAAAGGCGTATTTAACACATTTAAGCCATTTAATTGGTAAACATGAGGATTTGATGGAAGAACTACCCGCAAATGTAGAGGTGGCGTTTGATGGCTTAGTAATAGACTTAAATGAAGTTTAAAGGAGTTGTCATATTCTTAATTGTAGGAGTCTTTCTAAGTACTATAGCGTATATCTTGCTTCAAACCAAACGCGCATCATTTATTTATAGCGATTATGGTGTTGCAATTCCGCCTGAATATCCTATAATTGGAATGGATATTTCTCATCATCAAGGAGAGATTAATTACGAAGAAGCCATGCAAATGGGATCAGCAAAGGATAGCATTCAATTTGTTTATATTAAAGTAACAGAAGGCACTAATTTTTTAGACTCTAAATTTGATGAAAACGCAGAAGGGTTTGCGGCGCATGGAATGAATTATGGGTTTTATCATTATTATCAGCCAGATGCCTCTGCGGAAAAGCAAGCGTTGTTTTATTGCGAAACGATTAAGCGTTATAACTTTAAGCTTATTCCAGTGGTTGATATAGAAGTTATAGGTAATCAGAGTAAATCTAAGTTGGTTGATTCGTTAACGGTATTTATTAATCGTGTAGATGAAATATTGGAGTCACGGCCAATGATTTACACTTACGTTTCTTTTTATAAAGACTATTTGCATAATACTACCTTGGATGATGAGTTGTATTGGCTGGCGTCATACAATCGTAAAAATCCTTATATGGATATGCCTAACGCTATAATTTGGCAATTTACAGAACGTGGCAACGTAAATGGTATTTCTACCAAGGTTGACTTGAATGTGGCCAAATCTAATTTTAAAGAGAAAGTAATAAGGATTCGCTAAGGTTTGATATTAGGAGCTGTTATTAATAGCGGACTTAATATTCATATTAAATCACAATCTTAGTTATTGATTAATAGTTTAATACTGTTGTATTCTTAAGTTAGGCTGAGATTTATACTTAGTTCCAGTTTTTGAAATGTGAAAATTGAATATAAAAGGGGAGCGGCTAGCAACGTCGAAATGATATATACAATAACCCAAAACCTATGAAAAGATACCATTCTGTCTACGCCGCTGCGCTCCCCTCTCGTTTTTAGACGTACTTTAATAAAGTACCTTACATAAAAAGTAAGTTATATACTATATAACGTATAAATACCTAGGATATTTTAAGAAGTGATAAAAAACTATTGAAAAAAAAAGAAGGGAGCACATTGAACGTAGAATTTTCATTAACCCAAAACTTATGAAAAAGTAATATCTACTAAGAAACCAAGTGCTCCCTATTCTTATATATTTTGAAACGGGATGATCAATATGTGTTGTAAAAAGAAGGAGTGAGTCGCTTTTCGAAGAATTCTTCATTAACCCAAAACTTATGAAAAAGTAAAATATTACTATCTTCTACTCTGGCTACTCACTCCAATCATTAAATACTTTAAGTTCAAACCGTTGTTTAAATCTGAGACAAAGTTAAGCAAACTATTATATTATCGTTAAGCTTAAATTATCTTTTTTTATTCTTTTCGACAAAAGGTGTCTTTTACTTCCCCAAATGTACGAATTTTTTCGATATAAAAATAAGTGTTAATACTTATAATTAGGTGTAAACACCTAGATCGGTTAAAAAAATAATGAATTCACATGAAATCGATAAAAAACATTGAATTGATAGACTATGTGTTATCCCTTTGTTAGTCAGTGTTTTGGTGCTGTTAACAGAAAAAGCCTTGACATTAACTGCCAAGGCTTTTCCAAGAATATTTTTGAAATAATTTATTCAGAAGGTGGATTATCACCATTTTCTGGGTTAGAAAGCGGGAATAATTTCTCGTCATCTTCATGTCCAGTCAACTTATCAATGATCTCTTCCAATTGACCAATGCTTACTTGTTTGTAAATAATCTTTTTGTCCTTATCTAAAATAAAGATACGTGGGGTAGAGTATACATCCCATGTGTCAGCATAATTTAAACTTTGAAGTGTTGTGTGTTCACGAAGTAATTTCGTTAAATCTCTTTGATTGTTTGTAGTGTCAGTTGCAGCTTTATATACTTTTGGAGTAACGCCAACATTATAGAACGTTAGGTTATGTTCTATAATAAACTCTTTCCATTTTCCAAATTCTTCTCCTGTTGCCTTACCAATGGCATAAACTTCTACATTTCTTGGTTTGAATTTTTTATCGTATAAAGTTTGAAGCTTAGGTGTTACCTTTTTACAATGGCCACAGTTTGGATCCCAGAAATACAATATTGTATAGTCTGCTTCAATATCGTAAGTACTAATCCAATTGTTTTCAGTTGAATCTGGAAGGATAATTGGAATTGAAGGATTACCCACAATTGTAGGACTAATTTTATCTGCACGGTTACATACCTTTTCTGTATTTTCTGGAGTCATCCAGTAAGCAAGGTTATTGGGCTCACAATAGTAAGTCTTAGCCATGAAATAAAATACTTTATCCATTCCCATAATTTGAGAAGTCTCGTATTTATTTGTAACGTGGTGAACTATGTATTGAAATACTTTATTGTTTTGATCTACGGGATCTGTTTTACTAATTAGTTTTTTAGCATAATGAAAAACTGAATCTGGAATTTGAACAACACCTTTCATTGAAAAGTATCGATCTAATTTATTATGAAAAACTGGAGTGTTAACAGTTCTATAATCTTTCAAATTAACATTGTCCCAATAATGGTTTACATAATAGTTGTATACAAAGTTAGAGTCAGTAATATTACCATCTTCATCTCTCGGATGTTCAGGTAATTTAGGATCAATAGTCATGTTTAACATCAATCCAACAAATTTATCAGAATGGTTTTTGATGATATCTTGTTGCATTTTTACTACATCATCATTGATTTTGTTTAATTGTGCTTTGTATTCAGCTTTTTCTTTTTCAGTAGTTTCCGGTAATTTTAATTTAGGACCAATAGCTTTACTTTCTATTCGCTTTTCAGTCATATAGTTCATATAATCAAAGAAAAGTTTGTTGTTTATAGATTTCTTCACTTCAATTCCTGTTACAGGATTTTCAATGTTTTTAATGCGAATATCAACCACTTCATTGTCAATAATGAAATCAAACGGTTTGCCGTTCGGAAGAATGATAGCATAAAGTCCACCTCTATGTTTGCTTCCTTCAAATTGAATAATACCATTTTTAGACTCTGTGGTATCAGCATAATATAGTTTGTCACCAAAGTAACGTGCCAAATAAATTATTGTATCCGAAACATCTGCAGTTATTTTAACAGGTTGCGAAATTGCTGCTACATCTGACTGTGCCTGTGTCGTAAATACAGTTATTAACGAAAAAAGAAAAATTAAATACTTCATAATAGTTTTAATGTTACACTCTAAATTTAAAGGACAGACGAAGATAAAACATCTTAGGTTATTTGTTTAACAAAAAATTAACGTTTTTATGCATCTCCCAATTTATTAACCGTTTTTTTAATGTTTAAATAATTGGATACTATAAATAATCCGAAACACAAAATAGCAACGGCAATAGTCGTTATTAAACTTGAGCCTTCTATATTAATACCATTGTCTTCTAACCAGGTATTAACAACTACAATTTTTACAAAAAACATAATTGCAATGGCCGAAACAGTTATAATACCGAAAGTAATGCTCAATTGTTTTATAAAGGTATTAACAATACTTTTAATTGAATAGCCAAGCCTTAGTAACGTCTTTATTTCATAAGACGCCTTGCTTAAAACTAACTGTGAATATTGAACAAAGCCCAATAAGGAAAGTAGCATAATTAATACGGACGCTATTCCAAATATGCCAATAACTACCGCAATAATTGTTTTAATTTTAGCTACATCAATGGCTGATTTATTAATGTCTAAGTTCATTTCGTCCATTAAATCATCTAGTTCGCCGTAACTATCATCCTTAGTGGTTATGAATATTCTTGAAGGATTTTTAATTTGTCCATTTCCATAAATTCCATTGGCATGTGTTAGAAATGCTTCAGGAACTAAAATAGAACTGATTTTATGCGAAAATCCAACAACGCGTCCTATCATTTGCGTTTTTTTACCATTACCGTCAACATAAATGGTTAGCCTTGCAGCCATTAAGAGCTCTTCTGAAATTTGATTCATTCCTTGGCTTTGTGCAAAACCATAATTAATAATCATGATAAAATCTCGAGGTAGCACAATTGGAATAAATTCACTATTCTCATTCCAGTCCCAATCTACATTAATATCCATAAATCGATTGGGGATTGCTTGAAAAAACATGTCTGCATAAAAATGCGGTAAACCGTCGCCTTCAACTTCAGAAATTCCAACTTTAAAATCGGCAGATTTGAATGGAGCAACATCTGTAATGAATTCTTTATCCTTTAACGATTGAATATCCTTAGGGCTAAATTCAGTTGAATTCATCCCAATAGAGGTTAATTTGGTTACCTTTTTCTGGATAACGACAGAGTTTGGTCCGAATAATTCTTCCTCATTTGAGTGGAAGGATTGCACATCCATAATTAATTGCAAGCTTAACAATAAAGCCGTTAAACCAATCAAAGCGCCTGCTGTAGCAAATATGAACTGTAAGTTCTTGCTATCTCTAAATAAAATCTTCTTTAACATAGCCTTAAAGTTTTAGTTCATGATCGTAAGTAAATCCGTGGTAGCTACCTAAACTTGTTAGCACAAAGCCACCTCCATTCAAATCTGTTTCTTTTGCAATTAAGTCGAGTGCAATTTTTGCATTTCCTTCATCTAAATGACTAAAAGGCTCATCCATTAATAACAAGTCAAAAGGCTGTAATAAAGATCTAATAATTGCAACACGTTGTTGCTGACCCAGTGAAAGCGTTCCGCATTTCTGCTCTTTTTTGTCACCAATGCCAAGCATTACCAACATGGATTCGATTTCACTTTCGTTTTTATGATTGGTTAATTGATTTTTTAAGATCAAGTTCTCCCAAACGCTTAGTTCTGGAAAAAGTTGCAAGTCTTGAAAAATGGCACTTAGTTTTGTGCGGCGCAGTTCAATCCAATCATGAATTGAAAGTGTGTCTATTGGTTTATCATCCAATAAAACTGTACCGGTATAATCTTTTCTAAGTCCGTAAACGGTGCTTACAAAGGTGGATTTTCCTTTACCGCTACTTGCATTTAACAATACTTTTTTTGGAAATTCTAATGAAAATCCACTTTTCCATACGCTTGAATTATCATGCTGATATTCTTTAAGCGGGAAAGGCATTACATTTTTAAATTCTAATTTCATCTGCACTGGTTTAATACTGTCTAAGAAGCAAATTTGCTGCCAAAAATGGAATGGACTGATTGCAAGTGGATTAATTTAGGCATTGAATAACATTTCACTATGAGGAATTCCATCTTCCAAATAGTCTTTTCCTGTAGGAACAAAGCCATGTTTAGCGTAAAAGCCTTTTAAATGTGTTTGGGCGGAAAGTCGAACAGCTTTTTCGTTCATTTCTTCTTGAATAAAACGCATAGAAGCTTCCATTAAGACATGTCCGAGCTTTAAATGTCTTTTATCAATAGCACTAACAACACGTCCTATCGCAGTTTCTTTATAAGCAACACCTGGTTTTAGAATTCGAGTAGTACCGATTATTTTACCATTTTCTTTAACAAGCAAATGATAGGCATCTTTATCTAGTCCATCTAATTCTTGATAGGGGCAATTTTGTTCAATTACGAAAACAGCTATCCGCAAAGCAATTGTATCGTGAAATTCGTCTTTGGTTAGCTCAGAATAATGTTTGATTTCAGTTGTCATTGATTGGTATACTTTGATTAAACAAATATAAGAGACTTGGTTGAGTATCTTAATACTACAAGGTTTGATTTAGTAAATAGGGTAGAATTAATTCAATTAATTAGAGAAACAACTATATTTAGGTTATCTTGAAAAGGCAGAACAGGAGTGAATTTATAAACTACTTTATACAATTAAAACAATAGAATAATGGATAGAAATACGGCGATTATATTGACTTCAGTAATGACTGCTATGTACGTGTTACTGGTTTGGGTAGTCGGTTACTTCGGCCCTGGAGGAATGTTATTTATGAGTGTACTCTATGTTTTGTTTATGCTGTTTTTGATTCCAAATGTCTTTCCTAAGAATAAGAAACGAAAGCCGTAATTCTGTGTTAATAAAGAAAGTTTACATACAGGAATATGGGCATGGAAAAATGGAACCTGAATATCTTGAATTAAAGACTGTATTGGAAGATAGAGGGATGAGTTCAGAATTATTTACCACTAAAAGACTTTCAAGGAATCAGTTAGATTTAAAACCAGAAAATTTTCTGGTTGGAGACCATGAAGTAATGCGAACCGTTTTTAAGAGGTTAGGAGTTCAAGTTAAGGTAGATTCTTACCCTTGTTCGTTACGTCCTTATTTAAAACGAAAAGTAAGGCAAATTGCACTTGGGAAATTTATAACTGAAAGCCAAAATGGAGGTTTTTATAATCAATTTATAAAACCAAGGTATGATTCTAAGTCCTTTACTGGATTTGTTGTTAAGAGTAATGTTGAATATTTCGAGCTTTCAAGAAAATCGAAACATTTAGAAATATATTCGTCCGAAGTTGTGAATTGGCTTACAGAATACCGCGTATTTATTAAGCATTCAAAAATAATAGGAGTAAAGCATTATGCGGGAGATAAATCTATTAAACTCAATCTTAATGAAGTTGAAAAAGCGATTAATGATTTTGATGCAGCGAAAGAAAGCACTGCAGGGTATGGGATTGATTTTGGAGTTTTAGATACTGGAGAAACGGCCTTAGTCGAATTTAATGATGGATTTGCCTTAGGCAGTTATGGTTTAAACAAAGATAAGTATGCCGATTTAATTTTAGCTAGATGGACAGAATTGATGTTTGATTAAATTATCCAATAACCGAGTTATAGTTTTTTTATCACTTCTCTTAAATGATTCGCTCTGTCACCAATTTCCATTTCTTTTAGATCATCTGGCCAAATAGCATCACCTACAATTACCTTAATTGTGCCAAACCCTAATTTAAAAGGCTGTTTATTGGGCCATACTTTACGAGCTCCTTCAATTTTTAGAGGTAAAATAGGAACCTGTGCCTGTTCTGCTAAATGAAAACCTCCTTTTTTAAATGGCGCAATTTTACCATCTTTACTTTTAGTCCCTTCAGGAAAAATAATAATTCGTTTACCTTCAGATACCAGTTTACCTGCATGAGCAATGCTTTCTTTTGCTTTTAAACGATCAGAGCGGTCAATATAAATCATTCCATAAGCTTCAATATACCAACCTAGTAAAGGAATCTTTCGCAATTCTTTTTTTGCAATGAAGTAGGTGTAAAAAGGCATTGTTTTGAATAAAACAGGAATATCTATAAATGAATTATGATTCCCCATAATTAAATAGCTCTGATTGGAATCAATTTTTTCTAATCCTTCGATTGTTACACGTGCACCAATAACAGGTAATACTACTGGGGCCCAGAAATATTTGGCTATCCAAGCCATTCCATCCTTCCATCTAACAATGTATAGAAATCCACCAATCATAATGGCAATAAATGACCAAATGCCAAAAATTAAAAGCTTGATGAAGGACAGTATTGCGCGCATGGGGATGTTATAGAGGTGAAATATAATTAAGAATTATGAAAATCCAATTGGTAATTCATCAATTGTTTAAAACTGTTTGTTGGTTTTGAATCCAAATTTAAAGGCAGATTATGATTATTGAGGATCAACGTCAATTGCGACACGAATAGATCTAAAATCATGATCAGAAAGGAAAAAATCAATCTTTTCTTTAATAATGTTCTTCACTTTTTTGGGAGAGGCATCTCGTTCAAATTTGATACGAATATTTTTAAGATAAAAATTACGAACTCTGCCAACAGGCGGAACTTCCGGTCCCAAAACTCGATCTTTAAAAACATCTTGTAATTTTTTCGCTAGCATAGCAGAACCAAATTCAAGTGTGTCCTTATTACGGTGTTTTAACTTAATCACAATGATTCGAAAGAAGGGCGGGTAATGAAAGTTACGGCGTTCAATAACTTCTTGCGTATACATTCCAGTAAAATCATGAGCAATTACTTTTTGTATAATCCAATGGTTAGGATCATAAGTTTGAATTACAACCTGCCCACGTTTAGAACTTCTTCCAGCTCTCCCAGCTACTTGCGACATTAAATGATAGGAACGTTCAAAAGCTCTAAAGTCTGGAAAATTAAGCATTTGATCAGCACTCATGATTCCAACAAGACCCACGTTGTCAAAGTCTAATCCTTTAGTAACCATTTGTGTACCAATTAAAACATCAATTTCACGATTTTCAAAATCAGTAATAATGTTTTGATAAGCGTTTTTTGCACGGGTAGTATCAAGATCCATCCGCTTAATGGTAATTTCTGGGAAATAGATACTTAATTCATCCTCAATTTTTTCAGTTCCAAAGCCTAACATTTTCAATTTTCGACTACCACAACCACCACAAGAGGAGGGAGGAGAAACGAAATAACCGCAATAGTGGCATTTTAGCACATTGCTAGATTTATGATAAGTAAGAGAAACATCACAATTTTTGCATTGAGGTGTCCAACCACACATCTCACAAGACCATACGGGATTATATCCACGGCGGTTTTGGAAAAGAATAACTTGCTCTTTATTTTCAAATGCTTCCGTCATTTTTTCCATTAAAAATGAAGAGAAGTGTGACTTCATGGTTTTACGTTTCGTCTCTTTTTCAATATCTGCGCATAAAATTTCAGGCATTTGCACACCACCAAATCTTTCAGATAAAGTAACCAAACCATATCGACCTTCTTGCGCATTATAAAATGATTCAATTGAAGGTGTAGCTGAGCCTAGTAAAACTTTAGCTTTATATAAAGTACCTAATACAATGGCTGTGTCACGTGCATTATATCTAGGAGCAGGGTCGTATTGTTTAAAGGAGTTTTCATGTTCTTCATCAACAATTACTAAACCTAAATTTTGAAAAGGTAAAAAAACAGATGAGCGTGCACCAAGTATTATTCTAAACTGATTGGGATCGTTGTTTAGAACTTTGTTCCAAATTTCAATTCTTTCATTTTGATTAAATCGGCTATGATAAACTCCTACTAAGTCACCAAAATATTTTTTTAATCGAGAAATCAATTGAGTTGTTAATGCGATTTCTGGTAATAAAAACAATACCTGTTTGCCTTGCTTAATTTGCTCTGTAATGAGCTTAACATAAATCTCAGTTTTTCCTGAAGAAGTTACGCCGTGCAATAAAACAATGCCTTTGTCCTGAAAATGGTCTTTAATTTCTACATATGCTTGTTCTTGCGCTGGGGCAAGTTCTTTAATTTCAATTTCATCATCATTTGAAGATCCTAAACGGGATATTTCTGCAGAAAAAATTTGAATCAATTCTTTTTTTGCTAAAGTATTTAAAGCAGATTCTGAAATGTCATGCGATAAAATGGTCTTTTTTAAAATAGGAACCTGAACGGATTTATTCCATCCTGTTAATTCGACTAATTTGAGCAAGGCGTTAACTTGCTTTTCATTTCTTTTAGACGATTCAAGGTGATTTAAAACTTCGCCTAATTCTGATTCGTTTTCAATTTCTGGTGCAATTTGAATAAACGTGGCGTACTTAGGACTGTATTTTGCATTCAATTCTTCACTAACAATGGCAATTCGCTTTTCAATAAGTTTTTTGATAAGCGGTTGTACCGTTTTGATTTTAACAATTTCAGCCACTTCTTTAATTGTCAATTCATCTTGTAATTGTAGTGATTCAAGAATTAAAAATTCTTTATCAGATAGTTCTTGCTCATCACGATCAAACTCCGGGTGAAGGGAAATTTTTGTTTCGCTAGCCAGCTTAAAATTACTGGGTAATGCAGCATTCATAACATCTCCTAGATCAGCCATATAATAATCAGAGATCCATTCCCATAGTGTGAATTGTTTTGACGTGACAATTCGCTCATGATCCAAAACGCCTTCAATATACTTGGCTGTATATTTTGTAGGTACCTCCTGATGTATTCTGCGAATAATTGCAGTATAGTATTTTGATTTACCAAAAGGTACAATTACACGAGAGCCCTCACCAACATCAGCATTCATTTCATGCGGCACCCTGTAGGTGTAGGTGTTGGGAATACTTAATGGTAGAATTACATCAACAAAATAGGTAATCCGATCTGTCATATAACGAAGTTAAATACAAAATTGGAAATAGCACCTTTCTTTAGAGAATCAACTCGCATAATATCTGTAAAAATCACGGGTGAATTAAAGTTCTTGCAATTCCTGAATTGTTGGAATTTCTCCTCTAAAAAAGCGGTAAGACAATCCAAAGGTTAGCAATTCAGGAGACCAAATAGACAGTTCTAAATTGAGCCCTAATTTATCCGTAAAATAATAGTTGAACCCTCCCAACGTTACACCTGCAAAAAATTGAGGTTTATCATCTGGAAACAACCTTTGAGTTACGCCAGACAATAATTCAGGCTCATTAAAGCGGTAGATCAAACCAAATTGCAATTTTATGTAATACTCAAACTTTCCATTATAAAAAATAGATACTGCTGGGTTTAAGCCACCGTATAATATTGGTGATCCATAATGTTGATTATCGTAAAAAATATTTAAATATTGAAAACCAAGTTTTCCAGAAACAGAAAATACATTCCCTAAGAGTATCTCATGTGTATAGGATATAGAAGGTGACTTCGATACAAATTCGAACTGATGGTTGCTTGTATCGTTAAAGTTTAAAATATCATTCTTTAAATTAACCTGTTCAGAAGTAAAACCAATATTAAATTTGACTAATCTATTATGAATTTGGCTTTGAGAAACCAGAGCGGTAAACAATAAACAGGCAAGAATAATTTTCGGCATTCCACAAAGGTATGGAATTAGGATTAAAATTTTCCTTAGGAGTTATAAAGATTGAAACCTAAACCAACTTGAAAGTAAGGATGTAAAATTAAGTATGCTTGGTAAATGTCTATAGTCAACTATACCAATTGATGGCGGTAAGCAATTTCCACGGCCTCTGCTTTATTGTGTACATTTAATTTTTTGTAAATATTTTCAATATGCCGTCTAGCAGTGTTAGGGCTAATGATTAAGTTGGAAGCAATTTCGTTATAGTTTAATCCTTTGCACAATTGTTTTAATACTGCAAACTCTCTATCTGTCAGTTTAAAATCAACAGATTCTTGTTCTACTAATTGAGGATTCCGAATGATTTTTACAGCTTTAAGTGCGATTGAAGGTGACATAGGTGCACCGCCGGATAAAATATCATTGATTCCATCATAAATTTCTTTTGGCGAACTCTCTTTCATGAGGTATCCGCTTGCGCCTGCCTGCAAAGACTCGTATATGTGTTGTTCAGAATCAAAGATAGTGAGCATGATAATTTTGATGTGCGGATATTTTTTGTTGATGATACTTGTAGCTTCAATACCGTCCATATTTGGCATTTGAATGTCCATTAGTATAACATCCACGTTGGAATCAATTGCTAATTTTTGTACTAGATCATTTCCGTCAAGCGAATGAAACTTGATTTTAAAATCTTCAAACAGCCCTAGCTTATTAATTAAAGAATTGGCCAAGAAACTATTGTCTTCTGCAATTGCAATTTTTATCATATCACAAATTTATTATTTAATAAGCGGATAATTAATAGGCCATATGTACCATTAGTCTATTTTAAATTGTAATGTTATTGTTGTTCCTTGTTGCTTTTTAGATTCGATTTTAATGATTGCATTTACTTCTTGAGCTCGATTTTTCATGCCTTGAATTCCTGACCCCAATAAAGGAGCATCCAAATCAATTCCAAGTCCGTCGTCAACAATTGTAATAGTTGCCAATCCATTGTTTTCCAAAGCACTTACTTTTATTGACTGCGCATTTGCATATTTAACGGCATTATTAATGGCTTCTTGTATTATACGGTAATAATTAATGACGGCTGTAGGTGTCATTTCATAATCCAATTGTATGTGATTTTCAAATGATAAAGTTGGTTTAGCAAGACTGTCAACCTGTACAATGTATTGTTCAACACGTTTAAGAAAAACTGAAAAGAAGATAGATTGATTGCTAACAGCCCAAATCGTTTCTCTTAATTGAGACATGGTTTCCCGTGCAAATTGATTAATAGAGCTAATTCCAGTTTCCTCATTTTGTTTATACATTTCAATATCTAATGAAGAAATGATATGTGTTAATCTTGCTCCAATATTATCATGTAACTCACTTGATATTCGAAGACGTTCTTGTTCTACTTTCTGTTCAACTAACAATCGTTTTATTTTTCGTTTGGTTTGAATAAATCGAATAAGACTATAAATTCCAATTAATAGGATGATGCCTAATAGAATAAGGGTAATGATGAACCACGTTTTTTTCCAAAATGGCAGACTACGAACAATTGTTATGTTTTTTAACTCTGTCAAGTTATTCGCTATGTTGCACTTACGGACTTTTACAAGTGTTGTTCCATAAGGCAAATCTATCTCAACATTAGTTGGCCCATTAATAGGAATCCATGACGATTTATTAAGCTGATAGTCAACTTTAAATAAGTTTTGATCCGTTATTATAATAGGTTCAACATTAAAGTTGAATTTAGAAACATCAAAATCAACAAGAATTTTATTCTCATCAGATAAAGGATTGTTTCCGTGAGTAATTAAAACTTGCGGTAGACCTGTAGGGGGCGCTAACTCTTGAGTGTTAAATGCAAATACTCCACCAATTCCAGTCGTGTATATTGTGTTATCATCCAAATAAACACCATTTTGACTGTATTCCGCAATTGGAAAGCCATTTTGATGATTATACGCTGTAATTCCTTCGTCATTATAGAGGTAGGCTGAGGTAGAGGAGGTAATCCAAAATGAACGGGAATTAGAATCAAGAGATTGAATAGTTAATAAATGGTGATCAGGAAAAGGGATTGGAATTAAAGAATCGTTAGTCAATTTAAACAGCCCTCCATCTAATGAAACCGCCCATATTTCTTTTTGATATTGACTTGTCATGCAAAATACGCGAGCATCTGCAGTTGTGTGTTGTTTCACTAAGTTTAAGTTGTTATCTCTAATTTCTATACCGTATGTTGAAGCTGCAATGTAATCTTCATCTCTTTTTTTTATATGCATTAAATAAGGTTTTCCTTTACCGGTCATTGGCTTCTCATAAATAAAATCACCTGTTTTGTTGAGTTGAATGATGCTTGTTTTAGATGATGCTAGAAAACCTTGGTCATTAGCTATCATACACACAATCATATTGCTTAAAGAGTTGGTGTCACTTTTGTAAACTTGGCTTAGTCTATTATTTTCAATTTTTAAAATTCCACGATTTTTAGTTCCAATCAAAAGAAAGTTACCCCCGCTAACTGCACTGAAAACTCCAAAGCCCTGGGTTAATTTTTCTATTGAATTTAATTCGTTATTATTTTGCAAGGCTTTTATGCCTTCTGTTGTGCTTGTGTAAATTTGATTTTGATGCTCGAATATCATCCAACAAGCAATCGGAGAGTTATTCCCCCCTTTCATTTCGAAATACTTTCCTTTAAGTGTATTGTAATGAATAAGGAATAATCCACTGGATGTAGTACCAATCCATAAGTTATTATTACTGTCAACAAGCAATTGATCAATATTTTGATTCGGAAATAAAACATTTGATTTTATCTGACCGTTTACTTCTAATAATTCAATAACACCATCTTGTGATGCAATGTAGAGAGTGCCGTCAATTATAGCACCATCAGAGCAGTAGGAAGTAGTAATAATGCTATCAACCCCACTTTTAGATGTGTAAACAAGTCCATTAGTACTATAACTGATGACTGAATGCTCTAATTGAAATTCAGTTGTGTATAAATTATTATGCTGAATATTCCATAATTCTTTCTGAATTGGCTTTAAGTCAAAGTCATAAAAGAGCGAGTCTGATTTATCTGCATTGATCAAAAGAATACCATTCGATTCTATTTGGTTATGGTAGAAGTCTTTTTTAGGTAGTTGGATAGTCTCTTGTGAGAAATCATAGACATTGACTTTTATTAATTCATCAATGGTTAGGCAAAAAATCAGCGAATCCTTTGGGTAAAAGTTTAATACACGGTTATGAGAACTATCAAGCGTGGTAAGGGTATAACCGTTATAATAATGAATGTTATTTGGTGTGCCAATCCAAACTCGGCCCATACAATCAGATTCAAGTGCTGTAATTGTATTTTGCGATAGCCCTGAATTTATGTCAATCAATTTGGTTTTGAAGAGGTCTTGCGAACTACCCCAGAGTGGAAGGCACAATAGAAAGATATATAAAGCAAGGCGAATGATAAATCTAAAATTAATGAATTTTCTGAATTTCAATTTGTTGAAACCAAATCTGATAAAAATCGTAAATGTATGTGTATAGAATAATTTGTGGTATGGAATTTGTCTAGACTAGATTATTGAAATTATTTTATATTTACACTAAATTAAAAGAAATTATGAAAAAATTATTGACATTCATAGGAGCAGCAATGATTGCCACTATGGGCTTTAACAACACTGCCGTTGCGCAGGTTGAGCAGGGTAATGTGATCATTGACCCATATTACGGATTTCCGAATTTCGGAAAATCATTTTTAGATTTATTCGTAACGGATAATAATATCCAAGGAATAGACATCAAAGGGATTGGACCTTGTGGTCTTAGAGCTGAGTATATGTTAGCAGATAATTTTGGTTTAGGAGTTGACTTTATCTATAATAGTACTGCAGGTACAGGTACTGTCGATTCTTTAAATAATGATGGAACTGTGGCAAGAACTTATGATGCTAAGATTTTTTCACGTAGATATAGAGTTCAATTGAGAGCAAATTATCATTTTGTTCAAACAGATGCATTAGATGCTTATGTTGGATTTGGAGCAGGTACAAACATTAGATCAATTGGAGTAACTTCTGATTATCCTAATTTTGATGATGATAGTATTACGGGAGCATTAATTCCAGTTTCTTTCAGAGTTGCTTTAGGAAGTCGTTTTTACTTTACAGACAATATTGGTATGAACGTTGAACTAGGTCTTGGTGGACCAGTTGTTTCTGCAGGATTGTCGTTTAAATTCTAAGAAATTCGTCAAAAAATTGATTAAAAACTCGCTTTTCTAAGCGGGTTTTTTTATTTTTGGGTATGATTAACCCAGGAATAAGTTATTTGTCTTTGAAAAATTTGCCGGCTGACGATCGGCCACGCGAGAAATTAATTGATCATGGCCGTGCGTCACTTTCCAATGCCGAGATAATAGGAATCCTTATTGGATCTGGAACAACGGAAAAGTCAGCTGTACAATTAAGCCGAGATATTCTTACAACAGTTGATAATAATCTAGATCGTCTTGCGCGCTTAACAATACATGATTTAATGAAGTTTAAAGGAATAGGAAGAGCCAAGGCTGTTTCTATTGCTGCCGCGCTCGAATTAGGTAGGAGGAAAAGTAATAGTACAGGTAAGAAAAGTCAAAGAATGACCTGTTCTCGCGATATTTATAATCACATTAAAGATCGGTTTGAAGATCTTGCTCATGAAGAATTTTACATTGTTTTACTCAATCGCTCAAATAAAATTCAAGCGATTGAACGAATTTCTGTGGGGGGGATAAGTGGTACAGCCGTAGATGGTAAAGTCATTTTCAAAAAAGCACTTGAGCAGTCAGCTTCAGGTATTGTTCTTTGCCACAACCATCCTTCTGGAAACCTATCTCCGAGTAGAGCTGATATTGATTTAACTAAAAAAATGGTTGCATTTGGTCGCATGATTGATATGCCTGTGATTGACCACCTGATAATAACGGATAGAGATTATTTTAGTTTTGAGGATGAGTCAATCCTTAAATAGTATTCCCATTTTTAATATTTAACCTAAATCACAACTTATTTTGTGGTAGGATGGTGGCAAGGAAGTGTTCGAAACACTATATTTGTTTTATTAACTAACTATTTAAGTTGATACACATATTCACCGAACATATCACCCCACGATTAATCTATGTTCTCGATTTTTGTTTTACCGAAAAAGGAGAAGCATATGAACTTGTTTCGACAAGGGAAGAGTGGAATAAATTGGAGGTGAAATCACTTAATTATTCCAATCAAGAAATTAAGTGTGATTTACAAATAAATCCGCAAGGAATTTTGTTTGAAAGTGAAATCTATCAATCCAAATCAGTAGTCTTTAATGATGGTAATTTTGAGATTGATGGCGTAAATGACGAATTAGGATTAATTTTTTATTTGCTTGTACGATATAAATCCTATTACTCCCAAAACTTGGATGCACATGGCAGGTTGAATGCTGAGCATAATACATTAGTGAAATTTGGATTGAATAAAGTGGCCGTTGTTGACCGTCTTGTCAAATCAATTTGGGAAAAATTAAGCCTTGATTATTCGAAAGTACAAAATGGATTTAAAATAATTCCAACTTTTGATATTGATGTAGCTTGGGCGTATAAAAACCGAAAGTTTATTCGATCGGTAGGAGCAATGTTGAAAGGGAAAAAACCAATTGAACGATTAAAAGTATACGCTGGAGTTTCGCAAGATCCTTATGATACATATTCCTATATTAGAGAAATAGCAGCAAAAACAGAACAAATTATTTGCTTCACCCTATTAGGGGATTGGGGCAAGTATGATAAGAATATACATTGGGAAAATTATTCTTATGGCTCATTAATTAGAGGACTGAATCTTGAGGGAGGTTTGGGCATTCATCCGTCCTATGCCTCCTATTTGGATGTAGATAAAGTTAAGTTGGAAATCAATCGACTAGAGACAATAACTGGTCATGAAATATTAAAAAGTAGACAACATTTTTTACGGTTAAAAATTCCAGAATCATACAATACTTTGGTTGCTGCAGGAATAAAAAATGATTATTCTATGGGGTTTGCAGATGATTTTGGATTTAGAGCCGGAACTTCTTTTCCTTTTTATTATTTCGATTTAAAGCAAAATAAATCAACTGATTTATTGATTCACCCATTTGCATATATGGATAGTGCAATGAAAGATTATTTAAAATTAAAACCGGAACAAGCAAAAGAGGTTATTTATGACTTAATTGCTGAGGTGAAATCGGTAGGAGGGCAATTTATTTCTATTTGGCATAACAGCTCAATTCACGACAAAGGTGAGTGGAAAGGATGGAAAACTGTGCTTGATTTTACTGTAGAGAAAGGATTAGAACAAGAATGAGAGAATTATCTTTATTGGCCATATTATGGTCTCTTATCATATTGAACAGTTGTGTTCAGCATGCAGATTCAGAAACAAGTATTACTCCAAATCAATTAGATCAGGAAAAAGTATCGATTGAATACGCCGAGGGCTTTGATGTCGTTTACGAACCTAATTTTATTAAGGTAGTAACACAATCTATTGGTGAAAACACTTCTTTTACTGACAGTGTTTTTATTATTCTTGACTCAACAACAATATTGGATGAATCATGTAAAATTATTAATCAGGAGGAGATTAGACTGGCATGTCAATCATCAACCCATTTAGCTTTTTTGAATGAGTTAAACCAATTAAGTCAAGTTGTTGGATTATGCGGTTTAGAATATGTTAACAATCCTGAAATCAGTGAGGTCATAAAGGAAAATGAGGTCATTGAATTGTGCATGACAGATCAAATTCAATTGGAAAACCTTTTTCAATGTAATCCAGATTTGTTTTTAATTTATCCGTTTGGTAGCAGCCAAAACAATGATTATGCGAGTAAAGGAATCCATACGCTATTAATTGCAGAATATTTAGAAAAATCTCAATTGGCAAGACTGGAGTGGATTAAATTATTTGGTGTTTTGACTGGTAAGAGCAAAGAAGCCAATGCATATTTCGAATCCGTTAAGCAAGCTTACATAGAGCAAAAAGAAGCAACTGTCCCTACCGATAAAACTTTTATAATGAATTTACCTTTTCAGGATCAGTGGTTCATGCCTTCTTCAAAATCTGTTGGAGTTGAACTAATTGAGGATGCTGGAATCTCGTATTATTATAGCGGTGAAAAAGGAACGGAAAATATATCACATTCAAATGAACAAGTTTGGAATGATGGGGTTAGTGCTGACTATTGGGTTATAATAGCTCGGAGAGAAGCAAATTATGGACTAGCTGATTTAATAGCTGAAGAATCGGTTTATAAAGAGTTTTTGTCTGTTCAAAATCATCAGGTAATTTTTTGTAATACTGCTACAGCAGATTATTTCTCAAAAGGGGTTGTTGAACCACACATAATCCTCAAAGATTTGTGCTATGCTACAGGGCAAATAGAATCACATACTCCGCAATATTTTTTCCTTTTGGAATAGGGAAGAACTAATGTTACATTTGTTCTGCTATAAAATAAGATGAGTTTAAGGTCAGACATACCGTTATTCAGTGTATTAATTATTGGAGTTTTTATTCTTTTTTGGATGAATCTTCTTTTGGGAGATGTGCCAATGAAAACTGCAGATGTCTTCAATATTCTTACAGGAGGTGTTGCGGATAACTCTGCATGGTCATACATTATTGAAAGTAGATTAAATCGATCTGTTGTTGCTATTTTGGCAGGTGGAGCATTGGCTGTTTCAGGGCTCATATTGCAAGTGTTTTTTAGAAATCCGTTAGCAGGTCCAGGAGTCTTAGGAATAACTTCTGGTGCATCACTTGGGGTTGCTGTTGTAATTTTGGGAGGAATAACAATGGGATCATTTTTAGGCAATTTGGGTGTGATTATGGCAGGAGTGATAGGAGCAATTGCAGTGTTGCTATTGTTAATATTCATTGCGAGATTTATCAAAAATTCAGTTACCTTGTTAGTTGCAGGGTTAATGTTTGGATATTTTACTGCGGCTTTAATTAATGTGCTTTTTTTATGGGCAAATGAAACTGATACGCGAGAATATGTTGTATGGGGATTAGGAAGTTTTGAAGGGGTAAACTCTACCGAGCTAATGATTTTTGCACTGCTAATAGTGACATTAAGTTTACTCTGTTTTCTACTTGTTAAACCTCTAAATGCTTTGGTTGCAGGCGTTGATTATGCTGCCTCAATTGGGATAAATATTAAAACTACGCGATTGTTCATTATTGTTTTTACTGGAATTTTGGCTGCGGTGGTGACAGTGTATTGTGGCCCAGTTGGTTTTATTGGTATTGCTGTTCCTCAACTTGTGAGGGTACTTGTAAAGTCTAAAAATCATGCGGTAATTATTCCAATAGTCTTCTTTGCAGGCAGTTTTCTTGCATTAAGCGCAGATTTTATTGTTAGAATGAGCAGTAATAGCTTACCATTAAATACGGTGACGGCCATTGTTGGTGCTCCTATTATCGTTTGGGTGATTATTAAAATGAATCAGAGAAATGTTAGCTTTTAAACAACTTGAAATAAAGGTGAGTGGGCGACATTTATTTGCCGCTGAAAATGTGCATATTCAAAGTGGAATTGTAGCATTGGTGGGGAGAAACGGAACTGGTAAGTCAACATTGCTGAAAACGATAATGGGCTTAAACCGTGAGTTTACAGGAGAAATAAAAGTAAGTGATAAAACGATTCAGTCTTTTCATGCAGCTGATTTAGCAAAAGAAATAGCAATTGTTTATTCAAAATCAAGCATTTTTGGTAATCATACTGGACGTGATGTGCTGATGTTGGGGCGATTACCTTATCAAAATGCCTTTGCAAAAGAAACTGTTGCGGATCGTGAACAAGTAGAACAAATTATTGATTTGCTACAATTGGAAAAATTTGTTGATCAGGAGTTTTCAGTGTTGAGTGATGGTGAAAAGCAGCTTATTATGATTGGCAGAGCAGTTGTTCAGGATACTAAGATTATTCTATTAGATGAACCTGCTGCATTTTTGGATTTAGTTAATCGGCACCAGTTGATGCAAGTTTTAAAGCATATAGCGCAGTCAACAGAGAAATTGATTTTATTTTCTACACATCAGGTAGATGTTTTACCTAATATTTGCAAAGCTATTTTATTGATTGATCAAGGTCGTTTGCAATTGTTAGAGAATCCAAAAGAGTTTATAAGTACTATTTACGACAGTTTTGGAATGAATAAAATTGAAAAAGATGAAGTTTAGAACTACAGCGAAAATTGGACAAAATAAAGGATTTATTACACATCATAATAGAATGATGAGTATTGGTTCATGCTTTGCTAGTAATATTGGAGCGTATCTTAATGTTAGACAGTTTGATATTAAGCAGGTTCAATTCGGGATTCAATTTAACCCAGTTTCTATTGAAAAAAACATTCGTGATGCTATGGCTGGAGAGGTAACTAAAAGCCTTATAGTTGAACGTGACGAACATCATTACCATTATAACTATTCTGCCAGTTTTTTTGCTAAGAATCAAGAAGTTTTGTTGGACACTTTGCGTAATGTGCAGATTGATTTTATGCAAGAGTTAGAAACCTGCGATCGTTTATTTCTCACTTTTGGAACTGCTTGGGTTTATCGTCTAATTGCAGAGAATTCGATAGTATCAAATTGTCATAAAATTCCACAAAATAACTTCAGTAAAGAATTGCTTGACTTAGAAGAGTTAAAGGAACTTTATGTAAAATTATTGGATGATTTGCATGCTGAAAAGCCAGATTTACAAATCATTCTTACTGTAAGCCCGGTTCGACACATCAAAAATGGATTGCACGAAAATAACTTGAGTAAATCAATATTACTTTTGTTAAGCGATTTTTTGGTGAAACAGTTTGACTTTGTTCATTACTTTCCTGCTTATGAGATTGTGATGGATGATTTGCGCGATTATCGCTTTTTTAATTCAGATTTGATTCACCCAAATACCCAAGCAGTAGATTATATATTCGAACGTTTTCAGGAGGCCTATTTTTCAGAAGATACACTAGAAATATCAAATTTAGCTGTAAAGTTACTGCAACTTGGAGCACACCGCCCATTAGCACCTAGTCAAGCTCAAATCAAGCAAAAACAACTCAAAGAAGAAGCCTTACAAACTAAAATAGCTCAATTAAAAAGCAAAGCTTAATTGCGGATCATCTTTTATAGGAGTATCCTTTTTTAAATGCTCTAAATTTGAAAGTGAAATACCTAATAACCGAACTGGTAAGGGGAGCTCGTCCTGTTCAATTAATTCAAGAACTATAGGCCATATTTTTGTTTTGCTATCAACATATTCTTGAATAGTTCTACTTCTCGTTTGAACAGTGAAATCGTTGTATTTTATTTTGACCGTAATCGTTTTCCCCTTCGATTTTGACGACTTCATTCGTTTTTCCGTTTCAGTTGCTATTTTGTCTAATGATGCAAGTATATCTGAAAGTTCAAATTTGTTTTCGCTAAACGTGCGTTCGGTTCCAACTGATTTTCGAATACGGTTTGGCTTTACTTCGCTATGTTGAATTCCTCTAACGATATTGTAAAAATGGGTGCCCGATTTTCCAAAATGTTGAACTAAAAAAGAGAGCGGATGTTGCTTTAACTGATAACCATTATAAATCCCCCAGCTGTTCATTTTTTTGGCCGTAACCTTGCCCACACCAAAAAACTTGTTGATTGAAAGTGTTTCTAGAAAAGGAATAACCTCTGCTGGTTTTATCGTCTTTTGACCATTTGGTTTATTAATGTCACTTCCAATTTTGGCCATAAATTTATTGATGGAAATTCCTGCCGAAGCAGTTAACCCTGTTTCTTCAAAGATACGTTCACGAATTTCCGCGGCTATCTCTGTTGCAGATTGATGTCCGTGCCTATTTTCAGTGACATCTAAAAATGCTTCGTCTAATGAAAGTGGTTCTACCAAATCTGTATAGTGCAAAAAGATCTCTCGAATTTGGCTAGAAATCTCCTTGTATCGATCAAAATGATGTGGAACAAAAATTAATTCTGGACATTTACGCTTGGCTAATGCACTTGACATGGCCGACCGAACTCCAAATTTTCGAGCTTCATAACTTGCCGCGGCAACAACTCCTCGTTTTTCGCTTCCTCCTACAGCAATAGGTTTTCCTCTTAATTCAGGATTATCCAATTGCTCGACAGATGCGAAAAAAGCATCCATGTCAATATGAATTATTTTGCGTTGTGGAAGTTCTGTCACGTTAATAATTGTAATTAACGCTAAGTTAAGTATAAACTACTTATTCCGTAAACGTGATTTCTTTATTTGTCTTTGGAAATTTGGCAAGATAATAGGGTTGAGTAATAACCGTTGCTGCCATTCCTTCAGGGCTTCCTTTAGTTAGCGTAAAAACAACTTCTTTGCTCTTAATTTCTGTATTAGTAATCTCAACAGAATACCCAGAAGAAGGTCTAACCTTATCAAAGCATGCTATTACAATGAATTCTTTAAAATCAATTTTAGTTTCAGTAAAGTTTTCTGATTCATTGTTGACAGCATCTATTTTTTCTAATAAATCTTCCCACTCATGTTCTTTTTCAATGATCATGTTTTCTTCAGAAATATCTTCATCACCAGCTCCATATAACTCACCTTTATGAATTAAGTTCAAGTTAAGTTCTGTATCATCTACTTTATTGCAAGCCATAACTGCAAATACAGATAACCCAATTATAAATAGTTTTTTCATTTCGATTTTTATTTATCTGATGGGGTTACGTGGCAAAAGGGTTGCATCAATTCTTATTATTTAAATATTTTCCAATAACAATACCCGTTACAATTACTGAGTAAAAGTTACCTATTAAGCCAACTAGCATGGTTGCTTTTTTTGCATGCATTGTAAGTGGAACAATATCTCCGTAGCCAATGGTAAGTGTTGTAATAAAACTGAAATAAGATAAGTTATTATAATGTTCACTAGGAGAACCCAGATTAGAAAATGAATTGGGTGTGATTGATTCGATAAGCGTAAAATAAAGCCCTGCAATTAAACAAAGTAGAATAAACCCAGTGAATACGGCAGATATCATAGTTCGACTCACTTGTTCCGCTCGATATATTTGTATATAAGTTTCATAAGAAATGGCAATAAAACAAATGATGTACATGCCTCGCGGAATTGCTTTTAGTTCTACTGCATCTGAAAAAAATGATAAAGCATAGAGAATGAGCAATAAAATTAAAAACACAATGAACATGTTCTTTAATATTTTGTTGTCATTGAATAAAATTATGCCCGCAAATATGGTTTGAGCGAATAACAAAGGGGAAAATATTTCAGTGATTTGTTCGCTTATGAATAGTGGGCCAAAAAGAACAACCAAAAGGCTAAACAGAATTATTTCGTGTTTAATTCTTGATAGTTTGGCAAAAGTTTCATTCATATCTATTTCAATTAAATGTCAAATTCTATGTCTTGAAGAATTAAGCCTGATCCTGGAGCAATTTGGTCCAATGCCGTGCGATCTTCTCCGCTTAAACTTTCAGCTATTGTAGCAAGGTCAATTTCATGACGCCCTAATCGAATTAACTGCCCCATAATTAAGCGTACTTGATAACGCATAAACCCTGCGGATTGAATGTTTAAGGCGTATGATACTTTAGGGAAGAAACTTGCAGAATATGCCGTGTTTTCCATTATACTGCAGAGATTAACTTCTCGATTGAAATCGGTGTTAGGAGAGGGTTTGGTACAATACTTTACGAAGTTATGTTTTCCTTCAAATAGTTTGGCACCTTCCATCATTAATTCAATATCCAAATCTCCTTTAAAATAAGTCATTAAGGCTGCCGAAAATGGATGTGGTTTTTCTCCAAAAGTGAATAAATAAAGATAGGATTTTAGCTTGGGGGTTTGAATAATATTAAAATGTTCATCTACCTCCTCAATTTTTATTGCACGAATATCATTGGGTAAATTCGAGTTAAAGTCTTTTAAAAATTCAGATTTATCAATTGGTGTTTCTAAAAACAGTTCAAATGCTGCATGATTAGCGGATACTTTGGAGTCTGTTCGACTACTTCCCATTGTTTTAAACCGATCATGACCTAAAGCAAAATGTAAGGTTTTATCCACCATTAAATGCACGGTTTTTAATTTGGGTTGTTTTTGCCATCCATGAAACCTAAAACCAAGGTATTGAATGTGTATTAGGTAGTAATAGGTTTTCATTTTTGATTGATTCGAACAGAACAAAGATAAGCATTAGTCAATAGCTAAAAAACAAAAAGAGACTGGTAATTCAACCAATCTCTTTTTCACCTGATTCAAGTTTTGGGCTAACTTGTAATTCTTTTATAATGTTCCAACTTTATATGTAACTATAATAGCCACACTGACTAACGTTACGATATATATGAGTATTGTACGTCTAGCAGCTTTTCTTTTCTTTAATGCAAGGTTTTCTTTGAACGCTTCCATTTGGTGTATACTTAATTGGTTCTTAAACTTTAATGCGGGACCAATATGCACGCCATCTTTATATTCTAAATGGCCTAGCTTTCTTTCTCGTTTCGGAATTTTATTATTCTTCAACGAAACAAGCATTGCTGATACACTTCCTCCAAAACTCATAAATCAAAAATACTAATAAAAATATGATTATGCTAATATTTTTAGTTGAAAATATTTTTAACTTCATTTATCAAATAAAAAAAAAGTAATACATTTGTCACGGAATTACACTTTTGCGATTAACACCATGGAAGACATTGGATCGCAATTCTGAGTGCCTACAACCTTTAAGTTGTTACCATGGTAGATTTAATGGAATTAAATTTACTATGCGTATAAAAAAAGAGTATTCGAAACCATCTTCGTCAAACGAAGAGACAATTTTTCAATCAAAATTTATTTTAATGAAACATGCAATTTTTTCAATATTGTTATGCAGTTTAACTATTTCAGGTTTTTCGCAAGACAATGTTCGCCGTACTGTGCTCAAAAAGTCCTATATCGGTTTAGGAGGAGGTCTTGGAGCTTATCAAGATGCCAAATTTTCTAATGTTCCTTATAGCGGAATCAGTGGGAGTTTTACTGCCGGTACAAGTCGTGAAAGTGACAGTTATTATTGGTCTACAAATTTTAATGCTCGTTATTCTTCGTTAAAAACCAATTATCATATTGGTGGAGGATTAAATGTTAATGCGAACTATAATTTTGATTATACAAGAAAATTAACTGAGAATTATCAATTAGGTGGAAAGTGGAGTTTAATGAATGTGAATTTTACAAATTTCAGTGCACTTGGAAATAATAGTACTGGAATAATTTTTAATTCTGCGGTTTCGGTTTTAGGAAGATATACAAGACTTCTTAAAGAAGATGTTCGCGTTAACTTTGAGTTGGCTTTAGGCTTGTTTTCAATGGCTAAAGAGGCGACTAGTTTTGCTTATTCGGCCTCTCAAAAAGTATTAGAAGAAGGTGTTTTTGATTTTCAAAATGATGCAACAACTAGTCCATTGTCGTTAAGCTATTCATCTTTCGAACCAATTGGAATTTTTAATAAAATTGAAACAAATATATCCGTCGATTACAAGAAAAGATGGCAGTTCTCTTATCAATGGGATTTATTGAATTATAGAACCGTAAAATCATACCCAATAACTTTTGCTGCGCACACCTTGAGTGTACGATTTAACTATATCAGCAAAACAAAAACAAGACTTAATAAAGAATCGAATAAATAAATTTAATATGAAATTTTCACTTATTATAATAGTATCAATTTTATTCGTAGCAGTGAGTAGCTGCGAAAAAGTATTCATGAAACCAAAGCCCGAACAATCGAATATCGCTGTATTTGAAGAGTATACAACTGTGGTTGCTGAAAAATACGGCATGTTAGAATTTAAGGGAGTTGACATGGTTCATTTGGCAGATTCATTGCGTCCTTTTGTTACTGAAGAAATGACAACAGATTCATTGTTTGGAACATTGGCAATTATAGTGCAACAATTAAAGGATGGACATTCTGCGTTATTAAATCAAAATGCAAACGGAGAGTATACGCATGTAAGTACTTACGATTTTATTAGTGGTTATCCATTCTCTTTACATGCAGGTATTTTGATTGATAATTATATTGGAGCAGAGGCAGCACCTGAAATGAAATCATTAGGAACAATTGGGGAGTCTGATTTGAGAATGGTTTATGGACGCTTACCTCAAGATAATGAATTAGGGTATATACATATTCCTTCATTTAATGTAGAGATTTCTGCTGAAGAATTAGAAACCGTATTTGCATCTCTTAATTCGGCTAAAGGAATTATTGTTGATATTAGAGGAAATACGGGAGGCGATCCTATTTTAGCAACCAAAATAGCGGCTTATTTTACAAATGAAGAAGTTTATATTGGATATGAAAATTTCAAAATAGGCCCTGCAGCAGATGCTTTTATGAAAAGCCCTGCAAACCTTAAACCAGCAACAAGTGAAAATCGCTTTTTAAAACCAGTAGCCGTATTAACAGATCGTTTTGTATATAGCGCAGCAACTACTTTTTGCTATTCAGTTAATCCTTTGGATAATGTCACCTTTATCGGACAAAGAACTGGAGGCGGAAGTGGCTCCGTTGCTGCAGGATACCTTGCAAACGGTTGGGTTTGGAATTTATCAGTAAGTGAATTTGTTGGTGTTGCGGATGATGGAAGTGAACATCATTTGGATAATGGTTTTGAGCCAGATATTAATGTGTTGTTGGATACATTAGATAAAACTAAAGATGAAATTATTGAACGTGCTATAATGGAACTTCAATAATAAGTGAAGTTTTCAGGTGAAGTAGAGCGATTGTAGGAACAAGTAAATTAGATTGTTCGCTGTATTTTGGTATTTTTATACATTAAACCGTATAACAACCAATTTTATGTTCCCTAAATTTATTTTTTCACTTGTTGTCTTGTGCGTAGCATCAGCTGCTTTTTCGCAGCGTTCGTACAAGGAATTAATGCAAGATAATTCAGTTAATTTTTATGATGTTTGCGAAGCTGCTGAGGCTTATTTTGCCACTATTGATATTGAAGCAAGAGGTTCCGGATGGAAACCATATCAACGTTGGAAACACGAAAACGAATCTAAATACTATCCTAGTGGAGACCGGTCAAACGTGGATCCATTATTTGTAAGAAAAGCTTACGAACAATTTGTAGAAGATAATCCTCCAGTTTTGGACAAAGTTCTTTATGATGGAGGATGGGAAGAGGTTGGTCCTGCAAATATTGATAGTATTACGGGGCATTATTCTACTGGGCTAGGTCGACTTGAAACGTTTTATGTAAACCCGGCAGATGCTGATCTAATGTATATTGGAACACGTAGTGGTGGATTTTGGAAATCAGCAGATGGAGGTGATACATGGACTGGTGGAACTACAGATTTTCTTTTTGCTAGTGGTGTTAATACTTTATCTGTTTCTCCAACCGACCCAGATGAAATTATAATCAATGTTCGTAATTCTGGAAGTGGATATTCGCATGGTATTTATCGCTCAATTGACGGTGGTGATGCTTGGGCTGAAACTGATTTCAATCCAACAGAGCTTGGTTTAGGAGGATTGGGAAGTAATTTCCAAATTAATCGAATTGCTTATCATCCAGAGGTAACGGATTTGATTTTTGTTGGAACAAATTATGGTCTTTATCGATCTGATAATGATTTAGATACTTGGGTTTTAGAAACGGGAGGGAATATAACTGATATTGAATTTCATCCTGCAAATGATGACATAATTTATATTTATGACCGCAATAACCCGAATAGAAATAAAGTATTGCGTTCAACAGATGGTGGACTTAGTTTCACTGGTTCAGCAGAAATTGTTGGTAATTCAAATAATACAAGTGTTCAACTAGATGTGAGCCCAGAATGTGAAGACTGTATTTATTTTGCGTCAGGTAACGGTATTTGGAAATCATTTGATGCAGGTTTAACGTTTGAGTTTGCTAGTAATCCGGATAGTGGTAGTCAAGGTTTTGCTGTAAGTGATGAGGATACAACTAAAATTATTTATGGTTATGTAGATTGTTATACCTCTGATGATGGAGGGTATTCATTTGATCAAACAACATGGTGGAGTCTTGGAAGTGGATCGCATGGACCTGGAAGTTTCCAAGAAAGGCATGCTAATTCTGAACATTATATTCATGCTGATTTGAGAGAAGCCGAGTGCATTAATGGCGTTTTTTATGTAGCAACTGACGGTTATTTTGGTAAAAGTGAGGATAATGGATTGACATGGGAGCATCTTAACCATAGCATGTCCATTCGTGAGAACTATACGCTTGGTGCAAGTCAATCAAATCATTATCGAACAATTGTAGGTTCGCAGGATAATGGAACAAGTATTAAGCATAAAACAACTTGGCTTGAATATACTGGTGGTGATGGTATGGAAGGAATTATCCATCCTTTAAATTCTGATTGGATGATTAGCAGTTATCAATATGGTTCTAGAACAAAAACTTTTAATGGAGGGTTAACAAGGTCTGGAGCTTCTCCTCCGGGACATTCCTCTTATTGGGTTGCTCCAATGGCTTATGACCCTAATGACCATTTGACAATTTACCATTTTGGTGAAAATGTACATAAAACAGAGAATTTTACGAGCAGCTGGGTTGTAACCGGATCTCCATCATTTGGCGGGCAAATAAAAGAAGCCGCAATTGCTGAAAACAATACGGATATTATTATTGCATCACGTAATCAATATATTGAGCGATCAATGGATGGTGGTGTAACTTGGGTAAATATTAAAGGGTCATTGCCTAATTATAGCATTACTGATATTGCTTTTGATCCTAAAGATGATAACACATTTATTGTAACATATAATCGTTATCAAAATGACGGTTCAAAGGTTTATATTACACATGACATGGGGGCAACATGGACTAATATTACTGAAAACCTAAATGACATGCCTATCCGTGGTGCTGTGATCGATCATTCAAATGAATCAAATATTTATTTAGCTGCTGAAATTGGTGTCTACGTTAAAACAATGGAAGCTACAGAGTGGGAATTGTACAATGATGATTTGCCGAATTGCATGATTAATGAATTGGAAGTTGTTAATGGTTCTAATACGTTGCGTGCAGCAAGTTGGGGAAGAGGTGTATGGGAATATACTTTACGAGATCGTAATGATTATCCAGCAATTTTATTGACATCAATTACAGATCAACCTACGTTTGATCTTCCAAAAGAAGGGGTAGACCAATATGTGACATCTCAAATTCATTATGATGGAGATGTTTCTGAAGCATTTGTAGAATGGTCGGTGGACGCTCCTACTTTTGAAAACACTATTGATATGGAAAATGTTTCTGATTCTACATGGGTTACCGAAACGGCAATTCCAGATTACCCTGTTGGAACAAAAATTTATTTTAAGGTTTTTGCAGTTGGTGAGGCAGATGATACAACAGAAACTTATAAGTTTATGTACGAAGTTCGTCCGTTTGAATATTGTGATGGAATAGGGAGTCCTGGCACTGGAAGCGATTATATTGATTTTGTAGAATTAGAGGATATTAATAATCCGAGTGGGCAAGAATATTATGGCGACTTTACAGATCAAATAACAACACTTTATTTAGACTCTACTTATACCATTCAGGCTGATTTAAATTATGCGTTTGATCCAGATATTGTAGGTGCTTGGATTGATTATAATTATAACGCCGAGTTTGAAGACGACGAATTTATTGAAATGTCAGCGTTTGACGATCTTCACCAAAGCTTTGGAACATTCACCGTTCCTGCGTATGCTTCACAGGTAGATACTGTTCGTATGAGGGTTCGAAATGTTTATGCTTCAGATCTAGATCCATGCGGAACGGTTGCTGGAGAAGTGGAGGACTATTCTATTGTATTCAGCTGTGCTAATAGCTTTGCAGAAATGGAAGCATCAAGCTGTGACGAATATATTTCACCAAGTGGATTATATACATGGGATGAAACGGGTGTTTATTTGGATACCATTGCGAATACAAATGGATGTGATTCTATCATTACAGTAAATTTATCAATTGAGTATACAACTGCTACAATCAGTCCAATAGCTTGCGAATCTTATACTTCACCAAGCGGAGATTATACATGGACTGAAACTGGCATATATACAGATGTATTAGTCAATGAAGCTGGTTGTGATTCAATCATAACGATTGAATTGACAATTGATTTGGAAACGGAAGCTGATTTTGCAATTACTGCATGCAATAGTTACGATTCTCCAAGTGGATTATACACGTGGACAGAAACAGGCGTTTATTCGGATACATTAACTAACGAAGCAGGCTGTGATTCAGTGATGACTTTTGATTTGGTTATTAATACCGTAAATATTGATGTAACAGTTGATGATTATGAGTTGACAGCAGATGAGGCAGGACTTACTTATCAGTGGTTAGATTGTAATGACGATTGGGCAGAAATAGATGGCGCAACGGATCAAATCTATGCTCCGCTTGAAAATGGAAGTTATGCAGTTGTGATTACGCAAGATGGTTGTACTGACACTTCTGACTGTTATGATATTGTTGCACTTGCAATCGGTTCTTTCGAGGCAAATGGCGTGCGAATATATCCAAATCCAAATAATGGTTCGTTTCGATTGGATTTAGGAGGTTTGAATGAGGCTATTGAAGTTGAAATACATGATCCTGCTGGGCGCATTGTTTACAAAGCCGCACACGCTAATCAAGGATTAATAGATATTGAACTGCAAACTGCAACAGGCGTTTATTTTGTGACGTTAAGAAAAGAAAGTGGAGAACTACTTCGTGAAAAAGTAATTATTGAATGAGGTTGGCGCTTAAGAGGGTAACGTCTGGTTTTCTTTGAATCCACTAAATAAAATGGTAGCTTTGGGAAGCAATTAAACTACCTTATTCATGAAAAACCAATATAGCTTCCTTATTTTAGTGTTTGCACTATTATGTAACACTACCTACGGTCAACGATCGTATAAAGAATTGATGAAAGACAATACCGTCAATTTTTACGAAGTGTGCGAAGTGGCAGATGCCTATTTTGAAACAATTGATAAACATGAGAAAGGCTCTGGGTGGATGGGCTATCAGCGTTGGAAAAACGCGAATGAATCAAAGTATTATCCTAGCGGAGATCGTTCAAATGAAGATCCCTATTTTGTAAAAAATGCTTTTGAAAAATTTATAGAAGAAAATCCTTCTTCAACCGAAAAATATTTGTTTGATGGCGGATGGGAAGAGGTTGGCCCTGGATCTATTGACAGTATTACCGGGCATTATTCAGCTGGATTAGGTCGTGTAGAAACGTTTTATGTGAATCCTGAAGATGCCGATCGTGTATATTTCGGATCGAGAAGTGGAGGTTTTTGGGCGTCAACAGATGGCGGAGCTACTTGGAATGGAGGTTCTACCGATTTTCTTTTTGCATCTGGTGTAAATACTTTAACAGTTTCTCCAACTAATCCTGATTCTGTATTGATTAACTTACGTAACTCTGGAAATGGAGTAACACATGGTATTTATAGATCAACCAACGGAGGAGATACTTGGACAGAGACAAATTATAATCCTGATATATTAGGCAAAGGTGGTTTAGGAAGTAATTTTGCTGTAAATGAAATAGCGTATCATCCACGTGTTCCAAATCTTATTTTCATTGCTGCTAATGATGGTTTGTATCGATCAGATGATAATCTTGAAACTTGGCTAAAAGTAACCAACGGAAGTATTTCTGAAATTGAATTCCACCCAACAGATGATGACATTATTTATATCTATGATTATTACTATTGGGGGCCAAATAAAAATAAAGTATTACGTTCTACTGATGGAGGATTGTCTTTTTCAGGATCTGTTGAGATTGTAGATAATGCAAATAATACAAATGTTCATTTAGATGTGAGTCCTTTGTGTGATGACTGTGTTTATTTTGCATCAAGCAATGGTATTTGGATTTCTTTTGATAGTGGAGTGAATTTTGAGTTCAGAGGAAATCCAGGAATGAGCAGTGAAGGATTTGCAGTAAGTGATGTGGATACAACAAAAATGACTTATGGCGGAATTGATGCATATGCATCAGAAGATGGTGGAATTTCTTTTGACCAAGTTACTTGGTGGGGACTTTGGGCTGCACCTTTTGATGGAGACCAATATGTGCATGCAGACATGCGAGATGCAGAGTGTATTGAGGGTGTTTTTTATATGGCGACTGACGGTTTTCTGTGCAAAAGTGAGGATAACGGAACAACTTGGTTAAAACTCAACCATGAAACAGGCATTCGTGAAAACTATACCTTAGGTGTTAGCCAGTCTAATCATTATCGAACAATTGTTGGTTCCCAAGATAATGGAACAAGTATTAAGTTACAGTCAGGTTGGATTGAGTATGCAGGAGCAGATGGAATGGAAGGTATTGTTCATCCTTTAAATGATGATTGGATGATTGGAAGTTATCAAAACGGAACGCGTAGGCGTACGTTTGATGGAGGTCAAACACAAGGTGGGGCTTCACCTCCTGGTCACTCATCTTCATGGGTTGCACCAATGGCTTATGATCCTAATGATCATATGACTGTATATCATTTTGGAGAAGATGTGCATAGAAGTTTAGATTTTGGATCTACTTGGGAAGTAATGGGAACACCTAGTTTTACAGGAACGATTAGCGAAGCGGCAATTGCAGAAAATAATTCAAACATTTTAGTAGTTTCTAGAGGGCAATACCTCTTCCGCTCAATTAATGCAGGAGTATCATGGACAAATATTCAAGGTACACTTCCATCATATAGTATTACTGACATTGCTTTTGATCCTAGAGATGATAATACCATTGTGGTAACTTATAATCGTTATCAGGATGATGGTTCAAAAGTTTACATTACGCATGATAGCGGCGTAACTTGGACCAATATTACTTCTAATTTAAATGATATGCCAATTAGAGGAGCGGTGATTGATCATTCAGCAGAATCTCATATTTATTTAGCAGCAGAAATTGGTGTGTATGTTAAGGAAATGGAAGAGACGGAGTGGGAATTGTATAATGATGATTTACCTAATTGCATGGTACATGAATTGGAGGTTGTAAATGGTTCTAATACTGTTCGTGCAGCAACTTGGGGCAGAGGAGTTTGGGAATATACTTTAAAGGGCCGTGCTCCTTATCCAGCAATTGTTAAAACATGGATAACTGATCCTCCAACTTTTACAACTCCAGCAGAAGAATCTCCGCAGTATGTAACTTCTCAAATTTCTTACGACTATGAAATTGAAACGGCAGATGTGCGTTGGTCAATAGATGAACCTACCTTTGAGAATACAATTCCTATGGAAAATGTAGCGGACAGTACTTGGGTTTCTGTAGATCCTTTGCCTGACTTTCCTGCTGGAACAAAGGTTTACTTTAAAGTTCGTGTAAATGGTGCGTTTAGTGATGTTTCTGAAACGTATAAATTCATGTATACTGTTCGTCCTTTCGAATATTGTGAATCTTACGGAAACATGAGCTGGGAAACGAGTGTAACTTTGGTTGATTTTAACGATTTATATAATCCTTCTGGTAAACCTTCACCTTATACAAGTTATATAGATTTGGATACCGCTAATTTATACACAGGATTATCTTATGATTTAGGAATGAACTTAAATACAGATGGTGCTTATACGATTCATGGAAATGCATGGATTGATTGGAATAGAGATGGAGATTTCACAGATCCAGGAGAGGATTATGATTTAGGAACTGCGAATGATACGGAGGATGGGCCAACTGATTTATCTCCTTTATCTATAACTGTTCCTGCAGATGCGCATTTAGGAAAAACAACTATGCGTGTAAGTGCAAAGTATAATTCAGATGCTGACCCTTGTGAAACAGGGTATGATGGAGAAGTGGAGGATTATACACTATTTATTAAACCTTATATTGATCTTGATTACGAAGTTGTTGAATCTGAAATTTGTGTTGGTGATAAAATTCACTTTAATTATACAGGAACCTATTTGGATGCCATTTCGTGGTCCTTTACAAACGGAATTGAAACCTATACATCAACTGAAATGAATGATTCATTGATTTTAGAATCTCCGGGAGAATATTCACTTACAATGACAGGTGACGAAGGTGAATTATCCAGTACAGCAACTTGGCCTGGTGTAGTAACTGTGCATCCAGTTTATCATGATTCTTTAGAAATGGCTATTTGTAATGGCGAAGAATATGTGTTAGGAACACAAATTATTACAGAAGCTGGAGAATATACAGAACCGTTTTCAACCATTTATGGCTGTGATTCAATAGTGACATTAACCATGGATGTAATGGACGTTAATGTTGCTGTCACGGCATATGATTATGAGTTGACTGCAGATGAAATTGGGGTTGATTATCAGTGGTTAGATTGTAATGACGGATGGGCGGAGATAGATGCAGCAATAGAACAGACATATATTCCAACAGAAAATGGAAGTTATGCTGTTGTCATTGATGATGGAGATTGTGTTGATACATCTGATTGTTATGATATTGTTGCATTGAGCTTGACAGAATATAATCCATCAAACATTAAGGTATATCCAAACCCAACTAGCGGTAGCTTTACAATTGATTGGCAATCAATTGTTGAAGAAGTTCAGTTGGCAGTTTATGACGTTTCTGGTAGAGTAGTGTACAATGAAATGTACTATAATGTGAATGAAATAGGAATTAATCTAGCTGTTGCAAAAGGTGTGTATTACATTACACTGAATGGATTGAGTGAAGAACAAACGGTAATCAAGTTATTGATAGATTAACTATTTTAAAATATTAAAAAGGGGATAAAGCAAAAGCGTTATCCCCTTTTGTTTTTTTATAAATTCATTACATCCGTAAAAAATCGGAGCATTTGTGTAGCTCCGCTGGTGGGCCAAACATGTGTTACGGAGGGATCGCCGTTTACAACTGTTTTCATTAATCGATCACTTGAAGCCCAATCATTAATTGTATAAGTGTCAATTGTGCTCGCTGTTCCAGCATTTTGAGCAAACCCATTATGCGTTAACCAAGCACCAACAGAAGGCCAAAAACCAATTTCACGTCTTCCTGTTAAATACCAATCATAATCTTCCGGAGAAGAAAATATTGCAGGGTAATCTCTAAACAAAGTAGGTAAGTAGTGTACGTTATCATCAAATTCGTTGTGATATGCAAATACGCTCATTCTTCTTGTTTCTCTATTTGGTAAATTAAAATGTGGGGCTAGTTCAAGTCCTCTTTGACCACCAGCAGTGGCTTGTGCTACGGCAATTCCTTTAAACCATTCACTCAGTTCCTTAGCCATTCTATAGGTGAACATTCCACCGTTGGAATTACCACAAGCAAAAATGTTATCTCGTTGAATGGAATAGGCTGCACAAACTTCTGATAAAACATTATTGATGTATGATATGTCATCTGCATCTGAAATTCCTTTGGCAGAAAAACCTGCATTCCATGTATGACTGCCAGGAGAGTTTGGTAATTCCGTTGCTTGTGTAAAAACAAGAATAAATTCATCTGTGCTTCCTGCGCCATTTATATCCCATTTTCCAGGGCGTTCAGCAAAAAACTCGGCTCTAGTTCCACCACCATGTTGAACTAATACGAGAGGGTAGGATTGAGTTCCCATATTATCAGGTAAATAAACAATGTACGGTCGGTTGTTTTGTTGCGTGTTACGATCTATTCGTTGCATATATTTAGATTAAAAGTTACAGTTTTGGGCAGATAAGGATTTTCTTAATCTAAGAAGAGTGGGGCTAGAAAATCGTATGATCTGGGTTAATCGAGTTCAAATTGCTCAATTATTTTGACAAATAAAACAGTATTTCTACCTTAAACAGGTTGAATTAATAATAGGCCGGCTCAAAAGGCAAATTAAGCTTTGGCTATATTATTGCAATTACAATAAATAATGATTAGAATTGTGTATGAAGAATTTCGTAAAATTAGTATTTCTGTTTTCGCTATTATTAGTGCTTGTTCAAAGTTGTACGGGTAGTAAAGAAGTATTGCTTAATGAAACGCCAGAAGTTAGTGTTGTAACCCCATCTTGGCAAGAAATTGTGCCTGGACAAGAAGATGGAAAAAGGATGATGGTAGTTTTTTTACCCGTTGCAAATGAGTTAGAAAATTATGCTGTTGACAGTATTTATTTTAAAGGATATCATCAAAACTTGACATATAAATCGAAATCTTCTTCAGGTGCAGGATACCAGGCGGTAATTACGCTAGAGTCAGATAAAGAGGCAATTGAACCTCCTTATGAGATTTTAGAAGATCAAGCATTAGTTTCGTATTTTGATGAAAATAAAACTCGCCGTTATTTTAAAGTAAGTGACATTAAACAGGCCGAGTCTATCTATATGCCTTAATAAAAAACGATCGACAAAATTTCTATTCGCCGATCGCCTTTATTTTAATTTTAGTGTTTGTTCAGCTTATTACTAAGCGTTTGAATGAAGTCCAATTCTATTCCCTTCAGTATCGATTAATTGAGAAATAAATCCGAATTCACCAATTGAGGTTTTAGGAAAAAGTAATTTTCCCCCTGCAGCTTCAACTTTACTTGCCTCAACAGCAACATCTTCACATTGAAAATAGATAATTGTTCCCTCACTGTTTGGAATGTTTTCTTTTCCATGAATCAACGCACCCATTGCTCCTGGGGCTTCAGGTCCGCCTGCAAACATATACATTTTAGTGTCATCAGGCATTTCAATATATTCAAAGTTACTATTGAAAACTGCGGTGTAAAAAGCTTTTGCTCTTTCAAGATCTGTTGTGGCGATCTCAAACCAAGTTACTGGATTATTCATATGAATTGTTTTAATGTCTCAACTAAATTTAAAAATAATTTTTAGTTTAGATTTGAGTTACAGAGGTTACTTTTCTCATAGTATAGACATATATCTCTGAAAACCAAATTGAATCATTATTTTGAAACAGTTTAAACCATATTTAATTCTAGCATTTTGGCTTGTTGGTTCACTGCAGGTATTTGCACAACAAGATCATCTATACGATACTGATGGGGTGGGCTCTTATGCTTTGAATCCAGCATCAATTGGAACCTTGAATAAACTATCAATTAGTAATAGAATGAGTTTTACGCCATTCGATTCTCAATACACTCCAACAAGTTTTCAGTTAAATGGGGCAGTTAAATGCTTAAAATTTGGAGATAAAGACTTGCCTAAAATTCGAGGAGCTGTAGGTTTAAAAAGTGATTATGGGCGAACTTGGTTTATTTGGAGGATGGGGGTTGCTGCACAATTTAATCTTCAATTTGATTTAGGGCGATCATTTTTAAGTATTGGACTAGCTCCAAAGATTGAAAATGTCACTTATCCTAGTCCTTATTTTGGTTGTGTTGTGTTACCTGCTGAATATTCAATTTTTCCTCCAAAAGATTATAGTCGACAAAATAATTGGGGGCTTGATGCAGGAGTTTATTGGTATAATGAGCGTTTTAATTTAGGATTTTCAACAAGCAATTTATTGAGACAAAATCCGGAGGAATACATTTACAATAGTCGTTTATATCACCTCCACGGTTCTTATGAACGCCTATTGAGCCGAAAGTTCAGGTTAAAGGGAGTGTTAAATTCTCAAGCGAATAAAAACACTGTAAATATTTCAACCATGTTATATGGGATTATGGGAAAAAGAGAGTTAACTGTTGGCATAGGATATAATACAGACAGAAACCTAATTGGAGGTGCTTCTATTCGCATGGGAGGCTTATATTTAGGATGTTTTATGCGTTATAATGTATCGAGTTTTTATTATGCCAAATACAGTTTAGAATATCGCCTAGCATTTGAATTGTTTGATAGTGAATTACGTCAATTTGATGCATCAGGAAATCCTGCCTTTTAGTCTTGTTATTACAAAAATGAGGTGTTTATTGTAACTTATTGAGGTTGGACTTGTTTAAGCAAATATACAATTCTGTCGAACGGGTTTTGTCTAGAATATTTGATAATATAATTCATTTTAAAATAAAAATACATTATGCTAATCCCCAAAACTTTAACCATAATTCTTGTTGTATTGAGTGTGTCTGTTTTTGGACAACAAGATCCTTTGTTTGCAAGCGAAGGACAACGTTCTTTTTGGTTTAACCCAGCTTCAATAAGTACGTTTAATTCTTATAGTATAAGCAGTATTGGACGAAAGCAGTGGATTGGGGTAGATGGTTCACCAGCAAGTATAGAACTAAGTGGAGCGTTTAAATATTTGAAAATAGGAGGTAAAGATATTCCTTTTTCTGCTGGAGGAATAGGAGGAAGATATCGATACGAGTCTGTTGGTTTTTTTCGTTCGCACGTTATAACTGTTCCGTTAAATATGCAATTTCAGTTATCTAATACTTACATTAGTATTGGTGTTTCTCCGGGGATGCATCACCTTAGTTTTGACGGAGTTTGGGTGCCGCCAACTCCTTCTCCAGATCCAACGATTCCTCCTTATGCATCAACATCTCAAGCCAAATTTACTACAGGAGCAGGTATTCAGTGGTATGGAAGATATTTTTCGCTAGGAATTGCAAGCACTCATTTATTTCAGGAAAGCTTTGATGAAATTAATTATAACACACGCCGTCACTATTATTTAAACGGTTCTTATTTCCATTCGTTTAGTAATGAATTTGCATTACAAGCAATTGCCGTGGCCAGAACTGATGCAGGAATAACATCTGTACAAGGATTGGTAAGTGCTATTTTAGGAAGTAGAAATAAAATGTCTGTCGGGCTGGGGTACCGAAATAGGGATGCCCTAATTGGTGCAGTTACAGCAAGGTTCGACAGATTTTATTGCGGTTATTTTGTAGAGTATTTGAATTCTGTTTTGTCTAATGCGACATTTAGTCACGAATTTCGTGTTGCCTATGAATTATTTGATCAGAATTTATGAAATGGTTTGCAGCATCAACTAGATGCTGAGCATGCATTATGAGCGCTTAACGGCAAATAATTCACCAACAGTTGCTTTACGCTCTGGCGTTGTAGTAAAGGGCAAATAGAAAAGTGGTGCATCTTCTTCTTCAAAATGAGTTATGTCAAATGCAATCGCGTCAATTGCTTCCGCGTCTTCTTCCAGTTGTAGTTTTACTTCGTAAGCCAAAGCATAACCATTCATTTTAGATGCTTTCATTTCTCCTTCACAATACCCCGTTAAATTATCAATAACTTGACCAATTGTAGGTACTTTTTTGGAATCAATTTCCATTTCTAAAGGATGCACATTTCCAATCGTATCTATAAAAGCTCCAAATGGGTAAGATTCGCCAGTTTCAACTAATAATTCTGTTGCGTATTCTACACTGTGTGTTAATAATTTTTCTACTTCTTCAATCATTCTAATGACTTTAGTTTTTTATCCAGAACGTACATTTCGTCTCTTAGTCGAGCAGCCTCAATAAAGTCAAGCGCTTTTGCGGCTTTTTCCATGTCACTCTTAATTTTCTTAATACTCTTTTGCAATTGCTCTTTTGACATATAATCAAATACAGGATCAGCTGCCATGGCCAATTCTACATTTGTGTCGTATATTTTCTCCTTACCTTCAGATCCTGCTACTTTGGTTTGGTTCAGGATACTTTCAGTAGTACGCTTAATTTGTGTTGGTGTGATGTTATTTTCAATGTTGTATGCCTCTTGAATTGCTCTTCTTCGCTCTGTTTCATCAATGGTGCGTTGCATACTGTTGGTAATTCTATCAGCATACATAATTACGTATCCGTTGACGTTACGCGCGGCTCTTCCCACAGTTTGGGTTAAAGCTCTTTCAGAACGTAAAAAACCTTCTTTATCCGCATCAATAATTGCAACTAGAGAAACCTCAGGTAAATCTAGTCCTTCACGTAGTAAGTTGACACCAATTAACACATCAAAATCACCAAGCCTTAATTGGCGCAATATTTCAACCCGCTCTAGCGTATCTACATCTGAGTGGATATAACGACAAGGAATTCCTAAACGATCTAAATATTTTTGGAGTTCTTCTGCCATCCTTTTGGTCAGTGTAGTTACCAAAACACGTTCATTTCTGTCTTTGCGAATATGAATTTCTTCAATTAAATCATCAATTTGATTCTCACTTGGTCTAACCTCAATTAATGGATCCAATAATCCAGTAGGGCGAATTACCTGTTCAATGATAACTCCTTCAGATTTTTCTAATTCATAATCTGCCGGAGTAGCACTCACATATAATGTTTGATTAGTTACAGACTCGAATTCTTCAAATTTTAAAGGACGATTGTCTAAAGCTGCTGGTAATCTAAAACCAAAATCAACTAGATTTACTTTTCTAGATCTGTCACCACCATACATGGCCTTAATTTGTGGAATTGTAACGTGACTTTCGTCAATCATCAACACAAAGTCGTCAGGAAAATAATCTAACAAACAGAATGGGCGTGAACCCGGTTGGCGTTTATCAAAATAGCGCGAATAATTCTCAATTCCAGAACAATAACCCAATTCACGAATCATTTCTAAATCATAATTGGCGCGTTCATCAATTCGTTGGGCTTCAATTAGCTTACCTTCACGTTTTAAAAACTCAACATGATTTCCTATGTCAATTTCTATTTGTCTAATAGCGCTATTGATGGTTTCTTGACTAGAAACAAAGATGTTTGCAGGGAAAATATTTGTCTCCTCAAATTGCTCAATCTTTTGATTGGTTTCTGGGTCAAAAGTGTAAATTTCTTCAATTTCATCTCCCCAAAAGATTATTCTTAAGGCATAATCTACATAAGCCAGAAAAATATCTACAGTATCTCCTTTAACTCTAAAGTTTCCTCTTTCAGGATCAATATCGTTTCTTGAATAGAGATTTTGCACCAAATTCAACAAAAACTTATTGCGAGAAACCAGCATTCCCTTTTTAATTTCTATAATGCTATTTTCAAATTCCTCAGGATTTCCAACCCCATAAATACAAGAAACAGATGCAACAATAATAACATCTTTCCTGCCTGAAAGTAAAGAGGATGTTGCAGCTAATCGCAATTTCTCTATTTCATCATTGATGGACATATCCTTTTCAATAAAGGTATTTGTCGTAGGTAAATAGGCTTCCGGTTGATAGTAATCGTAATACGACACAAAATATTCAACCGCGTTATTAGGAAAAAAGCTTTTAAACTCTCCGTATAGTTGGGCTGCCAGTGTTTTATTGTGCGATAAAATTAGTGTAGGGCGGTTTATCTCTTTAATGACATTAGCCATTGTAAAGGTTTTACCACTTCCTGTAACTCCTAATAAAGTCTGAAAATCAATCCCTTCGTCTAAACCTTCAACAATTTGTCGAATTGCTTCAGGTTGATCACCTGTTGGGTCGAAATCTGACTGTAATTCAAACTTCTTCATTAAAAGTATTTTTAATATTTGCTAGGGCCAATTCTATATCAGCACTTGTATTGGTCAACTCTAATATACGCTGAATTACTCTATCAACGGTAGCATCAGGACATGAGGCACCGCTTGTTAAAACAATTTTTAATGGACGATTTTCTGGTATAAATGTTTTTGATTCTAGTAGTTCGTCTTTGTGCATGTCAAAATGATGAACGACATTGTGTGTTTTAATTTCGTCCTCATCTTTAATATAAAAGGTTTTAAACTTTTGTTCACATAATTCTACCAAATGCGAAGTGTTAGAGCTGTTGTATCCTCCAACTACAATTGCTAAATCGGCTTCTTGATCTAACAAAGCTAAGGTTGCAGATTGATTGTCATTAGTCGCGTAGCAAAGTGTATCTCGTGTATTCGCAAAATGCTCTTTACTGTGTTCTTGGCCAAATTTTTGAAGCATTATATCAGCTAAATAATCTGAAATTTCTTGAGTTTCAGATGCCAACATTGTTGTTTGGTTAACCACGCCAATTTTAGATAAATCAGTCGTAAAGTTAAAGTCTGCCGAATATCTGCCGGCAAATGTTTGAAGAAAATCATTCTCAGTTAAATCTCCTAGAATCATTTTCCCTAACAATTCAGCCTCTGCAATATCTCTAATTACAATTGACTTGGCGTAAGCTTTTGAATGTGAAAAAGTGGCTCTCGTTTCTTCGTGCTTGTCTTTTCCATGAATAATTACGGTGTAATCATCCGTTCCAAGTTTTTCAGATTTTTTCCAAACACGTTCAACAAAAGGGCAAGTAGTATTATAACGAGGCGTATCAACGCCAATATCTTTTAATTTGTTTTCAATTTCAATCGTTGTTCCAAAAGCTGGAATAATCACTATATCATCTGGTTTTATTTCACTCCAGGGAATGAGCTGATTTCCTTTGGTGTCTTGTAAAAATTGAATGCCATGGTTTTCCAAATCGCCATTTACACCAGGATTATGAATCATTTGACTGAGCAAAAAAATGCGTTTGTCAGGATTCTCTGCAATTGCTTTATAAGATATTTCAATTGCATTTTCTACGCCAAAGCAAAAACCAAAATGTCTGCCCAAAATAAATTCAACGTTGCCAAAATCTAAACGGGTAGGGGTAAAGTCCTTTTTTCGTTTGTCAAATTTGGAACGAATTGCTTTTACTCGACTGATTATAGGCGAGCGATAGTAAGTTGGAATGTCAAACGTTTTCAATTCTACGAGTTTTTTGAAGTTATAAAAACAACTTCAATTCATAAACAAAGATAACGATTATCTCCGCTTATTGTTCAAGGCTTAACAAATAATCAAGTGCAGAATAGTTCATTTCATCACCTACCCAATGGTAACTAGTTTCGCCTTGCGGATTGATAAGAAATATAGAAGGAAATTCATAGCCCGCATGTTTTACAAACACTTCTTCATTTTGCAGGTTGTGATGTGTTATGTTTTCTCCGTTGTTTGAAGCTAAGAAATTTTGAACATCTTCAGGATCATTGTGAAAGAAAAGCTGAACAGGAACGGTTTGACCTGCTAATATATTTGCATTTAGTTTTTTTAGTGCCATTTTACAATGGGCGCACCCAATATCTAAAAAAGCAATTAATTCATAGTTGCCGTTGTGTAAATAAGTCTCGTTTGTATCTGCAGATAAATCAGCTAATTCTTCTATTTTTAACTTATCGTCTAGCATGCCGTAATCAATGTCATAGATAGGTGAAATTCCAAAAGAAAGAAAAAAGCCTGGAACAATTCCTATTAATGCTACTATCCAATTTTTTACTTGTTTTAATCTATTAAATAGATTGAAAATTTGCTTTAGGGCAACTATAAAACATAAAGCCACTAATAATCGAATTAAAATGGAAGACCATACCCAACTAAGGCCCAATTTTAATACAAAGAAATAAAGTGCCTCCTCGAACTTTATAGATAATAAGATGCCACCAGCTAGCAGTAATAGGGCAGTTATAATGAGTAAAACTTGTTTCATAATTACCTGTCAAGTACTTGGGCTAATAACGTTTGCATTCCTATTTCAATAGCTTTTTCGTCTATGTCAAAGCGTTTATTATGCACAGGGTAAATAATATCTCTAGCCTCATTTTTTACACCAATTCTAATAAAAGTAGCTGGAATTTTTTGCGAGAAATAAGCAAAATCTTCTCCCGTTAAGCGCAAAGGTAAATCTACTACATTGTCATTCCCTAACAGGTTAATAGCTTTTTGCTTTGCGGTACTTGTTAATTCAGGGTCATTTTCTAAGTAGGGGTAACCTACTTGAATATCTACATCAATTTCTCCGCCCATGCTTTGCACTAAGATCTCACTCTGATTTTTAATTTTTTCATGAGCTGCCTTTCGCCAAGTCTCATTCATAGTTCTGAAAGTTCCTTCCAGTTTTACTTCATCCGGTATTACATTTGTTGCACCTAGTCCTTCAATTCTACCAAAAGATAGAACGCAAGGAATTTGAGGTGGGCAATTTCTGCTGACAATTTGTTGTAATGAAGTAATTAAATGAGCTGAAATTAAAATTGGATCTATGTTTTGATGAGGCATTGCTCCATGTCCGCCTTTTCCTTTAACGGTCATCCTAATTTCATCACACGAAGCCATATACATTCCGCCGCGTAAACCAACTTTACCTGCTTCAAGTTCAGGAAATACGTGCAAAGCATATATCTCAGAAACTGAAGGGTTTTCTAATACTTTTTCGGCTATCATTAAACTTGCACCGCCGGGTAATTTTTCCTCGCCTGGTTGAAAAATAAGTTTAACAGCAACTTTTAGTTCATCTTTTAATCCATTCAGAATTTTTGCTGTACCAAGCAACATAGCTGTATGCACATCATGTCCGCAGGCATGCATTACCCCTTCATTAGTTGATTTATATGAAACATCATTCATTTCTGTAATAGGCAGTGCGTCTAAATCTGCACGTAAAGCAATACAGTTATTTGAAGTGTTGGTGGGCTCTATTAACCCAACGATTCCTGTTTTAACGATACCTGTTTCATGCGGTATGTTCCATTCTTTAAGTTTATTAGAAACAAACTTACTGGTTTCATACTCCTCAAAAGATAATTCGGGATGAGCGTGAATATGCCTTCTAATAGCAATTACTTCATCTAAAATTGATGCCGTTTCTTTTTTTATTTGCGCGTTTAAATCCATAATAAAAAATCAGCTCAAATTTACTGATCCGAATCTATTTCGGGTGCAGAAATTGGCAATTCTGATAAGTTCTTTTTTTCGTCGTTATAACTTTTGTATCCTCCATAAATCATTTTTATTGAAATATAAAGCATTAAAATTCCAAAAATAAGCTTGACAACACTGTCTGATAGGCGAATAGCGAGTTTTGATCCAAAGTATCCACCTACAACAAATGCAATCGCAATAACAATTCCGTAAGTAATTAAAGTATTACTTAAATGTCCTGCTTTGTAATAATTCATTACTGCCATTACCCCAATGGGCGGCAACATAAGAATCAAACTGGTTCCTTGAGCTTCCATTTGCGAAAGTCCCATAACATATATTAAGGCTGGAACCATGATGACACCGCCACCAATACCAACAAAACCGCTCATTGCACCTGCAAAAAGCCCAATGAGTACTAATAAAAATACAGTGGTGGTAGTCATTAAATATCTTTGGTTAATGAAATGTATGGAAGTGGCTTTTGAATTTCTAAATTCTCAATTCCCCAAGCAACATCTAACCTCACAAAATAGCCCCAAATTTTTGATCGTAGTCCTAATCCCATACCTCCGATTATAGGCTCTCTTAAATTTTCAACATTGATTGTGACAGGCTTGTCTTCTATAATTTGTGTGTTGAAATAATTGTCTGGGTGGAATGGGTGAGGCCCTGTCCAAGCTGCACCTGCATCACCAAAGGCTACAATTTGGAAGTGCTTTAAAAATTCGCTTTTAATTGGATAGGGTGAGAAAAACGAAATAATTGGTAGACGAAATTCTGTATTAAACAATGCAAAGCTATTTCCATTTCGAGCATTTTGAATGAATCCTCGCATTGGTGTGGCAATGGTTTGGAATGCAAAGTTTTGAGAAGGGTCAACTGAAATATCTTGGTCAAAATCAACTTCAGGTCTTAGCACCCAATTGTCAACTCCGCCCATATAATATAAAAGCCTGCGTCCTCCTAAAGATGTTGCCGCAGCAAAACGATTTACCCAAATAAAGTTTCGTTTAATTCGTGTATAATTTCTAAAATCAAGCCCTAGGTTGAATGTAGGATCATAATTTCCTCCTAACTCTTGTAAGTATTCAGCAAACACTTTAAAACGCGTTCCACGACGAATGTTAAGCTCCATTGGTATTGTATTGTCTAACACTAACTCTAAGTTTAAACCAGAGTTATATGAAGCGCGCGAATCAAGTAACAATGAGATATCACTAATTGGAATAAAGACTTGATTATCTTTTCGAAGATTAACAGTAGAGCGTACACTCCAAGTTTCGGTAATTGGAAAACTAAGGCGGTAACGAATGTCGTGTGTTAACCATTTGAAAGGTCTACTTCCCTCGGCGCTTACTGTTTTTTGGCGGTAAATTAATAGTCTATGGTCAATGCGACTTTTAAGATGTTGTGCCATGAATAAGAATTCTCCACCAGTGTTTAATTGAGTTGGAACTCTAACCCCTCCTAATAGCTTGAAATCATCAAACAAATCACTTGCGCCAATTTTAAGCAAGGCATTTACACCAGGGTTAAAATATACAGATCCTGGACCTGAATAGGGCTGATAATTCGGGAACAAAAAATTGTTGTCAAATTGTGATAATACAAAGTCCTTCGCAAAATTTACTTTATAGATGAGGTATTTCGGAGGAGTGAATTTTTTTAATTGTCTTGTGGAATCTTCTTTTGCTTCGGAAGTATTCGTTTCAGTGAAGTTGCCTCCAATGTACACGATTTCCTTTTGATAGAGATGGTTTCCAACCGTTACAGTATCATTTTTAGTTTCGTTGTTTTTATTTTGCTTTTCTTTTTTCTTATTTCTTTTTTGAATATAAGTTGTATTCCAAATTAAATCTAGTGTACGTGTATCTGCCTTGTCTATTAAAAATTTGTACTGACCATTTTGATAAACAGAATACACCATATCCATTTGCTGGTTGATGTCATGCTCCGTTATGCTGGTAACATAGTTTGTTTGAGGTTCAATTTGAATTGTTTGTCTATAATGCGTACTTGTATCGATAAAACTAATGATACTGTCACGTTCAGCTATATATCTATTATTAAGTCCGTTTTCATCACTTAAAAAGACAAATTCACCACTAGATAATTGATAAGGATGAGATTCATTTATATCAGGTGTGTTAGTAATTCGAATTAAAAACTTATAAGTTCTGTCAACTTCAGCTAAATCATAAATGTATACGTCATTTTTTCGATCAAAGAAATCAATGTCTGGTTTTTTGAATATCGTATCTGAAACCCTATTCGATACAAATATTACTTTTTGACCATTATCGATAAAACGAGGATTTAAATCGTCATAAACATCATCTGTAATTTGTCGTTTAGAGTTGCCAAAAACATCATATAAATAAAGGTCTGCCTGACCTTTTACAACACCAGAAAGAATCATTTTCTTTCCGTTTGGAGAATAACTAAAATCTAGAACTTTATCTAAGTTTTTAATTGGCTTTTCTACTGTTTTACCATTGTTAAAGTCATGAATGTACAGGGCTAATGCTCCACGGCGTTCAGAGAAAAAAGCCAATGCATCTCCGCTTGGATGCCAACTAAGAATAGGGAAGGAGTGATCTTGAATTCGTTCCATTTTTGCTTCTGCAGCAAATATCTTTTTCGTTTTCCCAGTGATTGTGTTGTATACTTTTACGCGATAACGCCCCATCTGATTCTCTACATAGGCCACCTGCGTACCGTCAGGGCTTATGCGAACAGAGTAGTAATGCGATTCTTTTTTGATTTTATAAGTAACATTCTCTCCAACAGGTTCATTTTGCCCGTCATATTCATTAACATAGCGTGCACGATAAAAGGCAATGTAATTACGTGTTAATTTGGAAAAATCCATTCCTAAAAGAGAGTAGAAACCACGTTCAACATTTTTAGAAACTCTTGTTACATAAAGAATGTTGGGAATAATAGTTGGGCCATGCGTTTCGGCAATATAATTCCAAACGGCATGTCCAGCGTATCTTTTTTCTTCAGGACTAAGATTGTTAAACTTGTCAATTTTTCTAGTGAGTATAAGATCTTTTACTTTACTTTCCGTTTCCTCATCCCATTCCTTTACGAAGTAACGAATTAATCCTTCTTCTAACCATTGTGGAATTCCAGAGTTGACACTTGACTTTAACTGATCTTTCCAATCTCCACCAAAAAATAGATGTTTCAAAAGAACCTCATAAACAGCTCCTTTTATATTCTCGTTAAATTTTTGATGATCTCCTTCGTAGTAAACAAATATTTTAGAACCAACAATTCGGGTCGTTCCGCCAACATTTGATTGTTCGTCATTGTTCAAACCTAAATTACTTTGACGAAATTTAGATTGACTTTGATATACAATTACTTCTAGTTTTTCTGGAATAGAATAATCCAGTCTAGATTCTGCAATTTCAAGATAATGATGAAGAGCTCTTGCGGTGTAAACACTAATATCTTCATTGATTCCGCTATAATAAATTTTAAAGCGCTTATAATTGTGTGATTTCCATGCAAAAGTGTTGTATTGCACACGATTTTTGCCATACTCTTGGTAAGAACCCTGGTAAAACTGCGCCCAATTGGTTTGGGGCCAAAGTGCAAGCACTAATGCAGAAAGTATGAGCTTTAAGAATTTATTCATTTCAATAAGGGTAAAGATACAAATAATAGGCGTGACTTTTCATACGTTTGAATAAAGAATCTATACACTTAATCCCTTGATTTGTATCGTTGAGTAGCGTATTGAAGGAAAATTGATGCGATAGCACTTTCATCATCAAAGCAATATATGGTTGTTGGAGTGAATCATTTGAATGTGGTTTACTTAGAAAAGTCTTTGTAAATTTATACTCTTAAAAATAGGCTCAACTATGATTCAAATTGCAAAATTTACTTTTAATCCATTTCAAGAAAACACTTTTATCCTTACGGATGAAACCAAGGAATGTGTAATTATTGATCCAGGTTGCCAAACAAAAGCAGAGAAAGAAGCACTTAGCAATTATATAACTGAACATGATTTAAAACCTTTACGCTTATTAAATACACATTGCCACGTGGACCATGTTTTTGGAAATTATTTTGTGAGCCAAAAGTATGATTTAGCGCTTGAGGCTCACAAATTAGATTTGCCTACTTTAAAAATGGTGCCGCAAGCATGTATGATGTATGGAATTAAAGAGTTTGAATTGTCGCCTGAACCAACTGTGTTTTTAGAAGATGGAGATGTTGTGACTTTTGGAAATTCTAAACTAGATGTAATTTTTACACCGGGGCATGCACCAGGACATGTTGTTTTTTATGCAGCAGAGGATGGTTTTGTTGTGAATGGTGATGTGTTATTTTTAGGAAGCCACGGAAGAACAGATTTGCCTGGTGGAGATTATCAGGCATTGAAAAAAAGTATTACAGAAAAAATGTTTGCTTTACCTGATGAAACAATTGTGTTAAGTGGGCATGGACCTGAAACAACAATTGGTCAGGAAAAAACTTCAAATCCTATATTGTATTAATCGTCCTTTTCAACAAATGCTCTATTAGGGCGCAAGGCATCTCGTAATATTTTAACGTCTTTTTCTGAAACGGTCATGTAAGCCAAGCAGTGTAACTCAACATTAGAGTCTGTACCTTCGCTGAAGTAATCCAACTTTTCACGTTCCATAAATTCTTTTAAATGGATGACATGATGTTGCGCTGTGCCTTCAGCTGTCTCGCCATAAAAGTCCCAAATCAATCTAATTTTACGGCTCACTGAACAATAATTTTTCTGGTTTCTACAGCTTCAGAAGATACTAGGTTTAAGATGTAAGTTCCATTCGGAAGATTGCCAAGTTCTAATTCATAATTTACAGCTGTAATGCTAGGTTGCACTGAGATAATTGCACGGCCTTGCAAATCGAATAACGCAATCGATTGAATATCGTTATTTGATACATTGGTAATATAAAGTGTTTCTTCCGTAACAGGGTTTGGATAAATGCTAATTGCGTTATTGTTTGCTGCATCATTTATAGAAAGATCTCCCCAAGTGTCAACAGCATTTGGTCCACCCCAAATATGGTTTGCAATATGCGGATTATCAATAAAAGGATTGCGATTTCCAATAGCCGCATAAATGGTGTTGTTACGGTTAGTTTCCAAGTCTGAAACAGGATCTAATGCATTCCATTCTAATAATAAGTCAATCATATTTCCGTCAACTGCATTTGTTGAACCTACCGCAACAGCATTGGGTAAGCAACGGTTTCCGTAGCGTAAATACATATACATTACAATTCGCGCAGCATCACCAATCCATTCGTCACCAGGGTACCAATTTGAACCTGCAGTTCCTGCATTGCCAGTGCCACTTGCAAATTTTCTGTTTGATCTATTTCCATTGGCTTGCACATCACTCGCTCTTAAGTTATGCGGATCTGAACCAGGACCAGACTCTCCAAGATTGGGAGATCCTAATGATTTTGGGAAAACATGCTCTCTATTCCATTCGCCTACAGAACCTCCATTGTCGTTTTTATCTCTCGTTCTGTCATTAATAACACTACCGTCGTCGTCATTATAACCATAAATTAATAAAACAACTGAGCTATTTGTTGGATCTAAATCAGCTGTTTTTAATACATCCCAAACTTCTGAATAGGTTGTTGGTGACGTGTGCGTTGTTGTTATTAAATCACTTAGTTCTGATTTTAAGGGTAATCCAGTCAGAGAAAAGTCAATGCTGCTATAATAGGCTGGAACTTGCCCAAAACCAGCAATAGTGTATAAAAGTGTAAGTGAGTAGAAGAGTTTTTTCATTAACGTGGTATATAATTCATGTAAAGATACCAATTCAAATGTCAATGTGCAATTGTCAGTATATGAATCACTTAAATATCGAGAAGGGGTTTTAGCTTAAGCTGTTGAATTTGAGCTGTTTGTTTAGTCGAAAGATTGATTGGCATTATTCGCCATTTCTAATAGACGCTCATATTCGTTTTCGCTAATGTCAGAATGGAAAAAATGAATTGGATCGATTTTTTTACCATTTTTCTCTATTTCATAATGGAGGTGTGGAGCCGTAGATTTTCCAGAACTTCCAACCAGTCCAATCAGTTGACCACGAACAACTTTGTCCCCTTTTTTTACTTTAAAAGCACTAAGGTGCGCATATCTTGATACGTATCCAAAACCATGATCAACGATAATGCAATTACCATATCCCCAACGCTTTTGCTGAATCTCTTTTACAACACCATTTCCGGTTGAATAAACATTGGTCCCAGTTTCTGCTGTAAAGTCTAAGCCCCAATGCATTTTTTTAGTTTTGTAAATAGGATCAATTCGCCAGCCATATCCTGAGGATATTCTGGTCAGATCAACATTTGAAACGGGCTGAATAGCAGGGATGCTTGCCAACATTTGCTCTTTTTCTTTTGCCAGTTTAATTACTTCATCAAAAGAAATGGATTGCGCATAAATTCTTTTTTCTAAAGCTTTAATCAGCTTTTTGTTTTCTATAACACGCTCAGAGTGGTCGAATCCTTTAATGTTTTCATATTCTTCCGATCCCCCAGTTCCTAGTTCTCGCATGTGCTCAGGAAATGGTTCTGCGTTAAATACAACACGGTAAATTTCATTATCACGCTTTTCTAAATCTTCAACAACGGCAGCAATTAATAAAAGCTCTTCATTAATTTCTTTAATCTGTTTATTTAACTCGGCGTTTTCACGTTCCAAGGCTTGCTCATTTGCAGACACAAAAACAGAAGAAAATAAGAGGTAAAATCCAAACCCTAAAACCACTGCGGGAGCAATAACTAAAAGAGATCTTAATAAATGTTCTTTCCATGACAGCTGTACTTTATCGTAAGAAAGTGTTTCGGGGTTGTATCTGAATTTCTGCTTTTTCATGTTTGAGGTGTTTGCTTAATTCAATTTTTAGAAGGATTTTAAGTATAAAAAATCTACCTTCGGAAGCGCAAATTTACGGATAAAGAATAAATTTGCAATGCAATTAACAATCGTTAACAAAATAGAGTAATGAAAATCAACGAGATACGGCAGACATTTTTGGACTTCTTTGAGAGTAAAGGACATAAAGTAGTTTCTTCAGCACCTATGGTGGTGAAAAATGACCCTACATTGATGTTTACAAATGCGGGAATGAATCAATTTAAAGATTTTTTTCTAGGATATAATGAGGCCAAGGATAAGCGTGTAACAAATACGCAAAAATGTTTACGTGTTTCTGGAAAACAAAATGACCTGGAAGAGGTTGGTGTGGATACTTATCACCACACTATGTTTGAGATGCTTGGAAACTGGTCTTTTGGTGATTATTTTAAAGAAGATGTAATTGCTTGGGCATGGGAATTATTAACAGAGGTTTATAAATTAGATATTGATCGAATTTATGTAACTGTGTTTGAGGGAGATAAAGAAGATGGAACAACGGTTGATCAAGATGCTGTTGATATTTGGAAAAAATATATTGCAACAGATAGAATCATCTATGCTGATAAAAAAGATAATTTCTGGGAGATGGGGGATACAGGGCCATGTGGACCTTGTTCTGAAATTCACGTGGATATAAGAAGTGATGAGGATCGAAAACTGGTAGATGGAAAATCTTTGGTAAACCAGGATCATCCACAAGTAATTGAGATTTGGAACCTTGTTTTCATGCAGTTTAATCGTAAAGCTAATGGTTCGTTAGAAAAACTACCTGCTTCTCATGTTGATACAGGTATGGGATTGGAGCGACTAGCAATGGTATTACAAGGACAGCAATCGAATTATGACATTGATTTATTTCAAACCCTAATTGCAAGTTTGGAAAAAATTAGTGGTAAAAAATATAAAGTAGACGAAGAAACGGATATTGCTTTGCGTGTAGTTGTAGATCATGTTCGTGCAATCGCTTTTTCAATAACAGATGGTCAATTACCGGCAAGTAATGCTGCTGGTTATGTAATTCGTAGAATTTTAAGAAGAGCTGTACGTTATGGTTATCAAAAATTAGATATTAAAGAGCCATTTATTTACAAAATGGTTGATCCTCTTGTGCAAGAAATGGGAGAATCATTTCCTGAACTTAAAAAGCAGAAGGATTTGATTGAAAAAGTTATTCATGAAGAGGAGACAAGTTTCTTTAAGAATTTAGCGAACGGAATTAGACGTATGAATGACTTAATGTCTTCTATGGAAAAAGAAGGTAAGAAAATCATTGATGGTAAAGACGTTTTTAAGTTGAGTGATACGTATGGTTTTCCTGAGGATTTAACGCAATTAATTGCTCGAGAAAATGGACTGGGGATTGATCATGAAGGATTTTTGAAAGCTAAAAAAGAAGCGCGTGAAATTGCTCAAGAAGCAACAAATATAGAGTCTGATGATTGGGTTGAAATAAGAGAGGATGATGTTGAAGAATTTATTGGGTATGATTTCTTAGAAACTAGCATTTCAATTATCAAGTATAGAAAAGTCATTCAGAATAAAAACACATTTTACCAATTGGTGTTTAATATCACACCTTTTTATGCAGAGGGTGGAGGACAAGTTGGTGATTCTGGTTGGATTGAATCTGACTCGGAGAAAGTGGTGATTTTCGATACTAAGAAAGAGAATAACTTAATTGTGCACTTAGCAAAAGAATTGCCAAAAGAACCTATGGGGCATTTTAGAGCGCACGTTAACGCTGAAAAGCGAAGATTGTCAGAAGCAAACCATACTGCAACGCATTTACTCCACCATGTTTTACGCGATTTATTAGGAACGCATGTAGAGCAAAAAGGATCTGTAGTAAACGCGAAAAAATTAAGCTTTGATTTTTCTCATTTCTCAAAGGTTACCAATGAAGAATTGGAAATTGTAGAAAACAAAGTAAATGAAGCAATTCAAGCTAATATTGCATTGAACGAGCGCCGTGCAGTTCCTATGGAGGTGGCGCATGAATTAGGCGCAATGGCATTGTTTGGTGAAAAATATGGCGATTTGGTTCGCGTAATTCAGTTTGGAGAATCTGTTGAATTATGTGGAGGAACGCATGTTAAGTCTACTGGCGATATTCGTTTGTTTAAAATTACTTCAGAAGGATCTGTAGCTTCAGGAATTAGAAGAATTGAAGCAATAACATCAGATACAGCACAAGCTTATTTTAAAGAAAGAGCGGACCAATTTGAAGAAATTTCGCAATTATTGAAAAAACCTAAAAATGCTGTTAAATCAATTACTGAACTAATTGATAAAAACAATAGACTGACTAAAGAAATTGAGCAGTTGAAAAAAGCACAAGTAAAGCAAATTAAAACAGATGTTTTAAGCAAAGTTGAGGCTAAAGGAGAGGTTAATTTCGTTTCAGATATTTTAGATTTAGACGGAGGGTCAATTAAAGACTTGTGCTTTCAGTTAAAGGGCGAGGTTGATAATTTATTCGCTGTAATTGGTGGTAAAGCAGATGGAAAGGCTACTTTAACAATTATTATTTCTGAAGAATTGGCAAAAGCTAATGATTGGCATGCGGGTAATTTAGTACGCGAAAATGCTAGATATATCCAAGGTGGTGGAGGCGGGCAACCGTTTTTTGCAACCGCAGGAGGTAAAGACAGTAGTGGTTTGACTACCGCAATTGATAAGGTTAAAGAAATAACAGGAATTTAAAAAGATACAATGAATTGGTTCAAAGATAATAAGACGCTTGCCTACGGTATTGGTGCCGTAGTTGGATTAATAGTGGTACTAATTATTTTGGCCAAGTTTTGGTTATACGCTATTGTGGCTGTTGTGTGTTTAGGGATCGGTTACTATTTTGGTCGCCGTCACAAAAAAGAAAGCCTAAATAAAATTGATAGCAAAGAACGAACTGGTTTTTTATAAGCGAAGGCTTAATCCTAGTCCGAAGTGCATATAGTCGAATGTTTTATTGAATGAAACTTCTTTAAAACTATTCCCCATTACTGGTCTATACTGCACTGTTCCTGTTAAATATAAGTTTTTCAACAAGTTGTAATGAACTTTAGAGGCAAACAGTACATCCACATAAAATGGTTTGTAAATGCTATTCTCTTTGCCAAATGAAATAACCTCATTGTTGCTATAATATCCTCCTGAAGAACGTACTAAGAAATTGAATCTTGCAGTTGCATATAAATCTAACTGGAATTTATTGAATCTCATTTGTGTTCCTAAATGAACAGGTAGAGTAAAGTAAGATGCTTTATTTCTGCCATTAACTTGTGTTCCTTTTTGCAATACATCATAGGCGTATGTGTAAACTGTGTCAACAGGGAAATCTGAGGTGTCGTAGATAATTGTTTCAAAAACTTCGGTGGTATCAAAATAAGTTTCATATGTTGTGAAATCATATGATTCATCATAATTGTTTAAACCTAAGCCTGAACCAAATGTTAATCCGTTTTTCAAGCGATAGGTAATATCCAAGTTTGTTTGATTTCCAATTCTATCATTTAAAGCATTCTCATAAAGTGTTTCCTCATTCATGCTTTCTGAGGTGTAATTTGAACGTAATACATTAACACCTGAGGTTAGTGATATCATTAATGGTTTATAATCATCATTAACCGGAGGTTGAATAACCGTAGGAGGTTCGTTTGTGTCGTTAGCATCATCAGTATCTGCTATTGTAGTGTCTTCCGTTGTGGTGCTATCAGTTTCAGGGGAACTGGTTTCTGCAATGGTATTGTTTGTTTCGTCACTACTTGAATCAGAGTCAGAATTCACTTGGTTATCATTTGAATCATTACCTGTATCAGAACTTGAAGGATTGTCACTTGTTGTATTGTCATTTGCACCAGTGCTGTTGTCTACGGTAAGCGAATTAGATTCAATAGTTGTATTTCCTCCATCACTATCCGTACTTGAATTGTCTGCTAAAACTGGTTGTGTAGAATCATCCCCTGCGCTAGAAGCATTGTTGTCTGCCAATTGAGAATTTCCATTGTTTCCTGATGTGTTGTTCGCTTGTTGCCCCGTTGTGTTGTCTATTTGACCATTAGAGTTTTGCGAAACTGTGTTCGTGCTAGTAGGATCAGGTTGAACTGTATTCACCGCAGATGCTGTACTCATGTTAGAGTTAGTGTTTCCAGAATTCTGATTGATGAACCTGTTTCTGTTTGCAGAATGATCATTTCCTGTTTGATTATCATTGTTGTTAACAGCATAATTACTAGAACCAATGTTTGAGTTGTTAGTGTTAATTGTAGAAACGTTGTTAGTAGATGTTGATTCAGGATCACTTACCCCGTCAGCGGCATTAATGTTTGTGTTTAAAGATGCGTTAGAAGCAGGAAGTTCTGTTTCTGTATTGTTTGAAGTAGAAGTATTATCTATTGTTTCGACAGAATTACTAGCTTCCATGTTAGATTGTGCTACTTGGTCAGCGCCATCCATATTTGTAATAACTACGGCCGTTATGCCAACGGTAGTTAATAAAGCAATTAATCCGAGTAGTAAATAACCCGTTTT
>CAKZON010000015.1 GCA_937136425.1 uncultured Crocinitomix sp.
AATGCCCAACAGTAATAGCTTGAATGGTAGCTTTGTTTTTATTTTTAACATCCCAATCTGGATCTTTTGCAGATGGAAATGAGATATATGAAAAATTACTAGCAGCTTCAGTTAAGGTCGATTTTTCCATTAACTCGTCCATATTCTCATTAGCATAACTCCATATATTATGCTTTGGTAAATTTAAATGGCTTTAGCCCTATGGCTGCAAATTTTGCAAAAACAGTAAGTTGGAAGCCAATAGATGAAATTGATTCAATGGCATTTGATCATCTTGAAATTTTGCAAAAAGCACATCAACAATTACATTCAAAATTGAAAATTAAGCCAATAGGTTTTAACCTTTTGCCAGACAAATTTACCCTCTCTCAACTACATAAACTATATGAAGTGATTGCAGGTAAAGAATTGGATAAAAGAAATTTTAGGAGGAAGATGATTAAGCTGGAAATTGTTCAAAAATTAGATGAAAAGCAAAAGGGAGTTCCTCATAAACCGTCTAATTATTATCAATTTAATGTCGAGAACTATCAAAAATTGGCTGAAAATGGGTACGATAATTTTGGGTTTTAATAAATAATCCAAAATACTTAGTGTGTTTTTGACGTAAAGGTCTTATATTCGCAACGAGACATCATGTCTCCTTTAAATTTAAAAAATGAAAGACGCGATTATAAAACCTTTTCATGCTGTAATTTTTGGCGGTGATGGAGATCTTTCTAAAAGGAAAATCATTCCAGCATTTTATCATAGGTTCGTTGATGAACAATTAAAGATGCCATTTCGCATCATTTGCATTACAAGAAAATTGGATGATGAAAAGGCTTTTAAAGCAATATTAGCTGAGTTTATTGCCAAAACCTTAGATAAAGGAGCAGATGTAAGTCGAGTTGACGATTTTATGAAGAATTTGGAATTAATGAAAGTTCCAACTACCACTCAAGCATCATTTCGCGTTTTAAAAGAGGCTGTCGAAATGGAAAGTAGTTGGCAACGGATCTTCTATTTCTCTGTTCCCTCTAGTGCATTTTCCGAAATTTGCAATACATTAAAAACGGCAAATTTATTAAATGATAAAAGCAAGGTTGTATTAGAAAAACCTTTAGGCAATAGCTTAAAATCAAGTAGAGAAATTAATGCGATTATTTCAGACGCTTTTGACGAGAGTCAAATTTTTAGAATAGATCATTATTTAGGAAAAGAAACAGTTCAAAATATTATGGTATTGCGCTTTGCCAACCATTTATTTGAACGTGCTTGGAATGCTGATAATATTGAAAGTGTACAAATTACGGTTGCTGAGCGTTTAGGAGTGGAAAAAAGAGCAGGATACTACGATAAGACAGGAGCATTATTAGATATGGTTCAAAACCATTTACTGCAAATATTGTGTCTGATCGCTATGGAACCCCCTTCTAATTTAAATCCGGATACGGTAAGAAATGAAAAGTTAAAAGTTTTAGAATCACTACGTTTTTTTGATAAGACCAATATTAAAGGAAACATTGTTCGCGGTCAATACACAAGAGGAACTGTTACAAATGAAAAAGTAAACTCTTACTTAGAAGATATTGAAGAATATAATTCTGACACAGAGACTTTTGTAGCAATTAAGGCTTATATTGATAATTGGAGATGGAAGAATACTCCGTTCTATTTACGAACGGGTAAAAGAATGAAAAAGAGATATTCGGATATTGTTATCAATTTCAAAACAATGCCGCACAATATTTTCACTGACGCTAAGCATCCTTTGAAAAATAAACTAATCATTCGTTTACAACCTGAAGAAAGAATTGAACTGGTACAATTAAGTAAGATTCCTGGCCCAGGTGGCTATCGTTTTAAACCAATTTCTTTAAAATTGGATTTTGTAGATACTTTCAAAGAGCGAATGCCTGATGCTTATGAAAGGTTAATCATTGATATTTTAAGAGGAAATCAAACTCTCTTTATGCGTCATGATGAATTGGAGGCAGCCTGGAAATGGATTGAATCAATTAGTAGTAATTGGAATAAACAAATCCCTCTTGATTTGTATGAGTCGGGTAGTTGGGGGCCTGGGGATCAAGTGTTAGGTGAAAATCAAGAATGGCATACAAAATGAATTTAGAAATAAAAAAATATAATGATAAAGATGATTGGGTGAATGCAATCTCAGAATCAATTGAAACAAACATAAAACAGTTGTGTTTGGTTTATGATGAGGTTAATATGCTTTTGTCTGGAGGAAGCACACCTGGCCCAGTTTATAGAAAATTGGATAAAGAAATACCTTCATTTATGCAACTAAGAATCGGATTGGTTGATGAGCGTTTTGTACCCGTTAATGATGATCAAAGTAATGAGAAATTATTAAAAAATTGTTTCAATACTAGATCTGCCAAGGAGTATACTATAGTTGGAATGGTGAAGGATGAAACGAATGAGCAAACCAATTTAGAAGAAGTTGGTCATGCATACTCTCCGTTTTTTGATCGCACAGATGTCGTAATTTTAGGGATGGGTGGAGATGGTCATACGGCATCAATATTTCCTTTTGATCCAGAGTCTGAAATAGTTAAAAAGAACGGTGTAAAAGGTGTCTTTTCTACCAAAGCGCCTGAGGCTCCAAAAAAGCGCATAACTTGCAGTATGCATTTAATTTGCAGTGCTCAGTACATTTATTTACTGATTTCTGGAGCTGAAAAATTGAAAGTTTTAAAGGATTATGAATTCCAATATCCAATTCACAATGTTTTGGAAAGACGTCCTGATGTAAAAATTTATTATTTAGAGAAATGATCCACGAAAGAATTAAAGAAATTACAGAAAAAATAATTGAGCGTAGTCGTGATTCAAGAGAGGCTTATATCAAAATGATTGAAAAGAATTTTGATAGTACAGCCAAACGAAACAAGTTGACGTGTGGGAATTTAGCACATGGCTTTGCAGGATGCGGATCAACTGATAAAGAATTACTTGCAGAGGGGATTCAACCTAATTTAGGCATTATTACAGCTTATAATGATATGCTTTCGGCGCATAAACCATATGAAGATTATCCTAAAGAATTAAGAGCATATGCAAATGATTTAAATGCAACTATTCAAGTTGCCGGAGCAACACCTGCTATGTGTGATGGTGTTACACAAGGACAAGCGGGAATGGATTTATCTCTATTAAGTAGAGATGTTATTGCAATGTCAGCAGCAGTTGGTTTGTCGCATGACATGTTTGACGGGGTGGTTAATTTAGGAATATGTGATAAAATTGTTCCAGGATTGCTCATAGGGAATTTAAGTTTCGGGCACCTTCCGGTTGTCTTTTTACCTGGCGGTCCAATGGAAAGTGGAATTACTAATGATGAAAAGGCTCGAATTAGACGAGAGTTCGCAGAGGGAAAAATAGACAGAGCAGAGTTGTTGAAAGGAGAGTCAAATTCGTATCATTCTCCTGGAACATGCACATTTTATGGAACTGCAAATAGTAATCAAATGTTGATGGAAATTATGGGGTTACAATTACCGGGCTCAAGTTTTGTTAATCCTGATACTGAAATGCGCCGTGCTTTAAACAAAGAGGGGGTTAAAGTATTGCTTGCTAATGTACGATCAAAAGAGATGAACTGTAGTTTGGGGAAATTGTTGAACGAAAAAACAATTGTAAACGGAATTGTTGGCCTTTTAGCAACCGGCGGTTCAACTAACCTAACATTGCACATTATTGCAATAGCAAAAGCTGCAGGAATAAAAATAACTTGGGATGATTTTTCAGATTTATCTGACATTGTTCCATTAGTAGCAAGAGTTTACCCAAATGGCCCTGCTGATATTAACCATTTCCACGCGTCAGGCGGTATGGCTTTTGTCATTAATTCTTTATTGAACGAAGGTTTTTTGCATGAAGATGTGAATACTATTCTTGGTTTTGGGTTGAATAAATATACGAAAGAACCTAAATTAGTTGATGGAGAAATAACTTACGTTGACGGACCAGATCAATCAGGTAATGAAACGATTTTACGCCCAACTAATAACCCTTTTCAGACAACAGGAGGATTAAAAGTATTACGCGGAAATATTGGCGCAGCGGTTATTAAAACTTCAGCGGTAGATGAAAAGTATCACGTGATTGAGGCAGATTCTATCGTATTTGACAGTCAAGAAGACCTAATTGAGCAATTTAATGCAGGTAAATTAGATAAAGATTTTATTGCTGTGTTGCCATTTCAAGGGCCACAGCAAAAAGGAATGCCTGAACTACATAACTTAACGCCTTCCTTAACTATTCTCCAAAAAAGAGGATTTAATGTTGCTTTAGTTACGGATGGAAGAATGTCAGGAGCATCAGGAAAGTTTCCTGCGGCAATTCATGTGAGCCCTGAAGCTGCAACTGGAGGATTAATTGGTAAAATTCAAACAGGAGATAGAATTATTTTAGATGCTAAAAAAGGGACATTAACCTGCATGTCAGATTTGTCAGTGCGACAAACAAGAGAAGTGTCTTATCAAGATGATAGTCACGGTAGATCATTGTTTTCTAACCTCCGAAAACTTCTTTCCGATAGTGAAAGCGGTGCTGGAATTTTTTAATTTGAAATTATGCAAAATAATATACTTGAAATATTAAAAGAGAATCCACTAATACCAGTGGTAACAATTAGCGATTTAAATGAAATAGATAAAATCTATATCAAACTCAAATCAAAGAATGTTAGATGTATTGAAATTACACTTAGAACTCCTGTATCAAGAGAGGCGATTAAGTTATTTAAAGAAAAATATGGGGATGACTTCAAAGTTGGAGTTGGAACAATTGTAAGTGCTCAAGATGTTCAGTTTTGTGTAGATAATAAGGTAGATTTTATGGTTAGTCCAGGTCTTGCTCCAGCTATGATAGAGCCATTAGAAAGTAGTGGGATTCCATTTATCCCTGGTGTGTCTACTCCAAGTGAAATTATTAGCGGATTGGAATGTGGGTGGAGTTATTTTAAATTTTTTCCGGCGAATTTGTTTGGTGGAGTAGATGCAATGAAAACATACAGCGCAATTTTTCCAAATGTACTTTTTTGCCCAACTGGAGGCATTAACGAACGAAATTATAAAGACTTTTTATCCTTGGACAATGTTGTTTCAGTAGGGGGCTCTTGGTTGAATAAATAATTATTATACGACTTATATTAGGACAGTTGATGCGCTCAACTGATAAAAAAAGGGAGATTACGAATAGTAATCTCTCTTTTTTTGCTTTTAAATGTCTTATTTATGCTGGTTTTCAGCAAGTTTATGAATAAATCTATTGCATAATTGACAACTTATTGTATATTTGACAATAAGTAAAAAATGGAACGATTATTTTCAACTTCCATTCTATTAAAAAAATTAAATCATTCATTATGCTAAAACAGTACAAAACGAAAGCAATCCTGTCGTGTATTATTACTTTTTTTTGCACATTTTCTGGATTCAGTCAGGCTATACCTGTTGACTTTGAAGATGGTGGTAACGGTGCAGATTGGACGTGGACAGTATTCGAAAACGATTACAATCCGCCATTAGAAATTGTAGACAATCCAGATCCAACTGGATTAAATTGTTCCGAAACAGTTGCAAAATTTACGGCACTTGTTACAGGTAATCCTTGGGCGGGCTGCGAAACTATGCACGGTGCAGATATAGGAACTTGGACGGTCACGGAAGAAAATAAAATTATCACAATAATGGTATGGAAACCAGTTATTAGTGATGTTGGAATCAAGTTAGTAGAGCCAGGTGGTGGAGCACTACCAGAAATTAAAATACCAAATACAGTTACGGACGAATGGGAAATGATCACTTTTGATTTTTCTAGCCACATAGGAATGACATTTGATCAAATTGTAGTTTTTCCTGATTTTGATTTAGGCGGCAGAGCAAGTGATAATGTTTGCTATTTTGATCATATTTATGGAGGAGAGATTGAAGGCTGCGGAACGGATGGAAATGTTCCAGTTGATTATGAGGTAGATGGATATGGGGCGGATTGGACTTGGACTGTTTTTGAAAACGATTATAACCCTCCAGTAGAAATAGTTGATAATCCAGATACAGATGGGATTAATTGTTCGCCAACTGTTGCTAAGTTTATTGCCTTGGAAACAGGAAACCCATGGGCAGGTTGTGAAACAATGCACGGAGAAGATATCGGAACTTTTACAATAACGGAGGAGAATAAACTACTTAATATAATGGTTTATAAGCCTGTTATTAGTGATGTTGGAATTAAACTGGTTGAAGCTGGAGGAGGAGCACTGCCTGAAATCAAAATACCAAATACAGTAATTAATGAGTGGGAAGTAATCACGTTTGATTTTTCTGACCATATTGGAATGATATATGATCAAATTGTAATTTTTCCTGATTTTGATTTAGACGGTAGAACGGATGATAATGTATGCTATTGGGACAATATTTGGGGCGAAGAGGTGATTGAGTGTGAGGCAACAGCAAATATTCCAGTTGATTATGAAGAGGGAGGATACGGTGCCGATTGGACTTATACTGTTTTTGAAAATGATTATAACCCTCCAGTAGAAATAGTTGATAACCCAGATACAGATGGAATTAACTGTTCGCCAACTGTTGCTAAGTTTATTGCTTTGCAAACAGGAAATCCGTGGGCGGGTTGTGAAACTATGCACGGAGAAGATTTAGGAACAATCACAATAACAGAAGAGAATAAACTAATCAATATCATGGTTTATAAACCTGTTATTAGTGATGTTGGAATTAAGCTAGTTGAGCCTGGCGGGGGCGCACTACCAGAAATTAAAATACCAAATACGGTAATTAATGAGTGGGAAGTAATCACATTTGATTTTTCTGCCCATATTGGAATGACATATGACCAAATTGTAATTTTTCCTGATTTTGATTTAGGAGGAAGAACAGATGATAACGTATGTTATTGGGATAATATTTGGGGAGAAGAAGTGATTGGATGTCCTGAAATGGCTTATTTACCTGTCGATTTTGAGGAAGACGGATACGGTTCAGATTGGACTTGGACAGTATTTGAAAATGATACGAACCCTCCAGTTGAATTTGTAGAAAATCCAGATCCTACTGAAACCAACTGTTCAGCAACGGTAGCTAAATTTACCGCCTTGCAAACTGGAAACCCTTGGGCAGGTTGCGAAACAATGCATGGAGAGGATTTAGGGACAATCACAATAACAGAAGAGAATAAACTCATCAATATTATGGTATGGAAGCCAGTGGTTAGTGATGTAGGAATTAAATTAGTTGAAGCTGGAGGAGGAGCATTACCCGAAATCAAAATACCAAACACGCTAATTAATGAATGGGAAGTAATCACCTTTGATTTTTCAGATCATATAGGTATGACGTATGACCAAATTGTTGTTTTTCCTGATTTTGATTTAGACGGTAGAACGGATGATAATATTTGTTATTTTGATAATATTTGGGGTGATTCAGCTGTGGCATGCCCACCAGTTGCAAATGCACCTGTAGATTACGAAGATGACGGACATGGTGCAGATTGGACTTGGACAGTGTTCGAGAATGATACCAACCCTCCATTAGAGATAATTGAAAATCCGGCTGCGGGTGGAATAAATTGCTCACCAATGGTGGCTAAGTTTACAGCACTTGAAACAGGAAATCCTTGGGCTGGTGTTGAAACTATGCATGGAGAAGGAATTGGAACATTCACAATTGATGAGGATAACAAATTGATTAATATCATGGTTTGGAAACCAGTTATTAGTGATGTTGGAATTAAGCTAGTAGCTGCAGATGGTGCTGCATTGCCAGAAATTAAAATACCAAATACGGTAATTAATGAGTGGGAAATGATCACGTTTGATTTTTCTGACCATATTGGAATGACATATGATCAAATTGTAGTTTTTCCTGATTTTGATTTAGATGGTAGAACTGGGGACAATATTTGTTATTTCGATAATATTTGGAGTGATGAATCCATTTTCTGTGAAGATGATCCAAACTTCCCAATTGATCACGAAGATGATGGTTTTGGTGGAGATTGGACTTGGACGGTATTTGAAAATGATTCAAACCCAGCATTAGAAATTATAGATAATCCTGATTCAACTGATGTTAACTGTTCTAAAATGGTCGCTAAATTCACTGCGCTTGAAACAGGAAACCCTTGGGCTGGATATGAGTCCACTCATGGTGATGATGGCACAGGAACTTGGACAATTGATGAAGACAATAAGATAATTAATATCATGGTTTGGAAACCAGTTATTAGTGATGTTGGTATAAAGTTAGTTCAACCTGATGGAGCCTCTTTAGGAGAGATAAAAATTCCTAATACGTTAACAAATGAATGGGAATTATTGACGTTTGATTTCACCAGTCATATCGGTATGACATTCGATCAAATCGTAATTTTTCCAGATTTTGATTTGGATGGAAGAACAGGAGACAATATTTGTTATATCGATAATATTTACGGAGAAGATGAATACCCTTGTACTGTAATTGATGATTCAGGTGTTGAAGAGCTTGAGCAATTAGCGATTACTTTGTATCCGAATCCAACTTCTAGTGGTGTTATTTTGTCCTTTGCAAATGCATTTGAAGGGCAAGTAATAATAACAGATGTAACGGGACGCAATTTAATTGTTGAAAATTTGAATGGAACAACCACTCAAATTGATTTGGAGAAATTACCTGCCGCTGGAGTTTACTTTGCGGAAATCCTAGATGAAAATGGAAGTATCATTGATGTCAAAAAGTTCATTTATAAATAAAACATAAAATTTTTTTTGTTAAAAACCCGGGCATCCATTTGTCTGGGTTTTTTATTTAATAGGTGGTTACCTCGAATTTTATTTGTTTTACAGCATCAAAAATTATAAGCTTATGACCCATAGTCATTGAAAAAAATTATCTTGCAAAGCTTATGAATGATTATTGGTATTACGGAATTTTATTGGCAGGTATGTTAGTGATTGCTTATTTGCGAATGAAAAAACAACAACGGGTTTATCGTAGAATGCCTGATAGAGAATTTCCTGAGCAATGGCAGATTATCTTAGAAAAAAGAGTACCGTTTTACCAGCGTTTGTCTTCTACTGTTCGCAAAGAATTTGAAAAAGAAATTCACATTTTTTTACTCAATTATAAAATTACTGGGGCGAAGACTGAAATAACAGATCTAGATCGAATTTTAATTGCTTCAGGAGCAGTAATACCAACATTTAGACTAGAGAAATGGCATTATGTTAAGCTAGAAGAAATAGTTGTTTTTCCAGAAAGGTTTAAAATTCCTGAAACGGATAAAATGGCAAGTGGATTAGTTGGCTGGGGTGAAATGGAAGGACAACTGTGGTTATCTCGCAAGGCTTTGTATAAAGGATTTCATATTGATAATGACAATAAAAATGTGGCAATTCATGAGTTCATTCATTTAATGGATATGCAAGATGGATTGGTGGATGGTGTTTTGGAAGAGCTAATGGATGAAGAGGATATATTACCTTGGTTGCAGTTGGTTAAAGATAAATCAGATAAAATTGGGCAATCTCATAACTCTATTAGAGAATATGCAAAGGCAAATCCGGCCGAGTTCTTAGCAGCGACAGGGGAGTTTTATTTCGAAAGTCCGAACGAAATGCGCAGTTCTCACCCAAAACTATATCAAACATTGGATAAAATATTTAATCCGAAAGCCAACTGGTTTTAAGCTAAATTACAATCTTTAGAAAAGGCATTGAATTATTAATTCAAGCAAAGAAACTACAAACTTCTTATTATAAATTCACTTTTACTATAAACCAAGTGTTGAATACTGAATGCGAAGTAATGGATAATAAGTACTATTTACTAACTTTGCAAAATAATGAGTCACAAATCAGGTTTTGTAAATATAATTGGTAGTCCCAATGTTGGGAAATCAACCTTAATGAATCAATTGGTTGGAGAGAAACTTTCCATCATTACATCTAAGGCACAAACAACGCGCCATAGAATTTTAGGGATTGTAAATAATGAGGATTATCAAGTGTGTTTTTCGGACACACCAGGTGTTCTTGATCCGCATTATAAGTTGCATGAAAGTATGATGCAATTTGTAAATTCAGCTATGAAAGATGCAGATGTAATTCTTTTTGTAACTGATATTTATGAAACAGGATTGAACCATAAGGCAACTTTTGAGCGACTGCAAAAAACAAATATCCCTATTTTACTTTTAATCAATAAAATTGATCAAGGTGATCAAAAAAAGATTGAAGATAAAATAGCCTATTGGCATGAGATGATGCCTAAAGCAGAAATTTTACCAATTTCAGCCTTAGAAGGATTCAACATGGAACCAATATGGGAAAGGATTTTAGAGCTTATTCCTGAAAGCCCACCTTTTTATGATAAAGAGTCGTTGACGGATCGACCTTTGCGCTTTTTTATTAGTGAAATGATTCGTGAAAAAATCTTCACGAATTATAAAAAGGAAATTCCATATGCTACCCAAGTTGAAATTGAAGAGTATAAGGAGGATGAAAAAATAGTTCGTATTCGTGCCATAATTTATGTGGAACGTAAAACGCAAAAAGGAATTATCATTGGGCATCAAGGTGAAAAGATTAAACACGTAGGAATAGCTGCCAGAAAGGATATTCAAAAGTTTATAGATAAACATGTTCATTTAGAACTTTTTGTAAAAGTGGACAAAGATTGGCGCGAAAGCGACCGAAAATTAGAAGGATACGGTTATTAAAATAAACTTGCTCTGAAATGTTAGGGTTTATATAACACTAACAAACTCAAGAATAAGTGGAATAATCAATTAGAATATAAGTATTGAGTTCGAGTGACCAATTACTAACGACGAAAGATATATGTCAAATATAGTAGCAATAGTAGGAAGACCCAATGTAGGGAAATCAACGCTTTTTAATCGTTTAACTGGCGGAAGATCTGCCATAGTTGAAGAGGTGAGTGGTGTAACCAGAGATCGAATTTATGGAACTTCTGAATGGAATGGAGTAGAATTTAGTGTGATTGACACTGGAGGATATGTTCAAGGATCTGACGATATCTTTGAAGAAGAGATTAGAAAGCAAGTTGAAATTGCGATAGAAGAAGCAGGAGTGATTCTTTTTGTGGTTGACGTTACTGTTGGAATTACCGATTTAGATGAGTCTGTAATGAATTTGTTGCGTAAATCTAAAAAGCCATTTTTATTAGTTGCCAATAAGGTTGATAATAATGCACGTGCAAATGATGCTTTTGAATTTTACTCATTGGGTGTTGAAAAAATATTCAATATTTCAGCAAATAATGGTTCCGGAACAGGAGACTTGTTAGATAGTTTAGTTTCAAATTTTACAGTAGAAGAAGCACCTGAAGATGATTCAGATATTCCTAGAATTGCAGTGGTTGGTAAACCAAATGTCGGGAAATCTTCATTCATTAACGCCATAACAGGAGAAGAACGAAATATTGTTACACCAATATCAGGTACAACAAGAGATTCAATTGATACTAGGTTTAACCTTTTTGGATTTGATTTTAAACTGATTGATACCGCCGGGATTCGAAAGAAAAGCAAGGTACACGAAGATCTTGAATTCTATTCGGTTATCCGTTCTGTAAGAAGTATTGAGTATTCTGATGTTTGTATTTTTATGGTAGATGCAACAGAAGGAATTCAGAAGCAAGACTTGAACATTTTCTACGTAATTGAAAAAAATAGAAAAGGGGTAGTAGTGCTAATCAATAAATGGGATTTAATTGCAGACAAGGATACAATGTCTACTAAAGAGTATGAAGATCGTGTTCGTGAGCAATTAGCACCTTTCAAAGATGTTCCTATTTTATTTACTTCTACAGTTACAAAACAACGTTTGCATAAAGCTTTGGAAAAAGCAATGGAGGTTTATGAAAACCGAGTTCAAAAAATTCCAACTTCAGAACTGAATAACTTCTGTTTGTCAATCATTGAAAAAAATCCACCACCTGCATTAAAAGGGAAATACATTAAAATAAAATTTGCAACACAATTGCCAACGCATGCACCTGCATTTGCATTTTTCTGTAATTTGCCGCAGTATATTCCTGAGTCGTATAAACGGTTTTTAGAAAATAAGCTGCGTGCACACTATAATTTTGAAGGAGTTCCAATTCGAATATTCTTCCGTAAAAAATAAGTAGAGTGACTTTTGATGAAATCATAAACCAAATCAAGAAAAAAGACTTGAAAACTGTGTATTTTTTACATGGTGAAGAGGCTTTTTATATTGACCAAATTGTAGATCTGGCGGCAGATTCAATTTTGGATGAAGGTGAGCGTGATTTTAATCAAACGATTGTTTATGCCAAAGATACGCAGCCGATAGATGTGCTAGATGCAGCTACGCGATTGCCAATGATGAGTGATAAACAAGTGGTGATTGTAAAAGAGGCGCACGAGTATAAAAAAACATCCCAATGGGAAGTCTTTGAACAGTATTTTGAATCACCTTCAAAATCAACTGTGTTGATTTTTGCATATAAATACAAAAAGTTTGATAAGCGTTCAAGAGTTTATAAAATTCTAAAGAAAAAAGCCGTCATATTTGAGTCACAAGGTGTAAAAGAATATCAATTAGGAGGGTGGATAACCAACTACATTAATGATAAAGAATATCAAATTACGGCAAAGGCAACTGCTCTTTTGGTAGAATTTATCGGAAATGATCTTTCTCGTATTTCAAATGAATTGGAAAAGCTTTTCATTTTAGTTCCAAAAGGGGAGCAAATAAATGAGAAACACATTGAAAAGCATATTGGAATAAGTAAAGATTATAATGTATTTGAGCTTGTTAATGCTATCCTCGAAAAAGATACACTAAAGGCAAATAAAATTGTACGTTACTTTGGAAGAAACCCAAAAGCAACGCACATTACCATAGTATTGGCAAATTTACACAACTTATACCAACGTTTGTTTAAGGCCCATTTTGCTAAAACCGAAGATCCACGGCAATTAGCAACTATGCTCAAAATTCACCCATATCCAGCTAAAGAATTATTGCTAAATAAACGAAAGCACCCTGCTAAAGTTATTTCTCGAAATTTCAGCTTACTCCGTGAATACGACCTTATGGCTAAAGGTGTCAATAATTCTGGGGTTCCAGAGAATGAACTTTTAAAAGAGTTAGTATACAAATTATTACATTGAAAATGCAGCTTATCAGTGGATTGCTACAGTTAGATAAGCGAAATCACAATTTTATGTCTTAAAGCTATTAATTAGCTATATTTGGCTTTCTAAAATCAAATCTTATGAATAGAGGTTTACTTCTTGTTTTTTTAATGTTTTTGGCTGGATTTGCCAATGCTCAAGGAACCGTTAGGGGAATTGTAACCAATGGAGAGGATGGGAATTCCGTTCCTTTTGCAAAAGTTGCTCTTTTGGGTACAGATAAATTCGCTTCAACAGATGATGACGGATTATTCTCAATTCCGAAAGTTCCAGCTGGAAGTTATACGCTAATCGTTAGAGCTGCGCAATACGAAGAATTTAAAAAAGAAATTGAAGTAACAGCTGGTGGAATTGTTGATGTTACAGTAGAGCTTGTGTCAGGTAAAACCTTAACCAAAGTAAATGTTGATTGGCGTGACAAAGAGCGTAAAATTGACCCAGCAATTTCAGTTGTAAAAATTACTCAAAAAGATATTTTACGTGTACCAGTGACTGGAGGTGTTTCAGATATTGCAGGTTACTTCCAAACAGTACCAGGTGTTGTAAGCACAGGAGATCAAGGAGGGCAGGTTTATGTAAGAGGAGGAACGCCAATTCAAAATAAAATTTTGTTAGATGGTATGACCATTTATAATCCGTTTCACTCAATTGGATTTTTCTCAGTATTTGAGACAGACTTAATTCGTTCAGCAGACATCTATACTGGTGGTTATAATGCAAAGTATGGAGGACGTATTTCTTCTATTATGGACATTACCTATAGAGATGGAAATACGAAAAGATTTGGTGGTAAAATTGGTGTCTCGCCATTTACATCAAGTTTATTATTAGAAGGACCTCTTTCTAGAGCAAATAATGTTTCGTTTGTTTTATCAGGAAAAGCTTCTGTTTTAGAGCAAACTTCAAGAGCTCTTTATCCTTATATTAATGAGGGAGAAGGACTACCGTTTAACTTTTATGATTTATATGGAAAGATCTCAATTAAGGGAGACGCCTCAAATAAATTAACCTTGTTTGGTTTCTCATTTAATGATCAGGTAACGTACCAAGCTATTTCTAATTTACAGTGGAATAGTTTTGGAGGAGGAAGTAATTTCATTTTTGTTCCTCAAAATTCTGAGTTAATCATGAAAGGTCGTTTGAACTTTTCATCATATGATATTAAATTACAAGAAGAAAATTTACAAGATAGAACAAGTGGTATTTTCGGAGCAGAAATGGCTTTTGATTTCACTTACTATTTAGAAGGTAAAAGTAGATTGGATTACGGATTTGGATTCAACCTTTTCAGAACAGACTTTAACACATTTAATGAGGTTAATCGTCCAATTGAGGTAAGTTCAAACACAAACGAAGCAGGAGCATATGTTAGCTATAGATATGTAACGAACAATCGCCGATTAATTTTGGAACCGAGTGTTCGCTTCCAAGGTTATTCATCTGTTGGACAGGTTACTGCAGAACCAAGGTTTAGCGGTAAATATAACGTAACTGATTTTATTAGAATTAAAGCTGCGGGTGGGTATTATACACAAAACTTCACTAGTACAACTTCTGATAAAGATGTTGTAAACCTGTTCTACGGTTTTATTACAGCACCTGAAAACTTACCGTCTAACTTTGTAACAGAGGATGGAACTGAAAGACCAATTAATAATGGTTTACAAAAAGCATGGCACGCCATTGGAGGAACTGAAATTGACCTTTCTGATAATGTTTCATTACAGATTGAGGCTTACTACAAATGGTTTACTCAAATGACTAACATTAACCGAAACAAGATTTTTGAAGATACAGATGATAACTCTCAAATTGATGACTTGTTTAAAAAAGACTTTATTGTTGAGAGTGGGCAAGCATATGGAGGTGATATCGTTTTAACTTATAATTCTGAAAAACTTTATTTATGGGGGGTATACTCTTTAGGAAAAGTGACAAGATGGAATGGTTTTGAATCTTATGCTCCAGTATTTGATAGACGACACAATATTAACTTTATTGGAACATATACATTTGGTAAAAAAGCAGATTGGGAATTAACAGCACGTTGGAATTTAGGTTCTGGACTACCATTTAGACAAACTGTAGGGGTTTATGAAGAGCCACAAATTGGATCAATTGATGACGACTATGTTACTGGAAATGCATCTGATTTAACGTTCTTATACGATAATCAAAATAATGGACGTCTTCCGACTTACCACCGTTTTGATATGAACTTAAAGAAAACGTTTGAATCTAAGAAGTATAAAAACATGAAATGGGAAGTGATTACAGGTGTAACTAATATGTATAGCCGTCAAAACATTTTCTATGTTAATCGTGTAACAAACGAAAAAGTTTATCAGTTACCAATTATGCCAAGTGCGGCAGTATCTTTAAAATTCTAAGTTTACTTTAAAGTTCGTAGGTACTTTCTGATTAATTGATAAAGCATTGTCTCTTTGGTGAATTCACTTGGAGAGAATTATGAGTCAATCCATTCTTTATTGTCTGCGTAAAACATCCGTTAATTGTGATTTGGTGCGTAAGAAGAGGCAAATCGGCACGCTCTTTGTTTTAGATAGTGTAAATTAAAGGCATGAAACGGATTTTAGCAGCAATAGTATTTATGAGTGCAAGTGTATCTTTTTCAAACATCATTGAATTAAGTACAGTTGAACCATTATCAATTGAATCGGACATATTAAAGAAAAGGAAAAAACTTAACTTTAATCGCCGAGTGCAATACCCCGCTGGATTTAATATCTATGGCGGAGGACCAGTAGGAATTGTTGGCCTTTCATTCGATTATTTTTTAACGCCTAAAATTGCTTTAGAAATTGGAGGTGGAGCAAGAAATTTGACGCCAGATCTTGGTTTTTTTGCAGGGGGCAGGTATCACTTTTTTGGTAAAACACCGCTTAATTTAACGCCTTATGTAGGCATTTATTCAGGATTCGAATATACAGGTGACGACATTAGAAATTATAATCTTTATATACCATTTGGTATTCAAAGAATTAAAAAGAATAAACTTGCATGGTCAATCGAAGTGGCTTATCAACGAAATTCCTACGATAAAGGGAATCATCTTTATGGAGGAGGTAAGTTAGGGTTTAGGTTTTAATGTGTTCAATAATCGCTGGAATTCGCATGCTTCTAAAGATGGCGAATAGACTTGATTTTCTTCCCCAAAAATTTTACATTTTAATGACGCAATTATGACTTAGAATTAAGGATAGTTTTATATCTTTGTCTTATTAATAATCATTCTAAATAGTGGTCAATTTAATCTTAGCCGAAGAAAACGAATTAGTAAGAATTGGTTTGCGAACCATCTTTAAAAATTCGAATGTCCAAATTATTGGAGAGGCTGCTAACGCAAAAGATTTATTGAGTCAAATCAAGTCTTTTAAGCCTGACGTAGTTTTGATAGACTATACAGGTGAAGGGTTTACAATTGATGTCATTCCTAAAGCGCTTGCTATTTCTGAAGATATTCGATTCGTAGCAATCACTCCAATGCAATCTGGAAAAACACTAGTTCATGCACTAAAAAGCGGTGTTCGTTCTCATGTTAAAAAAGATTGTAGCATTACCGAAATTCTTGATTCAGTTAATGAAACCTTTCTCGGAAAAAAATTCTTCTGCGGGCAAATATTGGAAACGATTCATAAAGAAGGGATTGATGTTGAAGAGTTGAGTGATGCAGAGTTTAACTGTGAACCTATTGTGCTTTCAGTCAGAGAAATTGAGGTTATTACCTTAATAGCAGAGGGTTATACTAATGTTGAAATTAGTGAAAAGCTTTTTTTGAGTAAACACACTGTCAATACGCACCGTAAAAATATAATGGCAAAATTAGGGGTTAAAAATACTGCCGGAATTGTCATGTATGCTGTTAAAGAAAAACACACAACTCCAAATAAATACCTTTTTTCGACTGAAGAATAAGGTATTATATTCAGACAAATTTCCATTAAAAATTCACGTAAAAAGGCACTTTTTAGCGTTCCGTATTAGTACGTAGAGCCAAATCAAGGGTATTGCTTTTTAATTCGAAGAAAAATTTGTCGTATTTGGATAAAAAAATAACAAAAAAGGACATTTTATTGAATTTATTAACTCTTTTGAAATATTTTTTTTCACCATTATTCTGCACGCATAATAAATACTAGGACTCCCAAATTACTTAGGTTTGTGTCCAAAAGATGTGTTTTCTATTGCGCTGACTATTAGTATAATCCACTTTGGTTTTTTCAAATCTATGTTATAAATCATTATCTTAATTAATGTATAGAGGCAATTTGCATACGTGTTTACGCTTACATAAAACAGCAATTTTGTCCTAACATTTTGTTTAATTAAAATTTAAACCCATGAAAAGAAAATTTCTTTTGATGTGTTGCTTTATTGCAATGCAAATGGTTGTCTATGGACAACGAAAAATCTCAGGAACAGTAAGTTCCTCAGAAGACGACACAGGAATAGTCGGTGTCGTAATCAAAATTGTCGGTACATCCACTGGTACCTTTACCGACGAGCTTGGAAGGTATGAGTTAGAAGTACCTGATGGCGCAGATTCTTTAAAGTTTTCATTTGTTGGTATGGAACCCGTCTTTAAAAAGATTGGTGCAGGTAATACAATAGATGTTGTAATGGAACCTTTAAGTGTTTTGGATGAGGTAGTTGTTACCGCTCTCGGAATTAAGCGAGATGAAAAATCGATTGGATATGCGGTGAGTGAGGTTTCAGGAGAAGACATTCGAAGTGCCAATCAAACCAATTTGGTAAATGCCTTGGCCGGTAATGTGGCCGGAGCAAATGTCACCCAAGCTTCTGGTACAGCAGGTGGTTCTTCTCGTGTCGTTTTAAGAGGGTTTACTTCTTTAACCGGAGACAATGAAGCACTCTTCGTTATTGATGGTGTTAAAATAAATAACGACCAGCTAAATTCAGAAAACAAAGGAAACGCTACAGATGGTGTAGCAAATTCAAATCGTGGGATTGATTTAAGTCCAGACGATATCGAATCTGTCACAGTATTAAAGGGGGGAGCAGCTACCGCACTTTATGGGATTGATGGAGCAAATGGTGTCATCTTAATTACAACAAAAAAGGGGCAGGCTAATCCAAATGGAGGCTTAACAGTTTCCGCAGGAACGTCACTTTCTCTTTCTCAGGTGAATCGTTTACCAGCCTTACAAAGCACATACTCTCAAGGGTCTGCTTGGTACAGTGTAGATGGGGTTACTCCAGAATATTTAGCTCCAGAAACTGGATGGCTAACTAGTTGGGGACCGGCTTATACAGATTTAGTATGGGATGGTGAATCAGCCTATGATTATGACAAAAATGGAAACATTGTATTAAAGTCAGATTTACCTGGTGGCACACCAGTCACTCCATATGACAACTTAAATAATTTCTTCCGTACAGGCGTTACTTCACGTAACAATGTATCTATTTCAGGAGGAAATGATATGGCAACGTTCAGATTTTCGGTATCCGATACTCGAGAAACTGGAATTGTGCCAAATAATACATTCGGAAAAACTAATGTAAGCTTAGTTTCAGGAATCAAATTAATGGACAACAAATTGAATATTACTACAAGCGCTAATTACATTAATTCTGGTGGTGTAAGAATTCAGCAAGGTTCAAACTTATCAGGTGTAATGTTAGGTTTATTAAGAACACCAATAACATTTGACAATGCCAATGGTAGTGATGACCCTGTAAATGATCCAACTGTATATACATTAAGTGATGGTTCTCAAAGAAACTTTCGTGGTGGAGGTGGATATGATAACCCTTGGTGGACGGTTAACAATAACCCTTTTACAGATAAAGTAAACCGTTTCTTAGGTAATTTTCAAACTTCGTATAAATTCTCAGATTATTTAACTGTGAGTGCAAATGTTGGTTTAGATACCTATACCGATAGACGTCAACAGCTATATGCGATTAATTCAAGACAAAATCCATCAGGAAAAATCATTGAAGAAACTTATGATGTTTTACAAACGGATGCTTACTTATTGTTTTCAGGTCGCACATTCTTAGACAAGAGCGGAAACTTTGATTTAGATTATCAAGCTGGTTTCAATGCTTTTTCGTACAGCAATAATAACTTATATACTGAAGGTACTGATTTCGGATTCATTGGATTTTCGCATTTATCAAATGCAGGAACAATCAATTCAATTAAAAATATCGATAGAAATCGTTCATTATCAGGATTTGCAAGTGCAAATTTAGGATATAAAAAGTTCTTATTTGTTACTGTTACAGGGCGTCAGGATTATGATTCTAGATTCTTAGTACCGGGAGAAGAAGTGGTAATGTCTGATATCGGATTCTTTTATCCGTCAGTTTCTACAAGTTTTGTATTCTCTGAATTGTTAGGATTAAAAAATACTTCGGCATTTTCATTCGGAAAGTTAAGAGCTTCATGGGCAAGAGTGGCAAGAGGGCCTTCTTATTCATTTGCAACAGGTACTACATATGCTCCAGTTGTTGGTATAAATAATATTGGTGATGGCTGGACAAACGGAATTTCAACCACCGGATATTTACTAGATGATTTGGCAGGTAATCCTTTGTTGAAGCCTGAAACTTCAGATGAGTTTGAAGTAGGAACAGCACTTAATTTTTGGAATAGAAGATTGTCAATAGATGTATCTTATTATAACCGAAAAACAAAAGATGCCATCTTACCTGCTACTGTGTCTGGATCAACTGGATTTGGAGAAATCTTTTTAAATACGGGGAGTCTAACAACTAACGGAATTGATATTGCAATTTCAGGAACACCTATTCAAACTAAAAATGTGAAATGGACAATTGGAGCAAACTTTACGAAGTATAAAACAATTGTAAATTCCTTAGCAGACGGTTTAGATCAGTTATTCTTAGGAGGATTTACAGGAACTGGAATTTATCACATCCCAGGTGAAGAATTTGGCCAAATTTATGGTGGAGTATTCTTAAGAGATGATGCAGGAAATATGGTAATTGATGATGACCCTACGAGTTTTACTTACGGTTATCCATTGGCTGATCCTGAATTGGCAGTAATCGGAAACCCTAATCCTGATTTCTTATTAGGAATTACAAATAGCTTAAAAGTTTCAAACTTTACATTGTCTTTCTTGTTTGACATGAAAGTTGGAGGAGATATGTGGAATGGTACACAAGGAGCTTTAACATTCTTTGGAATGAGCGAACTTACTGAAAATAGAGATGCTCCAGGAACTGGTGGTTCAACTATTTTTGAAGGTGTTTCTGGTCATATTGATGCTGAAGGAAATGTGATTACTTCTGGAACAAATGACGTTCAAGTAGGATTGAATGAAGATTGGTATACTGATAACGGAGGAGGATTCGGGTCAGTTGCAGAACATTTTATTCAAGATGCAAGTACTTACAGATTAAGAACAGCTTCACTTTCATATAATGTACCGGCTAAAAAACTAGTTGGAAATGCCTTGAGTGAAGTTCGTTTCACATTATCAGGTAATAACTTGTTATTGTTCACTCCTTATGAAGGAATTGATCCTGAAACTAGTTTATTAGGTAGTTCAAGTAACGGACAAGGGTTAGATTATTTTAATATGCCAAACACACGTTCAGTAACGTTTGGGATTAATGTTAAATTTTAAAACGAAATAAGATGAAAAATTTATTATTTATCGTTGGATTAGCGCTAATCTTTACTTCGTGTAAAAAGCACTTTGAAGACATCAATACAGATCCAGATCAACCATTGACGGTGCCACCAAATGTAATATTAAATGGTGTTGAAGGTACACTTGCATATGCTTATGGAGGAGACCTTTCTAGACATTCATCAATTTTTACACAACAGTTAACTGGTGTATCAAGACAATGGGCTGTTTTGCAAAACTACGGTATTGTAGGAGAGGACGTGAATACACTTTGGGGAGATAACCTATATGCTGGTGTATTAATGGAACTTAAGCAATTAAAGGCTGCGGCCGAAGCTGATGGGTGGAGTCATTATACAGGAGTAGCGGAAGTATTGCAAGCCTATACGATTTTGTTATTGACTGATAATTGGAACGAGGCGCCTTATTCTGATGCATTTCAAGGAGCAGAGCAATTGCAACCTGCTTATGATTCGCAAGAAGATTTATATCAAACCGTTTTTGATTTGTTAGCTTCGGCAAAGACAAATTTAAACGAAGCGGATGGCGGTCCTGTAGTACCCGGCGGAGAAGATCAAATTTATGCTGGTGACATTGCAAGTTGGATTGGTTTTGCAAACTTTGTAGAAGCAAGAGCTTATTTGCACCGAGCAAAAATGGATGCAGGAAACTATTCAAGTGCACTAGCCGCAATTGCTGCTGGTGGATTGACTACGGATTGTGCATTTCCTTTTCCAGGAGGCGGTAATGCTAATCCAGCATTTCAGTTTAATGAACAGCGTGGAGATTGCGCCATTGGAAGCAAATTACAAGAGTTAATAACGGATTTAAATGATCCAAGAAGACATTTGTATGATCATGCTTTTGATGATGCACATCCTTTCATGACAGCTGATAGGTCTGTGTATCTTGGAACTTTAGTGGAGCAAAAATTCATTGAAGCCGAGTGCACATTCCACACTTCTGGTGCAAGTGCTGCACACCCACTTTACTTAGAGGCAATTAACTTGTCTTTCAGCTCTGTGGGTTATGCAGATAGTGCTGCAACATACCTTGCTCAAATGGAGGTTGATCCAGGAGCAGGTTCTTTAACTTTGGAGCATATTATGAATCAAAAGTATATTGCTATGTTCCAAGATCCAGAATTGTTTAATGACTGGAGAAGAACAAGTTTTCCAACTTTAACGCCGAATACAGGAAGCGCAATTCCGCGCAGATATCCTTATCCGCAAAAAGAGTTGAACTTGAATTCAAACACACCAGCCGTAACAATCTTTGGAAAAGTTGACTGGGATATTTAAATCAAGTAATTAAATTTAATGTGGGCTGGTGTGCATTTGCATACCAGCCTTTTTTTTGTAAATAATTGAATGAAAGTTAATTCTATAAATTTTCTTAGGTTTGTTCACAAAATCAAAAATTATGTTGTTTAGTTCTATTGGCTTTCTTTTTATTATCGGAATTATTGTTGTTACAATAGGTGGTTCAATTTATTGGATTCTTAACAAGAAAGAAATGTCATTCAATATTAGCGCAGGAGTTGGAGCTTTTGCAGCTTTGCTCGCTGGGATTACTATATTTACTTATAGAACTGTTGTAATTGTTATTGAAGATGATAATAGCAAGCAATATTCAATGTTAGGTTCTGCTGATTATGAGTTCCGTGATGGAACGACAGAATCAATCCCTAAATTAGATTTTGGTGATATTGTTATTAATGACTCTAAAGATACTTGCGTAATCATTCGAGCAGATTATACAGAAGGGAAGTCTGGAGAAAACCAAGAATTAATAGATATTGTTTTTATGGTAAAACCAAATGCCATTTTCGTGTTAGATGGAAAAGATATCGATTATTTCTTTAATCCAGCACCTGATTATTTAGAAGTGGATGAAAATGCAGCTATGCATACACTAGTTAAATATGAACTTCAATACCTTTTACCGGAGCATTGGGAAACGTATTATGTCTATGATGGTCCAGTGATTGCCGGTGTGCCAAACGGAACAGGTAAGTTTTATTTTTCGCAAACAAATTATTATGAAGGAGAGCTTGAGGATGCCAAGTTTCAAGGAGAAGGAAAAATGATATATAGTGACTCTGAGTGGTATGAGGGAGGATACGTCAATGATCAACGTTCGGGTCATGGATTTTATCAGTATGATGATTTAACAACCTATGAAGGAGAGTGGTTAGAGGATGAAAAAAGTGGAACAGGAATCCAAGTTTATTATAATGGGGATATTTATGAGGGGGAATTTAAAAATAGCCAATTGCATGGTGAGGGTAAATACACTTTTGAAAGTGGAGATTATTACGAGGGGGAATTTTTTGATGGGTATTTCCAAGGGAAAGGAAAGTGGTATTATGCCAGTACTGATACCTTTAAAGAAGGTACTTGGTATGAGGATGAGTATGTAGAGGAGTAGCTATACATGACTGAATAGAATCTAACCCATGATCTTTTGTTGGTATGGTTTTAATTTTTAAGGAAACTCAAATTTATCGTGCTGATAGGTGGTGCGTTGCATTGTTTATGGATAAGGCAGGATGCCGCCATTCATAAATAAAACAAGGATCTCAGAAAATACTAGTATCTAATTAGGTTCTAATTTTTTTTCTTTAAATTAGAAGAGAGATTTTTAGCATTAACCCACATCAAATAATACATTCAAATTTAATTTTGGAATTGTAAAGTGATGGATAGAACCAAAATATGGGACTTAAGTTTTACATACTCTTCTTTTTGTTCTCAATGTGTAGTTTATGTTTTGGAAATATTATTGAAAATGAGTCGTCAATAATTAGTATCCAGAATAATATTTCTGCAGGTTATTTAGATAAAGCAATTCTGCAATGCAATGCTCTTATGGAGCAATACAATGATTCCAACTCTTATGAGTTTAAACGGGCTGTTTTGTTAGCTGCAGAAGTTTATGAGGGGTATGGAGATACTGAGGTAATGAATGATTATCTGTCTATGATAAACTCCAATGATGAAAATGATCTTATTCGATATTATTGGACGGATGCGTTTGCTAAGTATAGTTTTTTAATAGGGAAACCTCGGGTAGGAATTGATAATCTTTCTTTATCAATTGAAATTGGTAGAATTATCAAGAATAATGATCGTGTAAAGTACAACTGTTGGTTCAGTGAATTGTTCACAATATATTACAGTGAAAGTATAGAGAAAAGAATTTTGAATGGAGAAGAATTACCACCACGTGTATATGAGTTATTTGGGAATCTTAAAGTAAATGAGGGGAAAATGCAGCCATTTGAATTGGCGAAGTATTATAGCTATCAAATTTATTTCACAAATTCTTTAAATTATAATCGTCACATTCAGCTATCAAATAAAATTATTCAATTTGGTATCAAAAATGATCAACCAGTGGCAATAGTTGTTGGGAAATTAAATTTAGCGAAACACCTCGATTCCGAAAAGAAAATAAATGTACTTATGGAAGCTGAGAAGCAGGTAAGTCAAATTCAAACGTTGCGAAAAAAGTTAGAAGTGAGGTATGATTTAATGATTTATTATAAAGATGAGGGAGATTATGACAACGCTATCAAATGGGGGAAGAAAGCATGTTTTCCAGGAGAAACGGATTACAGCAATTATTTTGACACTTATGGACAAATTTCGGAATTATATGAGCAAAGAGGAGACATTGATAGCGCCCTCTATTATAAAAAAATTGATTACAATAAATACCAATCTGTAAGTAGGGTTCATGACGAGGCCATGCAGTCTTTTTTTATAGAGAAATTAAATAAAAATATTGAAGATAAAAAGTATGAAATCCGAAAAAACCATTGGTTTATTTGGTCGTTAAGCATTACTTCTATTGCCATTATTTTATTAGCCTTTCGTAATTTGAAAATAAATAAAATTCTTCAATCAAAAAATCAGTCACTCGAATCGAGCTTGCAAACAACTGAAAATTTTTCTCATATTCTTTCACATGATCTTAGAGCTCCTATGTATTCAATTAAAAATGTGAGCTCATATCTAATTGAAGATGAAAAAACGATATCAAAAGATGGCCAAGAATCTTTAGGAATTATAAAAGAATGTTGTGAAAACAGTATTTTATTGATCACGAATATAATGACTTATATTCAGTCAAAAGATAAAGAGGTTTCAACAAGTCCAGTCGAATTAGCCGTAGTGTTTAAACAGGCAGAAATTAATCTAAACGAAATTATTGAGACATCTGGAGCTACTATTAAATATGGCGAATTACCCCAGTTTATCAATGGAAATAAAGTGTTGCTGGTTCAGCTAATTCAAAATGTTTTACAAAATGCAATTAAATATAGGAAAGATGATGTCTCTTTGGTACTGGAGGTTTCATACCAAAAAAGCAATTCCAACGGAACTATAGTAATAAGTGATAATGGGATTGGAATTAAAGAATCACAAATACAAAGTTTGCTAAAGGCTTTCTCACAAAAAGAGTTTGTTTCAGTAGAGAGTGGAATAGGTTTAGGTTTATCCATTTGTTCAAATATTATGAAACATCATAAAGGGCAGTTTTTAATTGAGTCTGAAGAAGGAGTTGGTACAAATGTCAAACTTCAATTTGAGTTAGATAACTTCACGACTTAGTGAAGGTTTTGAAAAAATGCCGAATATAGGTTCTAAAGTGTATTATGTTTAGTTCATTTATCCGTATTTAATACTCGGTTTAATCTGCTTTTAATTAGGTTTTTAGTAGTGTAAAACACGCATGATTCCTAATTTTTATCGGAGTACTTTGATGATTATTAATCAAAATCTATTCTTATGTTTAAAAAAGTACTTTTAACTGCATTGTTTGCTGTCATTGCTAATTTTGGATTTAGCCAATTAACCGTTCACAATTATACCGGTAGTTCTATTACATTACACATTCATTCTTGGGACGGAACTTCATGTGCTACAGCTACTGCAATCGGTACAATTACATTTGCTCCAGGGTCAACTCCTGTTACAATTCCACCAGGGCATGTTGGCATGCGTGTAGTTTTCTATGTTGGCGCAACATTTATCGGGTCCGAAACTGAATGGGGAACGCCTCCTGCATGCACTGATATGAATGACCCAATGAATCACATTGTTTGGACAGGACCTAATAATGTAAATATTAATTAGGAGTCATACTAAAAAGCATAAAAAAACGGGAAGATGAAAATCTTCCCGTTTTTCTTTATAATAAAGTATATAATCTATAGCCGAAGCGAAAGATTAAACTAATCCTTGATCAATCATTGAATCAGCAACTTTTACAAATCCAGCAACGTTAGCTCCTTTTACATAGTCAACATAACCATTTGCATCAGTTCCATACTCAACACATGCATTATGAATTGATACCATAATTCCGTGTAACTTCTCATCCACCTCTTCAGCAGTCCATGACAAACGTAAAGAGTTTTGAGACATCTCTAAACCAGATGTTGCTACACCACCTGCATTTGATGCTTTTCCTGGTGCAAATAAGATTTTTGCATTGTGAAATGCTTCAATAGCTTCTGGAGTTGAAGGCATATTTGCTCCTTCAGCAACACAAATACATCCATTTGCAATTAACGCTGCAGCTTCACTTCCGTTTAATTCATTTTGAGTAGCACATGGTAAAGCAACATCTGCTGTTTCACCCCATGGTCGTTTTCCTTCGTGGAAAGTTGAACCTGGGAATTGCGCTGCATACTCAGAAATTCTTCCTCTTCTATTGTTTTTAAGATCCATTACCCATGCTAATTTCTCAGCATCAATTCCAGCTGGATCAACAATGTATCCTTTAGAATCTGATAGCGTAATAACTTTCCCTCCAAATTCAGTTACTTTTTCACAAGCGTATTGAGCAACGTTTCCTGATCCAGAAATTACAACTGTTTTACCTTCAAACGAATCGTTTTTAGTTGCTAACATCTCTTTTGCGAAGTAAACAGTACCATAACCAGTCGCTTCTGGACGAATCAATGATCCTCCCCAGTTTCTTCCCTTACCAGTTAAAACACCAGTAAATTCATTTCTTAATCTTTTGTATTGACCAAACATATATCCGATCTCACGTCCACCAACTCCAATATCTCCTGCAGGAACATCAGTGTCAGGTCCAATATGTCTTTGTAACTCAGTCATGAATGATTGACAAAATTTCATCACCTCATTATCTGATTTACCTTTAGGATCAAAATCTGATCCACCTTTACCACCACCCATGGGTAATGTTGTCAATGAATTTTTAAATACTTGTTCGAATCCTAAAAATTTAAGGATAGATAAATTCACTGATGGGTGAAATCTTAATCCTCCTTTATAAGGTCCAATAGCTGAGTTAAACTCAACTCTAAATCCTCTGTTTACTTGAATGTTTCCTGCGTCATCTAACCAAGGTACTCTAAACATTAAAGTTCTTTCTGGTTCAACCATTCTTTCTAATAGGTTGATCCCTGCATACTTGGGGTTTTCATCAATGAATGGGATAATAGCTTCCGCTACTTCCTCAACGGCTTGTAAAAATTCAGTCTCATGACCGTTTAAAATTTTTACTTTTTCCATGAACTCATTAATCTGAGCGCTATATTTTTCTGACATGGTGAATAGTTTAATTCTTATATTAGGATGACAAATTTATATAATTATTGAATAGAAACTGTCGGTTTAGTTTTTTTTTAGAAATTATTTTATCTCATCAATGAATCCTATTTAACATTCATTCCGCTACAACGCGATATTTCACACTCTCAATACGTTAAATATTCTGCTAAGAGTCAACTTATGAGGTCCAAAGTTCGTCTAAATTGAAGTATAGATAGTCGATATATTTTCTTAAATTGCAATGATGGTGCGTTTACAACAAATAATTTTAGTGTTTATTGTATTTATATCAGGTCTCGGTTGGGGACAGGAGATAGATGTACCGCAGGGTGAATACGAGTTTTTTGAAAATAAAGGGCAATGGCCCAATGGCGTTTTGTATCGTGCAAAGTTGCCTTCAGGAAGCATTTGGTTAGAGCAAGGGCGAATCCTTTATCATTTTATGGATTATTCTGAATTACAACATTCACATGCCAACCCAGATCATTCTTTTAAACAAGGTGATTCACTCATATTTAAACAAGATCTTGTTGCTGCAACATTTTTAGGAGCAAACCTAAATGTTGAAACCACTAAAAAGTATCAAACTTCTTATTACAATAATTATTTTTTAGGGAACAATGAGCAGCATTGGGCTTCTGAGGTCTATGGTTATCATCATATTACTTATCATGAATTGTATAACGGAATCGACTTATTGTTTTTAGAGAAAGAAGGAGCTTTAAAGTATGAGTTTCATGTTGCACCTAATAAGGATGCAAATCAAATTCAAATCAAGTATGAAGGACATGAAAAAATTAAACTAAATAAACACGGAAATTTAATTGTTACTTCAGATTTAGGAGAGGTTCATGAAAAAAAGCCATACGCCTACCAAATTAAAAATGGTAAAATTGTAGAAATTGAATGTGCATTTGTTCTAAATCAAGATGTGCTCACTTATCAAATAGGTAATTATGACAAGGATATTGAGTTAATCATTGATCCTGAATTAATATTTGCAACCTATAGCGGATCGACAACTGATAATTTTGGAATGACAGCAACCTACGCCTATGATGGGAAAGGTTATAGCGCCGGAACAATCTATGGAAATACGTATCCTACTCCTGGCCCTGCTTGGAATACTACCCCAAATATTACAATGATTTTAGTTGGTTCACCAACAACTGATGTTTTTGTGTCAAAGTATAGTGAGGATGGAACAAATATGCTGTGGACTAACTTTATAGGAGGTGGAGATAATACTCAAGGAACTGAAACCGTACATAGTTTAATTTGCGATAGGGATAATAACGTTTATTTATATGGAGCAACTTCAAGTACTGACTTCCCAATTGAAGATGGTTTTCAGGATGAGTTTGGTGGAGGAGATCCATTTACAGTCCTTTATAATGGAACTAATTTTGGTACAACCGGAACAGATATTTATGTAGCAAAGTTTAGTTCTAATGGATTAGATTTAATGGGCTCAACATATGTTGGCGGAAGTAAAAATGATGGTGTCAATTTTAAAACAACGTCTTTTGATTATTCTTCAGCGGCACATTACGATTCATTGACAACCAACTATGGCGATCAATTTAGAGGTGAAATCATGCTGGATTCGCTGAACAATATTATTGTAACCTCAAGTACTTGGTCGAATGATTTTCCTGTTGAAAGTGGTTTTCAAATGACCAATGCAGGTTATCAAGATGCTGTAGTGTTTAAAATTGAGGCTGATTTCTCTGGATTAATTTGGTCAAGTTATTATGGCGGATCAAATAATGATGCAGGTTATTCCGTAAAAATTGATTCAAGTTATAACGTAATTTTTGCAGGAGGTACCGCTTCATTTGATTTGAATGGAACAGTTGGCGGGATTCAACCTTCTGCAAGTGGAGGAAAGGCTGATGGTTATGTCACAAAAATTAACGAAGATGGGGATGCTATTGTTCAGGCTACTTATGTTGGAACCTCATTATATGATCAAGTCTTTTTCGTAGAGGTAGATCGTTGGGACAATATTTATATTGTAGGGCAAAGTTTAGGAGCAATGCCAACAAGCCCTGGAGCCTATTCAAATCCTGGGAGTTCTCAATTTATTTGGAAATTAAATCCAGAGTTGGACGCAACAGAGTACACAACGGTATTTGGTAATGGTTCTAGTACAACTGATATTTCTCCTTCAGCTTTTTTAGTTGATTTTTGTGGAAATGTTTATGTGTCTGGTTGGGGTGGCAATATTTTACCAGGTGGTGCTCCAACGGATGGGATGCCAACATCTGATGATGCTTTTGATGATGACGCAGGGGATGGTTTTAATTTCTATATGATTGTATTGGAAAGAGATGTTGAATCACTTTTGTATGGAACGTATATGGGCGGAGATGATTCTCAAGCGCATGTAGATGGCGGAACGTCTAGATTTGATAAATATGGGGTTGTCTATCAATCTGTTTGTGGTGGATGCGGAGGTTTTAGTGATTTTCCATCAACTGCTGGTGCTTGGTCAGAGGAAAATTTAAGTACAAGGTGTAATAATGTACTTTATAAATTCGATTTTGAAATTGTTCCAGTGGCTAATTTTGAAGTGGCTTTGCTTGAAGGTTGTGCACCATTAACATTGACTTTTGAAAATGAAAGCAACGATACCGTTAATTTTGATTGGGAGTTTGGTCCAGGAAGCGAAATTTTAGAGGATGGAGCTAGCCCAGTAGTGCTTTTTACTGAACCTGGAACTTATGAAGTAATATTAACAATTGAAGACACTATTTGCGGATTAACAGATACAGCAAAGAAAGTGATTACAGTCTATCCTGAATTAGAATTAGAAGTGGCAAATGATACCATTGTTTGTGATGAGTTTACGTATGATATTTGGGCTAACTCTTTTGGTGCTGCAACTTCATTTATTTGGTCAGAAGATCCAGATTTTGGAACCATGCTTAATGATCATGACATGGATTCAGTAATTACTGTTAGTCCAACCACAACCACAACATACTACGTCAAGGCATCAAATGGATGGGAACTCTGTGACTTAGTAGACTCTGTAACCGTAACTTTTGTGAGTGGTGCAATTGATGTTTTGGGTGATACCACAATTTGTTTAGGAGATACAGTGCAACTTTACGCCGAGAACTTAATTCCCGAAGTTGAAATCGATTTTGATTGGGCGCCAGATGCTTATATAATAGCTGAGGCTGGGGGATATGCCTCTGCAGCTCCTCCAAGTTCAATGTATTTTTATTTAACCGCCGTAACTGATTTGGGCTGTACCATTTATGATTCCGTTTGGGTGGAGGTTAGAGTATTAGATCCTGCAAGTATATATGCAACTGCTACACCTGATTTGATTCCGGAAGGAGGTACATCCACACTAGAGGCTTTTCCTACTGGTTTTGATTATTTGTGGGTTCCATCCTCAGGAGTTGAAAACCCAAATTCAAGAGTAACGGATGTAACATTAAATGAAACAAGAACCTATACCGTTTTAATGACAGATGGCGTTTGTAATACTAGTGCTGAGGTAACTGTAACAACATATGAGTATGTGTGTGGTGAGGTTTATATTTTTGTACCAAATGCCTTTTCACCTAATGGAGATAATAACAATGACGAACTATTTGTAAGAGGTTTAAATTTAGAGGAAATTCAATTCAAGGTTTTTGATCGTTGGGGAGAACTTGTATTTGAAACAAATGATCAGTCCGTTGGATGGGATGGAACTTATAAAGGTAAACCTGTTGATCCTGATGTGTATGTCTATCATTTACAGGTTGTTTGCTTTGATGGACAAGAGAATTTGATAAAAGGAAATGTAACGGTATTGAAATAAAAAAGTGAAAGGATTATTATTCATATTGTTTATTGGTATTGGTCTTTCATCAAAGGCGCAGGATATTCACTTTTCGCAGTTTTACATGAATCCTGTTTATTTGAACCCGGCCCTAACTGGAAATTTTGATGGAGATTGGAGATTTACGGCTAATCAACGTAGTCAATGGCGAGCTGTTTCTCGTCCTTTTAACACCTTGGCACTTTCTGCTGAAAATAGAGAAGGATTGATTTTACCTGGATTGTTTCATGCAGTAAATATTTTTCATGACGCAGCTGGAGATGGTAATTACCGCACAATTGAAATGAATTTGTCTAGCAGCTATCAACGTTTTTTAGATTTAGATTCAACACATTCAATAACTCCAGGTTTACAAATTGGTTTTAATCATAAACGTATTGATTTTTCGCAACTCAACTTTGATAATCAATTTAACGGTTTTTATTATGATCCTGATTTGCCAACTATGGAGTCATTAACAACTACAAGTAGAACTGGGCTTAATTTTTCAATAGGGGCAATCTATACGTATCAACCTGAAGCGCGTAAGAAAATAACTGCGGGAATTGGATGGTTTAATTTACCGCAAGCCAAGCAAAGTTTTTATGGTGATGAACTTATAAAGCGCGATAAACGTGTTGTGATTCATGCAAAAGCTCTTTATAAATTAAACTTTGAGTGGGATTTGCAACCGGGTGTTTTTATGCAGTTTCAAGGAAAGTATAAAGAGTTAGTATTTGGATCAAATGTGCGTTACCTCTATAAAGACAAAAAAGGAGAATTTATAGCACCATATGCAGGTCTTTGGTTTAGAAATAAAGATGCAGTTTATGTTACTGCAGGAGCTTATTATAATCAATGGACAGCAGGCATTAGTTATGATGTAAATGTTTCTCAATTGGCACCTGCAAGTAATGTTCGTGGTGGGCTCGAATTTTCAGTACAGTATATTTTACATCTCTTTAAACCTAAGGATATCCAACATAGAATTTGTCCCGACTATTTGTAAATATGGCCATAATCAAATCAAGTAAAAACTTTGCGCTAAAATTATTATTAGGTTTTGTATTAACAAACCTTGCGCCCCAATTTTGCACGGCGCAATCATTTGCACAAATGATGGAGTTTGCAGATGAAAAAATGGTTGAAGGGGATTATTATTATGCCATCAAATATTATAAACGAGCAATGGATCTTGATTCAAATTCGGTTGAGGTTCTGTGGAAATTTGCGGAAGCACAGCGTAAGTATAAAGATTATGAAAAAGCCGAGTATTATTATGCACGGGTCTATGCGAAAGAGAATGGACTTATTTATCCGCGTAGTATTTTCTGGTTGGCAACAATGGAGCAATACAATGGTAAATATCAATCTTCGTTAGAGCATTGGAAACTCACAAAAAAAGTTTTTAAAAAAAAGAAAAAGGGGTACGAGTATAAAAAGTCTCAACAAAGTATAAAAAGCTGTTTATGGGCAATTAAAGCCGTGAACGATACGACCGACTATTTAACTAAACCTCTGCCTGCTCCTGTTAATTCAAAAGACGCGGAACTTGCACCAGTTATTTATAATAATCAACTCTGGTTTACTTCTCTTAAGGCAGACTCTATCAACTATAATGAGGAGGTGCTCACTAAAGAATATTCGTTACAAATTTATACGGCAGATCAAGAAGATAGTACCTTTAATAATGTTGGTTTGCTAAAAGGAGTGAAAGAAAAGGGAACCAATGGTGCTAACGGATCCTTCAGTCCGGATAAAAAGAGGTTTTATTTTTCAAGATGCAATCAAAATTTTGAGTGTAAAATATATGTTGGTAAAGTAAAGGATGGAAGAATAACAGATGTTGATAGTTTAGGTGAAATCATTAATACACCTGGAGTTGTTACAACAATGCCACATAGCACTTCGATTAAAGGAAAAGAGTATTTGTTTTTTGTTTCAAATCGAGAGAAATCGGTCGGAGGATTAGATATATGGTATAGTACTGTTACGGCTGGAAATAAATATGGTAAACCAAGAAACGCAGGTAGAGGGGTAAATAGTTTAGATGATGATATTACACCATTTTATGATACGTTGCAGAATAGGTTATATTTTAGCTCTTCTTGGTTTCAAGGATTTGGAGGTCAGGATATTTTCTGGGCTGAGAATCAAGAAATGCGATTTATGAACCCTCAAAATATGGGGATCCCAGTTAATTCTTCACAAAACGATACTTATTTTATTATTGACCAAACGAAAGAGCGTTTCTATTATTCAACTAATCGTGTGGGCGTAAACTATGCGAAGAATCCAACCTGCTGTAATGATATTTTTACTGCGCATTTACCAATTTTGGAACCTCCAACACGTTTTGAATCATTGACGGATTTAAATAAAAAACTTCCTGTAACCTTATATTTCCATAATGACGAGCCAAACCCTCGAACTAGAGATACAATAACTAAATTAACCTATCTTGAATCATATGATGATTATGTGGCATTGGAGGATAAGTATAAAAGAGAATATGCACAAGGTTTGTCAGGAGATAAAGCCGAGGAAGCGAAAGAAGATATAGATGATTTCTTTTTAGAATTTGTGCGTCAAGGCGTGGCAGATTTAGAAGAGTTTACTAGGCTATTAAAAATTGAATTGGATAAAGGATATGCAATTGAGGTTACTGTAAAAGGCTTTGCAAGTCCGTTAGCTAAAACAGATTATAATGTAAATCTTACGAAGCGCAGAATTTCAAGTTTGATTAATTACCTCTATAAATATGATGATGGTGTATTTGCTCCGTATTTAGACCATAATGCCTCAAACGGAGGTGATCTTACATTTGTTCAAATTCCGTTTGGAGAATACACTGCTAACACATTGATAAGTGATAATGTCAATGATAAAAAGAACTCCGTATACAGTCGTAAAGCAGCATTAGAAAGAAAAATTGAAATTCAAAGTGTCAGTTTTGCAAAGCAAGATACAACCTATGCAGAAATGAAGTTTAACAGTCAAATCCATGATTTTGGAGATGTGACTAAAGGAGACACGTTAAAACACACCTTCACATTTAAAAATACTGGTGAGCAAAAACTAATTATTGAGGGAGTTGAATTAGAATGTGAATGTATGTCATATGAATTAGATAAAACTGAACTTGAACCCGGAGAAGAAGGGGAAATGTCTATTATCTTGAATACCAAAAACCTAAATGGGCTATCAGTTCGTAAATTACTGATTAAAGCCAATATTGAAAATCAACAAAAAGAAATTTCAGTCACTGCTGAGGTAAAATAATCTGGTATTTGTTGCAGCTAATACTTTGATTATTTTTTTTCAAAAACTATTTTTGTTATTAGTTCATTATAGTAATGTTGATTCGTTTTGCTAAGGACTATATCTAACCCAAGAATTGTATCTTCTAAATGTCTAAAAAAATACTTTGTTTATTACTTCTTTGTTTCTTAACTAATACGACATATAGTCTGTATTATAAGCGATCTCAAATTGATAGTTTAAAGCAGTTATTTATTCAAGAACAGGGCAATTTAAGAATTGAAATATTACTTGATCTGGCAAGAACTTATGTTTATTTTGAACTTGATACAGCTCAGATCTATGTTGATATGGCAAAATCAGAATCAGTTCAAATGGGATTTGAATGGGGGATTTGTCAAAGTTATTTGATAAAAACTGATATTGATTTTCACAAGAAAATTAAAAGCTTAAAAGAAATCAAATTTGAGCAGGATAGATGTATCGATTGGTTAAGTCGAAATGGTTATGAGTTGGACGCGCTTAAAGCTCGTATAGGACGAAGCAATACTATATTGTTCTATGAAGGACAAAAGACAGCATTTGAAGAAAGTAAGTTGATTCTAAAGGAAGCTAAAAGACTCGGAGATACAAGTGCTTTAGGCGGGGCTTGGGGAGTAGTATCTAAAACTGTTAGCCCAATGTTTGATAGAGATTTGTATAGCAGAAGTTCCGACTCATCATTATATTATTGGAATATAGAAGAGGACTCTATGCGAATTGTTAGCTATAATTACGCAAAACTTTTCAATTTACATGGAGGTATTATTCCAGGAAATGAAATTGTCGATTTAGAAAGGATTGTAAAGAATTGGGGTAATCCAACTCTTCATACTCGATTATTAATATACCAAGCTTATCCGCATATCGTAAATGGAAATATTGACTCTAGTAATTTTTATCTAGATCAAATTGCAGGTATAGTGGAATTATCAAAGAGCAATTTGATGGAGGTCACTAGTACACACTTTAATGCAGTTTTATACCGTCAAGTTGGAGAAATGGATAAGGCAATTGCTTGTTACAAAGATGCTGAAGAGATTTATAAAGCATGTGATTCTCATGAGGAAAGGAAAAAAAGTTTGTATTTCATATCACAGATTTACATGCTTAATAATGACTATCAAAATGCGATAAAATATTTTATTCAAACACTAGAACTATGTAAGCTATTGAATGATGATTATTTAGCAACATCAGTTAAACGGAATTTGGGCGATTTGTATGTAATAACTGGAGAAATGAAAAGGGCAGAAAATTTATACACTGAGGCTGCTGAATGGGGAGGAGATCAGGAGGATAATCAATATGTTTTAATTCTTAGAGGGAATCTCCATAATAGTATAGGCGATTTTTATCGTAAAGAAAAAAAATATGCAGAAGCCATTAATTATTATAAACTGTCAATTGATAATTTTGAGGGGAGACCTAATAGGTTTTTTAAACCTAAAGTTGGTTTGTTAACGTTGTTCTTAGATATGAACGATTTAGAAAGAGCCGATTCTATGTGTTTAGCAATGAGGTCTGGTGGTGGATTGATACATTTATATAGAAATGATTTATTTCATTTGCAGATTGGTAGATTGTTTCTTCGTCAAGGTCAATTTAAAGATGCAGTATCTTCTTTAAATACCTTTTTTGATATATCAAATGGGCTGGTGCTGAATGAGGATAAATGTAAGGCATATCAATTATTATATCATGCAGAAAAAAAGTTAGGACACCATGATGAAGCATTAAAAGCTTTTGAATCTTTTAAGTCGATTGAAGATAGTCTACAGTCGGGTGAAGTCCTAGAGAATGTAGGTAAAATTCAATCTGAATTTGAAATTTCATTAAGAGAGAGGGAGATCAAAGATTTACAACAGCAAAAAGAATTGTCAGATTTAAGGTTAAATCAACAAGATACGCAACTAGAGTTAAGGCAATTGTACATTTCAATTCTGGTATTCATTGTCATTTTTGTGGGGGTAATAGGCTATTTATTGTTTAGAAGGTTTAAAAACAAAAAAGAAAAAGATGTTTTGGAAATGAAAGCGAAAAGAATTGAGCTTGAACTTGAAAACACTCAATCCAAACAAAAAGCCGAATTGGCTGAAGTTAAAAATACCATATTTGCCAATGTCTCGCATGAATTTAGAACACCGCTTACATTAATTCAAGTCCCAATTAAAAATCAATTGGCAAAAGCAAATGATGCCGATAAAGTTGTGTTTAACTCAGTATTGAAAAACACAAATCAACTATTGAAAATGGTGGATGAATTGTTGGATTTAGCCAAAATTGAAACAGGAACGGTGTCCCTACATAAATCTCCTTTTCATCTTGAACAGTTTTTTTTGCAAGTGAAAACCAATTTCTCATTTGCTTTCCGTGAGAAAAATATTGAATTTATTGTTGAGAATAATGTTTCGAATCAAAATTTTATTGCAGATGAAAACAGATTGAAAATTGTAATAAATAATCTTTTAAAAAATGCATTATCCCACACTCCTAATGGTGGAAAAGTAGCTTGTTTTGTGCGGCGTGATGGAGATACTTTATTAATTGAAGTGCATAATACTGGAAAGACAATTCCAGAACATGAGTTAAGATTAATTTTTGATAGACATTACCGCGGAAGATCCGCTAAATATATTGGAAACGGAATCGGTTTATCAGTCAGTCAACAAATTATTGAATTACATAAAGGTAGAATTATAGCAAAAAATAACGGAAACGAAGGTGTGGTTTTTAATGTCACTATTCCAGGAAAATTTAGTGTTCATGAAAAGATAGGGGCAGTGGCGGTTAAGGAAGAAGGTGAAATATTTGTTTTGGATAAAAATGAAATAGATAAGAATAAAGAAAAAGCCAATAAGCCAACAATTCTTATTGTAGAGGATAATGTTGAAATGATGGACTTACTACAGAGCATACTCAGTTCAGAATTTGACCTATCAATAGCAATGGATGGAGTAGAAGGAGAAGAACTTGCTCTTGATTTGCAACCAGATTTAATTCTAAGTGACATTATGATGCCGAAAAAAGATGGTATTGAATTGCTCTCTTCATTAAAGTCTAATATTATTACCAGTCATATCCCTGTTGTGTTGCTAACTGCAAAAGCAGATGTTGAAAGCAGAATATCGGGCTTTGATCAAAATGCGGATGATTATATTAATAAACCATTTGATGCGAAAGAATTGAAAGCGCGAATATTTAATATTCTTAGGCAACGAGAAAAATTACAGAAATTATTTACGGAAAATCCATTTTTACGAACCAAAGATATTAAATGCACCCCATTGGATGCCGAGTTTCTTGAGAAGGCCGTAACAATACTTGAAAAGCACTATGCCGACGGAGATTTTGCTGTAATTGACTTTTGTAAAGAGCTCGCATTAAATCGTAATAGTGTTCACAATAAAATCAAAGCTTTCACCAATCAAACAACCTCAGAATACATTAAAAACTTTAGGTTAGAAAAAGCGATTAGGTTACTCGTAGGCTCTAATAATAGTATTACTCATATTTATATGGATGTTGGTTTCAACAGTCCTCAGGCATTTAATAAAGCTTTTAAAAGGCGCTATAATTGTACGCCCACTGAGTATCGAAAACAAAACTCAAAAAAAGCTATTTAAGTCATTCTTATTAATGTAATGACAGCTGTTTCATAAATAGTGATGATTCCCCTGTCCATTGATATTGCTACATAGTTTAGTGTTTGTGAAAAGATAAATGAGTGACATCTGTTGCTAATGTTATGACATATGTTTCATGTTTTAGGAGGGCTTATTCCGACATTGCATCCAGTTATAAGTTGCAACATTTTAATAACTAGGAGTAAGCCGAAAATCCCAAAAAGAGTAGGCTATTTATTAAATATAGTTTTATGAAAAATTTTTTACTGGCAATAGTAGTTGTCTTATCATCTTATGGTGCATCTGCACAACCACTGCAAGTTCTTAATCAAACTGGATGTGCATTTTATGTAACGTTAAAGGCGGCATCCCCAACATGTAATTCGGTAACTACAACAACTTATTTTGTTCCTGTAGGGTCTACAATTGTAACACCTCCGGCGGGATGGACATTTGAAATAGGTTATGTGCATAGTAATCCAATGCCAACACCATATATTCCAGCATCTTATTATGCTGTTATACAAAGACCTGGTCCTGCAAGTGGATGGCCAGCTTGGTGTTCTTTAGTTTGGGGAGCTGATGCATTTGCAGAGTGTGCTGAAGATACAGACTGCACTGGTATTACAGCTGAATCTTGTTGGGGCGGTGCTCCATCAAGCCCTGTTATTACAATTGTAAATTAAATCAGAGTTAATCTAAAAAAAGGGGCAAAGAATTTTATTCTTTGCCCCTTAATTCTTCAAAATAAAATATAATTAATATTGAGAGGTGCCTTGCTCAACCACGCTTTCATCACTATTCATCATAGCAATCATTATTTTATAACCTTCACCGCGGTCAACTAAAACGAGGCGCTCATGTACTAATCCAAACTGTTCAACCTCAAAAGTGTAACTGAATTTCATTGTCGTAACACCGTTATTAATTTTACTACTAAAGCCCATAACTTTGGCTCTGTTCGTTTGCGGTCCCCAGCTTACTACGAGGTTCAAAAAATCTTCCCATTCTTGCACCGATACACCACTTTCCGTATCCGCTAAATTATCTACAATATATTTTGTGTTTCCTTCATCCAGTTTAAGGTGAAATTCATCAGCCACTTTCTCAGCCGCTCCGGTAGAGCAACTTGTAAAGGTTAAAGTACCAATGGCAATAAAAAGAATCAATAAATGTTTCATATCTGCTGTTTAAGGTTTCTGTCTACTCAAATGTAAGGAATTTTATGAAAGTGAATTTTGTTGCCAGGAGAAGCCTCCCTTTAAGATCATTTAATCTAATCAATATTCCGTTGTCAATTCCTGCAAAAATCTTATCTTCAAACCGATTAATGAAAAGTAGCTAAGACTTAAAAATGGTGTAATTCTATGAAAGAATGAACCTTTTTTATCTTTGTATGTACAGATTTTCGAATGAATACAAATAATGGCGTGAGTGGAATATTGAAAATAGTGATGGTTTGCTTTATCGTTTTGATAGGGCATGGGGCCGTGGGACAGGGGGCAAGCCTTTCTCCGCACGATTTAAAAGAAAGCTATTTAGAAAAGAGAGCTTCTTATGAAAGTAGTTCAACAAAAAAAATTGCTGACAATAACCAAAAAGAGTTGGATCGATTGGTTGCCGTGTTGGAGGATAATGCGCCCAACTCATATGAATACCACCTCATTAAATACATCAATGGTAATTATGATGTCTCACTTAAATCTCATTTATTTAAAGCCTACGAGCTAAAACCTGATGAGCGTGAAGTAAAACGTGAAATGTTTGGTTATTATGCGCTAATTGGAGATAAAGCAAAGCAAAAAGAATTCGCCCAATTAATTGAATCCTCTTATTCTAAAAATACCCTAAATTATTATCAGTTTTTAGTATCAAATTCAAATGTAAAAACGTTGTTTCTTAGTGGGGAGGCTGATGCTTATCCATTATTGGTTTTGCAAAGCTTAGGAAAAGTTCGCGGAGATATTCATTTAATTAATATGGATTTTCTAGTGAATGATGCTTACCGCAAAACCACCCAACAAAAAATAGGTATGTCCAATGTCCGATTTCTGGGGCAAGAAAGTACATTTATTAATACAGCACTTTCAGCTTTGCAAACCAAGGCTTTTATCTCAACAACAGTTAGCCAACGTTATATTCGAGAACCAGCAGATAACTGTTACCTAACGGGATTATATTATCAATATAAATGTCCCGATCAATTGACAGAATTGACGCGATTCTGGAAAAATGGACAGAAAAAAATAAATGCATTAAAGCTTAATTCTAGAGCTGAAAAAGGATTGTATTCAAATTTTTTACCGCCACTTTTAACCCTTTATAAAATTAAAATTGGAACCGGTGAAAATGATGCGGTATTAAGAAATGATATTAAAACATTAGCAAAAAAAGTGAGTAAGGATGAGATGGTGGAGGAAATATTAAAAGCGTATGACCAAATTGAATGAGGCTCTTTAAGAAAGACTATTCAACATATAACGACGAAGATTTAATGCGCTTTTTTTTAAAGGGTGATGAGAAAGCCTTTGAGCAAATTTACGATAGGTATGAAGCCTTTATGGTCAACTTTTTTTACCGAAAATTATGGAGTGATCGTATAAAAGCTGAGGATTTTACACACGATTTATTTACTAAAATAATTGATAAGCCAGAATCATTCGACCCGAATAGAACTTTTAAAACATGGTTGTTCTCTGTAGCAAATAACATGTGTAAGAATGAATACAAAAAGCAAGAAATAAGAAAACCTACGGGATATGATTTACCTGAAGGTGTTGATGCAAAAGACCACAATCAATTACAAGATGTTGGGGTAGATGCATCCAACTTTAATGAGCAATTGAAAATTGAATTAAACAAACTAGGAGAGAAGCATAGAGAAGTATTTATGTTAAGGCATTTTGAAGGCTTGTCTCTAAATGAAATAGGAGAAGCATTGGGAATAAACACAGGAACAGTTAAATCAAGACTGCACTTAGCCACTAAAACCCTGGCGGATAAATTGGAGGTTTTCAGAAAAACAATGATATGACAAAGGAAGTAGAAGATATCATCAGGAATAAAGCTTATTATGAGCTCACAAGTGGTGAACGCGAAAGTGTTGGCGAATATGCTCAAAATGAAGAGGAGTATAACAATATGCAATGGTTTTTGACAGGAACTACAGCTGCATTTGGTGGAGCAAAAATTGAGCCTTCTGCTGGTTTGAAGAAAGGGGTGATGGAGCATTTGACTGAAGGGAAGAAAAAGAAAGGCTTCTGGTTAAATTCTGTAGGTGTTTTTATGTTGCCAACGAATAAGAAGTTTTATCAAAAACCTGCATTTCAATTAGGTGTAGCAGCCCTAGTTGTCGTTGGTTTATTATTTGCCCTAAACCCTGGCGTAGATGATGAAAATTTGGCGTATACAGATCCTATAATTGATACACCTGTTGAATTGAATGAGACAGAGCCAAACCAAGAGTTAAAACTTGACGAATCGACAAAGAATTTATTGAATGATCAAAAATTAAATAAACCAGAAATAGAAGAGGAGATGCCGCTTGAACGCGAGGATATGGATTTAAAAGATTTGGAAAATGAGCGATTTTTAGAATTGTCATCACCTCCAGTTCCTGATTTAGGTGCTGTGCAGAATTTTGATGTTGAAAATGCTGATTATTTTGCGGCTCCAATGATTGAAGAAGTAGAAATGGTAGATGACGAGGAAGAGGTTGAAATGGATTATGAATTTGCAGATGATGTAGTAATGGATGTTGATGAAATGAACAAAAGTGAAGTGGCAGAAGTTGTTATGGAGAAAACTGAATCAACAGTAGATAGGAAAGCAAATAAGGAGAAAAATGGGGTTTTGAGAAGTATCTCCATGAAGAAAGATAAAGATGTTCAGCAAGAGACTAAATTGGTAGATATGGAGCCTAGTGTTGCAGAGGCGGAGGATATGAATGATGTTCCTGCAAGTTCCAGTGCAGGTGGATATGCAAACTACCAAGAACAGATTAAACCAAAATCCTTGCATATTAATAAAACCAAAGAGTTAAATGCTTTGTTTTTTGTTGAAAAATGAAGCGACTGTATAGTACTTTTTTGTTGATAGCACTGATGAGTTGTGCTGCTGAACAATCCACCGATAAAGATATTGTTCGCAATCCTAAAGAGGTTGTTAGCGAGAATGGGCTGGAAGTTGAGGTTTATGATTTTGAAAACTTCAAACCTTTTCTGAATCAACAAAATGATCAAATTCATGTTATCAATTTTTGGGCAACATGGTGTGTGCCTTGTGTGGCAGAATTACCCTATTTCGAACAGTTGGGTGCAGAATATCCAGACATTAATGTGTTATTAGTAAGTCTCGATTTTCCTAAAAAAATAAAAGAAAGCCTCATTCCTTTTATTCAGGAGAACAAATTAAAATCTGAAGTTATATTACTTGATGAACCAGATGGAAATAAGTGGATTCCGCAAATTGATTCAACTTGGTCTGGTGCAATACCCGCTACAATTATTTATAAGAACAGCATAAGTGTGTTTTACGAACAATCGTTTAACTTTGCAGAACTTGAAGAAGCCATTTCTTCGTTTACTAATTAACTCGATTATGAAAAATATACATTTAATATTTTTGGCTCTTCCGTTGCTTTTAATGTCTTGCGGTGGAGAAGAAACAACTGTTGATACTTTTGAAGCCGTAGATAGCTTGTTGGATAATGCCGAAATTGAAGAAGTGATTGCAGAAGAATCGACTGAAGAAGGATATGCAGTTGGTGATTATGCTACAGACTTTAGCCTCATGAATATTGATGATCAAATCGTGTCTTTGGCGGATTTTGATGAAGCTGAAGGTTTCATTGTAATATTTACATGTAATCATTGTCCTTATGCTGTAGCATATGAGGATCGTATTATCGCATTAGATGCGAAGTATAAAACGCAAGGGTACCCAGTTATTGCAATTAATCCAAACAATCCAGAGGCTATGGAAGATGATAGCTTTGAGAATATGAAAATTAGAGCTGAGGAGAAAGGATTTACATTTCCTTATTTGCTAGATGATGGTCAAAAAATATTTCCACAATACGGTGCTACAAAAACACCGCATGTTTATGTTTTAAAGAAAGATGACAACGGAAACAAAGTTGAATATATTGGTGCTATTGACGACAATTATGGAGATGAATCAGCCGTAACGGTTAAATATGTTGAGGATGCGGTTGATGCATTGTTGGGCGGTGAAGAACCTCCAGTAACTTCAACTGTGGCAATTGGTTGTTCAATTAAGATGTAATTTTAATGAAAATTCTGAGTTTATTTTTTGTTCTGATTTTGTGGACATTTTCTGCAAATGCCTGTACGTGCGATTGGTCAAGTAACTTTTTTGAGTTATGTAAAGAATCGGATGTGGTTTTAAAGTTTAAGGCGCAAGGGTATGAGGAGTATGATAAAACCAATGTTAACGACCGCCCATTTGTTTTAGTAGTAGAAATACTTGAAGTGTATAAAGGTTTAATCTCAGGTGTTGAAATGCGTTTTGAAGGAGATGATGGGATGCAGTGTCGTAAATATGCCGATCATTTTAAAATTGGGCGAGAATACTTTTTTCAATACAATTACCCTGTAGAAAATGAATTACCAATTTTAGATATTTGTGGAGAGTTTGATTTATTAATAGATGGGGATGATGTTGCTGGAAGCGAATGGCAGGAAAACAGTACGCCAAAAATGACCTTAGACGAATTTGAGGATGAATTAGAAACCTTATTAGATACTTCTTTAAATGCAACGTACCGACCGTTGAGTAATTTAAATGACGGAAGCGCACGAACCTACAGCGACTGGTTAATTTATTCATTATTTGGTGTATTAGCATTGCTTTTATTTTTATTTGTGCGCATTCTAGCCAAAAGCCGTGCAGCAGTAAACGCTTAATTTTTATTGAGCAAAAAATTGATTATTGACTGCTGCTAAACTCTTTGCTGTTCAGCCTTTATTCCTTATTTTTAAACTATGGATTATATTCTTCTAATTATAGGACTTGCCGTAGGTGGAATTGTGGGGTATTTGGTCGCTAAAATTGGTTTTTCTAAAGAGAAAATAGATCAAGCTGGAGAGTTGCAGAAATTGCAAGTTACGGCTGCTACTATGACGAATTCTGCTAAAGGATTACAAAATGACTTGGAGCAAACTAAAGCAAATTTATCAAAGGTTAATGCTGATTATTTGAATGAAATGCAAAATGCAACTGAGTGGAAAATTAAACATCAGGAGCTGGAAGAAAAGTTACGTAGCCAAAAAACTGAACTTGAATCTTTGCAAGCAAAATTTACAAAAGATTTTGAGTTGATAGCTAATAGAATTTTAGAGGATAAAACCAATAAGTTTACCGATCAGAATAAAAAGAATATTGACGCTATTTTAACTCCGCTAAAGGACAAAATTGGAGAGTTTCAAAAGAAAGTGGAGGATAATAATGAAAAGAATATAGAGCGATCTGCAAGTTTAGATCAGCATTTAAAAATGCTCCATAATTTAAACAAAGAAATTACCCAAGAAACACGTAGTTTAACCCAAGCCTTGCGAGGGGATACGAAAACACAAGGGAATTGGGGCGAGATGCATTTGGAAGCAATTTTGAGTAAAGCTGGGTTGCAAAAAGAAGTTCACTACACTAAAGAGAAAAACCTGAAAACGGAGGATGGCAACAATCAACGGTTAGATTATATTATTAATCTGCCAGATGATAAAAATCTAATTCTTGATGCTAAGGTGTCACTTACAGCTTACAGTAATTATAATGATACGGAAGATGTAAATGAACGGGAAACGTATCTAAAGCAACATTTGGATAGTGTAAATACGCATATCAAATTGTTAGGTAGCAAAGATTATCAAAAATTACACGGCATCAATACACCCGATTATGTGTTAATGTTTATTGCAAATGAACCTGCACTAACATTGGCCTTGCAAGAGGATCAAAACATGTTTGAAAAAGCCTTAGATAAAAACATTGTTATTGTTTCTACTTCAACTTTGTTGGCTACTTTACGTACTATATCTTATATATGGAAACAGGATTTGCAAAACAAAAATGCAGAGGAAATAGCGCGTCAAGCAGGTAATTTGTATGATAAATTTGTTGGTTTTACAGTTGACCTTGTTAAGTTGGGGGACCAAATGAATACAGCCACTAAAACGTATGGTAACGCCATGAATAAACTAACAGACGGTTCTGGTAATTTAACTAAACGAATTGAGGATTTAAAAAAACTAGGGGTTAATCCGTCCAAATCTATTAAT
>CAKZON010000016.1 GCA_937136425.1 uncultured Crocinitomix sp.
ATTCGCTTTTGCTTCATTAATACCAGCAATTCCATCTTCGACAGCTTCCACGGTATAATTCTCAAATTCTAGAATTTCTTTTAACGTTCTTCTGATGCTTCTTTCATCATCTATGATTAATATTTTTGGCATAATCTCTCTTATATATTCGCGACTTGTTAACGACTGGTAAAGATATTAATTTTTAATAGAATTAACCTATGAAAACGACTCCATGTTAGAACTAATCGACTAATGGTCAATAAAAATTAAACTGAAAGTCGTTTTAGAATTTAAAGACTTAAAAAATTGAAGATTTATTGCGAATATTAATTCGTTATTTTTTTTCGTGAAAAGGACTTAATAAATTGCTTCAATCACTTTCAATATAAGCACAGTAAAGACTGTTAACTTGTGCTCTAATTTTTCCACATGCTTTAGTGATATTGTTAATTATTTCTAAATCGATCCGATAATTATTTGAAATAATAATTGTAAATTCAATGTTACCGTACTCAACCAATTTGAAAAAACATACTATTTGCTCCTATGCATTTAACAAACATATTGAAATTAAGCACATTACTTTTATTCGTTTCTTACGCATTAATGGGGCGAAGTCAAAGTTCCCAATGCGAAGAACTCTCAAAAATTATAAATTCAAATGCATCTGCAGTATCTATAAACGTTACGAATTGTGATCTTGAAACAATTCCTGCAGAACTTGCAGTGCTATTAAATACCACTCAGGTTAATTTGGATGAGAACATTATTAGGTATGTCACTTTTGAAAACATCAAACACCTTAAATCACTTTCTCTCAAAAAAAATGGAATTGTAAGTTTGCATAAATCAATTGATAGCATGGCGGTTTTGAATTATTTATATCTAGACAATAATCGCATTACAAAAATACCTGGCAGTATTAAAGGTGCTTCTGAATTGAAGACATTAACGGTAGGATCAAACCTTTTAAAGAATTTACCAAGCAGCATTGGAAACCTAGAAAACCTTGACTCTCTGGATCTACATTCTAACCAATTAACGCAAGTTAAATCATGGATTGGAACTTTAAATGAACTAGATTATTTAAACTTATCGGCTAACGAAATCACAACAATTGCATCAGAATTATGGAGTATTAAACAACTTAATTACTTGAATTTAAGTGAAAACCAACTAAGCAATGATGGACTTAATTTGACGCAAGGGTCTGCCCCTATTGAGACCTTACACTTAGAGGTTAATGATTTGGTCGCTTTTCCAATGGGCGTGAATAATTTCAACAACCTTAAATACCTCAACATTTCGTCTAATCAAGTTCGAACGATTCCTAGTTCATTAAGTGGTTTAACTGATTTAGAAACGCTTATTTTAAATTGGAATTTATTAGAAGACCTTCCCTTACCAATTGGAGACTTATCCGCTCTCAAATATTTAGAAATTAATCATAATGTAATTAAAACTTTAGGCGACGCATTAGGCAAACTAAACAACCTTGCTGTTTTGAAAGCCAATGACAATGTGATTACTGAAATTTCGGAATCTGTCTTGCAATTAAAATCACTAAAACAACTTGAAATTGCTGGAAATAGATTAATAAAACTTCCAGAGAACTGGGCATCATTGGCCAATCTACAGATTCTTGATGCATCAAGAAATAACCTTAACGCAATACCAACAGATCTTTTGAATTTAAAGCAATTAAAATCATTGAATTTGCGTGGTAATATTATTGAAATTCTACCTGCTCAAATTTCGAATATGGAAGGATTAGTTGAACTAGATTTAGGAGAAAATAGTTTGGAAGAAATTCCTGTTGAATTAGCTGCGCTAAAAACCTTAACAAGCTTAAAATTAGATGGTAATTTAATTCAAAAAATTGATCCATCAATCATGGGACTAAGTGGTTTATCAAGTTTAGAACTAGATGGTAACCTTATAAAAAAACTACCTAAAAATTTGGGAGACTTGTCCAATTTAAAATACCTCAGTATTAATGGAAATCAACTAAAAAAATTGCCTGAATCTATTGGGATGTTATCTAATTTAACCTATTTAAGTCTTGAGGCAAATCTGCTAAAGAAATTACCTGAATCAATTGAGAATTTAAAAAACCTGAAGTATCTTTCTATTTCTAAAAACCTTATGGATTTTGAAGAACAAAAGAAAATCAAAGCCCTACTTCCGGATGACTGCGTTATTATAATGTAAGCAAAGACCGAATTGACCTCACATCAAAACAAAACATCAGTTATTCCTACATAGAAACTGTAGTTATGACTTTATTCTTCTTGCTAAAATTCGATTACCTGTAATTTCTGTGGTCCACTTGTCAGACGAAAATGCTTTGGGTAAAAAACGGGTGTAAAGTTTAGTGCGTTGAGAGGTATGTTCGCTATCATCATCCTCACGCAAAATGCCTGTAAACTCCACAATTTGCATATTTGGATGTTCAGCCAAATACATCCGAATTACTGCTGCAATTGTTGTCATCACTCGCAAAGCATCTCCTTTGTTTGTAACAACATATTCTTCTCCTTCATACTCGTCGTTTAAGACTCCAAAAACGACAACTGAATGCAGAATATTTTCTTTTTTCCGCCCAAATCTCACCTCATATTCTACGTCAAAAGGTGTTGTAAATTGATATACCTGTCCAGAAGGAATTGCGGGGGCTATTATGTTATAAGGGTTCATTTATTTTCCGAATATAATATAATCCATGTTAATATTTTCTTCTCTTGCAGTAGGGGTTTGTTTTTTGTTTGATAATTCTATTACTTGTTCGTTCACATAAGCTCTAATTTCAGATAGATAAACATCTCTTCCAGCTTTTTCGTTTAATCCTTGTATAAAAACATGAGTAAACAAACCATTATGCCATTGATCACTTTCCATAGCATATTCGGCTCCACCAGCACTAGAAATAACAGTTGCTCCAGTTCCTTTACTCATGTCTGAAAATAAGCTTTCAGTATATTTTCTTGAATTATCCAATCCAACACCTTTCTTTTTACGAATGTTTGTTGCAACACCTCTAAATTGTACATCCCCCTCCTCTATTTCTGGGTCCTGCCCCTCCTCAATATCATCTTCATCCAACTCGCCAGAATGGCAAGTATCCATTATCAATAACTTTTGATACGCTTTCACTTTATCCAATAAACCTGATATCAATGCGTAGGGAATTCCTCGATCATCTGGATTATCAAAATCCATATCATAAGAGCCATAGAAATAATCGTAATCTACATTTAGCACGCCATGCCCGGCAATAAAAATAATGGCAAAATCTTCGTGCGTACATGAACTAAAAAATTGCGCCAATTCCTGAACGCCTTCCTTCGTTACATCCTCATTAATCAATAATTTAGAATGAACATTTTTATATCTATTTTTAGATTCTTCAAACTTGTTTAAAATGTCTTGCGCATCCTTAGTTGGATATTTTAAGTTGAACCGTTCGTCTTGATAATTAGAAACACCAATTGCTGCAATATATAAATCATGTTTTTCTAAATCAGTATCACGAATAATCTCAAATCCTTCGTATAAAGACTCTACTCCATTTGAATTCATGCATGAAATTAGAATCTTATTTTTATTCTGGATCAATGGTATTTCAATCTCTTTTCTTATTGATTTTACATTACCATCAATCTTTAATCCTTGCTCACCATAAATTGGTACATTGTTGACATAAACATGTAGGCTTTTTAAATTATAATCATCATCCCAAGCAGATATCCACAATTTTTGAGAAGGTTCTGCTGTTACAATTTCAAATTTCGTTTCAATTTTGACATTTGGTAAATTAAAGTCCATTTTTAAAGAACCTTCATCCAAATTTAATTTTTTCAGTCTTTTCTTGTAGAGGTAATAATAAAGATTAATCAGTTTTTCAGATGATTTACCTATGCGTTGCGCAACAATATCAGGTCGGTTAAGATGGATATGGAATTGGTCAAACGGCACCAATTTTTCTCCCATGCGAAACGCTATTCCTTGCAAGGCCTTTCTCGAAGCCATATAATAATTATCCGGCGTATAAATCATAAACTCTGTTTCACCAATGGCTTGGTAAGTTGCTACAAGTTCACAAGTCCCATAATCAGAATATTTCACCGCACCATCCACAGAAGCAGAGAAAAACCGATTATTAATAGGGTCGCAAATCACTTTTATTATTTCTCCTCTATGATCTTGAAATTGACAAGAGCTTTTACCTGTTTTTGTATCCCAAATAATGACAGAATTATCTGCCGCACCAACTGAATTATTTCCTGCTCCAGAAATTAGCGTTTTTCCGTCAGCCGAATAATCAATGGTGTTTACAATATTCACATGCTCCTTTAAAATATGATCTAAACTCCAATCACTTGTACTTCTTAAATAAATGGTTTTATCCCAAGCTGCCGTAGCTAATTGCTCGCCATTTGGACTAAACTTAACATCATGAATAGAAATGATTTGTTCTTCAAATTTCTTCAACTCCTTTTTTGTTTCATAGTTCCAAACACGCGCCGTTTGATCTAATGAACCAGAAACAATCCATGGTTTTGTAGGATGAAAATCTAAAGCTAATATTCCAGCCTCATGCCCCTCTAATACAACCTCCATTTTTGTCGACTCAATATCCCAAACTTTAATTTTATTTTGAAACCCTGCGCCTGTTAACTTTTTACCGTCATTGGAAACAGCAACGGTTTGAATAATCTCATAACCTGTATCATAATTTTTAATTTGATCTCCTGACTCAACGTCAAATAATCCCAAATTTATTTGATTTGTCATGGCTACAATTGACTTGCCATCTGGTGTGAATTCACACGGAAAAAAGCCAGGAATACTATTGACAACCTTATTTAAATTTAAATCCCATATTTTTAATTGCAATTTATCTGTCGCTACAGCTAAATAATGCCCTGTAGGATCATAAGCCATATTGTAAATTCGACTTACACGTGGAGCTAGTTCTTTGAACATTCGCTTACGCTTAAAATTGTACATGGTAATTAAATCATTATTCGCTAAAAAAACCATTTCACCATCAGGATGAGATTCTACACATTGAATGCGAAATGGACTATTAGAAACCGTTCCTTTCTCAACCACCTTTTTACTTCTGTAATTGAATAAAATGAGGTCTCCATCATGTGTTGATACGTAAACAACTGGCTTTTCTCGATCAATAGCCAAACTAACTATTTTCGATCCATATTTCTCTGATTCAAATTCAAACTCTCCCTTTTCAGTATTGAAAATTCGCAATTTATCGTCTGTAAAACCATATGCCAAATATTTACCATCAGGTGAAATATCCGAATTACTAAATGGATAGTTAAACTCATCAAATAAAGAGTAAGTTGTAATTGTCTCGCCCGAAGTCATACTTATTGTATGCATATTCCCTTGATGATCCAACACATAAACAATCTCCTTATTGATATCTGCTACAAAATCCGTTGCATACTTATCTGATAATACCGAAGTTGATTTTGTTGTAAAATCATAAACTGATATCTGAGAATTTTCATTGATATAAAAAAGCTGATTACCGTCTTTTGAAAATCTAATTCCGCGACTTGATCCTGCAATTCCACTATGAATAGTCTCTCCAGTAATGATATCCCAAACCAACAACTCCTCATTAAAAGAGGTTCCTGCTAGAAATCGATTATTCGGTGCAAACGCCAATTGCTCTACCCTACCTGCAGTGCCAGAAATTGTTCGAAATTCCATTCCTGTAGCAATGTCCCAAATTTTGACTTGCTTATTATTGGAAGCGCTTGCCAAAAAGTGCCCATTAGGTGAAATTTCCATTGCATTAATCTGATCATTATGACCTGTAGTTAAGACAACATCAGGTTTTACCTGACCTTGCGCCAAACAAGCTATAAACAAAACTAATATGGAAAAACCTTTAAGCATATTACCGACTACTTGAAGTATCTAAAATCGTGCCCATCTTTAATATTCAGTAAAGACTCATAAATTAACTGAATACCATTTTCTACATCATCTTTATGCGCCATCTCAACCGTAGTATGCATATAACGCAACGGAGTAGAAATTAGAACAGATGGTACACCAGAATTTGAATACGCAAAAGCATCTGTATCTGTTCCTGTTGCGCGTGAAGCCGCGGCACGTTGAAACGGAATTTTTTTCTTTTCGGCAGTATCAATAACCAATTGAAGTAAATTATTTTGCACTGCGGGTCCATAAGTTAAAACAGGTCCGCGCCCATTTTTTAAATCACCCTGAACAATTTTATTAATCATTGGAGTTGTTGTGTCATGGCAAACATCCGTGACAATGGCAACATCAGGCTGAATACGTTCAGCCACCATTTGCGCACCTCTCAACCCTACTTCTTCTTGAACAGAATTAGTTATATAAAGTCCGAACGGTAATTTCTTTTTATTTTCTGAAAGCATTCTTGCCACCTCAGCAATCATGAAACCTCCTATTCTGTTGTCCAATGCACGGCCAACATAGCGGTTATTGTTCAAAATCATAAACTCATCTTCATAAGTTATAACACAACCAACATGAACACCTAATGCTTCAACTTCTTCCTTTGAATCGCACCCGCAATCTAGGAAAATATTTTTTGTAGAAGGTCCAACTTCTTTTTCTTTACGAGTATGAATAGCCGGCCATCCAAATACCGCTTTAACGATTCCTTTATCCGTATGAATATTCACACGTTTTGAAGGTGCTATTTGATGATCTGAACCTCCGTTACGGCGTAAATAGATAAATCCATCATCTCTGATATAATGAACAAACCAAGAAATTTCATCTGCGTGAGCTTCAATAACAACCTTATATTTTGCCTTTGGATTAACGATTGCAACTACTGTCCCGTAATTATCAACCCAATAATCATCCACATAAGGCTTAATATAATCTAACCAAAGTTTTTGTCCCTCTTGTTCAAAACCAGTTGGAGATGCATTATTCAAATATTTTTCTAAAAATGTAAGTGCTTTCTTACTACTAACAGATTTTCCTTTTCCCATACCCTAAAAATAACAAATACTTCGTTTTTGAGACATTGAAAATAAAGGATATTCAGATTTATTATCAAGATTCTTTAAGCCGTGTTGCTGAATCTTAAATTTCAATGCTACCGCTAATTCTATTTCCTATATAAATTCAATCATTCAATTAAACCAATATTAAATGATAGGCAAATAATCGATTAGTCGAGTTTATCCACTATTTGATCTAATCTATTTAGCTTAAACCAAGGTATTTTGCTATCTTCGATAAGAACTGTATACCTCACCAATTTATTGAAACTGTTTAAAGACAATTATTGTGGGGGAATTTATTTTTCGCTTTGTTATAATAATAGTATGCGTCTTATATTTCTAATTTTCGTATTAATCTCTCTAAAAGCACAATCGCAAGACTTGGGATATAGCGAAGAAGTAATTGCCAATTACGAAAATGGAATATTGGCCTATCAACGTAATGACAGCAAAACAGCGGCTACTCTTTTCAATCAATGTATTTCTGCAGACTCATCTTGTTTTGAAGCACATTATAACTTGGCGTTAATCCATTTTGAGCAAGCAAAGTTTAAACAAGCAATGGCAAGTGCTTTCAATGCCGAAAAACTACGTCCTTTTGATGCGCGTTTAGCGAGCTTAATCGGCCGCACACACTATCAGCAGTCAAACTATCCAAAAGCGGAGATTTATTTAAAAAGAGCTTTATCAATTGGTGATAGTAACGCAGACAACTTATTATACCTGGCACTTTCGCTCCAAAAACAAGACAACTTCAAGTATGCCTTGCATTATTTTAACGAATTGCTAAGTCTATATCCGCCAAAAATGGACTATTATTTTAATAGAGGATTGCTATACACAGAAATGGAAGAGTTTGAAAATGCTATGAATGATTTTGAAGCTGCGTTAGGAAACGGAATTGATGCTTTGCCAAATATCTACTACCATTTAGCAAATACATCACTTAAATTAGGAGAAGGAGAGCAAGCGTTGGCTTATATGGATGAAGGACTAAATATTGTTGACAAAAAAGAAAAAATAGCTCTTTTACTACTCAAAGGAACATTTTATAGAGACATTGGAGCATATGAAACGGCAGCCACTCATTACACCGCAGCTTATGAGCTCGAGAATGAAAACCCTCTTGTTTTAACCCATCAAGCCGCTGTAATGATTGATTTGGAAAAGTACGAAACTGCAATTGATAAATGTAATGCAGCCATTGCCTTGAATCCGAACCAAATGGAGGCCTACTTTAATCGAGGAATTGCTCATGAAATGATTCGGGATGTAGATCAAGCATGCAGTGATTGGCAAAAAGCATTTGTTTTAGGATCTCAAAAAGCAATTCAATACTTAAATGGTCCTGTTTGTAATGAATAAATTAAATTACATATCGATCATTTTCAGTCTTTTTATAGGAATATCAGCCCTATCACAAGATAGAGATGTCCCATTTGATAAGCGTCTTTTTGAGGATCAAAAATTGGCCTTTGAGGAAGCAACTAAAGAAATTAAATTAGGTGATTTTTACTTTTTTGATGGACGAGATGAATTCCTAATGGAGGCACTTTCACATTTTGAAAAGGCACAAAAATTTAATCCTTATTCTTCTATCTTAAATTACAAAATAGGAATTTGTTATTTATACAGTTCTAATAAATCGGAAAGTTTACAATATTTAGAATTTGCTCACCGAGTGAATCCTGAATTAGATATTGATTTGAAATTTTATTTAGCGCAGGCCTATCAATTAGGTGGTAATTTTGAAACAGCTATAAAATATTATGAGCTATATCAAGCACTTATACCTAGTAATGACAGAAAACAACAGCGTTATGTTGCAAAAAAAATAGCCGAATCAAAAACAGGAATAGAATTAATGGCCTCCCCTATTCGCGTATGGGTGGATAATTTGGGCGACAGTATCAACTCCGAATATTCTGAATTTTCACCCGTAATCTCAGCAGATAATCGTGTATTATTTTACACTGCAAGACGTCCTGATTCTCAAGGTCAAAAAACAGATCGGCTTGGTAATTATTTTGAAGACATTTATTATTCTGTACGAAATTCGGAAGAAGATTGGGCTGCCGCGGAAAACATTGGTGCACCAGTTAATACAGAATCTCATGATGCAACTGTTGGCGTAGCGCCTGATGGGAAAAGTATTTTAACCTACCAAGGTTTAAGTTCTAAAAATGGAGACATCTTAATTACCAAACAAAAAGCAGATGGCACGTGGCAACAACCCACAAGTTTAGGTGTAAGTGTTAATTCAAAACATCACGAATCCAGCGCAACTTTATCTTTTGATGAAAAAACGCTCTTTTTTGTTTCAGATCAACCTGGAGGCTATGGACAGCATGACATTTATGTTTCTATGTGGAACGAAAAAAAGCAAGCCTGGGGTAAAGCAAAAAATTTAGGTCCAAAAATCAACACAGATTTTGAGGAGTTAGGTGTCTTTTTTCATGCCGACTCTAAAACACTCTATTTTTCGTCTGACGGTCATAAAAACATGGGCGGATTAGATGTTTTCAAAAGTGTTTATGATGCAGATTTAATGGAATGGTCAGAACCTGAAAACATTGGTTTTCCTATTAACACTCCTGATGACGATATTTACTTTGTAGTAACCGGAAATAGTCGTTATGCTTATTATTCCTCAAACCGACCAGGAGGTTTTGGAGAAAAAGACATTTATAAGATTACATTTTTAGGGCCAAAGAAAAATCCTGCCCTGCCTATTAACAAGGAAGATCAAGCCATAATTAACAATGATCCTATACCGCTACAAACACTTACAAAGGCCGAACCTAAATTCTTGTTAACAGGACGCATAGTAGACGGAGAGACTGGTAAAGGAATGCCAGGGCAATTATTCATTATTAATGCAGCTACGAATGAGCGCGTATATGAAATTAATACGCACCCAGATGGGTCTTATTCAGCCGTGCTATCTCCAGGCGAACAATATGCATTAACTGCTGCTGGCAAATATTTTTCAATAGGATCGCAAATATTAACTTCTGATGCCTCTTTTGCTAATCAAGAAAAAACGCTTGATTTTGTGCTATACCCACCAACAACAGATCCCAGTTCAGGACATTCATTTACATTAAGAAACATCTACTTTGGTTTTGATCAAACAAATTTAGACTATACTGCATTTGGTTCGCAAGCTCAAGTTGAATTAGACTTGTTAGCAGAATTGCTTGAGAAAAATCCAACTATTATAATTGAATTGGGCGGACATACAGATAGACGTGGAGCAAGCAGCTACAACAAAGAACTCTCAAATAACCGTGCTTTTATTGCCAAACAATATCTAGTAGACAAAGGAATAGCAGAAGAGCGCATTAAAATGATTGGTTACGGTGAAACTCAGCCAGAAATACCTTGGGACATTATAAAAGAATTAAAAGACAAAAAGGCAAAAGAAGAAGCGCACCAACGTAACAGAAGAACTGTAATAACAATTCTTTCTCAATAACTCCTCTACTTAATTATATTTTTGCAATCCAGTTCTTTTTAACTTAGCAGTTCTTATTTAGATCATCAAAAATCAATGCATATGAAACGGTTCTTTCTTTTATTCTTGTCACTTTCAACACTGTCTACCTTTGCTCAAAACTATAGTTTGAGTGATTTTTTTGTTTATGATGCGGAATTAGAACAAAAGATAGATGATGTATTTGAATCATTAAACGACACTAGCCGTGCTGGACAAATGATAATTCCTGCTGCTGGAAGATTGGGTAAATCACAAGAACACTTAAATGCACTTTTAGCTAAAAATTACATTGGTGGAATTTTATTATTGAATGGCACTAAAGAAGGTTTTACAACCATGGTGAATGATTTTAATGCTTTGAATGAGTCTAGCAATGGTCTACCTCTTTTATATTCTGCAGATGCCGAGCCAAGTTTAATTGGGTATAAGATTAAAAATTGTACTCCGGTTAAAAAAGCGAATCAAATGGTTAGCCGTGCTGAAGTTAAAAAGTTTGCAGGATCAATATGCAAAGACTTAAAAGACATTGGAATTAATTATAACTATGCCCCTGTTGTAGACATGTCGCCAAATGAAGCAATTTCTTATCGCGCATTTGGTGATAATTCTGATACCGCTCAAATTTGGTCAAGAGTGTTTATTGAAGAAACTCAAAAAGAAGGAATTGTAGCAACAGCAAAACACTTTCCAGGTCATGGATATGTTGTTGGAGACACACATAAAAAACTCGTTTATATTGACGGAGAAATGAAAGAAGTTGAGAATTATACACCTTTAATAAAAGCTGGTGTACTCTCAATTATGGTAGCACATATCGCCATAAAAAACAATGAAAAATATAATACAAACGATATGCCTTCATCAGTTTCTAGAAAGATTGTAACGGACCTTTTAAAACACGAAATGAAATTTAAAGGATTAGTTGTAACTGATGCTATGAATATGGGAGGTGTAGCATCAATTCCTAATTGTGAATTAAAAGCCGCTCAAGCAGGATGTGATTTGATACTCATGCCTGTTGATGAGGAAAAAGCCCTGTTCGACATTATTAATGGAATGCAAGAAGATGAAACTTTTCAAAAACAGGTATATGCCTCAGTTAGAAAAATTATTCGTTTAAAAATTTGTTTAGGATTGCTTTAATAGCGGATATCAAATCTACCATTTTTTATTTCTAATAATGTAGAAGTGTTAACCTCAAATAAGGTGTCTGCATCAAATACACTATCAGTATAAACAAAGTTTAATTCAAAAGTTCCTGCAAGGATATCATCCGTTTGATAATCCACAAATAAATAACCTGGAAGAGAATCATTAAGGTGTCCTGTTTGATACTGATATTCGTAGCCTGCACTTTGTAATACATAACTTCCAAGAATTGAATCTTTCACTAAATGCAATTGTAATTTAGTTCCGTCAAAGTAATCTTCATTATGATAAATGGATACCATTCCGTCTTCATTTGTAATCACAGAATCTTGAGCTCCTAATACTCCTCCGATAATGTCACCAACTGAAGTTGAATAACCAATCGTATTTCTCCCTTCGTGTGTTTTAGCCACTAAATGTTGATTTGGCCCTGGTTTTTTACAGGCAAAAAATCCGCATACAATAACTAAAAACAATATCTCTATATTTAAATTCTTTTTCATTCTATTATATTCATTTCAAGATCAAACCTTCCTTCATGCACTACTTTCACATCTCCGTTAGATGCAATTAAATCTATATCGAACCTACCGGCAATTACATTGTCTTCTAAATCTAATTTTGAAATTATGAGTCGATTTGTGCCATCAGGATTTATACCATAAAATGAGTTATAATCAGAATTAACCCATTCTTCATTCGTATTATCAAATTCATAAACGCCCTCATCAAAAACTCCGTCTAACACAAATAGGCGAAATTCAAAAGTTCGATTGGCGCTTTCTAGAAAAAGGTATCCGGTTGTTTTATTATAGGTAACCGCATCATGCTTTTTCGCTACATATGTTTGATTATCAATATAACAAGCAAAAATTCCACGTCCATGTTCAGTTGGTAATGGCAAACCATTATTTCCTTCTGTAATTTGTACTTTGGAACAAGCAATTACAGAAAACAGTATAAAAATTGTAGCTAGGTGTTTCATTATCCTAATTACAAACCCAAAATAAAAAGGTTGTCCTAACTTTATTTTTTTGAATAAAAAAAGCCCAGCCTTACAATTGAGATCCTCAAAATTGCGGCTGGGCTTAGTATTTTATGGTTGAAGAAAACTAGGCGTTTCCTTTTTCGTAATCTGCTAAGAACTTAGCTAAACCAGAATCAGTTAAAGGGTGCTTTAACAATCCTGTGATTGAGCTTAAAGGTCCAGTCATTACATCTGCTCCAATTTCGGCGCAGTTAATAATGTGCATTGTATGCCTTACAGATGCTGCTAAAATTTCAGTATCAAATAAATAATTATCGTAAATCAATCTAATTTGTGCAATTAAATCTAATCCGTTTGATGAAATATCATCTAAACGTCCAACAAATGGAGAAAGGTAAGTTGCTCCAGCTTTTGCTGCTAAAATTGCTTGCCCTGGAGAAAATACCAACGTACAGTTCGTTTTAATTCCTTTATCAGAAAAATATTTAATTGCTTTTATTCCGTCTTTAATCATTGGAATCTTTACAACGATATTTTTGTGCAAGGCGGCTAAAGCTTCACCTTCACGAATCATTCCTTCATAATCAGTTGAAATTACCTCAGCGCTCACATCTCCATCAACAATATTGCAAATGTCTACATAGTGCTTTAAAATATTCTCTTGCCCTGTTATGCCTTCTTTCGCCATTAAAGACGGATTAGTTGTAACACCATCAAGGATACCTAGGTCATTTGCTTCTTTAATCTCATCAAGATTCGCTGTATCAATAAAAAATTTCATTTAATTCTGATTTTAGTTTGCCACAAAGATACGTCTTGATTAGACAAGCTCGGCAATTATTTATTAACAGGATATAAACGATTCACATAATTTGAAGAAGTTAAAGACAATAGTTTTTACAATAGAATGTAATCTATATAATGTATGGATAGTTGGTCTATCAGTTATTGATCCGTGGATCCTTCGAAATTAGTTTCAATTACACGAAATTTTCGCATAACTTTGCTCACAAGATGAGTAAAATTATTCTTACTAAAAATAAAATTCAACTTAATCAAGACCTTAAGATTTCTCCCTTTAGAAAAGAGATCAGGAATACCTCACCCCACAAACACGACAATTATTTTGAAATAGTTTACCTATCGGAAGGGAGCGGTGTACATTCAATTGATTCCCAAGAGTACACCGTAAAACCTCCTGTCATTTTTTTAATTCGTAAAGAACAGATTCATCATTGGGCGCTAACGGCTGAACCTAATGGTTATGTTTTGATCATAAAAAAATCTTTTATTGATAATTGTCTGGACAGAGAACTTCAAAATTTACTGGCTAAACTCAGTTACCACACTTCTCTTGAATTAGCTGACGAAACCAGCATTAATCAGCTTTTTGAATTACTTTGTAAAGAAAAAACTGACGCTGAGCAAGGACAGCTAATTCACGAAGGTTTACTCAAAGCATTATTAGCAAAAATTTTAATTGCATCAAAACCTTTGAATAGTAAACGAAATATTCCTTTAAACCTATATCAATCCTTTCAAGAACTACTCCGCGGCGACCTTCCTCTGAGAAATAATGTAACTTTCTACGCTAAACAGCTAAATACTTCTTCTCAAAATTTGAATATAATTTGCCGAAAAGCAAATGATCAATCGGCAGCAGAGGTTCTTGCTGAATTCATCATAAAAGAAGCCAAACGTCTTTTAATATACACTGATAATACGATCTCTGAAATTGCGTTTGAGCTTAACTTTTCAGACTCTTCTCATTTTGTAAAGTATTTTAAACGATTCACCAATACAACGCCTAAAGTTTTTAGAGAAAGTCAAAATTAGTACAATAGTATTTTCATATATACCATACTTTAGCTTTTTTATTTCCATTTCTTTGCACCATGAATTTATTATTAAATAACAAACTATGAAATTAGGAGTGCTATTAATTGTTATAATGTCTTTTTTTGCATGCAGTGAGGACAAACCATCAGCGCAAGGCGAATGGATTGTAGGAGAGGAAAAAGAGAAGATTACGACAATTGAAACTCAATTTAGAGGATTTGATATGACAATGGTTGAAACAGGTTACCGTTATCAAGAACTATATTGGGCTGGACAAGATGAAAACTGGGAATATGCCCAATATCAAATACAGAAAATACGAAAAACAATAAATTACGGATTACAAAGAAGACCTAAACGAAGCGAATCTGCTCAGCATTTTCTTGATGTATCTCTGCCCGAAATGGAAAGGGCAATTGATTTAAAAGATACCGTAGAATTTGACAATTCTTTTAATCTTTTTACAAATGCTTGCAACAATTGCCATACTAAGGAGCAAGTACCTTTCTTTAGTGTTCAAACTCCAACTATTCGGCAATCACCAATAAGATTGAAATAGTATTGCAGACAATTCACACAATTATCAATAACTAAAAAAACTATTTGAATACAATGATATTCAAATACAACAACTAGTTCTCACTTCAAGAGAGCCTTAATCGAGTACAGCTTACTCTGAATATTAACACTGATTTAATTTTGAATAGTCAACCTATTTAATCGGGCGCACTCTTAATTGAGACAATTATTAAAACATAACAATATGAAAACAGAAAAAAAACTTTTAGAAGTAGGAAAAGTATTCTTTAAGTTAGGTTGTTTTGCGTTCGGCGGACCAGCAGCGCATATCGCCATGATGGAAGAAGAGGTGGTCAATAAAAGGAAATGGATGGATCGACAGCATTATCTTGACTTGATTGGAGCGACAAATTTAATTCCTGGCCCAAACTCAACAGAAATGACAATGCATTGTGGTCATGAAAGAGCTGGGTTCAAAGGATTAATTGTAGCCGGTGCTGCTTTTATTTTTCCTGCAATTTTAATCACTGGGCTTTTAGCCTATCTATATGTTCAATATGGAGAGCTCCCTCAAGTTGAGCCATTCATTTTTGGTATTAAACCCGCTGTGCTAGCAATAATTGCATCTGCCATATTGAAACTTGGCAAAAAGGCATTAAAAACTTGGGAGCTGGGTGTCCTTGGGGTGGCTGTGTTAATTCTTAGTTTGATTGGAATAAATGAGGTTATTGCATTACTTGGCGCAGGAATTATAGGTGCGCTCTTTTTTTATAGTAAACACAAAATAATTGACCAACATAAATCTATTATCCCCTTAATTTTATTACAAAGCTCCAGTGCTACCCTTCTTAAATTAACAAGCGTTAAAGTATTTTGGACATTTTTAAAAGTTGGATCTGTACTATACGGTAGTGGCTATGTTCTATTTGCTTATTTAGATGCAGAGTTGGTTGAAGCAGGTTGGATGACAAGACAGCAATTGTTAGACGCAATTGCTGTAGGACAATTTACTCCCGGTCCGGTTCTGTCAACAGCCACTTTTATAGGATATCAATTGACAGGATTTTGGGGAGCTGTTGCCGCAACAGCTGGTATTTTCCTTCCTTCTTTCTTATTTGTACTCATTCTTAATCCTTTGGTTCCTAAAATGAGAAAATCAAAGTTCCTTAGTTTTTTCTTAGACTCTGTAAATGTAGCTGCCGTAGGCGTTATGGCCGGTGTATTATATACAATGAGTGTAGAGACAATAACAGATTGGAGAGCAATAGTTATTGCATCAATTAGTTTACTAATAACATTTGGGTTTAAAAAGGTAAATGTAATGTGGACAATTTTGGGCGGTTCTGGATTAGGATACCTGTTACTCTTAATGTAGCGTTTCGAAAATAACATATGAACCTCTTAAAAAACAAAAACCACTTCAAAAATTTGAAGTGGTTTTTTATATATAGTGTTGTATTATTCAAAAAAAGCGGGTAAGCTACCTATATCGCACCGCTCAACCATCTACCCTTGCTGTGTTCCCACCCTGGGGGATTAAACAGGAGCTGGTCGTACAGGACTTACCCGCGACAAAAGTAGAAAAAGAAAAAACAATTTGCGCAATGAAATTGCCTTTTTTTTTAATTTATTTTTTTCTGTGAATTTATGATCCTTTTTGAAAGAGATAATTAATCGTAAGTCTCGTTCATTTCAAGTACTGCATTTTTAATTTCTGCGCGCAAATTTTTAGGCTTGAGTACCTCAATTTGAGCCCCATAGGATAAAATGGTTCTTTTTAATTCTTCAGAAACAATTACTCTTAATGAAAATGTATTTCGATTTGTCCCTTCTTTAATTAATTTTTGGCTGGAGTGCAAAGGTTGCGAAACAAGGTATTTTGATCCAACTTTATCAATTTTAAAAACAACTTTGTCAGGCTCACTTTCATTTGCAGTAATTCCTATTGAATTTTTGAAATAGTGATCTGGGTTAAAATCTATTGGTTTATAATAGTTTTCTTCTGTCAACTCAAAATTATCTATTCTATCCAATCCAAAAGTCATAACCTTAGCTTTACCTAAAGAATAACATATCAAATACCATCTGTTACGATATTCTTTCAATAATAATGGTAATACCTTTCGAGGTTTTGTTTTTTCACTTACAAAACTGGTATATAAAAAGGTAACAACAGTTTTCTCCTTTATGGCTTTCAAAAAGTCAGGAAGCATTTCATTTCCTCCCGCAGTATCATTCACGGTTTCAAACTGTACAAAATTCTCAACAGAATCATCTGTTGGATTATTTGAAATATGAACCCTATCAAAAATCTTATCAATGGCAAAGCCAAATTGTTTGAACAGCCCAACTTCTCTAAATTGCATTAAAGTACTTGATGCAAATCGTATTGCTTCTATATCCGCTTCTGAAAGTGGAATTTTATCAATAGAATAATTCTCATCTGAGTAGAAATAGCCTTTATGCACTTTACTATATTTAATTGGAGCATCCAATTCTACTCGCATAGATCGCAAATCTTTCTCAATAGTTGAGTCGCAAATGTCTGAGCCTACATCACTTCCAAAAAGCGCTTCTTCGCAGGCTCTTCTTAAATCTTCTTTTGTTGGATATGGATTAAATTTATTGCCAATACAGCGATCAATAATCCGATATCTGATTTGTGCATTTTTTATTCTAGACATTTGTAACTTAATTTGTCATATAAAGTTATAAAACATATTAATTTTGTTGCCTATGAAATGGCTTTTAATTGCATTTATTTCACTCTTTTCTTTTTCTGCCATTGCGGAAAATGATAGCACGGCTGTCCTAGCTGAAAGAGATAGTATTGTGCAATTTGCCCAACAATTAATTGGCGTTCCTTATTTATGGGGTGGAAGCTCTAAAAGTGGGTTTGACTGTTCTGGGTTTGTACATTATGTTTTTAAACATTTCGGAATCCCTGTATCTAGAACTAGCAGAGGTTTTAAAGATAAAGGAGAAGAAGTTGCACTTGAAAAATCCAACCCTGGAGATGTCATATTGTTTACAGGAACAAATGCTGCAGTTCGTCAAATTGGCCATGTTGGTATTATTCTAAAAAATGCCAATGGTATGATTGATTTTATTCATAGTAGTTCCTCCAAAAAGCATTATGGCGTGACTATCACTCGTTATAATTCTAGCGGCTATGTTAAACGCTTTTTACGTGTCATTAATATCTTAAAATGAAACCGTTTTTAACCATTATTCTTAGTTTAATATTATTTGCACAATGCGATAACAGTAAACCTGAAGTTGATTTAATTCAGGAAGGTTCAATGATGAATAGCCCTGTACAAGATACTTGCTTATGTGATGATTTAGCAGTCGATTCATTGGGTGTTTTTTCTAAAAATGACTCTTTGTTTACTGGTGTATGCATCCTTAATTATCCAAATACAGATTTAAAATATGTAGTAAAAGGAATTTTAAATGGCGCCTTGCATGGAAACGTAATTTACTATGATAAAATGGGAAATGTACTAGTGGAGGAAGTTTATGAAGATGGTGAGAAAAAACGAACCGGAGATGGCGCACCTTTAGTATGTGATTGCGCAGAATTAGAGCAAGTAAGTAGCCCAGGAGAAACAATTAAACGTTCATTCTTGGATGACATTCCTTACACTGGGAAATGCCATAAAAAATACCCTGACATGGATCAAGTTTACATGGAAGTCAACTATAAAAGTGGATTACTAGAAGGCTTCACTATATTTTATGACAAAACTGGTGAAACCATGTACATGGAAAAATATGAGAAAGGTGAATTAATTAAAGTGATTTACGAATAAAGTCTAAGATTTTGTATTTACAGCGGGCACTACCTTTGTAAATTTCTCAGCTCTGTATCCAAATAATTGATAGAACTTAATTGCTTTCATTACGCTTTCAGGAACATCTTCCTCCCAATTGGAAACACCTGAATGAATCTTGGACAATACATCATCAGAAAGGATATGTAATAAGCCACGGTCAAAGTCATGAATATTTTCCAGTTTATTGGTTTTAAGCATGTAATCTAACAATCCCATTAAATGATCCGGAATTTCGAAACTATCAATATCATAAATATCTCCTGTTTCTACATTTAATGCAGGGTAAACATACATCTTAATATTATGTCCAAAACCTCTACCAAATGCTTCTAGCAAACCACCGTTAAGTGTGTTGTAGTACTTTTCGTCAAATATAGTTTGTAGATTATAGATCCCTAGTAGTACACCAATTTTCTTATTCTTAGTAATGGAGGATAGATATTCAATCATCTTATAATGTTTAAGATAATTACTAATCATAACGGTATACCCCATTGAACAAAGTAACTCGGCTCTGTCAATAAAATCAGTATCTGAAATTTTTCCGTCGGCAGTTAAATCTTTCAGCGTTAACTCCAACAATAAAGTGGTATTCTGTTTTTCGACATCTTCTTCGGCCAGATATTGCTTTGTTCCGGCCTCAATCATGTCCACATGAACTTTTGTCATGGGTCTAAAACGTCCACGCATTAAAAGAACATTCTTTTTATACAAGGCTGTTCTTGGCTGTAAAACAGCTCCACTTTGATCAAACATAGTGGCATCTGTCAAGCCCATTTTAACCAATTTTAAGGCAATAATTCGGTTATCCAGTTTTTGCAAATCAGAACCCGACACACGCAACATATCAATTTCAACACGTGAACGTGGTAAACGATAAGTTAAGGCATTTAAAAAGTCTTCAATACTTCTATGCTCGAAATAAGCTGCATGAATTAAGTTAACACCTAAAATTCCTAATGCTTCTTGTTGTCTTTTATTACTCGTGTCATGCATTTTAATATGCATCACAATTTCATTAGGTGGACGATTTACATCATCTTGGAATTTTAATCCAATCCAACCTTGTCCTTGATTTGTTTTATGGTAATTAAGTGATTCTACCGTATTTGCAAAGGCGAAAAACTGACTAGAACTAGCACGTTCGTGCAAAGTTGTTTCAAGCGTAGAATACTCCTTTTCTAACATTTGCAATAAACGATCTTCACAAACATATCGTTTACATTTCCCATACATACTATCACTTACTTTCATATCGTAAGCCGAGTGTGTAAAGGCAATCGTACCAGATGATCCACCTGCTTTAAAAAAATTCGCAGCTACCTCCTGCCCCGCACCAATCTCTGCAAATGCACCGTAGATATCACTTCGTAAGTTTATTTTTAGCGCCTTCTCCTCTGTCGTTAATCTTCTCTGTTCTGACATTTTTTTTCACTTTTGCAATTTCGCGTATTCTGATAATAATTTGCACACGAAACGAATAGTAAATGTAATAATTTTTCAGGGATTTATGGTCTAAAAATTTAATCCGCTAAATCACTTTTTTTCATAGAAAGTCCAATTCGTTTTCGATCAGCATCAACGCTGACAATCAACACCTGAACCTGATCATGAATACTAATGTAATCTGTTGGTTGTGAGACGTATTCATCAGACAATTGTGTTTTATGAATTAATCCATTTTCTTTAATCCCAATATTCACGAAAGCACCAAAATCAGTAACATTGGTAACAATTCCATTTACTTTCATACCAATTTTTAAATCATCAATGGTCTTAATTTGGTCTGAAAACTGAAATATTTTTGCACTTTTTCTAGGATCAATTCCTGGTTTTTCTAATTCTGCCAATATATCATTCAACGTATAAGCCCCTATTTCATTTTCGGCTAAACGCGTCATTTCTTCTTTTAAACTTTGTACTTTATCTTTTTGTCCAATTACCTCATCTAATTGCAACCCTGTCTTGCGAATTCCCTCTCTAACCAACTTATAATTTTCAGGATGTACAGCACTATTGTCTAGAGGATTTTTTCCATTTCTAATTCTTAAAAATCCAGCACTTTGTTGAAAGGCATTAGCCCCTAATCTTGGCACTTTCTTTAGCGCTTCTCTCGAATCAAATGGCCCATTTTCACTTCTGTACGCCACAATATTTTCTGCTAACTTAGGCCCTAAACCTGAAACATATGAAAGTAAATATTTAGAGGCCGTATTTAAATTCACCCCTACTTTATTTACCGCCATCAATACCACATGGTCCAATTGGTTTTGTAATTTAGTTTGGTTTACATCATGTTGATATTGTCCAATCCCCAACGATTTAGGATCGATCTTGACCAATTCTGCCAATGGATCCATTAATCTTCGTCCAATTGAAACTGCCCCTCTAACTGTCACATCATATTCTGGAAATTCTTCCCGAGCAATTTTAGAAGCAGAGTAAATTGAAGCACCATCCTCTCGCACAATAAAAACAGACAAATCCCGATCAAAATGTACCCGCTTTATAAATGCCTCTGTTTCTCTACCTGCCGTACCATCTCCAATTGCAATTACTTCAATTTTATAGGATTGAACTAATTGAAATATTTTGGCAGAAGCCTTTGAACTTTCTTTTTGTGGCGGATGCGGATAGATATTACAATTGTGCAATAAGTCTCCATTTTCATCTAAACAAACCACTTTACACCCCGATTTAAATCCGGGATCAATTGCTAAAGTTCGTTTACTACCAACTGGCGCAGCTAACATTAATTTCTCAAGGTTCTTAGAAAATGTCTCAATAGATTGATCATCTGCCAAAGCCTTAAAATAATTTTTAGTTTCAGTTTCCAATGCGGGCTGCAACAAACGCTTATAAGCATCTTTAATCGCTCCTTTAACAATTGTTGATGCGTCATTATTGTTCTTAACAAAAAAACGCTCTAGCCAATTAAGAGCATATTCCTTATTGGGTTCAATTTTAATCCGTAACAAACCTTCGTCTCCACCTCTTAGTGCAGCTAACAAACGGTAAGAAGGACAACCTTTTAAACGTTGGCTAAAGTCGAAGAAGTCACGATATTTATCGGCTTGATCCTTTTTGGTTTTCACCAATTTTGTTGTAAGCACACCATGTTCTATAAATGATGAACGCATCCGATCTCGAACAACCTCATTTTCATTCATCCAATCCGCCATAATAAAAGTAGCACCTGCAATAGCATCATCTGTTGTTGGATAATCTTTATGAATAAAACGTTGTGCTGCGGCAATTGGGTCACCGTTATCTTGTTTCATTATAATTTTTGCCAAACCTGTTAACCCAGCGTTCCTAGCTTGTTCGGCTTTTGTTTTACGTTTCGTTTTATAAGGCAAATACAAATCTTCAATCCGATTCAAATCAAAACTTTGGTTGATTTTCTTGAGCAATTCTTCGTTGGTTATTCCCTTCTCCTGTAAAACGCCCAGAACATACTCTTTTCGTTTAGTAACCTCAGCAAATCTTGCAAGAGCATTTTGAATATTTAAAATACTAACCTCATCCAAATTATTGGTTTGTTCCTTTCGGTAGCGAGCAATAAATGGAATAGTTGCTCCTTCTTCAAGCAGGTTAATTGTCTTATTTACAGACCTAGAATTAAGCCCCGTTTCTTTTTCTACGTAATTTTCTTTTGTCATCTAAAAATTCCTTATTTCGGATAACACGAATTTAACGAATAAAGCTTATTTTAACATCAATATTAGGGATGCATTTTAGCACATTATATTTTGATTAAACCTTGAACTAATAGGTATGAAACAAGAATTTAAACATTTAAAGGTTGTGGAAATTGCCAGTGTTTTGGCTGGACCTTCTGTAGGATTATTTTTTGCAGAAATGGGAGCACAAGTAATTAAGATTGAGAACAAGAGAACTGGTGGAGATGTAACACGTTCTTGGAAACTGCCAACAGAAGATAAAAACGCACGCATTTCGGCCTATTATTCTGCGGTAAATTGGCATAAACAATCCATTTTCATGGATTTTACAGCAGCAGCTGATCAAAAACGTCTAAACATCCATTTGCAAGATGCCGACATCCTAATTGTTAATTTTAAAGCTGGAGATGCAGAAAAATTTCGGTTGGACTATCCCACCATTCATGCGCTTAATCCTAATTTAATTTATGGAGAAATTACTGGCTTTGGACATGACAGTGACCGTGTTGCTTATGACTTGATTTTGCAAGCTGAATCAGGTTTTATGTCAATGAACGGCACTCCTGAATCTGGTCCAGTAAAAATGCCTGTTGCGCTAATTGATTTACTAGCTGGGCACCAGTTAAAGGCGGGTATTTTAACGGCACTCTATCAACGAGACGTTGCACAAAAGGGCGGATCAATGGTTTCTGTATCTCTATTCGATTCTGCAGTAGCTTCTTTAGCGAACCAGGCTTCTAATTGGTTAATGGAGCAACACATTCCACAACGGATGGGCAGCACACATCCTAATATTGCACCATATGGTGAGTTTTTCACAACTAAAGACGAACATGCAATTACATTTGCTATTGGTAGCCATAAGCAATTTACAAACCTTTGTAGCATCCTCAATGTTTCAGAATTAGTAAATCACCCTGATTTTGAAAACAATGCCGCTCGAGTTGTCAATCGCCAGTCTTTAGCATCCTATTTGCAAGATGCTGTTTTAAAATTTAATCTTTCAGAATTACTACCTAAACTAGAAGCCAAGTTTGTACCTGTTGCACAAATAAAAAATGTAAAAGAAGTATTTGAAGCAGATGCGGCAAAAGAATTAATACTAGAAGAAACTGTTGAAGGCATTGCCACACAACGTGTGCAAACAGCAGTATTTAAGATTACAAACTAATTTACTTTTTTCTTTTCTTAAGGCGCTTTTTCACACGGTCGTCAATAAGACTCAACAGTAATTTCCCTGTTTTTTCATCCAATCGTCTTCCAAATGATTTCCCTTTACCATTATGTGTAAACATCAAAGCATCTGTCCCTAGTGCCCAATAAGCATTTTCAAAAAAGTTACCAAAAGAGGTTGGTTCTTCCTTACGTTGATGAAACTCCTTCATGTTCTCAAAGAAATAACGATTTGCTTTTCCATAAGATAGAATTGATTTTTTTAATGAAAAACCATCATTATCAATTAGAATAAGTTCTTTTCCAAAACGGTACCACAAGAGTGCCTTTAATGTTTTATATTCAAAATAAGCCCAAAACCCAATAAAGACTATGGTATATATAATTTGATTATCCACTTGATCCTCTGTTGGTGCTCCGTCATAGTTTAACCCAGCAAATCCACTAGCCAACATATATATCATTACTAAACCAACAAAAGTAAACCCTGCTACCCAAATCGTTAGTAAAATTTCTTTCCACCAAACGCGTAAAGGGTTAATTACAATGGAGGTTGCTCCATTACTATCTTCAACACTTACTCGGTCACCAATCCATTTTGTCATTCGAAACGTATTTGAAATACAAAAATAAAAAAGCCCTGACATTAATCGTCAGGGCTTTTAAAAGTTTTTTATTTAAGTTGCTTCAACTCGAAGTTATCATACTTTATAATACAGACGCGTTGATTTTCTCTTCCGGAACCATCTTGTATAGTTCTAAAGTGAAATTCGTTTTGTGTTAGCTCCATTTGATGCTGCGCTATTGCTAGATCAAAATTAGTTCCATATAAGTGCAAGGCGCTTAAAAAATACATTCCGTAATCAAACCCTTGGCTTGAATAAACATTTGGATCTGTGCCATAATGTTTTCTGTATTCTCTAATAAATTTAATTCCTTGCTCTGAATTATAATCCAAATAACGATAAGAAGCATAGTGCTGATTTGTACGATTTCTGTACTTAACATCTAAGTCTGTAAACTTATTCCATTCCTCTAGTCCAAACGCAATTACATTCAATTTTTTAGCGTAAGGGTTCATATTTAGCACTTTATTTAAAGTACTCATGGCTCCAGAAACAAAAGTTAAATTTGTTGAAGGAATAATAAAGACATTTGTAGTATCCTTTTTAAGAATTGCATTAATATCTCGCCCACTAGAGCTTCCCATACCGGTCTCAACAATACTTACATTATAAGCTCCAGTTTCTCCTTTAATTTTCTGATTAAATCTTTCACGTGCACGTTCATACAAAGCTATATCTGCAGCTGTTCTTGGTTTAATAAGAATAATATTATGATGCTTATGATTCTCTATTAAATAATCAATTGTACCATCTAATAAAGTCATGTTTGAGGCAACACCTTTATACACATAAGGATTTTGGTACAATACCTCCGCATTTGAATTAAACGGTAAAACAATTCTGATTTTCTTTTTAGCACACAATGCCGTTGTATATTTAATTGTTTTAGGATATAATGGCCCAACTACCAAATCCATATTATTGAACTCAGGTTGTCTAAACGCTTTAGCAATTGCGCTCGTGTCTTTATTGGTGTCATAAACATAAATGTTTACAGATAAACCAGCATTTGACAATGAATCAGCTGCAAATAAAAACCCTTGATAAAAATCAAAAGCAATTTTTGTTGTACCATACATTTCGCGAACCTGATCAAGTTTGAGCGGTTTGCTCATTTCACGATCATTTCTGCTTAGCATGAGTGGCAACATCAAAGCCACATTATACGACTCTTTAAACTCACTTTCATCAAAAACAGAAACAGTTGTATCTTTTAAAGTTAATTCAGTCAGGTCTTTTTCAATCACCTCATAATTAACATTCTTCACAGGAATTTTTAAGACATCACCCTTTTTTATTCTTGTATTTCTCAAGCTATTTAAAGCCATAATGGTGTCTGAGCTTACCATATATCTTTTAGCAATTGAATACATAGTTTCATGTGGTAAAACAGTATGCTCAACTATAGAATCTTTATAAGAAACTGAAAAAGTTTGCTCAGGGGTATCCTCTTCTCTTACAACTGGATCTGTTTGTATCACTTCTCCAACTTGTGCCGCTCCACCTCCAACTCTAGGAACAAATATTTCTTGCCCAGGGGAAATTCCATCAGTCAAATCTGCATTAAGTGATTTTAAATCCTCAACAGAACATTTATACTTTTTTGAAATCCCATAAAGTGTCTCTCCATCAGCTACAACATGTTTTCCATAATGTGCATTCTCAGTGACCTTAATAGGGATCAAAACTTTTTGTCCAACTGTTAAGTCAGCAGATAGTCCTTCATTTTCAGCAAGTATAGTTTCAACACTAGTTTTATACAATTGATGAATGCCATAGAGTGTATTACCTTGCTCTACAATATGTACGTAATACTTTTTCCCATCTATTGTTTCAACAGCTGCATTTTCTGGTTGCGCATAAGTTGGTAGCGCAAGTCCTATCAAAACAATAATTAATCCTATAATTCTTTTCATCTCTCTAATATTCAATTGGCACTTGAGGGAGCATTATTAAGCGAGTTTGGCTCAAAACCTATTCCCACTCAATAGTTGCTGGTGGCTTAGAACTAATATCGTATGTTACACGATTAATTCCTTTTACATTATTAATAATCTCATTTGACATTTTTGCCAGGAAATCATATGGTAAGTGACACCAATCAGCTGTCATACCATCAGTTGAACTAACAGCTCTTAATGCAACAGCATTTTCATATGTTCTTTCATCTCCCATTACTCCTACGGTTTGCACGGGTAATAACATTGCTCCGGCTTGCCATACATCATCATAAAGGTTCCACTTTTTAAGTCCCTCAATGAAGATATGATCAACCTCTTGCAAAATCCGTACCTTTTCAGCTGTGATGTCTCCTAAAATTCTAATTCCTAATCCAGGACCTGGGAATGGGTGACGTCCAATAATCGCTTCTGGAATATCCAAAGCTCTTCCTACTCGTCTCACTTCATCTTTAAACAAAAGACGTAATGGTTCTACAACTTGTAATAACATATAATCAGGTAAACCACCTACATTATGGTGCGATTTAATTGTTGCAGAAGGTCCTCCAGTTGCAGAAACAGATTCAATAACATCAGGATAAATTGTTCCTTGTGCTAACCATTTTGCATCTTTTACTTTTTTAGACTCTTCATCAAATACATCAACAAATACGCCTCCAATCAACTTTCGTTTTTTCTCTGGATCAGATTCTCCTTTTAATGCGTCATAGAATTTTGACTTGGCATCTACTCCTTTTACATTTAATCCTAATCCTTTATAAGACTCTAAAACAGATTCAAATTCATTCTTTCTAAGTAAACCATTGTCTACAAAAATACAATGTAATTGATCTCCAATGGCCTTATGTAATAATGTTGCTGCTACTGAAGAGTCAACTCCTCCAGAAAGTCCAAGAATAACACTATCACTTCCTATTTTTTCTTTTAACGCTGCAATTGTTACGTCAATAAATGAATCTGGTGTCCAACTTTGGGCACAGCCACAAACATTTACTATAAAATTCTCTAATATTTGCTTTCCATCTTCAGAATGGTATACCTCTGGGTGAAATTGGATTCCATAAGTATCTTCGTTATCAACTTTGAAACCTGCAAATTCAACATCCGCCGTGCTACAAATTACTTTAAAATCTTCTGGAATTCGCTTAATAGTATCTCCATGACTCATCCAAACTTGAGAATTATCTCGCACACCTTGCATCAAAATTGAATCTTGATCAACATGTGCCAAATTTGCACGTCCATACTCTCTGATTTTAGAAGGTAAAACTTCTCCTCCAAAATGATTTGCCATAAATTGTGCACCAAAGCAAACACCCAATAATGGAATTTTACCTTTATACAATTCAATTTGTGGAACGGGAGAATTTTCATCTCTTACCGAAAAAGGGCTTCCTGAGAAAATAACACCTTTAACATTTTCAGTGAGTTCCTTGGGCTTATTCCAAGGTGTGATTTCACAATAAACATTCAGTTCTCTTAGTCTTCTAGCAATTAATTGCGTGTACTGTGAACCGAAATCTAAAATTAAAATTGTCTCTTGCATTCCGCAAAGATAAAAACATGAACGGGTAAAGAAATCATTTTTAGCCGAAATTAATTATTTGCAGCCAATTGTTAAGAATTCGTGGAAATTGTGAATTATTCTAAATCAAATTCTTCTTTCAACCAATCACCCAAATTTTCCTTTTGTGGTTTACCATAAAACTCGCCCAAATAGGCCGTTATTTCTTGAATTTGAGTTTCATCAGTTTTATCGGCAAACTCTTCTCTAATAATTTGAACCTCATCTTTCAACTCTTCTAAATCAGGAAAAACGGGCTTAAATTGGCTGATTTTTGTTGATTTATCTCCTTGGCGGTAATAAAGTGTCATATCCATTGTTTCAACAGGAATTGACTCGCCATCAATTTTATATAAATCATCTTTTTCTATTAACAACAGGTTTCCTTCATTGCTTTTTAGTTTTTTTCTGATTTTTTCTCCTTTATAAGTAAAACTCATATAAAAGAAATTCTCATTGTCCATTGGAAAATTTTCTTCACCAATTTCTAATTGAATTTCATCTAATACTAAATAGTCTCCTGAAAAATGATTTTTCAAATCAATCATATTAATAAGAGCACCTGAGCGTGAAGAGATATTATTTGCAGCTGGCAAAATTTTAGTTTGCCCTTTTTCAGATGGAGAAAGGACGAAACGCCCTTTAATACTGCTAATTACAGCAGCCCTTGCTTGCGGAGTTTTAAAAGATAACGCAGTACCTGACAAAAAGATATCACCTTTTTTCATTTCTGAATCCGTACGTTGAAAAATAATTCTTCCGTCAACACGTATTACTTTGTACTTATCAGTTCCAGCCAATTTTTTAGACTCTTTCTCTCCCATTGTAGAAAGTAACGTGCTTAAAAACAGCACTGCTACAAGACTAAACATCAAATTTCTTTTCATGATTACGCTTTTTTTATTTACTCAAAATTCATTAAAACAATTATCATTCCAAACCTACAAAGTATCCTGTATCAACAACAATTCTTTTTTAATCTGCTCAAGCATTGATACAACATTACCTTGATTTGGTTCATTTTGAGGTTTATACCCCTTTTTCAATTGTTGCTTTGCGCCTTCAAGCGTATATCCTTCAACTTTTACCAATTGGTAAATTAACTGAAAGTTTTTTATGTCTTTTTGCGTAAATAATCTGTTGCCTTTTTTATTCTTCTTAGGTTTAATTATAGAAAATTCTTTTTCCCAAAAACGTATTAATGAAGCATTTACATCAAACATTTCTGAAACCTCCCCCATAGAATAATAGAGTTTCTGTAATTTCATATCTACTTCGCTTATAGGCATATATAAAAGTAGCGAAAATAATAAACACATCCTAGCTAGCCAACAATTAATGATTTAATATTTGAGAAGAAATCATTTCTATTATTCTCATTGAGTTAACTATCTTTGTAAAAAAAAGCGAAATGTCGTCTTACAAGTTTAGAATATTAATTGATACAGAGAATGATGAAGATATCTTTAGAGATATCATTATTAGCCCTAACGACAATTTCGAAGTATTTTATCGTGCAATCATAGCATCATTTGATTTTATTGGAGACCAATTGGGCTCCTTTTATGTGAGTAATGATAATTGGGATAAAGGGCATGAAATAGCACTAATGGACATGGGATTGGGCAATGACCTCAACGCCCCGTTCATTATGAAAGACACCCCTATAACCACAGTAGTAAGAGCTAAAGGACAAAAACTAATTTTAGTTTATGACTTTTTAAAAATGTGGTGCTTCTTAATTGAATTAGTTGAAGTACTTCCTGAAAAATTTCCAGAGCCTGAACTTTATTTGTCTATTGGAGTTGCTCCTGACGAAGATTCGAAAGAAATAGATATGGCTAATGCCATGGGAATGGGACAAAGCCCTGATTTAGGGAATGATATTGATGACATTTTCTCAGAATTTGGAGAAGAAGACGAAGACTTTGGTGGATTTGAAAACATTGATGATTTCGACATTTAATGGATTTTGAATTAGACCCCCTTGGCTATGCCATTTGCGATTATGCGAGCAATGGTTTTTCAGAGAATATTACAGTAATGGCAGATCTTTGTGAAGATGATGTTATGCCTGTTGAATATCTTTTTCGCACTGAAGAAATGATGCCAGAACTGGAAAAAAAAGCTTTGAGTTTATGTAAAGGGAAAATTTTGGATGTAGGTGCCGCTGCAGGTTGTCATTCATATCTCTTACACAAACAAGGAAAAGATGTTCATGCGATAGATTCATCCCACGGCGCCGTGCTTCATTTAAAAAGCTTGGGCTTAAATGCTGAACAGGCTGATTTTTTTGATTTGAAAGGACAATACGATACCCTTTTGATTTTAATGAACGGTATTGGAATAGCTGGAAATCTAGACAATCTACCTCGTTTTTTAAAACAAATAAAAGCACTTTTATCTCCTGGAGGGACAGCACTTTGTGACTCAACAGACTTAACTTATATGTATCAAGAAGAAGACGGCTCAATGTGGTTGGACTTGAATGGTTCATATATGGGAGAAATGCAATTCAAAATGCAGTATAAAGAAGTTGAATCAAACTGGTTTAGATGGTTGTATATAGATTTTGATTTATTAAAAGAATATGCAGAAAAAGAAGGTTTAAACTGTGAACTTACTCTTGAAGGACCTTCAAACAATTATTTAGTTTCATTAACACATCAGTAATGCGTAAAAAATTAACCCCATACATCATATTATTATTACCTTTTCTTTCATGCGCTTCTAACTCTAAAGAATCCACAATTGAAGAAGATGCGTCACAAGACGTTGTTGTTAAAAACGGGCAATCAATGCTATGGAAAGTAGAAGGAGACAATATTGAAACCTCTTATTTGTTTGGAACCATGCATATGATTAATGAGGAATATTATCATTTCTCAGACAATTTGACAAAGAGAATTGAAGCAAGTGATGCGATTATAATGGAAGTGGGCGGAATGCCAAATCCATTAAAGACTTTCCAGCTCATGTCATTAGACACTGGTACCGTGCACAGCTATTTTTCAAAAGAACAATTGGTAGAACTATTAGCTTTTATGGATCAAGAATTAGGAATTTCACCTCAAGAATTTGATCAGACTTATGGTGCAATGAAACCATTTTTTCTAATGCAAACCATTTCGCAAAACTTCTTTGAGCCAACTGCAAAATCATATGACTTAACCATCATGGGTATTGCTGGTGAAAATGAGATTCCTTTAATTGGAATGGAAACTATTGAAGAACAGCTAGGTTTCTTTGATCAAGTACCCGCAGACAAGATGGCGGAAATGGTATTAGAATCTGTTCGTGACTACGAAAAGGAAGCAAAAAACACAGAAAAATTAATGGAATTCTATTCTAAAGAAAAGGTGGACAAACTTATGCCTTTATTGAATAAACAATCCCCAGAAATTATGGAATTTGCAGATTTGTTTCTATTTGATCGTAACAGAGCTTGGGCTCCTAAAATTGAACTCGAAATGAAAGATAAATCGTGTTTTGTTGCGGTTGGAGCAGGCCATTTATTTGGAGAAGATGGTTTAATTGATTTACTTGAAAAGAAGGGCTATACGCTTACAGCTATTTCTAGTAAATAATACCTAATTTATTTGATAATTTCGTATCTTCGTGCGAAATTAAAAACCAGATATTATGAAAAAAATATTCTTATTTGTACCAGCATTGTTTTTGTTGGCATGTGGAGGTGAAGAAGATACAGTTACTGAAGATGAAGTAGTAGACGTTGTTGAAGATGTTATTCCTGAGGAAATTATTCCAGAACCAGAATTAGTCGTTTCAACTTTATCTAGCGACGAAGATATCCAGGCGTTTCTTGAAGCTAAGTCATGGGAATCATTAGAAGCTGATGAAAATGGAATGCACATTATTATTGATAATCCGGGAGAAGGAGATGCTCGTCCTGTAGTTACTGATGAAGTAACTATTTTTTATCAAGGTTATTTATTAGACGGATTTAAATTTGATGGATCTAAAGACAATATTCCTTTAGTATACCCATTGAATGGATTCATTCAAGGATGGCAATTAGGAATTCCTTCATTTGGTAAAGGTGGAAAAGGAAAATTGATTATTCCTCCAGCTTTGGCTTACGGTGATGCTGATATGGGTGATATTCCACCAAATTCAACATTATTATTCGAGGTAGAATTAATTGACTGGCAATCTGCCTACTAAGCAAATAGTTAAAACATTATTAAAGCCTTGACAATCCATGTCAGGGCTTTTTTATTAGACAGAAATTTATGAAGTGGCTAAAAAAGAGCTCTACGGAGATAAAAAAAACGGTGTTTGAAGCACTTAATAAGAATCTTAATTATCGTGAAACCAAAATACTGGGGCTACCTGCAACATATTTAGATCAGGAACAGTTTTATTTTGATGCGCCATTTTTAAATGAAGCCCCGTTCCTATCTGTATTGATTGCAAATCCAAATCACATTGGGTGCCATACGCATAGCCCTGGTGAATCTTACTTTAGCGGAACGCAAGCGTTAGAAATTGATTTAATTAAAGTTTGCGCAGAAGACATTTTTAACGCCGAAGAAGGGAATTATGATGGCTATGTAGCAAGTGGTGGAACTGAAGCAAACATTCAAGCGCAATGGATCTTTAGAAACTACTTCCAAAAAGAACATCAAGCAGAATTGTCTGAAATTGGATTATTGTTTTCAGAAGACGCACATTACTCTGCACATAAAGGATGTAATTTATTGGGTGTAAAACCAGTTCAAGTAAACATTGACGAGACCAGAAATTGGGACTTAAATGACTTAGCAGAAAAACTAGTTCAAGCTAAGGCCAATGGCATCAAATATTTAATCGTTCATCTGTCAATGGGAACAACTATGTTTGGAAGTGTCGACCGTCCAGATCCTATTATATCGATAATTAAAGAGCATTTTAATCATTTCTTTACACATATTGATGCTGCATTTGGTGGATTCATTTACCCATTTACTGCTGATAATTTTAAACTTAATTTGGCAAATCCTGACATCCATTCAGTTACCATTGACGGTCATAAAATGCTACAGGCACCTTATGGAACCGGAATTTTTATTTGCAAAAAAGGGTTAATGGAATATGCACAAACAGAAGAAGCATCCTACGTGCAAGGGACTGACTTTACTTTATGTGGAAGTCGTTCTGGTGCAAATGCCGTAGCTATTTGGATGATATTAATGACACATGGTTATACAGGTTGGCAATATTTAATGGACAAACTTATTGACCGCACAGATCATATTTGCGAGCAACTAGACCAAATGGGAATTCGATATTTTAGAGAGCCCAAAATGAATATTGTCGCTATCAATGCCAATGATATTCCTGCTGAACTTGCAAAAAAATATCACTTAGTTGCTGATAATTTTGAATCCCCTTCATGGTGGAAAATTGTCGTAATGACTCATGCTAAAAAGCATATCATTGATGAATTTTTGATAAATTTGCAAAAGTAATTTTAAACCACTAAAATTTGATCCTTTGAACTTACGTGTTACTAAAATATTCGACTTTGAAACAGCTCATGCTTTGTGGGGTTATGATGGGAAATGTGCCAATATACATGGCCATTCCTATAAACTAACGGTTTCTATCACAGGTCCAATCATTGACGATAATTCAGCTGTCAAAAACGGAATGATAATCGATTTTAGTGATTTAAAAAAGATTGTTAATACCGCTGCAATTGATGAATTTGACCACGCCCTTTTAGTGAATGGCAATACTCCTCATGCTAAATATGCAGAAGTTGAGTCTGGTTTTTCAAAAATTATCCTGTGTAATTATCAACCTACGTGTGAAAACATGTTGGTAGATATGGTTGGCAGAATCCTCTCAAATTTACCCGCAGGTATTGAATTAAAGTATTGTAAACTTCAAGAAACTGATAATAGTTTTGCCGAGTGGTTTCAGGCAGATAATTTGTAAAACAATGTCGAATCCTCTTATTCAAAAGTACAATATTCCTGGCCCTAGATACACTAGTTACCCTACTGTTCCTTATTGGAATAAAGACGGTATTGCTATTGATGACTGGAAAGCAACCATGATAAAGGCTTTTAGTGAAAGTAACTCTACAGAAGGTGTTAGTATTTACATTCATTTACCCTTTTGTGAAAACCTTTGTACCTTTTGCGGATGCCATAAACGAATTACAAAGCGTCATGAGGTTGAAGAGCCTTATATTGACACTTTGTTAAAAGAGTGGGATTTATATTGCGACCTATTACCCGAGCGTCCAAGAATAAAAGAACTACATCTTGGTGGTGGTACTCCCACCTTTTTTAGTCCTGCACGGCTAAAACAAATGATGGACGGCATTTTTAAAAGAGCCGACCGTTGTGAGGAATATGAATTTAGTTTTGAAGGACACCCCAATAATACAAGTGAGGAACATCTTAAAACACTTTATGATTTAGGATACCGAAGAAATAGTTTTGGAGTTCAAGATTACGACTTAAAAGTACAAAAAACTATAAACAGAATTCAACCTTTTGAACGTGTAGAAGAGGTAACTCAATTGTCGCGTGAAATTGGATATACTTCGGTTAGTCATGATTTGGTGTTTGGATTACCACATCAAACATTGGAAAGTATTAAAGATACAATTGAAAAAACTCGTTTATTAAAACCTGATCGTATTGCTTTTTACAGCTATGCACATGTACCTTGGATCAAAGGTGTCGGACAACGAGGTTATGACGAGAATGATTTACCAAGCGCAAATGAAAAGCGCATTCTTTATGAAGAAGGTAAAAAAATGCTTCATGAAATTGGATATGTTGAAATTGGTATGGATCATTTTGCCTTACCAACAGACAATATGCATGCAGCAATGGTTGAAAAATCATTGCATAGAAACTTCATGGGATATACAGCTGGAAAAACTAAACTCATGATTGGTTTAGGAATGAGCTCTATTAGTGACTCATGGTACAGTTTTGCTCAAAATGTGAAAACGGTTGAAGAATATCAAGACATTGTAAATAAAGGAGAATTACCCCTTTTACGTGGACATTTATTAAATGAAGAGGATTTAGTAATCCGAGAGCATATATTAAATATAATGTGTCACTTTGAAACTGACTGGACTGCTGATCACCTTAAATTCCCTGAATTGGACGATTGTATTGAACGATTACGCGAAATGGAAAAGGATGGTCTTGTAGAATTTATTGACAACGGAATTCGTCTACCTCAGGAAGCGCGTCCTTTTGTTAGAAATGTTTGTATGGCCTTTGATCTTCGTTTATTGAGAAACAAGCCTAGCACGCGTGTTTTCTCAATGACAATATAAAACACTTCTCTATTACGCTTTAACGAGCTATTTCTTAGTTGCTCACCTTAAACATATCTCCATTTTTATTGTAGATGGTTAGAGTAGCTTATTCTAAGCAAGAATTCTCACTTTTAAATGCCTTGCATTATTCGCACTTCACACAAAAGATCGCATCTAATTTTTAGGCATAAAAAAACTGCCGCTTCAATAAATTGAAACGGCAGCCGTATATTTTACTAGTTTTCGGTATTCTATTTTTTCACTACATTGATTGTAGATTGTTTTCCGTCCACTTCAACTTTCATCATATAGTTACCGGTAGCCAAATTCTCCATAGAGATTTGCTCTTTTCCGTTAGCTATACCAGTTGCAACAATTTTACCTGCATTGTCAACTAATGTCCAGTTATAAGTTCCTTCAAACTCAACCGTTACAAAATCAACAACCGGGTTAGGATATACTTTCAAGTTATCCAATTCATTTAATGCAATACCTGCTTGAGAATCCACAACGAAAGTAACATCTGAATCACATACTCCGTCAGAAACTGTTACAGTGAAAGTTCCAACTCCTAAATCAGTAATATCTTCAGTAGTTGCACCATTTGTCCATAAGAACGTGTAAGGTCCACCAGTTCCTCCTGAAGGAGTGAAATCAATCTCTCCATCATAAGCAACACCAGTCATCATTGTAACAACACCAGTTCCAGTTGGTACTTCTAAGGCCTCAACAGTAATTGAGCTTGAAGCTTCACATCCACCAGCATTCGTTCCTGTAACAGTATAAGTCATTGATCCAGCTGCTTGCATCATTGGCTCGCCATCAACTACACCACCATCCCACTCATAAGTTGCTTCATCACCAAATCCAGCTAGAACAAACTCCATATCTTCACAAATAGAGAAGTCTTCGCCTGCATAAACATTTGGAATATCATGAACGTATACATTTACTAAGCTAGATGAAATACATCCTGACTCTGTATCTGTACCTGATACAACAAAAACATTTTCACCAATTGAAGTTGGTATATAAGGAACGCCATCTTCGATTTCAGCACCCCAGTAATATACATCAGCAGTACCAGTAGCAGTCAAAGTGATTTCTTCACCTAAACAAATTTCATCAACATCTACAGAACCAGAAACGTTAGGCGCTTCTACTACTTCAATTTCAAATTCAGCTTCACATCCTGGAGGAGGACAAAAAGACACTGCAAAGTTTGAAGTTGTCCAAGGTGCTGAATTTTTTCCTACAGGAGCATAAGCTGTTGTTCCAGTAGCATTCTCAATTCCCATAGTATGGTTACCAGTTGCATCTTGATTTTGTAAATGAATTTCAATACAGTTTGTAGTTTCATACATTTGAATACGTCCTGTAATAGGGAAACCACTAAAATAATGGTGTACTGATTCAAATTCTACAACACAAATTCTGTTTGGTGCAGTACCTACAGTTTCATAACGGATTGTTCCTCCACTTGGTGGTCTCAAATCCTCCCAGCATAGTGCAATAAGGTTGTTAGGTGTACCTCCACTTGGAATAAAATCTCCTGAACAACATCCGTTATCAGTAGATCCATCAAATGTTATAAATCCATTCGAAGAAATTTGAAATTCATCATAAATTTCTCCAAAAAATGCAAAATCAAATCCAATTGGAAGAAACCCACTCATTGCGTCATCACTCAATGAGACTGTACCACCTCCAGCAATATCGATTGGATCGTAAGGAATACCTTCGTCCATAATATAGTCTAATCCTGGAGCTATTGCAGTCACTGTGTGCGTCCCTAATCCTGCTGCTGTTGGATCAAATACACCTCCCGATACACCCGGCCCAGAGTAAACTACAGCATCTGCTGCAATATCTGGTCCCGCAGTATAATTTAATGTTACAGGGGGAGCTCCGTAACACATTGTTGCGTCTAGCCCAACAATTTCACATTGACCAAAAGAAAGGCCTGCGAAGCCCACTGATAGTCCTAAAAGTAAAGTTTTTTTCATATTAGTTATTTTAATAAGTTGCGATTTAAATTAAAATCAATTAACCCTGCAATTTACTAATTATTTTCGAAAGACAAAATTAATACTCTTGATTCTGTCTGCCTAAACCTCAACCGTTTAAAACCAGAACAGCACCGTACTTTACGTACGGTGCTGTTCCCTATTAATTTGAAAAAATCTAATCTTCTTTCACCTCTTCGAAATCTACATCTTCTGCTCCAACATCATCCGTTTCATCTCCACCTTGAGCTCCTGCTCCAGCATCAGCTGTTGCATCTCCAGCACCATCTTGCGCATACATGTCTTGTGACGCCGCTTGGAATACTGTATTCAATTTCTCCATTGATGTATCAATTGCCGCAAAGTCTTTCGCTGCATGTGCAGCTTTCAATTCAACCAAAGCTGCATCAATCGCCTCTTTCTTATCAGCAGGAATTTTCTCGCCATACTCGCTCAATTGTTTTTCCGTTTGGAAAATCAATGAATCAGCTGCGTTAATTTTATCCGCTTCTTCTTTTCTTTTGTTATCTGCATCTGCATTTGCTTCAGCATCTGCTTTCATTCTTGCAATTTCGTCCTCAGAAAGTCCAGATGAAGCTTCAATTTTAATTGATTGCTCTTTTCCAGTTGCACTATCTTTAGCTGAAATATTCATAATACCATTCGCATCAATATCAAAAGTTACCTCAATTTTAGGAACTCCTCTTGGTGCTGGTGGAATGTCAGACAATTGGAATCTTCCTAAAGTCTTATTATCATTTGCCATTGGACGCTCACCTTGTAAGACATGAATGTCTACCGCTGGTTGATTGTCTGAAGCAGTAGAGAAAGTCTCTGACTTTTTAGTTGGAATCGTTGTGTTCGCCTCAATTAAACGAGTCATTACACCACCCATTGTTTCAATTCCTAAAGATAAAGGTGTTACATCTAATAAAAGTACATCTTTAACCTCTCCAGTTAATACACCACCTTGAATTGCTGCTCCTAAAGCTACAACCTCATCCGGGTTAACCCCTTTTGAAGGATCTTTACCGAAGAATTTCTTCACTGCTTCTTGAATAGCTGGAATACGAGTTGATCCTCCTACTAAAATTACTTCATCAATATCACTTGTAGATAAACCTGCACTTTCTAATGCTGTTCTACAAGGCTCAATTGTTCTTTTTACTAAATCGTCAATCAATTGCTCAAAAGCTGCTCTAGTTAATGTTCTAACCAAGTGTTTTGGAATTCCATCAACAGGCATTATATAAGGTAAGTTAATTTCAGAAGAAGTAGTTGAAGATAATTCAATTTTCGCTTTTTCTGCTGCCTCTTTTAATCTTTGCAAGGCCATTGGATCTTTACGCAAGTCAATTCCTTCATCTTTCTTAAACTCATCAGCTAACCAGTTGATGATTTTATCATCAACATCATCTCCACCTAAATGCGTATCTCCATCTGTAGACAATACTTCAAATACACCATCTCCTAATTCTAATACAGAAACATCATGTGTTCCTCCACCAAAATCAAAAACAATGATTTTTTGATCATCCATTTTTTTATCTAATCCATAAGCTAAAGCTGCTGCTGTTGGCTCATTGATAATTCTTTTCACTGCTAAACCTGCAACTTCTCCAGCTTCTTTTGTAGCTTGTCTTTGTGCATCATTGAAATATGCCGGAACTGTAATTACAGCCTCACTTACTTCTTGCCCCAAATAATCTTCTGCCGTTTTCTTCATTTTTTGAAGGATCATAGCTGAAATTTCTTGTGGCGTATATAATCTGTCGTCAATTTTTACACGAGGTGTATTATTATCACCTTTTACAACGTCATATGGTACACGCTCAATTTCTCTTGATACATTATCAAATGAAGTTCCCATAAAACGCTTAATCGAATAAATCGTTTTTTCAGGGTTAGTAATAGCCTGTCTTTTTGCAGGGTCTCCTACTTTTCTTTCTCCGCCTTCAACAAATGCAACTACGGATGGAGTTGTTCTTTTTCCCTCTGCGTTTGTAATTACAACGGGCTCATTCCCTTCCATAACAGAAACACAAGAGTTTGTTGTACCAAGGTCAATTCCTATTATTTTACTCATATTATTATTTTATTTATATTCTAAATTAAACTCAAACTCATATAGTCAATCTTTATGCCACCCCACAAATGTGTCATTCCAATCTCCATTTTGTCAGATTGAGGATTAAGCTGGAAACATTTTGTGACATAAAGGCAGTTTTTTATGTCATAAAATGAAATCACGAAATGTTGACAAAAAAAGAAATCGGTTAATAAAAAAGATTTTGAAAGAATATATTCCTGTTTTTATCAGCTATATTTGTGTTTGATTTAAACTAAAACGACGAAACATTATGAACTTCATTATTTCAAGTTCTACTCTATTAAAAAACTTACAGCGAATTAGCGGTGTTTTAAATAGTAGTAATTCTTTGCCTATCCTTGACAATTTTCTATTTGAATTGGAAAATGGAGCTTTAACAATTTCTGCTTCAGACCTGGAAAACACAATGAAAACCGTTGTTAACCCTGATGAATCAAGAGAGGATGGTAGAATTGCTATTCCTGCAAAGCTTTTACTAGATACTTTGAAAAACTTTTCAGATCAACCTTTGTCTTTTACTATTGATGCTGGTACATTTGGAATTGAGATTTCGTCAGACTACGGTAAATATAAATTAGTTGGACAAAATGCTGATGATTTCCCAAAGTCTCCTGAATTAGAAAACTCTGAGGCGATTGAGTTAAGTGGAGAAATTATTGCAAGTGCAATTGATAAAACATTATTTGCAACTGGTAATGATGATTTAAGACCTGTGATGAGCGGTGTATTTTGCCAATTCTCTGCAGAAAAATTAATTTTTGTCGCTACTGATGCTCACAAATTGGTAAGATATGGAAGAAGTGATTCAAGTGCTTCTAAGCCATCTGATTTTATTTTACCTAAAAAACCGTTGAACTTATTAAAGCAAAATTTATCTGGTGCTGAGCAAGTTTCTATAATTTATAATGAAACAACTGTACGTTTCAGTTTTGATACAATTGAATTAACTTGCCGATTGATTGATGGTAAATACCCGAATTATGAGGCTGTTATTCCTGTTGAGAATCCAAATGTTTTAACAGTTGATCGTCTTTCATTTTTAAATTCAATAAAAAGGGTTTCTATTTTCTCAAATAAAACAACACATCAGGTAAAACTGAAAGTTGCAGGAAGTGAGTTAGCTCTTTCGGCTGAAGATCTGGACTTTTCTAATGAAGCAAAAGAGCGTTTAACTTGTAACTATAATGGTGATGACATGGAAATTGGATTTAACTCCAAATTTTTATTAGAAATGCTAAACCATATTAACACGCAAGAAGTTATTTTAGAAATGAGCGAGCCAAATAAAGCTGGTATATTATTACCTAGTAGTAATGATAACGAAAATGAAGACATTTTAATGTTGGTAATGCCAGTAATGATTCGATAATAATAAATGAATATTCGAAAAAATCTCTGGTCGTTTGGTTAGAGATTTTTTTTGCTCAAAACTTTTATAAACCACTAGACAAAACAACGCAGAACCACCATCATTATTGAGATTAAGACTTAGGTACAATAATTGCAATACTGTGGTACCAACACCTTTTAAAATATGCGTCTAAGAACTTTCCTAGGATTATTAATTCTAGCGTCCTCACTACAGGGCTGCTTTATTGCTGATGAATTATTTGAAGAAGAAGAACAAGCTTCTGATCAATTAGATTTACAAGCCACGGCGGAAAAGAATATATCAAAAGAAATTCAATCTGAAATTGGAGAAGATGAGTACACTCCTTATGGCTTTAGTCAATTAAAAGTTATTAAACCTCTAGAGTTTGTTAAACTTGAGGACATGGAACTGCAATTACGTTTGCATCCTAAGGACAGTACTTTGATGGACTCTATTCAAAAACAAAAAGATTTCATTAGAAAAAACAAGATTGAACGCACCGCTGAAATGAGTCATTTTTTCACGCTCATTACGGATACAACAAACATTAATATTCTTGAAGCAAAATACACGCTTAATGATACGTTGGGCGTTATGAAAATGGATCCTGAAATTGTACTATCAGTTCCAAAAAAGTATCAATTAATGATTGATTACTATTTTAATGAATACACAATTATAATTGCCAGATCATATACTGAAGGTAAGCAGTTAAGCAAAAGCTTTTATCGATTTTTCAAAGATCAATTAGAGACTTATAAGAGAGTTGATCAAAAATCTGCATTCTTAAAACACACGCTAGACATTTGTACTATGGTAAAATTTAAGGGTAATTTTGATCAAGACTATATTGTACAAACTGTTTTGCAAAAATTCATCAAAAATGAAAGGAAAGACATTCAAAACTACGCCCCATTAAAGTATTCTACTTTATATGAAACAAAAAACAATGCTGACGATAGTGTTGTAGGCTACTACTTTTTTCATAAATTTATAGGAAATTACGCCGAGCAAAAAGATACCAATGTTGTTCTAGTTGAATTTTCTCCCTATTACCAGGTAGAACAAATTTTTCAATTAGACGATACTTTTGAAAGCTATACCAACCGAACAAAATGACCACACTATTCCTATTAATTCAACTCAGTTTTTTTTCAAACGGAATTCCGACAGATATAGATTCATCAGCCGATCAAATTAAAGTAGAAAGTGCTGTAGTAAATTGGGCTAACGCCTCGTTTATTAGTCACTCTAACTATAAATTTGAACATTTCAAGGCTTTTTACACAGATGACTACTTCATACAAACCATGCGAATTGAAATGTATGAAGAAAAAATTGAAAGTCTTAAACAAAAAAAGGCAAATGGAACCTATAATGGTTCTGACGAGAATTATAAAGCTGATTTAAATAAACTAAGCGGCGCTGTGGAAAAAGCTAAAGCCACCATAAACAGTATTGATCGAGTAACACATTATCAAACTCATTTTTGGACAAATATTCAAACTAAAGATGGAATCACGGTTTACTACGAGTTAAACATTAAACTTAATAACGACTACCAAGTTATTGAAGCATTAGAAAACAGCTCCATTGGTAAAAAAAATAGTGATTCAAAAATTGCCTACAAATCAGGAAATAGTCAAGTTACTGTCGTTGAGAAATAGCTCGTACTAAAGGTTTATTATATAGGCACCATTCGCTTTTAAATCATGTAAATTTTCTTCCTGAATATTATCTTTGATAAAACTTTTTAATCGGTAAGATACCCCTTGCCCAATTACCACAGAAACACTTCTATTAGCAAACTCATCCACCACTTGATTATCTATGAAGGCTATATTTTCCAACAAAACAATATCTGTTTTTGGCAACTGACTATGTATAGTTGAGTCCATTCTAAACAATGTTTTACTTTGAAAAGAAAACAGGCGTTTGTTAGAATCTATTGGAATTGTTCTACAAGCCTCCTCATTACCTGAGCGGTAAAACCAGTTGTGCTTGACATAAAACAACAACTTGTCATCATCTGCAATTAACTCTTCATCAGCAATAAAAATGTTCTTTCTGCCGTAAAACAAATCAATGGCGGTTGCTTTATTTACATTATAAATAACAAGTTGATTGGTTGAGTTAATGTAATTCTTCTCAGCAATATTAAAAACCAGTAATAACACAATTAAACCTAAGCTTGTAAGTAACCATTTAGATTTTCGATTAATAAACGCTACAGCCCCCATGACTATAATAACATAGAGCCAAAAGACCTCAAACCAATGAATGGATACGCCCCAATAAATTGAGTACGGCAACTCCTCTACCCACTTCACTCCTTTGTTCAAAACTGTGAGCAACCCATCCAACAGCAAAAAACACATATATCCTAAGCCTGGAATCCAGAAAAAGGCAAAATAAACCATTCCCATAATTAAGATGGCAAAAGCCAATGGAATCACTATTAAGTTAGAAATCATGAAGAAATTAGGAAACTGATGAAAATAATATAACCCTAAAGGAAAAGTTGCCAATTGAGCAGCTATTGAAACGCTACTAATTTGCCACACTTTATCCAACAAGTAATACTTTGTGTAAAAAAGGTTATAAATTTTTGGTTGCAAAAATACAATTCCTAGCACGGCCAAATAGCTCAACTGAAAACCAACCTGAAAAATAATAAGCGGTTCTATCAAAATAAGTATAAAGGCAGAAACCATTATAGATTGATAAACCGAATTCTCTCGCTCAAGCTCTTTTCCAACAATAACAAAAGAAAACATTACCGCCGCACGCAATACTGAAGATGACATTCCTGTTATTAGCGCATAAAACCAAATGCACAAAACAACCAACAATACAAATAACAACCTTCCCTTAGGTAGCCTTTTAATGGGCTTCAACAAAAAGGAAAACAGAAGCATTACAATACCCACATGCAAACCAGAAACGGCCAAAACATGCATGGCACCCGCACTAGAAAAAGTACGCAACGTTTCCCTATCTAAACTTGATTTTTCTCCTAGTATAAGCGCTCGGGCAACCATCAAGTTGTTTTCACTCATTCCAGATTTATCCAAAACTCCACCTAAATATTCCCTAAGATTATAAATTCCTGTAAAAAAGGCGTTACCAGCATAATGAACTTGCTCCCATTCATTGTCTCTTACATACGATTGATGCGTAACGTTATGAATTCGCAAATACCTTGAGTAATCAAATTCTTTAGGATTGCCATTAGGAACGACATCTACAAAATTGCCTTGTAAATAAAGAATATCTCCATATTTTATTTGGAGTGATCTTGGTGTTTTCTCAATGTAAATTAATGATTTACCAATAGTGGTCTGCTCATTTACTGCCGATACATTTACAAAACATTTGACAGAATTAACCTTAATTTCTGGCACTTCTAATACTTCTACTTGAAAAACATCATTCTGATTTGTTATAGCATTAGCAAAATAATTAGAATGCCATCTATTGGTATGTATCCCAACAAGAAAAACACCTAATACAAAAAAGGAAATCGTGCTTATAACTCCAAATGCTGCTCGTTGAAAAAACTGCTTTGAAACAACCGGCAAGGTCAACACAACTAATAGGAGTAATAACAGTATTGGCCATTTAATTGAGAAAACTATTGGACAATAAAATGCCAATATCACTCCAAGCATTAATGGCAGTAGCAATTTCAGAATCAAGGGAGCTCGAAACTTCAACGTATTCTGGGTCATAATCAACGCCTTGCGACGTATTAAAGCCCTAACCAAATCCCATCAACAGTTATTTCTATAAAAGTAGGAAGAGATGCAACTAAAAAAATATGAATCGAGTTTTGGGTAATTTTACAGTTTCTAAATTAAATGAAATATTCTGATTTGCAAAAAAAGTTGCGTTAAATTGAGGAATGAATGAAAATCATTTCATATTTTAGCCTAAGATAAAAATCCGTTTAGACCATGAAGAAAAACAAACTAGTATTGAACCTTTTTACTGTATCGGCAGCCTCCCTATTGCTCTCTTGTGGCGGTGAAAACCAAGATGACACAAATGAGTTAAATGTTGTGGATACAACTGAGGCTGTTACTGACGAAGATTTTGAAGACCTATTCGAATCTCCTGAGGTTGATTATCACTTACCTTCTCCTCTGCAAGTGGCTAGTATTTTTAAGAAATCAGGTTTAGATTATAATTCGGATGCTACAAACAAGACGGATATCGTTGATAATTATACTGGAGAATTAAAGCAAATGTTAAACTTTGGAGTATACTCTGCGGACATGGCTTATTGTGTTTTAAATGAACAGTCTAATGAAGGACGAAAATATCTTCAAGTAATTACTGACCTTGCTGAAAAAATTGGCATGGAAGCGGTATTCGAGAATAAAGACTTAATG
>CAKZON010000017.1 GCA_937136425.1 uncultured Crocinitomix sp.
GTTTAATAACAGGAAATCGTTTTTGCAACATATAAAACAAGCCTGCTTGGTTACTAGTTAATTTAATTACCAACCTAGAAATTGCGCGTTGAATGAAATTGGGCTTTTTTGGAATTGCCCCCAGTTCTAAGTTAATTGGGCGGTCTTCAATATAAATTCCTAAAACAAATTGCCCAGCAACTGTTGCTCTTAAGTCATAAACTTCTTGACGCAATTCTTCTGATATTTCATTGATTTTAACAATTGATCCTCCAAACTCATCAGGAATTAAAAGAGGAGCCATTATTGAAGCAAAAGCAATATCAGCCGCAGTCATTTTTTCTCCTGTTAAATATCTTCTGCCGTCACCAAGTAGTTCCTCTACTTTGGTCAGGATTTTTTTTATTTCAATTAAAAACTCAACAGGTTCTTTATCCTTAATATTCCACTGTTCTATTAATGCACGATTATACGAGCCATAAAAAAACGTGTATTTTAAACGATCTAAAAAAGGAACATTTCGTTTTAATAATTTAATCGCTTCCTTTCTGGAGCGAAACAATTCTGTATATAAATATTGCCAAACATATTGGTTTAGATCATCATTAAAACTGTGATAGAGTTTCATTACCTCTGCTTGTTTTACAGGATCATTTGGTATTAGACGTTGCTCTATTGGAATTCGCTGATCATAATATTGTATAATGCTTTCAGCAGTGTATACTAATGAATCTGTTGTAACATGGGCAGGTGCATTTCCTACGCCATTTGTTCCAGTTAGTTTATTGACTTTTTTAATGTAAATTCTAGGTGCATGTGCCTTCTCAATGTAAAGAATTTGGTTTTTATCAAGAACCCAGCGGGCAATTTCAGAAAAACCACTTACACTGTTACAAGCAAGTGTTGGCACCTTTCGCGCATATTTGAAATCTTTATTAAACCGCATAGGATTTAATAATGACCTCCCATCCGCATCAGGTTGTGATGTATTCATAGCTATTCATGTTAGGTTAGGTGGTGCCCATTTGCAGGGCGGTTAAATTTGGTTATATTTTCATCTTTTATCTTTCTCTTTATTTAATTGACTAGTTTGCTCGCCGTGAATTTTTGTATTTGCCCAGGGCTTGCAGTAAATGCACTCAGTAATTCTTGATTTTTAGCATTCGATTCAAATGCCCAATATTTTTTCAGTGATTTTCCTCTTACGTCTTTGATAGGGTTAATTTCTGTAATCGGATTTAGTTGATTATCCTTAATATATGCTTCAAACTCAACTGGATTTTCAAATCCAATTAAGATAATGGACTCTACTTCCTCATAGTTTTTACTGTGAGTTGCTGATGAATATGTCCAGCTTGTTTTTAACGTTGCTTTTGCTCTCAATTTTGAGAGCCCATGAAACAATAATCCATTTACAACACGAATATAAGCAAACGTTGATGCGTAATGAGTAATGTATATATACGTTTTGGTTTCTTCAGATTTATAAGGACCAAATGATATAGGTGTATTCCTTTTAAGACTTAGCACTAAGCTTTTCTTTAAAAACGTGTCAAAAATGTCATCCGTCCCTGGTTTAATTTCTAAAATGTTAAACATAGGTTGAGGCGGCTTCCACTTCCACTGCACAAATGTACGGTACAATACGGCTCTAATAATTCCGACAAAATCCTTAACACTGTTAGTGAAAACGTTAGGCATAGTTTTGGGTTTGAAAAGGTAGTGTTGCGTTCTAAATTTGACTGAAAATACGATTTTTTTTCATCTAATCAATGATTTAGCTCATTTTCTATTTCGAAAAAAATAGTTTGTATTTAAAATGAACCTCTGTCTAATGTAATTGTACAGAAATAAAAAAAAGGCAATTATGAGAGTAGATATTCCCAATCCATGCAACGAAAACTGGACAGAAATGACACCTACGCAACGCGGGGCATTTTGTCAAAAATGTGCGGTGGATGTCATTGATTTCAGCAATAAAAATGCACAAGAAGTTAAAGAAACTCTTAAAGCAAATATTGGCAAACATATGTGTGGCCGATTTACAAACACTCAATTGTCTGATTTATCTCATTCTTATCAAGTTTGGGAGAATCAATCTACCCGTACTTTTCAGAGTAAATTTTTATGGGCTTGCATGCTTGCATTTGGAATGACACTTTTCACTGGTTGCCAAAATTCTATCGCACAAAATGAAAATATCAATTCAAATAGCATAAACCAAATCAATCTAACCATTGATGATTCTACCAAAATAGATACAATAATAAGCTCAATAGATACTATTCCTGGCGCTATAAATAACAATGACTTTATTCAAGGAGATGTTGATATTAGCTATCCTGAGCCAGAAGAAATGTGGTTGGGAGAGCCTGTTATTGATTTTCAAGATATTGATGAGATAGAAGAATCTACATGCAACACAACTACAGAAGATAGTTTAGTGAACATTCTTCCGGCAGTACAACCAAATAAAAATCATTTTATAATGGGGAAAATGGCACCACCACCCCGCTTTACGGATTTTTTAGAGGACACAGTAAAAATTGAAACAATTCCAAAAAGTATAACAACAGAGGCCGTAAATGCTATGGTTTACCCTAGTCCTACAACAGGAATTTCTAAATTGAATGTTAAAGTTAATGATCCTGAGTATTATACTATAGAGTTGTACAATTTTCAGGGAGACCATATCTCCACCATTTTTTCAGGAAATTTAAAGCAAAGTACACAAACTTTTGACTTGGATTTATCCAATTATTCATCTGGTATATACTTAGTAAAAATAACATCTAATTATATTGCTCATGCTTTAAAGCTTAATAAAGTGAATTAAATCCTATCCTTTTTCGTTTATTTGCGTATTAGTATTAAGGTTAACACTGAATTAAAACATTGTGATACTTTTACCGAAACAGAATACACCGAGATGGATCATTTTTGGAGTTGATATCTTCATTAGTGTTATTGCATTATTGGTGGCCTACTTAATTCGATTTGATTCGACTGATTTGCCGTTGGATGAGGAACTGTCCATCTTTAAAATTGGTCTTCCATTCTTCATCATTATTCGTGGTGCTTGTTTTTATATTTTCAAAACATACAGGGGAATAATAAGGCATACAAGCACAGAAGATATTAAAAAGGTTGCACTCAGTGTTACTTTAGGAACCTTTTCCATGGTTGTTGTTTCTGCAATTAAATATACGTGGTACGACAGTCATTTTTTGTTTCCTACCTCCATAATAATGGCAGAATATTTTGTCTGCATTTTCTTTTTATTGGTTTCGCGCTTTGCAGTGAAGTTAATTTACATGGAAGGAATAAAACGCACAAAAGAAATGATTCCTACCGTAATTTATGGTGCCGGAATTTATGGCTTAATTACAAAACATACCATTGAAAAGGAATCGGGCTTAGATGGTAAAATCATTTGTTTTGTAGATGATAATAAAAAACAATTGGGTAAAACATTAGAAGGACTTAAGATTTTTCACACTTCGACATTGGAACAAATCATCAAAAAAGAAAACATTAAAAAATTGATTGTTGCCATTAAAAACCCAGACAAGGCTAAAAAACGTGCTGTAATTGATATTTGTTTAGCCAATAATGTGGAAATTTTGAATGTCCCCTCTCCTACTAACTGGATTAATGGTGAGTTTACCTCTAAACAAATTAAAAAAATTCACATTGAAGATTTGTTGGGGCGTGAATCAATTAATCTTGATCCAGAAAGATTGTCTGACGAGTTTAATCATAAAACCATATTAGTTACTGGAGCAGCTGGAAGTATTGGAAGTGAAATTGTGAGACAATTGGTACAATATTCTCCAGAAAAAATAATTTTACTAGACCAGGCAGAATCTCCTTTATACAATTTACAAGTAGAACTCAAAGAAAAAGGAATGCTACACCTGACAGAAACTGTTATTGGTGACATTAGAAACTATGAACGTTTAGAAAATGTTTTTAAAACATTAAAGCCCGACTACGTTTTCCACGCTGCAGCATACAAGCATGTACCGTTGATGGAAAATAATCCCTCAGAAGCTATTATTACCAACGTATTGGGCAGTAAAAACTTAGTGGATTTATCGTTAAAATATAATGTTGAACGATTTGTGCTTATTTCAACTGACAAGGCCGTGAACCCTACTAACGTGATGGGTTGCTCAAAAAGAATTGCAGAAATATATGCTCAATCAGCCAACCAATTAGGGAAAACAAAATTTATCACAACTCGCTTCGGAAACGTTTTGGGTTCAAATGGATCTGTAATTCCGCTATTTAAAAAACAAATTGAAAATGGTGGTCCACTCACTGTAACAGACAAACGAATCACTCGATTTTTCATGACAATTCCTGAAGCCTGCCAATTAGTATTGGAAGCAGAATCTATGGGGAAAGGCGGTGAAATTTTTGTATTTGATATGGGTGAATCTGTACGAATCTATGATCTTGCAAAGAAAATGGTGAAGTTAAGTGGGCTTGAGATAGACAAAGACATTGAAATTAAAATAACTGGACTGAGGCCAGGAGAAAAATTATACGAAGAATTACTGACCAACGAAGAAAACACACAGGAAACGCATCATCCGCAAATATTAATTGCAAAAGTTCGTGATTATAATTTTGACGAAATTTCTGGTGACATAGCTATTCTTACAGGACTCTTTGACGATCAAAACAATGTAGATATTGTAAAAAAAATGAAAGCCATTGTACCTGAGTTCATCAGTAATAATTCTGAGTTTGAAAAATTAGACAAATAAATGATTGCAACAAAAATCCAATTACGCTTTAGCGACTTTGATATGGGCGGGCATGTGCACAACGCGGCTTACCTCAACTACTTTGAATCTGCCAGAATAGGATTCTTTATTAGTGGGTTTGGACCAGATTGGGATTGGAAAAAGGACGGATTAATTCTGAAAAAAAACACCGTTGAATATCACATTCCAACCTTTATTGAAGATGAAATTAGAGTGGAAGTTTCATGCAATCATATCGGTTCTAAAAGCTTTACCCTTACCTACGCTGTTTTGGATGCTAAAAACAATTTAAAAGCTTACGGAGAATCAGTTGTTGTTAGTTTCGACTATACACAACAAACAACGGTCAATATTCCTGAAAAAATGCGAGTTCTTTTAGCGCAACACTTGGTCGACTAAATAATACTGCTTTCTACTTCTTAAGATTTATTCCAATAAATTGAATTGGGCATAATAATTGCCTACATATTATTATTATCTTCAAAGCGGATTAAGAAAAAAAGAATCATCATATGAAAATTGCATTTTTTACAGCACTTTTATTTTCAGTCAATTTTTTGTTTGGACAAACAGGAACAACTGAACCTGTTACCACAACTACTGCCACAAAAGTTCCAAAATGTAGAGACTTATTAATGGTTCCAGATTGTAGTGGTTATGTGTATTCTGACTATAGACAAATTGACGGAAGAGAAGTTGAAATTATTTTTCATACCAAGTCTGGAAAACCATTTACGGGCGACTGTAAAGTTTGCTACAATAACGGTGTATTAAAAATGCATTTAGATTATGCTAATGGCTATTTAAATGGCGTTGACACCATTTATTATGAGAATGGAAGAGTCAACCTTATAACAAGCCATGATGCATTGGGGTATGGAAAGGAAGATGGTTTATGGAAATATTACAGAGAAGATGGAAGTTTAAAGTGGGAAAAAAATTATGAAATGGGGTTAGCACAAGGCGAGCACCGCTTTTACTACCCTGACTCTACCATTTGGAAAATTGAGGTTTATAAAGACAATCAATTGAATGGAAAAAAGCAAGAATACTTCCGCAACCACAGTTTGAAAAAAGAAATTGAATATAAAAATGGAAAATGGGATGGTAAATATATTACCTATTTTGAAGATGGTAAAGTAGAGTCAGAACAGGAATATGTGCGAGGAGAGAAAAATGGACCATCATCTTATTATTATAAAAACGGAATTTTATTCTACAATGAAAATCATGAAAATGGGTCAAGAGAAGGAAACTTCAAACGTTTTTATGCAACGGGTAAAATGTGGACAAAAGAAACCTATAAAAATGACCAACGCCACGGAGAATTTGAAGAGTTTTACGACAATGAAAAGAACACGATAAAATACCGCGCGACTTATAAAAAGGGCGTAAAGACATACGAGATGTATTATGATGAGTTTGGCGGTGAAGTAATGTCACCAGAGCGTATAGAAGAAATAAGAAAAGCCAAGGAAGCCGAAGCTAATGGAGAAGGCGGTGAAAATGAGGAAGAAAAAGAAGGCGAAGAGGAAAAAGAAGACAAGAAAAAGAAAAAAAAGAAGAAAAAGGGTGAAGGTTAATTTAACCTAAAAATCTTCGTTTTATTTTCAAAAGCCACTGCGTCATATCGGGTGCTAAGTTTAGCTTTAAAACAACTCCCCAATAGATTAATGTTGTTCCTATTCCGTAAATTATCAATTGCCAAATTGGTGACAACGGTATTGAAATAAAGCTTGTTGCTAAAACCAATATTGTACCTAACAATAGAATCAGAATGAAAGATTGCGAAAAAGGCTGTAACTTAAATTTGTTTCTCAAATAATTCCAGCGAATAAAATTTATAACAAACATAGCTAAAGCGGAAGCTGCAGCGGCACCAACCACTCCCCATTCTAAAATAAAAAAGTAATTAAAAATAATTACCAAAATTCCTAACCCAATATTAAAATAGGTATTCATTTTATATTGTTTCGAGGTCATAATTACCTCCATGTTCAAACCGGTCATCATATCAAACAATTGCCCTAGTCCAATAAAAAAAAACACGTATAAACCATCTACATATTTTGGAACAAACGCCAATGCTGGCTCTGCAAGCGCCCAACCTATTACAAATAAAAACACTCCTATAACGGATTGATTTACGACACTTTTTTTGTAGATATCATGAATGCTATTTTTATCCTTATTTTTCCATGATTCTGTTAAAACGGGTACAGCAATTCTTTTAACACCTCTAGAAGGAATGCTAATTAAGGCTCCTGCAAAAAACATAACAGAATATAATCCAACAGCATCTGTGCCTACCATTTGATTTAGCATTACCTGATCAATTGAAAGAATAATTACTCCTGAAATAGAAGATATAATGCCAAAAGTTCCATAATTCAAAATCTTTCGTCGTGCATCTTTATTAAAGAGTTCTTTTTTTGGTAGGCTTACATTGTTAGTTTTCTTAAATGCCAAAAAAATTATAATTACTCCAGGAATTGATAATGCAATGGCATAGATAATCGCAAGGCCTTCAAAATTGATCCAATTCAACCAAAAAAGTATAATTCCTATGAAAATTACAATTCTTAATAGTATCCCCTCTAAAAATACGCCCGTAACTGAACTAAAAAGCATTCTCAAATAAACATCTAGATTTCTGAAAAATATGCGGAAGAAAATTATTGGAAAAATGAGATAAGACAATGATCGAACTAATTTATACTCATCCCCGACCCCCACAAATAGATCCTCTAGAATATAAAAGGTAATTTCTCCAAGTACAACTCCTGCAATAGAAAAAATTAAAGCAAATAGAAAAAAACCAGAATGCCCGTTATTATCATCTCTGAAAGACGAAAATATTTGAAACGTAATCTGGGCAAATCCTAGACAAAAAACTGCAGCAATAATGTTTGAAGCCGAATTTAATAATGACAAAACACCAATTTCAGTTTTAGTCAGATAAACCACAAATAGCAATTGAGAAAACATCCCAACAAGAATTCCTGAATAAGAAATTACGGTTGTTTTAAGTGCTTGTTTTTGAATTATGCCCAATTGGTAACGTTTAAAATGTAAATGAACGAAATAAACTGTTCAACATTATACTCTTTTTGATTTTTTAACAACAATTCAAAGTGAATGAAAAAAATACGCTTATGACAGCACAAAATGACTATATTACTCATTAATTCTCGAAAGAAATTGCAGGCTAGATTAATACTCATATTTCATCTTTTAATTAGTGCTAGTGCAAGCGCCAATTTCAACCCAGTATTTCAAACATTTAACACTTCAGACGGATTACCTAGTTCAGAAATTTATTCTGTTATCCAAGATCTAGACGGCTATATGTGGTTCGCTACGGATGAAGGAGTATCCAGATACAACGGGTTCGAATTTCAAAATTTTACCGAAGCTGATGGTTTAACGGGAAACGTTGTTTTAAAAATGGATATAGATCGGTTCGGCAGACTTTGGTTTATTTGCTATAATGGGACATTGTGTTATTTCGAAAACGAATTAATTATTCCGTATAAATTTAATGACGTAATACAACATCATAGCAAAGGGATTTTCCTGCTAAAATCAATATTTATTGATGAAAATTCAGATCTCTATGTCGGATCCGTTACATCACAATCATTTAAAATTGACAGCAGTGGAAATTTAGAATATATACCTAGCTGCGATTCTTACAATCATCTTGTTTATAATCTTGATGTGAACAACGGCACACTTTTCAATGTCGCAGAATCAAAATTGATGACAAACCCAGCGGGAATTGCAATCATCAAAGATAAACGTGTAATACATCAACTCAATTTCAATTCAAATTATTCCGTTCTACATACAATGTGCCTTAATAAAAATGATATGTACTTTTTGAATGTTGAAAATCAACTCTTCATTTTCCATGATAACATGATCGATTCAATGCGTTTTGAAACCAATTTAATTCACTTATATCTTGACCCTCAAGGTAATTTATGGATAAGCACCTTAGGATCCGGCGTCCATAAAGTCAATGTTGAACAACTTACGATTGAACAAACTTATTTTGAAAACAGAACCATTAGTTCTACTTATCAAGACGTTAACGGTTCCTATTGGTTTACTACTACAGATAATGGAATTTATTATGTGATCAATCCTAAAATAGAAATTATAAAAAAAGGTGATTTACAAACAGAAATTAGCTGTTTGGCCTTAACCGATAGTATCCTTTATGTAGGAGATGTAAAAGGCAAATTAGTAGCTTACGATTTAATGCAGAAAAATACGCTATTCGAATATCAGCACTACTACAGACTAACTAGTATTCTTAAAACGATTGAAGGTTCTGTTATCATTTCAAGTGATAAGTTCTACTCTATAAAGTCAGATCAATTCATCCCGATAGGACCAGATAATATTGGCGGTTCATTCCATTTAAGGCATGGTTATAAAGACAATATTATCATTAATACGGCGTCAGAAATATACTCTACTTCTGATTTCAAATCATTCACAAATTTCGATAACCTACGTAGTTTCGATAATGTGAGTGATTCATTCAATAATATATACCTGGCTGATGATAGCGGAGTGCTAAAGTTATCTAAAAAAACAACGGAACGCTTATACTCCGGTGCACGGATAAATTCATTAGCATTTTTCAAATCATACATAATTGGTGCTAGTTTGGGTAAAGGGTTGATTATAATAACCAAACAAAAGAATTACAAATTAGATTCTCAAAATGGATTAATTAGTGATTACCTAAATAATGTTCATGTTGAAAATGATAGTTCAATTTGGGTATCTAGTAATTCGGGGATTTCAAACATATTGATTTCCAAAAATGCTAAATTAACAATACGATCTTATACAAAAACCAATGGACTAGTTTCTAATGAGGTGAAAGAAGTGCTAACGAACAATGATAAAATCATTCTTCGTTATAAAAATTCAATTTCAGTCATCCCAAAAAACACGTTAGATAAAAATTTTTCAAGATCAATTGGTATAAAAAGAATTTTGGTAAATGGAGATAATTATTCGATTGAAGAAGACATTGTATTAGACTATAACGAAAATACCATGATTATTGAATTAGAAATGCTTTGCGTTAATTGTTTAGCCGAAAGAAATCTAGAATACTCTTTGAATCAAAAATCATATAGAACAAGTGATAACTTCATCAATCTTACAAGCATAGAACCCGGTGATTATGAATTAGAAATCAGACTAATGGACAATAAGTTCACCAACGTTTATTGCTCGACTCAATTACATTTTACTGTTTTAAAACCAGTATGGAACAATACATTTATAAGAGTAATATTCTTGATATTACTAATTTTCATAACATTTAGGATTGTCAAATTCTTTTATACTCGAAAAATAAAATTAGAAAATCAAAAAACTAATTTATTCAATGCCCAACAGAAAGCGCTGCTCCTGCAAATGAAGCCGCACTTCATTTTTAACTCCCTAAATTCAGTTCAGAGGCTGATTTTAAAAAATGAAAAAATTACTGCCCACCGGCACATATCACAACTATCATCCCTAATTCGAAAAAACTTAGAGCTAGCCGACTCAGAACTTATAGCACTTAATGAAGAGTTAGAATTGTTAGAACTGTATTTTAGATTAGAACAAAAACGTATTGCTAAAGAAATTAAATTCTCTATTGAGATTGAAAAAAACATTGATACTCAGCACGTCTTAATTCCACCATTTTTATTACAACCATTAGTTGAAAATGCCTTATGGCATGGGATCAATTTTGAAAAAATAAAACAAGGTAAAATCACAATTCACATTTTATGTGAGAACAACTTTCTCATTATCAAAATTATTGATAACGGCGTTGGATATAACCACAAAAACGAAAAACGTAAAAATCACAATTCGCTGAGTAACTCAATATTAACGAAGCGCCTTAAATTATTGGAAGCCAAATATAATTTCGATTCCAAATTCACAATAAAAAGTGGCACTAAAGAAGGAGGCGGCACAATAATAAAATTTAAATTACCCATAATAAATGATTAGAGATGCAATTATAATTGACGACGAGCATGACGCGATTGATCACCTTACAATTTTATTGAATGATTTTTGCGACCAAATAAATGTTTTGGCTCATTTTGAAAACCCGATAAATGCTGTTAAATGGCTTACAAAAAATGTCAAATACCCAAAACCTGTAGTCTTTATTGATATTAACATGCCAGAAATTAATGGATTTACTTTTCTAGAGTTAATTAATTCCAGCGACTACGATATTATTTTTGTAACCGCAGATGCAAAATATGCTATAAAAGCTATAGATTATAGACCTTTCGCATATTTATTGAAGCCTATTGATATTGATAAGTTGATTGAAATTTGCTCCAAATTGACGAACGATTCGAATCAGCAAGTGCCTTCTTCAAAAATTAAAATTCCAACTCAAGAAGGGTATCGTTTTATATCCGTGGCTGATGTTATATTCTTAAAAGCCGAACGAAGCTATTGTAAAATTTTAATTGAGCCAAATATCGAGATTCTAATTTCTCAAAGTCTCGGTAAATTAATGTCTACAATTCAACATCCACATCTGTTTCGTTGTCATAAGTCATTCACGATAAATTTAAGTAAGATAACCAGTTATGCTCACGCGAGTGGCGGCATTGTCTTACTAAACGAAAAACAAGAAATCCCTGTTTCTAAAACATTAAGACAAACACTATTTAATGCTCTTAAATCATCCAATCTATGATCTTTCTCTTTGTATTGAAAAGCCAAAACACAAACAAGGAAATTGAAAAGATGTTTAGGGAAAACTAAGGATATTTTCAGTTTTAATCAATATACATTTAAGCATAAACTTAAAATCTAATTTATGAAAAATGTAATAATAGTGCTCGTGTTGATATTTACAGGACAGAATGTCATTGGTCAATATGAGCAACGTAACTGGATCTTTGGGCGCACACATGCTGTCAACCCTACAAATTTTAATCTCGATTTTTTTCCTGACGGCGTTTCTTTGTATCCACCTGCTCCTATTCCACCACCAATGGGTTCACCACCAACTGGAATTGGTCCAGCCAATGGATTTGAAAGTTGGTGTGTAATTACAGATCAAGTAACTGGCGACCTTCAATTCTACACAGATGGCCGTTTTGTTTACAATAATTCACATACTGATATTACACCGCCAGGAGGACTGGGAGCCAGTCCTTCTTCAGCACAGCCGGTAGCAGCATGTGTCGTGCCAATCTGTCCGTTCGATAAATACTATATCTTCTCTAATCCTACAGGAAAAGAAACAGGAGTTGGAACAACAACAGGGCCAATAACTTACCGCGTTTATGATAGTGATTTAGGAACTTTCTCCGTTTCAAGCAATTTGCCTGGTCCTTTTTCGGCGACCGCCGTTGGTGAAGGAATGCTAATCATTCCAGGAAACGATCCCTTAGAGTTCTTCTTAATAACAAGGCTTTTACTTCCTATAGGTCCAGCTGGACTTGGCGGAGATTCGCGCTATGTTGTTTATAAGATTGATGCATCAGGTTTATCGTACCACGCAGATTTTGATTTCGGCCCAGGGGTTGGAACGGATGGTACCGGGGCCTCTGTCATTATGAACATGACCTACAGTAAAAATCGATTTCCAAGCCCGGTATTAGGGGAGGTCGCATTTACAGCCTCAAGAGATGGATTAGGTACAGATAATTTCGTTTTTACTTGTCAATTTAATAACGCCACAGGTTTCTTTAATACGGGGACAGAAATCATTGTGAATCAATTTGGTGGAGCACCTGGAGGAGATATCCTTTATGATTGTGAATATTCTCCTGACGGGAATTTTTTATACTATGCCAATTACTTTAACAGTAATTTATTCCAATATGAATTTTTAACTGGAGACACATATCAAGTAGGAGGTTTTGGAAACAGAAGAGGTGGTGGACTTAAGTTGGGTCCGGACGGTTTCATTTATCATATTCAAAATGCAGGGAGCACAAGTAACTTAGGTACCGTTGTTATTGGCAGAATTACATCACCAAATACGGAATTACTCGCTAATTTCCCCGGTCCCCCGAGCCCAATTTATGACAATGTGAATTTACTAACTTCGCCTAACACATTTGCCTATAATTTTCCAGAGTTTTTGACTACTCCATTATGGTCGGCTACAGTCGAAATAATGGGGAATGATTCAATATGTCCAGGAGAGACAACTACCTTAACGGCTGAAATTGATGCCTTAGGCATGCCAATTGAGGGATATACATGGCAATTTAGCAGTGACGGAGGAGTTACGTGGACAGATTTGATTGGTGGTGGAACTTCAATAGATGTATCTGAACCAGGTGTTTATCGACTAATTGTTAATTTAAGTGATGATTGTGAAATTACTTCATTATCAGTTGAAATTTTTGAGCGTGAAAACTGCTGCTTTATAACTGAGGAATCAGATGCCTTAGTTTACTCTTTAAGTATGTCAATTAACGAAGATTTAGCTTGGGACAACAAAGTATATATTGCAGATAATGTCATTTTAACAATTGACAATGGTGCTATACTAGATATTACAAATGTGGATGTTATTTTTGGTGAGTGCGCAGGGATTGATTTTGTTGGAGGGGCGACTTTAAGAAGTAATAACTCCGTTTACCGCCCATGCACTTATAATGGAGTTTGGAGAGGGTTGAACTTTCATAATAATTCGACCATAAATGAAAATTCCACGGGAATTATAAATGAATGTGTATTCAAAAATGCGCAAAGAGCAATTCACATTTTTGACCAATCTGTAACAGATATTAGAATTACGAATAACCTCTTTTCCAACTGTAAAGCAAGTGTTGACATAAACAATACGGCATTCACCAGAAGCATCACTGGTAATACCTTTTTAATTGATGATCTTGCTCCGGAATTCTCAGGTTATATTTGTTCATGGGGCGGTTTTGCATCAACTTTTTATGGCATTAGATCAAACGGCGTTCAGTTCAGGGAAGTTATTGCGCAAAATGACTTCATAGCGCCTGATTTCACCCCTGTTGATTATCGAGGAATCGAACTTGACAACTGCTCTGAAAGTGTGATTACCGAAAACAAATTTACAGACGTATATAGAGGAATTCAGTTAAACATGTGCGCAAACAATAGAATTGAGTCTAACGAGATTAACTTAGGCGACAAACTATTCGGATATGTGCATCAAATTGCAATTTTCAATTCTAGAAACACACTTATCAAAGAAAATGAATTGAACAGCACAAAAGAAGAACCATGGCCAGTTTGGTCAGGAACAAATTCGGCAATTTATTGTGAAATTGGGGATACATACTCAATAAAGAACAATCAAATAACAGGATTCGAAACAGGAATTCAACTTGAAGGCATTCTATCTTCATATGCTACTGAAAACCAAATTGATAACTGCCGATTCTATGGCATCTACATGAATGACGCATTTCAAGTCAAGACCCAATGCAATACGATTGACATGGACGCCCAAGCTGGGACAAACGTAATTGGAATAGCAAACTATCAAACTATAGCAGGTGATCGTGACAATCTAATTGCCTCGAACTGCATTTTTGAAACGAATACTGCTATATATTTGCAAGCACCAGTAGGCGCACCTATTAGTACAATTCCTGAGATTAAAAATAATTTCTTGTACAATTATTCAGTGACTGGAGTAAGAAACCTAAACTTTTCAGGTGATATCGGATCAAGTCCGTCACCAAGCGCAGGAGCTGGTCGAAATACCTTTGTTACTAATAATGGTGCAGCAGGAGCAATTGACATTCTCACGAATCCTAATCCGTTAATTTCATTCGGTAATTTTGGAGTGAATTCAATTAGTGGTCCTGTAACAGTCACAGGAAACACTATAAATTCTACTGCCAATTGCGGTGCTCATATAGATCTTCCGAATTCAGATAACGGATATATGGAGATTTGTGATGCCTTAAGTCATGGTGCTGGGAACCTTATTTCAAGTGATAACGAATTGAATGGCGATTACAAATCTCATTTGAACGATCAATCTCTAGAAATAATTCAATATGCTTTGAATCAATTTTATATGAACGCTAATCTAGCCGATTTTGAAGAACTCTACGCAGCGACCGTAAATGATTACAATTTCATCAATGAAGAGTTAAAATGGTTAAAAGTTCAATATCATCAAATAAAAGGTGAATTTGATAAGGCAAAAAACATTTTGGAAACCATAGAGACATCTGGTGTTGATGAGAACGACCGTGTTTTTATAATGACTCTTATTCTCAATAAAGCAATCTCCAACGAATTCATTCCAAGTGAAGCTTCATTCCTAGAATTAAGAAATATTTATAATAATGGTGGATTATTCGCGAATGTCGCTGGAGTATTTTTAACGGAATATCATCATTTTAATGAGACAGGCTTTATACACACGAAGCAGGCAATCTTGAGTAGCTCTGATCAAGTGATCAAAATTGACGAAAGTTTATTTCATGTTTATCCTAACCCTGGAGAGGATAATATTTTCATTGATTATTCCATAGAAAACACAAAGGATGCATCTTTGAATATTTATTCTGTAAACGGCACATTCCTTCTAAAAATAGAACTTAACAGTGAGTTTGGTCGACAAAGTATCGATATCCAATCACTCGCATCTGGCATTTACATAATTGGTTTAAATGTAGATCAGGAAATCGTTGAATACGTAAAATTTGTAAAAAAATAAAACCCAATTCTAAAAAATGATAAAAGCCAGATTATTGAAAAATAGTCTGGCTTTTATTGTAATAAACCTTAACTTACACTTTATGAAAAAAATATTATTCTCTACCCTATTTCTGATGATTTGCATTCAGGTTCAAGCACAGTTGGAAGAACGATTTTGGATATTCGGTAGGACATCTGACTCCAATCCTACAAATGAGAATTTAGACTTTTATCCAGACGCAGGACCTTTATATGATACTTCACTCCCTCCAAGCATTAGCTCTCCACCTTCTGAAATCACGCCTGAAAATGGATTTGAAGGTTGGGCCGTTGCAACTGATCCCGTTTCTGGTGAATTAATGTTTTATACTGATGGGAGAAGTGTATTTAACTCGGATCATGAAGATATTTCTCCAGCTGGAGGGTTGGAAGCTAGTCCATCTTCTGCTCAGCCAGTTGCGCTCTGCGTTGAACCTATTTTACCGATTAAGAAATATTACGTTTTTTGCAATCCAACAGGTAAAGAACCAGTTGCTGGAACCACAACTGGTCCTGGCTCGTATCGAATATTTGACAAGACCACAGAATCATTTTCGGCATCAAACCCTTTGCCTGGCCCATATGGGACTGAAAATATTGGTGAAGGCATGCTCATTATTCCAAGTAAATATGATCACAATGTATTTTATTTAATCACAAGATTGCTTGATCCAGTTGGACCTATAATTGCAAGTAAATCACGGTATGTTGTCTATAAAGTAGACCCCTTAGGGGTGTCATTCAACGGGGCATATGATTTGGGACCTGGCATTGGGACAGATGTTTCTGGAGCTTCTCCCATTATGAACATGGCTTATTCAGAAGATCGTAATCCTGATCCATATATTGGAGAAGTCGCATTCACGGCTTCCAAAATTAGTCCATCTGACGATAATTATATTTTCGTTTGTGAATTCAATAATAATACCGGAGAATTTTTGACAGGTGATTCTGAAGAATTAATTGCACATTTCAGTTCTGACTATATATATGATTGTGAATATTCTCCAGATTCCAAATTTTTATATTACAGCACATATTACCACAGTGAATTATTTCAATATCAATTCACAACAGGAAACATTTATACTGTTGGCTACTTCGGAAATGCTAGAGGAGGTGGTCTTAAAATCGGACCGGACGATAATATTTATCACATTTTTGATGCTGGAACAATAAGCAATACTGGAACGCTCAGAATTGGCAGAATTACAGCCCCTAACACAGCGATTGCAAGTAACTATAATGATTTAGATTCACCAGCTCCCATATATGATTTTGATAATATTATTTCGAGGGACCACACGTTTGCATACAATTTTCCAGAATTTTTAATCACACCATATCGTGGATCTGGAATTGATGAATTAACAGATTTAATCAATTCCAAATTCGATATTTATCCCAATCCAACCGAAAATTCTGTCACGTTTGAATATGACTTTACAGATCTTAATTTAAAAGACCCTGAGCTGCAAATAAAAGATCTTCTTGGAAAAAACATTGAATTAATAGCGCTAATTAGTTCTGTCGGTTCTAAAACAATTAGTTTATCCAATTTACCATCAGGTGTGTATACGGTCAGCATACTTTCTGGCAGCGATATTGTAGGTTACAGTAAAATTGTCAAAGTGGAATAGATTCCACTAGTTAAAAATGAATTGATTGATCGCCTTTTTTCCTCAAGATTTATTTTCTGGTGCACAAAGGACATTAATTTATATTATCTTTGTTCTTATATATAAATACATGGCTAAGCGTATTGTTGTTATTGGTTCGGGAGGTTTTGCAAAAGAAGTAGCATTCTTAATTCAAGAAATCAATACTGTTTCAAATGAGTGGAATTTTTTAGGTTTTATAGATGACCAGGTTGGCAATTCAGTGGGAAACAACGCCATTTTAAATAATGACAATTGGTTATTGAATTCTAACGAAACAATTTATGCAGCAATTGGAATTGGTAGTCCCAAAATAAAAAAATCCATAGCCGATAAATTTTCTGTGAATAAGAACATTATTTTCCCCAATTTACGACATCCAAATGCTACAGGGGATTGGTCAAATATAAAAATGGGGAAAGGAAATGTTATCTGTTCCTCATGCTGTTTTACAACAGACATTGACATTGGTAATTTCAACGCTTTTAACCTTTGCACTACATTGGGACATGATGCCATTGTTGGCGATTATAACGTCATTAACCCGTCCACGAATTTATCGGGAAAAGTTGTAATTGGCGATAGTGTTTTAATTGGAACCAATTCAGCACTGCTAGAAGATATTAAAATTCATTCAAACACTATTATTGGTGCCGGCAGCACTGTAGTAAAAAGTATAACCGAAGCTGGAACATACGTAGGCACACCTGCAAAAAAATAAAATGAAATGAGTAAAACCATTATAATAGCTGAAGCCGGCGTTAATCACAACGGGGACATAGAAATCGCTAAGCGCTTGATTGATGCAGCTGAGCAAGCTGGCGCAGATTATATAAAATTTCAGACCTTCGTATCTGAGGATTGTATAGCCATTCACGCTGTTAAAGCGGATTATCAGATAAAAAATACTGGAGTTGAAAGCGAAAGTCAACTTGAAATGGTTAAGAAATTAGAACTGAATGAATCAGATCACGATATTCTTACAAATTATTGTAAGAACAAACAAGTAAAATTTCTTTCCACAGCATTCGACTTTTCAAGCATTAAACTTTTGAACAAGTATAATTTGGATTTCTTTAAGGTAGCTTCAAGCGAATTGACCAACCTACCTTTTTTAAGAAATGTAGCAGATTTGCAAATACCAATTATTATAAGTACCGGCATGGCAAACATGCAAGAAGTTAAGGACTCTCTTGATGTTTTTTACAAAAAAGGAATTAAAAAGGAGAATATAACCGTATTACATTGCAATACAGAATACCCTACTCCCATGGGTGATGTAAACTTAAATGCAATGCTAACATTAAAAAATGAGCTTGGAGTTAAAATTGGTTATTCTGATCATAGTTTGGGAATTGAAGTCCCAATAGCTGCTGTTGCTTTAGGTGCTCAAATAATAGAAAAACATTTCACACTTGACAATAATATGATTGGCCCAGATCATAGAGCATCACTCGAACCTGATCAATTAACTGCAATGGTTTCAGCAATTCGAAATATTGAAATAGCCCTTGGTTCGGGAATAAAGGAACCTACACCTTCAGAAATGTTGAATATCCCCGTGATGAGGAAAAGCATTGTTGCAAAAACCGAAATAAAAAAAGGAGAGATTTTTAATGAAGATAATTTATGCGTTAAGCGACCTGGAGTTGGTATAAATTCAATGAAATGGGATGAAATAATAGGACTCCCAGCCAATTTTGACTTTCAACCGGACGAATTAATCAAATTATAGATTATGAATCGCGTTTTTGTCTCTAGTTCTGTCGTCAAATTTGAAAAAATAGAAGACAGTGTTTCTAATCTAGCGAAAAATGGCTTCAGTAATATAGAACTTTCTGGTGGAACTAGCTTTGCCGATCATAATATTATGATGGACAACTTAATTGACTTAAAAAAAGAATTTAAGCTCAATTATATCATTCACAACTATTTTCCTCCACCAGAATTGCCCTTTATCCTAAATCTAGCGACCAATGACTCGAGCGTTTTAGCCGCTACTGAAAAGCACTTAATGCAATGTTTAGAGTACTCGAATAGATTAGAAGCAAGCAAATTTGGATTTCACGCTGGGTTCTTTTTTAATATTCCTTTGCATCAAATTGGAGGCAAAATAACAGCCGCTGTTTATAACGACTTTAAAGAGGCATACGATCTATTTTGTGAACGTTATTCGAAAATTAAAACGCGTGCAAACGAACTTGGAGTTGAATTGTACTTAGAAAATAATGTTTACTCTAAAACGAATGCTGACCGCTATGGATTGCCAGTACCAGCAATGTTAGTTGATAGAGAAAGTTTTCAAGAAATTAATCAATCAATTGATTTCAACCTATTATTAGATGTGGCGCATTTGAAAGTGAGCTGTAAAACTTTGAAAAAAGATTTTGTCTCCGAACTTGATTTTCTATTTAACCAATCTGATTATATTCACGTTAGTGATAATGACGGATTGCATGATATGAACAACGTTTTTCAGCCAAATTCTGAATTATTCAAACAATTGAAAGATTTAAATTGGACCAATAAAACAGTGACATTGGAGGTATATGAACCTTTGGAACAGGTAGCTGCTTCCGTTGATACTATAAACTTAATATTAAATGCTTGAACAATTAAAATGTGAGCAAGAAGGAACGTTATTAGATGTTTTACAAGTCATTAACACCAATGGTAAAGGCATTGCATTTGTTGTAAACGAAACAGATGATTTCATTGGCGTTTTAACGGATGGAGACATCAGAAGGCTCTTATTGGAAGGTAAAGATTTAAGTTCACCTATTGGGGAATTCCCTAATACTAATTGTGCTAAAGCACAGGTAAACGAGACTTTTCAAGAAATGCTTGAAAAAACAAGTGAACAGGTGAGCATACTTCCTATTCTAGACGAAAAAGGTAAGTTGGTTGATTTTTTTCAATATCAAAACAAGGTTTATATTCCTGTTGCGGCACCTAACCTCAAAGGAAATGAATTTAAATATTTAGTAGATGCCTTTTTGTCTACTTGGATCTCAAGTTCTGGAACATACATCAGACAATTTGAGCGCGATTTCGCATCTTTTTGTGAATGTGATCATGGTGTTGCGGTATCTAATGGAACAGTAGCTATTCATTTAGCCTTGGAAACATTAAGAGTTGGAAAAGGGGATGAAGTTATCATTCCTGATTTAACCTTTGCTGCAACTATTAATACGGTTTTTCATGCTGGTGCTACACCTGTCATTGTTGATGTTAAAGAAAACAGTTGGTGCATTGATCCAGCAGAAATTGAAAAAGCGATTACACCTAACACTAAGGCCATTATTCCTGTTCATGTTTATGGACAACCGTGCGATATGGATGCAATCATGGATATTGCTAAACGTCATAACCTTTTTGTAATAGAAGATTGTGCCGAAGCGCATGGGGCTACATTTAAAGGCAAAAAAGTTGGATCCTTTGGAGATATATCAACCTTTTCTTTTTTCGGTAATAAAGTTATTACTACTGGAGAAGGCGGAATGTGTGTAACAAACTCTGCTGCGCACAACGAACGCATGTGCATGTTGCGTGACCACGGCATGAGCAAAAGTAAACGTTATTGGCATGATGAAGTTGGTTATAACTATAGAATGACCAATTTACAAGCTGCTATTGGGGTTGGCCAGCTTGAGCGAATTGATGAAATACTAGCCTTTAGAAGATCAATCGAAACGGCCTATATTGAGATGTTAGCAGACATTGATTTTATACAGTTTGAACCTCATTTAGAAAATAGAAAAAGAATTACCTGGCTTGTTTCTGCTTTAGTTACCAATGGAAAACGAGACTTACTCATTGAAAAACTAAAAGAAAATAGTATAGATGCGCGCCCATTCTTTTACCCATTGGGAGACATGGAGCCTTATAAGGAATACGTTTTCTCTAATGCAAATAGTAAGAAATTATCTGCAATGGGAATTAATTTTCCTACCGCCCAATTTCTAACACCTAAATTGCAAAATCGAATAAAAGCCATTTTTGAAGAATTGAAATGAATGTATTAGGCATAATACCAGCTCGTGGAGGCAGTAAGCGTGTTCCTAAAAAGAACATTAAAACACTCGGTTCTAAACCTCTAATTGCTTATACTATTGAAGCTGCCAAAGCGTCAATAAACCTCACTGACTTTGTTATTTCAACAGATAGTGAAGAAATTGCTGCGGTTGCTAAAAATTATGGCGCAAAGGTTCCTTTTATTCGCCCTTCTGAACTTGCACTAGATGCAACTAGTGACCGGCCTGTGTTAATTCATGCTTTAAAGCATTATTTGGCGAATAATGAGGTGGAAATAGACGCCATTTGTTTGTTACGCCCTACTTCACCGTTTAGAACAGCTGCAAGCATAAATAAAGGCATTGCGCTTATAGAATCCTCTGGTTCGGACTCCGTTCGAAGCATGACCAAAGTTGAAGGTGTTCATCATCCGTATTGGATGTTTCAATCTAATGATGGCCTTGCTACAGGTGTTGTGCCCAATGTCTCGATTGAAAAATATTACCAGAGTCAATTGCTCCCACCAGTTTTTCGTCTAAATGGTTGTGTAGATATTATTAAAACTGAAGTTTTGCTAAATGAAAAATTGCCGTTATACGGTAATTCAATGCAAATTTTAGAAATAGACGAACGTGAGTCTCTTGATATTGATACACAGCAAGACTTCGAATATTGCGAATGGTTGATATCTCGAAAGTAAATGTACTATTAGGTATTTTTCATTTTCCGAATTACTTTTCTTGCTCCAATTACATTCAAGGTTTTTAAAAATAATTGTTCGACCTGTTCAATTAAGAGCTTATTATTGCTTAGATATTTCCTCCAACACTATATCCACGGCCTTCTTCCCTTTTGCATAAAAATAATTTGAGACAAAGGTATCATAAGCAAGTTGATCAATGACGAGTTCATCTTTCTCAAGTACTTTTAATAGATCAGCTAATGACCGAACTGGAATTCCAACTCCTTGTTTGATATAGTTCACCAAATCAGCATTGAGATAATCTAAAACCAAAAGTGGCTTATTATAGGGAATAAATTCGGCCCCAACGGTAGAATAGCTTGTAATAAGTATTGATGCAACCTCAAAATGTGTTTGCAAATCTGACTCACGATCAACGAAAAGATTTTTAAAATCAACTTCATTGGCCAAGTCAATAAAAAACTGATCATCCAATTCAGCGGGATGCGGACGCAATACTAATTGATAGTTCGCATTAAATTCTTTTGCGGCGGTAAAAACATCTCTGAGTTCACGTTTCCTAAGGTTAATATCAGGTTGCGGCTGCGTGGCGTAAACTATAACCTTTTTATTAGATTGAATTGCTGCATTTTTCTTGCGGTTAGTATTTATAGGCTCTAAACGACCTGCAGTTATTACTTGCTGCATTTGGTAGCCGCCTTTCTTCACCAACAATTCTGAAAAATAATTCCCCCAAGTAAATGTCACAGTTGGAAGTATTGGAGGTTCATTATATTTTCCAAACATATAGGCAGGATGCAAATCATATATGGCACCATGTTGCACACCGTATACCTTTACATTATTTTGAGCCGCTGCAAATTGAATTGCTTTTTGCTGCGCACTGTTTTCATTGATGAATAAAATACCGTTATAACTGGTCTTTTTAAAGAATTTATAAAAGGCGCGATAACGTAAATAGTAGATATAATAACTCATTTCGTTTTGACGAAATAAGGATAAGATTATCTTGTTTTTCCCTTGTGTATTCGCGTCCAAATTTACCGATAGCATTTTAAAGGACTTTCTGAACTTTTGCAAATGAAAAAGCCATTTAACACCAAAAAAGTAATTGCCCATGAGTTGATCTACATTGGCATTCTTATTATAAACAGGTGAATCCAGCTTATGCGCCTTATATGGGTTAAAACTTTCTCGATTGAAGAGTTTATCACATTCTAATTCAATGGCGCCAAACCGCTGATCTTTGCCATCAAGATCATCCTCTATTCTTGAAAAAATTAGGTTTTCGTGCTGCTGTTTGAATCTGAATTTAGTTTTACGTAGCATTAAAAACAGCTCGCTTAACATTTTCTTTTTATTTGCTTTTACACGTTTTTCTGCAGGAACAAACTCCAGTTTATCAACTGGTACAAAATCCTTTAAAGTTTGATCAGAAGTTAATACCATTCCTGACTGATGTTCAGCCAAAAATTTCTGAATACAGGCCAATCTTAAAAAAAACGTGCGATAAGCAAAGTACATTCTAAATTGCTCAAAAAACCATACGTTGACTCCATTTTCGGCCTCAAAAGATTTAAATGTTTGTTCGTTAAGATTATAAAAATCGACTACCTCATCAAACGCTTGCTCATTAATTAATTTTTGCTGCGCTGGTTTTAAAAGAATCTGTTTATAATCCAAATTTGTTGAACTATAAGAGGACGAAAAACAGTCAGAATTGGGTTGAGGCAGAAAATCAGCTTTAAAATCACCGTCGATATAATAGCTCATACTTACCCTAAATTGAATTCAAAAATTCCTCAGCATCATTGAGATGTTCCATCCTTTTCATCAACTCCTCTTTTGACATATTCCACCATTCGGTTTTCAATAATTTTTGAATCACCTCATCTGAATGTCGATAACGCAAATGTTTCGCTGGAACACCTATTACAATGCTATAAGGTTCAACGTCTTTATTCACCAACGAATGTGCTCCAATAATTGCTCCATCTCCAATCTTAACTCCTGCTAGCACAGTTGAGTTAGCCCCTATCCAAACATCATTCCCCACAACTGTCTCTTCAGACCCTGTAGTCCAAACTTTGTCTTTATCTACAAATCCATAACTTTTATTGTAAGCAAAAGGATGCGTGGAAAGCCAATCCGTAGGATGTCCACCTAAACCTATGCGAACATTATATGCAATAGAACAGAATTTGCCGATTGAGCTAACGTTCTTATCTACTAAGCAATACTTATTGATATAAGTATAGTCCCCAATTTTCTGAGCTAATATAGATGAACCATACTCCAAAGTAACTTGTTTTCCTAATGAGACATTTTTACCTAATCGTGCGGTACGAATGGTACATGACGGGTTTTTAATTTTCGCCAGTTGTTTCCATATAAAGTGGACCAATTCCATGACACTAATATACTGTTTTTCTTAATTGTGTCTTATAGACAGAGATACTCAAGAAAGGATTAGAGCGCGAATAGCTTTCTTTAGTGGAAACATTTGCGCTTTTCATACTCGCTAAAAGATTTGCTATAGTTCGGGTGACAGCTTTTAACTTTAATAATACATTTTTTTGAGGCCACTACTTGTCTCGTTTTAAGTGGGCGATAATCCGTTTACATGCCTTACCATCTCCATATGGATTGACAGCCTCGGACATTTGTTCGTGATAAGCAGAATCCTCAATTAATTTAGAAACTTCTGATATAATTAAATTCTTATCAGTACCCACTAATTTTACCGTACCTGCGGTGACTGCCTCAGGGCGTTCTGTTGTGTCACGCATTACTAAAACAGGCTTTCCTAAACTTGGCGCTTCTTCTTGAATCCCACCCGAATCTGTAAGAATTAAATATGATTTACTCATTAAATGAATAAAAGACAAATAACCCAAAGGTGCTATTAAACGGACATTAGAAATACCAGTTAATAATTCATTAACCGGTCCCTTTACATTTGGATTTAAATGTACAGGATAAACAAATGTTGTTTCTTTAAATTTATTTGCCAACTCTTTAATTGCTGCGCAAATATTTCTAAAACCTTCTCCAAAATTCTCACGTCTATGTCCGGTAATCAATACAATTTTGTCTTTTTCCAAATTAACATTTGGTAGAACCGTTTCTGTTTCTAAAGCTAATCTTTGCTTTAAAGAATTATTTTGCTCTATTTTGTTTAACGCTAAAAACAATGCATCTACAACCGTGTTACCAGTCACAACAATCTGGTCTGAATGCACATTTTCTTTAAGGAGGTTTTCTTTTGACTTTTCCGTTGGCGCAAAGTGATAGTTCGCTATTACACCAGTTAATTTACGGTTTACTTCCTCTGGCCAAGGTGAATAAATATTTCCTGTTCGTAACCCAGCCTCAACATGTCCTACAGCTATTTTTTTGTAATAACACGATAGTGAAACTGAAAAGGTTGTTGTCGTGTCTCCATGAACCAAAACTAAGTCTGGCGAAAAATCATCCAAAACCTCTTTAAATGATAGAAGAATATTGCTTGTCACATCATATAAATCTTGATTCTTTTTCATTAAATCCAAATCATAGGCTGGATGTATTTCAAAAATGTCAAGTACCTGATCCAACATTTCTCTATGTTGAGCGGTTACACAAACTTTCGTATCAAAATCTGACTGATAGTTTTCAAAAGCCTTTACCAATGGTGCCATTTTTATAGCTTCAGGTCGGGTTCCAAATACAATTAATATTTTTTTCTTCAATTTCATTCTCGTATTCCACAAAAATCTAATTCTAAAATAGATTCTTTTGCAATTAAATCTTTAAATTCTTTATGGCCTACAAGAAAAACAGCAATATCTGCACTGTTATATGCCTCTTTGTAGCCATACAAATCTACATTTAAATAATGGTTTTCTCTAGCTTCAGAAATATTTGGTTCCACCACACTATAATCAGCATTTAAACCTGCACCATTTAACACCTTAACAACTTGAATTGCTGGCGATTCCCTTAAATCATCAATATTTGGCTTAAAGGCTAATCCCATTAAAGCCACTTTCGGTTTTCTATTTTCTTTTTGAGAAAAAGTTAAAATTTCGTTTTTAATTTTTTCAATTACCCACAGAGTTTTGTACGAATTAATCTCACGAGCGGTTCTAATAATCGTTGCCTCTTTAGGATAATCTGCAACAATAAACCAAGGATCAACGGCGATACAATGTCCCCCAACCCCTGTTCCAGGTTTTAAAATATTTACGCGTGGATGCTTGTTTGCTAACTCTATCAATTCCCACACATTAATGTTTGCACGTTCACAAATAATAGATAATTCATTCGCAAAAGCAATAGAAACATCCCTTGAAGAGTTCTCAACAAGTTTACACATTTCTGCCGTTTGTGAATTGGTTACAAATAAATTAGAGGATACAATTTTTCTGTAAAATTCCTTTGTTATTTGCGAAGACGCTTCGTTAATACCTCCAATTACCCGATCGTTATGTTCTAATTCATAAATTACTTTTCCAGGTAATACTCTCTCTGGGCAATATGAAATGTAGATCTTATCAACTAATTCGGGGCGTTCTTCAAAAATGATATCCCGCATTTTTTGAGTTGTACCAATTGGTGAAGTTGATTCAATAATAAAGAGGTTTCCTTCACGTAAAAATGGAATAACTGCTCTAGTAGCATTCTCCACATATGAAATATCTGGTTGGTATCCTTCTTTAAATGGAGTTGGAACAGCAATCATAAAAACGTCAGATTCATCAGGCACTATAGACGCACGCAACGTTTTTTTATTTACAACATCTTTTACAATACCAGACAAGTCAGGTTCTACAATATGGATTTCACCGTTATTAATCGTATCTACAACGGATTGCGATATATCCACGCCTAAAACACTGAATTTTTTGCTAGCCATTAATGCTGCCGTGGGTAAACCAATATAACCCAAGCCTACCATCACTACTTTCTCAAACTTATTCTCCATATACATTAAAATATTGCTTCAAACGACTCACTTATACTTTTGATTGAAAACTTTTCAAGACTTTCCTTTGTAAACCTTTTTAAATTACCATTAAGAAATGATTCATAAAAAGCGTTTAAGGCACTCTCCGCTGCTTCTGAATCACCAAAATCAGCAATTGCTCCTAAGTTATTTTTGGTAATTATATTACCTGCATCACCATTTGGCTTACCAATTGTTAATATAGGATTACCAACTCCCATATATTCATATATCTTTCCAGGGACAATACCATCAATATTTTTAGCATCATTCAATAAGAGCAATGACAAGGAGCTATTATATAATTCTTCTATAGCATCTTTATGCGGCATATTTGGAACAAAACGTACATTCTCTGTCAAGTCATATTTAGCTACATCTTTATTAACATTAGAATGAACATTTCCGACCAATCTAACTCGCAAGTTTTCTCTAAAACCTGCTTTATTCTTGCAAAGCTTATTTAAAGCAATCCATAAAGCTTCTGGATTTCGATCTGCATTAATAGAGCCTAAATGGGTAATAACAAAATGCGGATTGTTTTTTTCATGTATGAGTTTATAATCTGCACTATCAAACCCATTTGTAATTACTTTTCTACGACTAGCACCTAACTCCTCAAAACTAACAGCCCAACTTTCACTTACAGTAACTAAGTTACTACAGGTCTCTATTACTTGTCTTTCTAATCTTTTATTTTTATTATCAGCTCTTTTACCCACACTAAGCATGTCATAAAAATCAATGTTGGTCCAAGGATCACGAAAATCTGCTATCCAATTGACTTTATCTCCGAAATGCTTTTTAAGTTTCAGCCCAATTAAATGCATGCTATGAGGTGGTCCTGTGCTAATAATCACCTCTATATTTTCTTCTTTTATTATTTTTTTTAGATAACGAAAAGATGGTTTTACCCAAAAGACTCTAGGGTCTGGAATAAACATATTCCCCCTAGCCCATTTCCCCATTCTTTTGATTGGGCTTTTAGAAGTATCTACTGATGACGGTTGGTTGACCTGACCTTTATCAGATTTTTTAACAAATGCACGGTAGATAAAGTAAGGCTCAAAAATTTTGCGTTTTAACACCTTAATTTTTGGCGAAACCTTTTGCAATAAACTTTCATCTTTTAAAGCAAAATCGGGGTTTGCTGGAGTATAAACATAAACGGTATTATTCTCAGCTAAATACTTTGAAATTTTTAACCAACGGTGTACTCCTGCACCTCCGCTTGGAGGCCAATAGTAGGTTATTATTAGTACGCATTTTCCTTTATTAGTCTTCGAACTCATTTGGAATTTCGGTATCTAATTCTTCTTCTTCACCTTCACGTTTAGACTCTAAATACAACCCTGCTAATAGAAGTAAAATAATTGCGATTGAGCCAATTGTAGCTATTGTGGTTGCCTTATCATATGAGTCCAGTTTGAACTCCATAGTTACAGTGTGCTCACCAGCCGGAACTTCAACAGCACGCAATACATAATTTACACGAGAAATTGGAACCTCACCACCATCTACATATGCCTTCCAACCATCTGCATAATACATCTCAGAAAACACTGCCAACTGCGTTTCGTTGGTTGATGATTTATAAGTCATTTTATCTGGATGATAAGCTGTCATTTCAATACTACCGTTACCTGAATAACTTGTTGCAGACAAATCTTTTGCAAAATCTGAAGCTACAATAGTTGTTTGATTAGGATCCCATCCAGCACGTCCACTTGACGCCAAACTAAATACTTTATAATAAACTGAATCTGGTGCAGAATCATAAATCCAATTAATACCATTAGAATCTGCAATTAATGCTAAAGGTTGATCCAAAGTAGCTTCATATGGAATATTAGTTACAGGCATTGGTTCTTGCATGCCCGGCATTTGAATTGCAATAGCTTCAGTACCCACTAAACCTGCAGTTGAAACCTCAGCGCCATTTACAAATACTTTCGCATCATTTTTCTTCGTAATAACTGCTTCGTTATATGCATTTAGTGCTAGAATCTCATCATTGGCAGTTTCTACAACCTCAATATTTTTTGCAAACCAAGCGTTACCCATTGCATTAGGATTAACCTTAACTAGTTTAGTGTTTGCAATTTGACCTGTTGGTCCTGGTTCAGGTCGTAAATAATACTTTGTATTCAACATGTCAAGTACAGAAGGGTTATTACCTGTAATATGGAATGCTATTAAGTCTTGATAACGACCTAACTTAGCACCGTGGTATCCTCCAATAGATTTGTTAAAATAAGAGGCATAAGCACTATTATAATGATTTCCAACTTCATAAACTCTAAAGTTTGTATTTCTATTTAAAATACGGAATGTTAAGAAATCTCTACGCACTTGTTTTTCACGAGCGCTAATATCATCCTCATCTTTCATTTGTGCATTTAAAACATTCAATGCTGAATCAATTTGAACTGTTATAGCAGGATTCAATTGACTTTCTAGTGCTAAGATTTGTTTTTCTCCTTCGCCAGCAGTGAACGGATATTTCATCTCATAGCTTTCTACCCACATATCATAATTTTTACCGCGCCCATCATTATTGACATAGCGTAAGTCAATAAAAATAAGATCTAATAAAATGAAGAGTACAAGACCTCCGCCAAATATTAGTTTAGAATATCCAAACTTGATAAATGAGAAAACTAAACCTGCTCCCAAAACAAAAAAGCCTAGAGAACGTAAAACATCTTGTTTGAAAATATCTTGTCGTGCTAGTTCCAATGCATCATAAAATTCTAAATATTGCATTTGCATTTGCGGATCAGCAATACCATCAACTCCTGCAACTTCTCCAGCACTTAAAAAAGTATTAAACATATCCGGAGCCATTAAGAAGATTACCAGTACCAAAGCAAAAACTCCAGTCACAATATAGAATCCTTGCATTTTTTTTGCTATTTCCTCACGGTGTTTAATAACTCTTTGCAAGAATAAAACCCCCAATAACGGCACACATAATTGCGCAACAACTAAAATGATTGTTACGGCTCTGAACTTGTCATAACCTGGCATATAATCCAAGAAGAAATCTGTTAAACTTGTGCTAGAAATAACATCACCTTGCGTTATACCAAACATCAAAATTAAAGAGTTAACCGCCGTGAAAATTATTTGCTTTTTGCCTTCTAAGAACATATTAACAGTGTAGAGCAAAATTGGCAATAACACAAAGGCAGAAACAAAATTGCTTCCCCAACTCAGCATAATAGTTAAAAGTGTTACGGATAGCAATGCCCATTTGTATTTATCTTGTACATAAACCAAACCTAAAAAGGCCAAAAACATGACTATTATTCCAATGTACACAGGTCCTGAAACAATAGGCTGATCACCCCAGTACTGATTACTTTGAGCTATATTTTGTCTAAATCCGCTATCAGCATTAGCTAAAATTTCTTCATTAGCCTCATTCGATCCAATATACTGTGATTCTCCTCCTTTAAAGTTAGGTACAACCATTGTAAAGGTTTCAGCATGACCATAACTCCAATTTGTAACATAATCTCTATCTAAACCACCAGTTTTAATACCTTCATTTGGTGTTCCATCAGGATTAATTGTTAATTCAGTACCGCCACGAATAGTGTGTTTAGCGTAATCAATTGTACCAAACAAGTTTCCATAATTAACCATTAAGGCAAAAACATATCCTACCGCTAGCAATCCTGTTACTTTAAAAAACTTAGGGAGTTTATTTTGTTTAGCATGTCTAACCAATTCTCCAACACCTAATAATAGCATGATTAGAGACATATAATAGGTTATTTGAACGTGATTGGCTCCCAATTCAATCATCATAAAAACAGAAGAAAGAGCCACACCCAAAATCCAGTTTTTAAAGCGATAAGCCATAATAAAACCTGCAATCATGAGTGGTGCAAGGCCAATTGCGGCGGCCTTGGAATTGTGCCCAGCCTCTAAAATCACAATAAAATAAGACGATAAACCGAAAGCTATGGCACCAATGATGCCCAGATAGGGTTTAATTTTGAGACTTAATGCGAGTATGTAAAAACTAAAAAAGTAAACGAACATAAAGAAAATAGGAGCAGGTAAACCAAAGCGCACAATTTTCGTAATAGCTGTATTCAACCAAGTACCTTCATACAGCATTGAAATTTGCGTACTTGGCATTCCAGAAAACATTGAATTTGTCCATAAAATCTGTTCTCCATCATTCACTCGGAAATCCTGAACTTCTCTGGACATCCCGACATAACGAACAATATCTCCTTGTTTAAGTGAGTAACCTTTAAGTGCCGGCGAAAAATAAGCACAAGCAATAATTACAAACAACAAAATGGCACCTAAATGCCAAAGATTTGATTTTCTTAGGATTCTATCTTTCAAATTCATCTATTATCGTTTTGTTTTATTAGTCTGATTCAAATTTTTTCTGCACTAAATAATGTGATTATTTGTGCAGAAAAAAGATGATGCTAAAATAGGATTTTTTATTGAACTCGGATACCTCCAACTGCTATAAATTAAAGAGAATTAACAGAATAACAGATAGGATAAATTAGATTCTAATTTAAACCACCTTTTGTTTCAAGAAAGAAGATTAATTGAAATCAATTAATCTTCTTTAATTTCTTCAAAATCAACAAAATCATCATCCTTTTTACTGGATTTTCCAATTTTTGAGATGGTAGTTTTGCCGTAATTTCTTTCAGCGTTACGCACCATTTCATCTGCTTTATTCTTATCTCGTTGAAATTGATTGTGCTCATCCATGTTGCGTTTGGCAATCATCATTCTACCAATAACGCGTAAGACAACAAAAACGCCGAGTATAATCAGCAACGTCCGAAAAAGGCCAGTTATACTCAGTAAAACCATTATTTACTCAAATAAAGGTTACGTTCACTATAAATCTTTTGGAAGTAAGGATCTTTCAAATCTTTAATGAATCGAATTCCTTCTCCTGTTGATTTCATCTCAGGCCCAAGTTCTTTATTAACATTTGGAAATTTGTCAAATGAGAAAACTGGAACTTTAATTGCATAACCCTCTTTGTGTGGTTTGAAATTAAAGTCTGTTACTTTTTTCTCTCCTAACATTACCTTAGCAGCATAATTTACATACGGTTCACGATATGCTTTTGCAATAAACGGTACTGTTCTTGAAGCTCTTGGATTTGCCTCAATTACATACACTTTATCATCTTTAACCGCAAACTGAATATTGATTAATCCAACTGTACGAAGTGCAACTGCTATTTTATTAGTAATGTCTTTTATTTGATCCATTACCAAGTCTCCTAAATTGTAAGGCGGTAATAGTGCATATGAATCTCCTGAATGAATTCCAGCAGGTTCAATATGTTGCATAATTCCAATAATATACACATTCTCACCGTCACAGATTGCATCTGCTTCCGCCTCGATAGCGCCACCTAAGAAATGATCTAATAAGATTTGATTATCAGGTAATTCATTAAGGATGTCAACCACATGGTGCTCTAAATCCTCTTTGTTAATTACAATCTTCATTTTTTGACCACCTAATACATAAGATGGACGAACCAATAAAGGGAATCCTAATTCATCTGCCAACTCTAATGCTTGTTCAGCACTTTCAACTACTCCAAATTCTGGATAAGGAATTTCATGTTCTTTTAACAAATTTGAGAATCTACCTCTATCTTCGGCTAAATCCAACGCATCATAAGAAGTACCCATTACACGAATACCATAGCGCTCTAATTTTTCAGCCAACTTAAGTGCTGTTTGCCCACCTAATTGAACAATAACACCAACAGGGTTTTCATGGCGAATAATATCGTAGATATGTTCCCAGAAAACAGGTTCAAAATAAAGTTTATCAGCCGTGTCAAAATCAGTAGAAACTGTTTCTGGATTACAGTTAATCATGATTGTTTCATAGCCACACTCTTGCGCTGCTAAAACTCCATGAACACATGAGTAATCAAACTCAATTCCTTGTCCAATTCTATTAGGCCCAGAACCTAGCACTACAATTTTTGGTTTATCCGTTACAACAGATTCGTTTTCGTACTCAAACGTTGAATAGTAGTAAGGCGTTTCTGCACCAAACTCTGCCGCACAAGTATCAACTAATTTGTATACACGATTAATTCCATAATCACTTCGCTTATTGTACACCTCAGATTCTAAACATCTTAATAAGTGTGCAATTTGTCTATCGGCGTATCCTTTTTGTTTGGCTTCAAACAATAGGTCTTTTGAAATTGTAGATACAGTTTGGCGCTCAATTACTTTTTCTAAGCTCACTAATTCTTCAATTTGTCTTAAGAACCAATTGTCAATCTTAGTTTTTTCTTTGATTGTTTTAAAAGGGATACCAAGCTTAATAGCATCATAAACATGGAACAACCTATCCCAACTTGGGTGCTCTAAACTGCTTAATATTTTATTTTGGTCTGTTAATTCACGACCATCAGCACCTAAACCATTTCTACCAATTTCTAATGATTGACAGGCTTTTTGTAATGCTTCTTGGAAACTACGTCCAATTGCCATTACCTCTCCTACTGATTTCATCTGAAGTCCTAACTTATCATCAGCACCATCAAATTTAGCAAAATTCCAACGTGGAATTTTTACAATTACATAATCCAACGTTGGCTCAAATAAAGCTGAAGTTGTTTTTGTAATTTGATTTTTCAATTCATCTAAATGATAACCTATCGCTAATTTTGCAGCAATTTTGGCGATTGGATAACCAGTTGCTTTAGATGCTAAAGCTGATGATCTTGATACACGTGGATTTATTTCAATCGCAATGATATCTTCATTCTCATCTGGACTTACAGCAAACTGAACATTACATCCACCTGCAAAATTTCCAATTTTACGCATCATTTTAATGGCCATGTCACGCATTTTTTGGAATGTCGTGTCAGACAAGGTCATTGCTGGAGCAACAGTAATTGAATCTCCAGTATGAATTCCCATTGGGTCAAAGTTTTCAATTGAACAAACAATAACAACATTATCATTTGCATCTCTCAACAACTCTAATTCATATTCTTTCCAACCCATTAAGGCTTTATCAATCATCACCTCATGAATTGGTGAAAGATGTAAACCTCTGGTTAGTAATTTATCAAATTCTTCTTCCTCATATACAATTGCAGCACCTGCTCCACCAAGGGTGTAAGATGCGCGAATACATAAAGGAAAACCATATTCTTGAGCTACTCCTTTTCCTTCTAAAAAGGATTTAGCCGAAGATTGCGGCGCCATTGGCACATCAATTTCCAACATTAGGTCTCTAAAGGCCTCTCTATTTTCGGTGATTTCAATGGCATCAATATCAACACCAATGATTCTAACACCATATTCTTCCCACACGCCTTGCTCATCACATTTAATGGCTAGGTTTAATGCAGTTTGTCCTCCCATTGTTGGTAGAACGGCATCAATATCATGCATTTCCAAAATTTCACGAATGGATTCAACCTCTAAAGGTTTCAGATAAATATTATCTGCCATTACAGGGTCTGTCATAATAGTTGCAGGATTACTATTAATCAACGTAACTTCAATTCCTTCTTCTCTTAACGATCTGGCAGCTTGAGATCCTGAATAATCGAATTCGCATGCTTGACCAATTACAATGGGTCCGCTTCCTATAATTAAGATGGATTTGATACTATTATCTTTCGGCATATTTAGAATATTTGCAGTTAAATTGCCGTCAAAATTACGGAGAATATTCTACAATTGATTAACAATATTTGAATGTTATTCACATAATTTTAAGTTTTGAATTTATGGCACTAACTTGGTAGTTTTTCTTTGATAAAATTAGAAATGGTATATCTTTGAATAACCATTAAATTTGTCCCCTAAAAAAGAGATTGACATGCAGGAAAAATCAATTGTATTGGATCAGCAACAAATTCAACAAAAAATTGAGCGAATTGCCTTTGAAATTTATGAAAACACATTTGAAGAAGACGTGCTTTTTGTAGCAGGAATATCGGGTAACGGTTTCTTATTGGCTGAGCGCATGGTTAGTCTTTTAGCTAAAATATCGGATCAAGATGTTCGCTTATTTGAAGTAACAGTGAACAAAGACAATCCTTTGGATGAGGATATTAAATTATCAATTGCAGACAGCGACTTGTCCAAACGAACTGTTATCATCTTTGATGATGTTATTAATTCTGGTAGAACAATGATTCATGCAGTGCGCAGAATTTTAGATAATAAGCTCAATGTATTAAAGGTTGCAACCTTAGTAAACAGAACTCACCGTAGATATCCTGTTCAAGCAGATTTTGTTGGCCTTAATATATCAACAACTTTGCAGGATAATATTATCGTTGAACTAGGAGCAAATGAAATTGCTTATTTAGAGTAACATTATTCAAGTTCAAACTCTCCCCAATGTGTTTGATCTGGATATTCCGTTTCGCTTTTTTTCTTTTTATTTTTTTTGTTGGACTCTTTTACACGAACTTCTCCACGTTTAAATATTTTCCGTTTTCTTTTTCTCCAAACTCGATTTGATTTTTTATTTCCGTTTAAAGCCGTCATCTTATTACGTGACCATTCAATTTTTTCTTGATTTAAATATTGATGAAAAGAAAGAAGGACAAATGTTTCCATTGCTCTAGGATAATAAATCCCCATTTTATGAAATCCTAAAACAAAATCAGAGTAACCTTCCAAGCAAAATTCTTTACGCAAACGAGCGCTTGGATAATGGATTCCATTATTTATAACTGCTTCTATAGATCTTTCTTTGAATCGCTCAATTACAAAAGGATCATTTGATCCTAGAATTTTAAAGGAGTGAAACAAATTATCAGGTACATACTTAGCCGTATATTTATAAAACTTATATTCTGCTTTGCTGTAAACTATTGGTGGATAATTAGGATTAGTATATAAGGTGTCTAAACTAAGTCCATTTAGTATTGGTAAGATTGTAAAAAGGAGTGCTATAAATACTTTTTTCATGCAAGATGAATTTATACTGTGAAGATACAATTTCTATTCAATAATGTATGAAAGTGAAAAAAGTTACTTTCTTTCTGTAATATGATCGCCAAGTGAATGATACAGTACACTAATTAAATGTAGCATTTGATCGCGCCCTGTTCGCTGGCCTAATTTTGCAGTCACGTATACGCTCATAATTAAAGTAAATGCAATAGGAAAACACCATAACCAAACTGAACCATTTCCTAAATTCCATTGTGCTAACCCATACATCCCTCCAAACAATGACAAAACGCCAAGAAAACCATAAATAAAAACAAACATTAGCCAAACATTATGTCTTGGCCCAACAACACAACGAATAAAAGTCCCTTCACCTGCCTCATTCTGCTCTAAAGAAACACGAAGTTCAGGCGACCAATAATGTTGCTCGCTAGGCGGAATGTCGAGATAATAAATATCATGTACTTTTTTACCCACAACCGTATCATCTTTGCGCACCGAGTCTTCCAACAAATCCATAACTTGTGGAATGGAATAAGTTGTTATTAACCTAAACCTAGGACGAATTTCAATTATGTTGTGATTTTCTTTTTTATTAAACGGCATGTGGTGGGTGATTAATCCTATCAATATATTCAATTCTACTGAAGGAAAACATGACAAAAATCAGTTCACAAAAACACCCCCTTATTTATCAAGAGGTTACTACTCTAAAACGATCGCTACGAAAGCTCCTCTTTTGCAATTATATCCATGCAACGCATGCCATCAATTGCAGCTGAAATAATTCCACCAGCATATCCTGCTCCTTCTCCGCAAGGATAAAGTCCTGCAACAAATGGGTGCTCTAACGATTCATTATTTCTTGGAATTTTTACTGGAGATGATGTACGAGATTCGGGCGCATGCAAAACCGCGGTATTAGTTAAAAAGCCATTCATTTTTTTTCCGAATTCTAAAAAGGCTTTTCTTAATCTTCTAGCAACTAGATCTGGTAAGACCTTATTCAAATCAACAGAAACTAAACCCGGTTGATAGGATGTTTCAGGTAAATTACTTGAAACCTTTCTGTTAATAAAATCCATTAAACGTTGTGCTGGGACAGCTTGTGTTTTTCCTGCTGCAACCCAACAATCATGCTCTACCTTACGCTGAAAATTAAGTGATACAAATGGATCGTTTGGTGAATAATTAGGTAAATCTTTTGGTTCAACCTGCACTACGATTCCTGAGTTCGCATAGGGGTTATTGCGCTTAGAAGGAGACCAACCATTTGTAACAACCTCTGTTGGTTGAGTAGCACATGGTGCAACAATTCCACCAGGACACATACAAAATGAATAAACTCCCATCCCCTCAACTTGTGCAACTAAAGAATAAGATGCCGGCGGCAATTCTTCACCACTCAGCTGACCATGATACTGAATTTCATCAATTAAGTCTTGTGCATGCTCTATTCTCACACCAATAGCAAACGGCTTCGCTTCCATTTGCACCTTTTGTTGATGTAATATTTCAAAAATGTCGCGAGCAGAATGTCCAGTAGCTAAAATTACTCGATCAAAGTTATGCCAAGTGCTGTTATTAATTTGCAAGGCGGTAATTCGCTCTTCTACAATTTTAATATCAGTTAATTTTTCTTCAAACCTTACTTCTCCCCCACATTTAATAATCTCTTCGCGCATGGCTTGAATTATCTTTGGTAGCTTATTTGTACCAATATGCGGGTGCGCATCTACAAGAATAGTTTTATCTGCACCGAAATGAACAAACCATTCTAGAACTTTTTTCAAGTTTCCTCTTTTCTTTGAACGGGTATATAGTTTTCCGTCAGAATAGGTTCCTGCTCCGCCTTCTCCAAAACAATAATTGGAATCTTCGTCTACTAAATGTTCTTTATGAATTTTTGCCAAGTCTCTTCGTCGTGCCCTTACATCTTTACCTCGTTCAAAAACGATTGGTTTTAAATTATTTTCAATTGCATTTAGGGCCGCAAACAAACCTGCTGGCCCTGAGCCAATTATTGCAACCGAGGGTGCTGAAGAAACATCTTGCGGAGTAAAACTTGGAGGAGCTTCCTGAAAATCCTCTCCAATGTAAACGGCGTAGCGCAAGTTATATTGAATAGTTCGCTTTCTAGCGTCAATGGAGCGTTTCAACAACTCTAAATGATTTACATCATCAATTCTAATATCTAATTCTGCTACAATTCGCGCATGAATATAATCTTCATTATTAATGAAGTGCGACGGTATTCTTAAATCAACTGTTTTTATCATTTATCCCTCAAAGGTAATGGAAAACCACCAAGTTTGAGACTTTAAACTCTCTAAAGGAGATGAGTAGAAAGTATCATCCTGAATTAGCAGATTTTTAATACCATTGGTTAATTTAATTTCGATACCAAATTTAAAATAAGGTAAAAAGAAATCAAACCCGCCACCTACATGGTATGCAAAATCATGTTTTTTCAACTTTACGATTGGATCACTGATTGATTGATCAACATCTTCTTGACTTGCCAAATCATAACTATAGGATATACCAGTAATTGCATAGGCAGAGAAATTATTAATCCTTTTTGTATTGGCTTTAAAAAGAAGTGGAAAATTTAATAAGGTAGGTTGGGTACGTGTAGTTCTTGTTTTACGCTCACCACCTCTCCAATATGAATATAAAAATTCCGTATCATGAAATGTTAAAGAAGGAATGGTTCTTATATGAAAAGTTGAATGAACATTCCAAGATATCAAAGGTAAGTGAATCGCAAAACCAGGTCCTGAATTAACACTTACTTGATAAACAGAATCAAAAGAAGTGAAATTGGTCTTTAAGACATATCTATAAGTAGTACTCGTTCCGCCCAAAGCTGTTCCAAAATGGAATTTTTTATGTTCAAAACCTGGATAGTTTTTACCATAGCGTTGCGCACTCAAACCCTGAGAGAACAACAGTAATAATACCACCCAAATTAATCTAATCTTCACTTGCACAATTTATAAAACGTATTTTTTTCAAGTTTATTCCGCAAAATATATCCTCCAACTATAAAACATACGGCGGATAAAGTTACATGGTTTATTTTATTCCGTAATAAATTGTTGCGATTCCACCTCCAACTATCTTTGATTTGACATTTTTATACCCAACATCTGTCATAATATCCATAAAAGCTTGTCCTTCTGGAAAAGCCTCTACTGATTCTGGCAAATAAGTATAAGCAGCTTTATCTTTAGAAACAGCCTTACCTATGGTTGGTATAATATATTTAGAATGAAATTTAAAATATTGTTTAACAGGAAACTTTTTAGGTTTTGAAAATTCAAGAATCATACCAACTCCCCCTGTTTTTAATACACGCAGCATTTCTGTTAAACCTAAATCTAGATTTTGAAAGTTTCTCACTCCAAAACCAACAGTATAGGCATCAAAAGTTTCATCTTCAAAACTTAAATTTTCAGAATCGCCTTGCACCATTTCAACGATTTGGTCAACACCTTTCTTTTTCATTTTTTTACGCCCAACTTCCAACATTCCGTTTGAAAGATCAACTCCTACTACTCTAGTTGGATTTAGCTTTAAAGCTTCAATTGCAAAATCACCCGTTCCAGTTGCCATATCCATAATGACCTTCGGCTGATATTCCTTTAGAATTTTAATCGCTTTTTTTCGCCATAACTTATCAATACCTAATGATAAAAAATGATTGAGAAAATCGTATTTTCCTGAAATGTTGTCGAACATTTCTTCTACCTCTTCTTTCTTGGAGGCGTTAGCCTTATTATACGGCTTTACTTTTGTACCCAAAACTTTTCGTATTAATGGTTTACTCTTTTCTATAATGCTAAAACCTCACTCATCAACTGTTCTTTATCCACAGTTGTAACCCCTATCTTTTCACAAACTAAACCGCCAGCTAAATTGGCTATCTCTGCCACTAATTTAGCAGACAAATTACATGTAAGACACAAGGTTGCAACACTAATTACTGTATCTCCTGCTCCTGAAACATCTGCAATAACGCGCACATGTGCAGGCACAAAATGATGCTCATCTGACTCCCCCATATACACACCATATTCGGACAATGTAATGAAAGTGTATTCAGGTGATATCTTTTCTTGTAATCCTTTCACGGCTTCAATAAATGCCTCTCTCTCCTCCATTTCAAATTGTGCACCCATCCCTTCTTTAAACTCTTTTAAGTTTGGTTTAAATAGAGTAACATTTGAATAGGCGAAAAAGTTTTCCTTCTTAGGATCAACCGTAGTAATAATATTATTTTGATTGGCAAATTCAATAATTGATTGAATCACGTTTTCAGTCAGTATTCCTTTATTATAGTCCTCAAAAATAATGGCATCAACCTTTTCTTTTTCTGCAACTTTTTTGACACGCTCAATCAATGCAAATTCAGTTAAAGAATTTATAGGATCTGTACGCTCATTATCTACACGAAGTAATTGTTGATTATTACCAATCACTCTTGTTTTAACGGTAGTTACTCTATCATCACTTGCTAAAACGCCCCAATCAGTTAAATTACTTTCTGCAATCAAGCGTTGAAATAAATTACCTTCTTCGTCCTTACCAATAACCGAACAAATGAAAGGTTGCGCACCAAGTGCTTTAATATTTAATGCAACATTTGCAGCCCCGCCTAAACGGTGTTCTCTAGATTTGAATTGTACGATTGGCACTGGAGCTTCTGGAGAAATACGATTCACAGAACCTTTTAAATAAGTATCAATCATCACATCACCAACAACAATAATTTTCTTGTTGGCAAATGCTTCAAACGTATTTCTTAAATCAATCATTAGCTCAATTTATCAAGTGCAGTTTTAATTCTTGCAATAGCTTCTGTTAAAACCTCTTCTGAGGTTGCATAAGAAAGTCGAATACAATGAGGGTCTCCAAATGCTTCTCCAGTTACTAATGCTACCAATGCTTCGTCTAATAAATATAAAGACATATCGCTGGCATTATTAATTGTGCGGCCATTTACAGATTTACCAAAAAAGCTTGAGATATCAGGAAAAACGTAAAACGCACCTTCTGGCACATTGATTTTTACACCATCAATTTCTCCTAAAAGTCTTAAAACTAAGTCACGGCGGCTTTTAAAAGCATCAACCATGAATTGCAATTCAGCAGGGTCAGTTTCCATGGCTCTTTTAGTTGCCCTTTGACTTATAGAACCTGTTCCTGAAGTATATTGACCTTGAATTTTTCCACATGCTGCTGCAATAGCTTTTGGAGCACCGATATAACCAACGCGCCATCCTGTCATTGCAAAAGCTTTAGAAACTCCATTAACTGTTATTGTTTTATCATAAACTCCTGGCAATGCTGCAAAGCTTACATTCTTTTGATTGAACACAATGTGTTCATATATTTCATCAGAAATTACATAAAAGTTTTCTGTACCTGCAACAACTTTAGCAACATCTTCTAGTTCTTCTTTTGTATAAACCGAACCTGTAGGATTACATGGGTTACTAAAAATCATTAGTTTCGATTTCTCA